>CAMZFV010000010.1 GCA_947306175.1 uncultured Prevotellaceae bacterium
TCGTTACGAATGAAATGCTCTACCGACTGAGCTATTGCGGCTTGGTGCACTGCGACGTTTTGCAATGCGGGTGCAAAGGTAGCACTATTTTTTTAATCCCACAAGACTTAGTCCACAATTTGTTTGCTGTAGGTAATCTTGACCTTGGCCTTGTCGAGCAACAACCTGACGACGGCGGGACGCGATATCATGGGTGAAATCTTGGTCACTATCGAGGAACTGCTGTAGTATCCGTAATAGCTGTAAGACTGAGGATAGACATAGTTGGTCACGTCAACAGGCGTGATGGTGAAGTTGATGTCGTCCTCGGTGGCGATACCGCCCTGGTTGTTGATGATATTGATCACATAGTCGCGCAGGCCAGAGAACGTGTATTTCTTGTTGGTCGCATCATAGATGGCATAGAACGAATCCTTGTTGTTGACCAGACTGTCCCCGTTGATGAAGGTGTCCTTCTTGGAAGTCTTGACCATGAGCAGATAGGTGGGCGGCTGGATGTCATACTGGGTAGCGGGCACACTCACGGGCAGCTCAAACGACAAGCTGTTGATAATCGACTGGCTCTTGGACACATTAGCCTGATAGTGGTCGATGATGTCCTGGATGGGGAAACGAACCTGAACCTCATAGCCTGCCGGAGCGGCAATGATGGCCTCACCGTTGTTGACCATCGATTTCAAGGCATCGTCTATGTCAAAATGGATGATGTTGTTCGATACAATCTCGGGGGTCGAAGCCAGATAGGTTTGTGAGCGAGCTGAATCGACCTCTGCGGTATCACTCAGCACCACGTGCTTGTGATAATAGACATCCAACTCGGTGGACTTGATGTTGATCACATGGCCACTGCCATAGTTATTGGCGATGTATATGCCTGGAAAGACGTCGGCAAAAGCCTTGGGACTGGAGAACTTCTCGGGATGGCTTTTGTAGGTGTTGAACAGTTCACGTGCCAGTGATGTGGCAACAGGAATTGACAGCACGCGCGTCGTATCCACCTCGCGGGCTCCCGTCACATAGGACTCACCCACCTCGATCCAGCCCGACAACGGAGAATAGGACTCCGAAGCCAATATGTCGCTGGGATCATAATAGCCGATGGGGTCAAAGTCGCTATAGATGGGATTGGGCAAGAGCTTGTTCAAGCGATACACAGTCAAGCGCATGGGCGCTAACGGATCACCTGTATAGCCGTCACTGATGGGTAAACGCAAAATCAGCCGACAGGAGTCAATCCACTCAGCCTTAATGCCAGTCGTATCGATATTGACAGCGGGCATCCACATGGTCACAGCCTCGGCAGCCAGACGTCCGAAGCCGTCGGCCTGAAGCACTCCCAGCATCTTGGTGCTAGTGCGCATCTGCACACGGTCGTTGAGCACCGATTGTCCCGTAATCACAAATGATGAATCCTCGATGATTGACGAAACGCTATCGGTGATGGAAACTCCGATGGTCTCGTCGGTACATGCGTACAAGCAGAGCAACGCTGCCGCTGCCAGTATCACATTGAAAAGATACTTCATATTCTCGAAATGATAAAAAACGATTTGAGAAACTTTCGAAACAGCGAGAGATTAAGCGTCCAGCGATGCATAGAACTCGGTCACCTTGTTGACATCATCGTCATCGATGAACTGGAGTTTGGGCAAAGCCGAAGCAGCTTCAAGCACACGCTCGTCGATACCGCTCTCGCACTCGATGACAGCATCGCTGTATTTCAAGGAATAAGCCATAAGGTCCTGATAGGTCAACTCCTTGCCGGCAATCGGTTTGAGCGCATTCTTGGGAACACCATCCATGTGCATCTTCTCGCTCAGGCGCGCATCCAGCGGTGAAACCCCTTCCTCGTTGAACAGGGCCGTCACAATCTTGGCGTCACGGAACGAGGGATCGTCTCCGTAGATAGTGCGAATGTAAACCGGTGCCAATGCCGAAATCCAACCCGTGCACTGGATGATGTCGGGCACCCAGCGCATCTTGCGGATCGACTCGATGACCGCACGTACAAAGAACATGCTGCGCTCATCATTGTCCTCGGGCGAACAGTTCATCTCCAGTTCGTCGATGCGGTTGCTGGCGAAATAATCCTCATTGTAGATGAAATACACCTGGAAATGAGCCTGTTGGAGCGTTGCCACCTTGATGATAAGGGGATGATCGGTATCATCGATAATCACATTCATGCCCGACAACCTGATCATCTCATGCAACTGATTGCTGCGCTCGGCGATCATGCCATACTTGGGCATGAACGTGCGCTCCTCAATGCCGTGTTCCTTAATACCTTGCGGAAAAATCCGGCCTATCTGTGACAATCGGCGTTCCGGCACGTAGGGTGCAATCTCCTGCGATATAAATAAGACTTTCTTTACATCCATCTTGCTTACTTCATATTTTATAATGCAAAGTTAGCATTTTTTTTTGATTTTAGCACTATGATTTGACCTCATGTAGGTGATTTTTAAGTAAAAAACACCCGTTTTTAACATCTTCTAATCATTTTGTGACATCAATAATGACCCAATTTAGCTGTCCTCTAAAAACAGGAGAGCACTTCCTTCAAACAGGAAATACCCTCCTCTTTCAAAACACACACACGATTAAGTCAGACTCTTTTTCTGTCTTTACTAAATTGCGTTCAAACACTTTTTTATTAAGCCTGAATACAAAGGAACACATTTTTTTTGAAATAAAAAACGGCTTATCGGCACTAAGCGACCAATCAAGCAATCACAATGACAAACAAGCTAATCTTCAAGACCAAGCCCAAGCATCATTTTGGCCTATCCAAGTGTTTACCCTGCCCGATCCTAAGGCTTGGAGCCGTTTCCACACGTGTTAAAATCAAAATTTTCGTCAATAAACCTAAAAAAATGTATTAATCTTATGCAAGCTAATAAAAAACGCTGTATATTTGCAAGTCAAGAAGGATTTAAGAAGACTGGAATGTTAACTCAGATCTATAACGGTCATGTGCTGACGCCCGAAGGTTGGATCAATGGTGGCTCCGTCATTATTGAAGATAACCGCATCAAGGAGGTGAGCAAGAGCAGTCGGCAATTAGACGGCATGGACAAGGTCATCGATGCCCACGGAATGCATGTGGTGCCCGGTGGCATTGACCTGCATTGCCATGGCGGAGGAGGCTGCGACTTCCAGGAGTGCACACGCGAGGCTTTTGAGACTGTTGCGGGCACTCACCTGAAACATGGCACGACAGCTATTTATGCCACCTTATCGTCTTCTCCGCTCGACATGATGGAACAGGCTTGCCAGACGTGCGATGATCTGATGAAGGAACCAGGTTCCACCATCATGGGCATGCACATGGAGGGTCCTTACCTCAACCCCAGCAAGGCTGGAGCACAGATGCCTGAGGTCATCCGCATCCCAGAGCCAAACGAGTACATGCACATCGTTGAGGACTTTGACTGTATGCGCCGTTGGGACACAGCTCCCGAATTGCCTGGAGCAGTCGAGATGGGCAAGTACATCACTGGCAAAGGTATTATCGCCGCCATCGCCCACACCGCGGCCGAGTATCCTCATGTCAAGGCCGCCTGGGACGCAGGTTACACACTTGCCACCCATTTTTATAATGCCATGCCGGGTTTCCACAACGTGCGTGAGTTCAAGCACGCAGGCACAGTGGAGAGCATTTATCTGCTTGAAGACATGGCTGTTGAGGTGATTGCCGATGGCATCCATGTGCCGGCAACACTGCTCAATCTGGTCTATCACATGAAGGGCGTGGAGCGCACCGCATTATGTACCGATGCCCTGGCCGTGACCGACAGCGACAGTGAGCGCGCCTTCGACCCCCGTGTTATCATTGAGGACGGCGTGTGCAAGCTCTCGGACCGTAGTGCACTAGCAGGTAGCATCGCCACGATGGACCGTCTCATCAAGACAATGGTACGCGTTGTTGAGGTGCCCTTGCAGGACGCCGTCAGGATGGCCAGCGAGACTCCGGCGAGAATCATGGGCATCTATGACCGCAAGGGTTCCATCCAGCGCGGCAAGGATGCCGATATCCTGCTGTTTGACAGCGACATCAACCTGCGCAGCGTCTATTCAATGGGCGAGTTTGTCAAGGGCAGCGACCGTATCGCACCCGCCGAAATCGTCGAGCGCTGATCTGTTCTTGAAGAAAAAATCTCTGATTTTTTGCCACAAGTCTTGCACGGGAATAAAAATGGTATTATCTTTGCACCCGCGTTTAAGGGAAAACGCTATACATGGTGGACGTAGCTCAGCTGGTTAGAGCGTCGGATTGTGGTTCCGAAGGTCGTGGGTTCGAGCCCCATCTTCCACCCTAAAAAACCTGCATTGCAAATTGCGATGCAGGTTTTTTTAGATTTTGATAATACCCGATTTCAATACTCGAGACCGAGGAGACCTTTGACGACGGGCGTGAGGTCGATAGTGGCGGGACCCGTATAGGCCACGGGAGTCACAGCGGTGTCGAACACCACATCGAGGGCACCCCTCTCGCCAGCCGTGCGGATAGCTGCCTGCACTTTCTCAGCGATAGGGCGTGTGAGAGCCTCGCGCATGGCAGACAGGTCATCGGCGGCACGGCGTTCAAACTCACGCATCTTCTTGTCACTCTCCTGCAGTTCCTGCACACGGCGCTCCTTGATAGTCTCGGGCATCGAGGCATCGGCAGCCACCGTCTGGTAATCGGCATATTTCTTGTCAAATTCACCCTTCAACAACTCATACTCTGCATGATATCTGTCACTCATGGCCTTGAGCTGCGCCTCGGCCTGAGCCTTCTCGGGCATGAGGTCAAAGATCTGTTGCGAATTGATAATACCAATTCTGGCCTGAGCCATAACAACGAGCGGCAACATCGCCACAACAATCATCAAAAATCTTTTCATATCGTTCTATTCAGTTTATTACACATTAATAATATTGGCAAAGGTAAAGACTTTTTTTGATTCCGACATGATATGCCGACAATAAAAACAGAAATTCCCTTGCCAGCATCTCAGCAGACAAGGGAATTAGCATCTTAGCATTTATCGTGTTGTGTGTTTCGTTTTTTATTTAATACCCAACTTGGCTTTCACCTTGGCACTTACGTCCTCGGCATTGGTACCCGTATAGATGATGGCACCGGCAGCCTGGTCAAAGATGAAGGTGTAACCGCCCTCGGCACCAACAGCCTGAATGGCGTTCTGGAGCTTCTGGGTGATGGGGGCGAGCAGAGTGTCCTGCTGACGCTGCAAATCCTGAGCAGCAGTCTGCTGGAAGTTCTGAATCTTCATGTAATCGTCCTGCAATTCCTGGTTGTGACGATCCTTGATGGCCTGGGGCGTGGTGGCGTCCTTGTCGGCGGCCTCATAGTCGTTCATCTTCTTCTGGAAAGCATCCTGCAGGTTCTTGAACTCGGTCTCATACTTGTCGCTCACCTGCTTGAGGGTGTTCTCGGCGGTGGCCTTCTCGGGCATCACGTTGAAGATCTCACTGGTGTTGACATAACCGAATTTCTGAGCTTGTGCAGCAAAGCACATCATAGTAGCCGTAACGGCTAAGAGCATAAATCTTTTAAACATGTCTAAAAATAATTTTTTTAAAACTTGGCTGCGCCTTATCCAATAAAGCAAGCTTCATCGATTTCGGTTGGCACAAGTTTTCTTGTTAGTATACTAATTTCTTAATTATTTCACTTCAACTCTTGAATCGTTTTTTTACTTGTAGCCCATCTTCTCGAGGACCTCGTTGCTCACATCGATGCGCGGCGAGGCAAAGATGATGCTCTGGCTACTGGCGCGGTCCATGATCAGCTGGAAGCCACGCTCCTCACACACCTTCTTGCAGGCGTTATAGATATCGTCCTGGATGGGCTGGATGAGCGACTGGCGCTTCTTGAACAACTCACCCTGCGGGCCGAAGTACTTGTACTGCAGCTGCTGAGCCTCTTTCTCCTTCTCGGTGATTTCGGTCTCTTTCTTCTTCTTCTGGTCGTCGGTCAGGAATACCATGTCGGCCTGATAGTTCTTGAACATGGTGTCGGCCTCTTTCTTGAGCTCGTCCACCTCACGCTGCCAGCGCTGCGACACCTGGTTCAATTGCTCGTTGGCCATCTCATAGGCCGGGATGTTCTTGAGCACATACTCCATATCCACAAGAGCAAACTTCTGCGCGTTGGCGGCCATGAAGCCGGCAACAAGCGCTACTGCGATTAAAGCAAATCTCTTCATATCTCTATTATCTTTTGGTTGTTAAATACGACTTTTAGACTGCGATGTTAACAAATCGTTTATTAGGGTCTCTAAAAAATTAACTTAACAGCGTTAAATCCATTAGAACTCCTGACCCAGCACGAAGTGGAAGTTGCTACCGCCCTTCTCGCCGAATACAGTGTCGAAACCATAACCCCAGTCAATACCCATCATACCGATCATCGGCAGGAAGATACGGGCACCGACACCAGCCGAACGCTTGATGTTGAACGGGTTGAAGTCCTTGACATTGGTCCAGGCGTTACCACCCTCGACAAACAGGATGGGATAGATGGTGGCACTCTGAGAGAGCATCAACGGGAAGTGCAGCTCCAATGCAAAGCGGTCATAGGCGTAACCCTCATAACCGTAAGGGGTGAAAGCACCATTCTCATAACCGCGCAGGGCGATGGTCTCGGTCGCATAGGTATAGGAACCCGACATACCGTCACCACCCACGTAGAAGGTCTCGAACGGTGACTTGAGCCACTTGTTCCAGCTGCCCAGCAGACCGAAGTCGGCGCGGGTCATCAGCACCAGGGTCCAGCGGCCATCGGGATCGGTGAGCGGAGTGTAGGTGCGGGCCTGGAATTTCAGTTTCCAATACTCAATCCAGCGGTAGAGGTCCTTCTTGGACTGCTCGGTGTTGCTCTCGCTCAACGCCTTCCAGTTCTTCTTGCCGAACAGGCTGGCGGGAGGCGTGGCGTTGAAGCTCAGGGTGAAGGTGCTACCCTTACGGGTATAGAGCGGGTTGTCAATACTGCTGCGTGACAGGGTCAGACCCAGTATAATCGAGTTGGACACGCCGTTCTTCATATAATAAAGGTACTCCCAGTTCTTGAGGCTGTACCACTGATAACTCAGGCTGGCCATGAAGGTGAAGTAGTCATCGGGCCACTTCAGTCGCTTTCCGAAGCCCACGGTCACACCCGCCATTTGCAGGTACTTGTTGGGGTCGTAAGCGTTCTCGTAGTAGTTGTAGCCGCTGTAGCCGCCATAACCGTTGTAGCCATAGCCGTAACCACCATAACCATAATAGGAATTATAGTAGTTGTACATGGCGTTCTGGTACAGCTGATTATAGTAGGACGAGTTAATACCCGTCTGACGGCTGTAGAAGGCCGAAACCGACAACGAATTGGGACGCTTGCCGCCAAACCACGGGTCGAGGAACGACACGCTGTAGGCCTGGTAATACTTCGCGTTGGTCTGAGCGCTAATAGTAAACGTCTGGCCTTCGCCCTGTGGGATAAGACCCTTGTAGGAAGACGGATGCAGCAGATTCTGAATCGAGAAGTTGGTGAACTTCAACGAGGCCTTAAGGATGACACCCGTCTGACCCCAACCGGCACTCAGCTCGACTTGGTCGTTGGCCTTGCTCTCCAGGTTAAGGATGATATCCACGGTGCCATTGTCAGCGTTGGGTTCGGGGCGGATGTCCATCTTCTCAGGGTCGAAGTGTCCCGTCTGGGCAATCTCACGGGCCGAACGCATGAGGTCCTCCTTGGAGAACAGGTCACCGGGGCGCACACGCAACTCACGGCGCACAACCTTCTCGTAGAGGCGGTCGTTACCGTTGATGACCACCTTGTTGATGCGGGCCTGCTTACCCTCAAACATGCGCATCTCCAAGTCGATGCTGTCGCCCTCGATTTTGCTCTCGATGGGAACAAGCTGGTAGAACAGGTAACCGTTATTGAGGTAAAGGTTGGAAACGGCATCATCGTCTTCCTGGGTACGCTTGTTGAGCAACTTCTGGTTATAGACGTCTCCCTTCTTGATGCCGAGCACCTCGTCGAGGATGACCGACGGATAAACCGTATTGCCCACCCAGGTAATGTCCGAAATATAGTATTTCTTTCCCTCATCGACCTTGAGATAAACATCAACGCTCTTCTCGTCGTAGGGGACAACGCTGTCGCTCAAGATGACGGCATCGCGGTAACCCTTCTCGTTATACTTGTCGATGATGAGCTGCTTGTCGGCCTCGTAGTCGGTTTGAACGAATTTCTTCTGAGAGAAAATCTTCCACAGGCTCTTCTTCTCGTTGGTCTTCTTCATGGTGCGCTTCAGCTTGCTGTCGCTCAGCACCTCATTGCCGTCGATGTAGATTTTGTGGACTTTGATCTTCTCATGCTTGTCAACGTTAATGTTGACGATAACCTCGTTCTGCTTGCTCAGGTCGGGCACCTGTACCACCTCGCAGGTGGCTTGGCCGAAGCCCTTGTTGGCATAGTATTTCTCAACGATGAGCTTGATACGGTCGGCAATGTTAGGGGTCATCTGGCTGCCGGGCTGGAAATTCAGACGTTCCATAATGTCTTTCTTCTCACCGCTCTTCATGCCGTTATAGTTCACCTGTGACACACGGGGTTGCTGGCGCAGGCTGAACACCAACCATGCCTCATCATTGTAAATCTTCTCGACCTTGATCTGCACCTTGGAGAAGAGGCCTTGTCGCCAGAAACGCTTGGCGGCCGCCTTGATGTCGTCTCCCGGGATATCGATGCGCTGTCCTACCGCCAGACCCGAATAACCGATGATGATGTTCTCGTCATAGTTTTCGACGCCCTCGACACGCAGGCCCGCAATCTGGTATTGTGTGGGCGATGCCGTGAAGACGATTTTAGGGTTATAGATGGTGTCGTTGGACGTGTAGGTCTCCTGACCGAGCATGGCGGGAGCCACCGCAGTCACAGCCAATACAGCCAGCGCTATATGCTTGATTTTCTTCATTGAAAAATTATGCTTCATTATCTTGATTAACCTGTTCGCTCGTTTTACCGTAGCGGCGCTCACGCGCCTGGAAGTCGGCAATCGCCTCGACAAAGTCTTCCTTGGTGAAATCGGGCCAATATTTTGAAGTGAAGTACAGTTCGCTATAGGCTATCTGCCACAACAGATAGTTGCTCACGCGCAGGTCACCGCCGGTGCGTATCAGCAAGTCAGGGTCAGGCATGTCACACGTGGCCAGGTGCTGCGAGAACATCTCGTCGTCGATGGCCTCGGGGTTGAGGATTCCGCTAGCAGCCTTGCGGGCCAATTTGCGGCAAGCCTCGACAATCTCCCAGCGCGACGAGTAACTCAACGCCAGACACAGCACCAGTCCGGTGCAATGGCCCGTATCTTCCATACACTTGCGCAGACGGTTGGCGGCAAAGTCGGGCATCCGGCTCATGTCACCGATTGTCGTCAGGCGCACGTTGTTCTTGATCAGGTCGGGAGTCTGCTGCTCGATGCTCACCACGATGAGGTTCATCAGGGCATCCACCTCGTCCTGCGGGCGGTTCCAGTTCTCAGTCGAGAAGGTATAGAGGGTCAGGTATTTCACACCCACCTCGCTGGCAATCTCTGTCGCCTGGCGAACGGTGGCCACACCATTCTCGTGCCCGAAACTGCGCTCGTGGCCATGCTGCTTGGCCCAGCGGCCATTGCCGTCCATGATGATGGCGACATGCTGCGGGATGCGCATGGGGTCGAGTTGCTGTATTTTGTCGCTAAGTGATGACATAGCCTTTCTTTAATCTATATGGTTACACTTGATACAGCGCTTGCCAAACGGGAAAGTCACCGAGAAGGCGGCAAACGAGTACCAGTCGGTATTTTTGGCAAACGAGTGCTTGATGCCAAACAGGTCGCTCAGGCCGTCGATGCGGTCGCTGAACTCCTTGCGCATCGTGAATTCAAAGCCCAAATCCATCTTGTCCTTGAGCTTGTATTTCACGCCGATGCCAAAGGGGATAGTGAACGAGGCCTGGTTGTGACCGTCACAGATGGCGAACACAAAGCCCACACCAGCCACCATGTAAGGCGAGATCGGTTTATATTTCTTGTACAGGGGACCGCGGCCATAGTTCAGGAAATTGAACTCGGCGGTCAGTCCCAAGTCTATCAGGCTTGAGTTAAATTCATAATTGAGGCCGTCGGGATACCAGGTCTCGTCATACATGCTGTTTCCCCTGATGCCCGCATAGTTGAGATTGGCCTTGAACGCCCATCGGCTGCTGTGCACATAACGGAACAAGCCACCCACCGTGAAACTCGGGTGCTTGAACAGGTTACCGTTGTTGGCCTCGCCCAGATATCCGGTCATGCCTACCATGGGACCCACCTCATACATGTATTGCTGTGCCGCTCCGGGGAGGACAGCCATAACGATGAACAGCGCTATGAACAATGATTTCTTCATCGGCCTTTTAATAGACGGGATAATTGGTCATGCGGTTATACACGCCGCGCCACACATTGGGCAGCAATTCGCCCTGGTCGTTGTAGCCGCCGAACAGATAGATAAACGGGCATGGCCACGAGGTCACCAGCGACTGGACTCGTCGGGGCATGTAGTAGCCCGCAGCGGGGGTGAGCGTTTCCTCGGCGACAAAAGCCTGAGCGCCGTAGAACTTGGGTATATAGCTCGGCTGGGCCAACGTGGAATCACCCTCGGCCCAAGTGATACCTTGAGTGGTTGAGAGATAAATCTTACCGTTCAGCGAACCGTCGGCACACCTGCCGCCCATCACATACCACGTCTGCTGGCGCGCATAGCGGCGAACGCCGGACAGCGTCTTATAGGTGTAATAGGAGAACAGCGTGGCATCGGTCAAGGCGGGCAGTACGCTAGAGTGGATGTTGTTAATCTTACCCCAGTTGTGACCATCATAGCCCCACACGTCGCACAGCACATTACCCTGGCTGTCCTTGCCGCCCACGATCATCGCCTGCTGGGACACGGTCCAATCGTTTTCGGTCACAATCATGCCCGAAGCGCCCGTCACGGGGAAGCCGTCCTGGACATGACTGGACTCGAAGTCCTCTATCCGGGGATACTCATCATGATAGTAGCCGTCACTGCCGGCAATGATGCCCAACACGCGGTCATCATATGCGCCCAATATGTTGTACCATGTCACACCACAAGAGGTCCACGCCGTACCGTCGGGCGAGCTGTAGAGCACATTGTCCTCGCCGAGGATGAAGAGGGCGTCGGCAGTGGCGGTGAGCGTTTTAACCACTGGAACGAAAGGCAGAGCCACAGTCTGCTTGTCCCATGTGCCCTGATTGGGGGCGGTGGCACTCAGTATCTGGCACTCCCCGTCCTTATACACCATCGCGCGCAGCACTTCACCCTGCTTCACCACCTTGTGGCTCGTGTTGCCACTGCGGTAACCGGGCAGGTCTCGGCGCCACGACCTGTTCCAGATGAGCGAGTCGGGATTGTACTTGTGGACAAGCACCTTGATTTCGTAGTCCTTGACCTGGGTCTCGTCGGCCGATGTGACGGTCAGCACCGTCTTGCCGCTGAAGTCCAGTTTACGGGTCATCGAGGAAGTGTATTCGATGGTCGTATCTGCCTGCTCTGTGGCGCCCGTAATCTTGAAAAGAGCCGAGGACACCGAGTTCAGGAACTGCACGGTGACTTTCAGGCCAGTGATGTCAGTACCCACGGGCAACGAGTCGGCATTATAGATCAAGCCGTTGTCGTAGTCAACCGTGAAATGTACCGAATCCAGGCTGGTAAGCACTTCGCTATCGTCCTGAAGGGCAAAACTTTTAATTAGGGTCGTCTGGGTGCTGGTGCTGTAATAATAAATCTCATCATCGTCCTTGTCTTTTTTACAGGAAACAAACGAGAACATTGACGAGAGCGTGACAGCTATCGCCAGCAGCAGATATAGCGGTGATTTATTGATCATTCTTGTTTTTTATTTCTTTCGCTTTATTGGTTTTAGGTTTTAGGGGAGTGGATGCCACCTAACGCCTAACAACTAATGCCTAATGCCTATTTTTATTTCAAACGGCAAAATTACAAAAAAATTGGCTCCCAACTCATGATTTTCACTATAAATAATGAGAGAAGCCCCATTTTGGGGGATAAAGGTACTACTTAACGGGCACACGTGACACACCCGTTAAATATAATAAACGCTAATCCACCCTTTTTTACACCTTTTTAACGAAGTAACGCACCCACGGTAAACCACGGTTCATCCGTTACCACCACGCCACGGCACTAAGACGCTATGCTTTTTCAATTAGCAGCCGCGACCTTGAAAACTGCCTGCAAATGCACACAGATGTCGTCTTTCTTCGGTGACATGAAGTTAGTTGCCATACAGGAGCATGTCGATAATCCCGGTGACATCGCCGATGGTGATATTACCGTCACCATCTACGTCGGCAGCAGCGGGAGCCTCACTGCCATTCAACAGCAGGTCTATCAAGTCAGTCACATCGGCGATACTCACAACGCCGTCACCATCCAAATCACCAGGGATGACATCAAAGTTCTTCTCAACGATATTCGCAAACTTGTACCAATAATCAGTCAACATATAGTCCTCTGTCGCCCCAATAGGAATATACAATGTTGCCGTGCTATAGGTTGAAAAACAGTTCTCTTTGGCCATAGTGGGAGCGATGTCACTACAAGAAGTCACACTCGTGAGGGCATTACAACCATTGAAAGCTTCCTGTCCAATTGTTATTACTCTTCTGCCCAACTCTACTTCCTTTAACTCCGTGCAGCCCTTAAACGCGCCCGTCTGAATTTGAGTGATATTGTCGGGAATAACAACTTTTTCCAAGGCCTTGCAGTTTAAGAACATATATTGGCCTATAATGGCATTAGCAAATTCCACATCAGTCAATGAAGAGCAATTCTGGATTACATAACTGCCAATCGAGGTAACAGATTTAGGGATAGAAATCGATTGTAGTTTCCAACAACCCTCAAATGCGCGATCACCAAGGACAGCAACATTTTTTCCCAATGATACCTCTTCTATGCCAGCTCCACCAAAAGCGGACTTATTAATAGCAGTTACCTTGCCTGGGATGTCTATCCTAATAAGGGACTCACAATAACGAAAAGCTTCATCACCAATGATGTTGAGATTGGCAGGAAGTATAACTTGAGACAAGTTAGTGCAATTGCAGAAAGCTTTGTATCTAATTGAGGTGATGCTAGAGCCTAAAGTGACATCCGTCAATGCTGTGCAGTCCAAAAAACACTTCGCCGGAACACAAGTTGCATTTTCACCAATTGTCACACTTGTCAAATTGGTGCAGTTATAAAAAAGACCGTGAGAATAACTACTGACAGTATTACTATCATCACTGCCCAATGTAGTGACACTGTCAGGGATGGCCATTGCGGTGAACGAAGTGCAGCCACTGAATGCCCCGTAACCGATGCTGATGAGGGATTCTGGTAATGTAATATTGGGCAATGCGGAACAGTTTTGGAATGCCAGATTGCCAATAGAACGCAAGTTATTGCTCAAAACCAAAGTGGAAAGGCGTGTACAACCACTGAAGGTTTCATTACCAATCGCTGTCACTGTATTGGGCACCGTCACTGTCGATAGACGGGTGCAACCACGGAAAGCCAGATTGCCAATATCGGTAATGCCATCATTCATTGTCAAGCGAGAGAGGCGGGAGCAACCATAGAATGCCATTTCTCCAATAGTAGTAACACCTGGCATTAGGTTCACCGTTGCCAATCCAAGGCAGCCTCTAAAAGAGCTACTCCCGATTGATGCACAACTGCCAGGAACTGTGATTGACGGCAATCCAGTACAGTCGTAGAAAGCGCTTTGTCCAATACTCTCCAGCCCAGTTCCGAAAGATACTTGCGTCAAACCTATACAACCAGAGAATGCTTGTTCTCCAATGGTTTTCACACCATTGCCCAAAGTCGCTTGGGTAATACCTGTACAACCATAGAATGCTTTAAATCTGATATCTGTCACGCAGTTCGGGATGTTTATTTCGGATAAACTGGTACAGCCATAAAAAGCACTTGCTCCAATGGTTGTCACGTTATTGGGAATGGTGATTGCCGTAAGAGCAGTACAACCATAAAATGTACTAGCTTCAATTGCTGTAATTCGCTCGCTAAGATTCACTTGTGACAAAGAAATGCATCCATGGAATAAATAGCCTCCCAAGTCTGTCACACTATTGGGTATAGTGATTTCAGAAAGAGCCGTACAGCCTCGAAATGCACTAGACCCAATAGTCTCAATTCCATAACCTAAAGTCACGTTGGACAATGCTGTGCATTCTTCAAAAACACCATATCCCATAGTCTTCACACTGCCAGGGACAACAATGCTATTCAGACTGGTACAATTCAAAAAAGCTTCATTGCCGATGCGTTCTATCCCATAATTCAAAGTAACGCTTGACAAATTAGTACAGCCCTCAAACACTTCATTACCAATTTGAGTAACGTTGTTAGGGATAACTATAGAAGTTAGAGCCGTACAACCTTTAAAACAACCATATACACCTGATTGTCCAGATGATCCATTAAGTGTCTTGACTGTGCTCGGGATATATATTGAAGTTAGCCCAGTACACTTATAAAAAGCTGTGCTGCCAATAGATGTGACGATGTAGTGTTTATCATTGTAATCCACCGATCTGGGGATTACCACATCACCAGAATATGTACCATTCGTGCTAGAACCATAAGTTACCGTGAGGGTGCTGTCACCACTATCTATCTTGTAGTAGATGCCACCCGATTCGAAGTCGTAAGCGGCGTCTGCGATGAAAGTGCCTGCTATAAGGCAGGCGAGCAGGAAGACGGTTTTTAGGATAATCGTTTTTCTGTTCATAGTTTTGTGTCTTTTAAGTTGTTGATAATTTGGTGAATAATACTTGATTTCATCTTTGGGGTAAAGACACAAAAAAGGTGCAGATCTGTTGACTTGCACAGTACTGAGGCTCTGCAATGCCTTTATCCAATACAAGCAACATTCCACACCCTATCTGGGCGTGAACGTTTGGTGCTTGTTATCCTGGATAAAATGAAATTTTGCAGATTTCAGTACTGGATAACGCAGCTAACGTTACGCGAAAAAATCGCTACTTCCTCATGTCCTTAGCGAGGGCAACCCCTCACGTTGCAAAGATAACACATTTCACCAAAAACTGCAACAAAGAGAACCGAATCTTGTACAAAACAATCCGACCCCATCTGCCACGACACGCAAAAAATCAATTTCGTGGCAGAATAATCGCTCAAATTTCTGCCACGACACGCAAAAAATCAATTTCGTGGCAGAAAAACTGCCCATTTTTTTGCCACGAAATGCAAATTTTGTATTTTTGCACCACAAATAAACAGAAAATAATATGGCAAAATTAGTAGCTCGTGAATCCGAGATTAAAGAATTACAGTCACTCTATCACTCTGGCCAAGCTGAATTTGTAGTCATCTACGGCCGCCGCCGTGTGGGCAAGACATTCCTTGTGCGCAGTGTATTTGAGGGACAATTCACCTTTGAACACACGGCGATGTCTCCTGTTGAGTTTGATAATAACAACTTGCTTGAACGCCAGTTGCAAAGTTTTTATCTCGCCCTCAAGAATTGTGGTTCAGACATCGAACAATGCCCTTCAAACTGGTTAGAGGCCTTCCAAGCTTTACGTGAGTTCTTGCAAACCCGGCCAGGCACCAGCCGCCAGGTAGTTTTTCTCGATGAACTGCCATGGATGGATGTGCCCGGCTCTGGATTCTTGACCGCATTTGAACATTTTTGGAATAGTTGGGCTTCAGGCCAAGAGCGCATCATGCTCGTGGTGTGTGGATCAGCAACATCTTGGATAGCCGACCATTTAATTAATAGCTATGGCGGTTTGTATGGCCGCACGACACGCGAAATCAAGCTATCACCGTTCACGCTATCGGAATGCGAACGATATTATGAAACCCGTGGGATTGTCATGAATCGATATGACCAGTTACAGTGCTATATGGTCATGGGTGGGATGCCTTACTATCTGTCCTACCTGGAACGGGGCAAGAGTCTAGCACAAAACATTGATCAACTGTTTTTTAACCCTTCGGGCAGACTTTATCAAGAATTCGACCGCCTTTTCAGGTCATTATTCGTCCGTCACGAGCGATATGCCCAAATCGTGCGTTTTCTCTCGACCCGCAATGAGGGTTACATGCGCAAGGAAATCTCTCAAGGCACATCAATCCCTTATGGAGGCGCATTAACAACCATATTAAGAGCTTTAGAAGCCAGCGATTTCATCAAGCATTACGTTCATTATAGCGGCTCAAAACGAAACGTGTATTATCGTCTCACAGATTGCTTTGTGTTGTTTTATTTGCATTTCATCGATAAGAAGCCTGTGAGACCAAACTTCTGGCAATCGAGCCATCTCTTGCCAGAATTAAATGCATGGCGGGGATTTGCGTTCGAAAACGTTTGTTTCACGCATATTACCATGCTCAAACGTGCACTCGGTATTCCCGCTGTGGATATCGAGTACTCGCCGTGGCGTAGCCGTGAAACATCACCAGGTGCCCAAATCGACCTGGTCATTGACCGCAGTGACCGTGTGATCAACTTGTGTGAAATGAAGTTCTCCCTTGATCCGTTTGAAGTAAAACATAACTATGACATGGTCCTTAGACACAAGGTAGCGACATTTATTGAAGAAACCCATTGCCGCAAATCTGTTCATCCAGTTCTCATCACAACATTTGGAATAAAAAAGAACGCTTATAGTGATTTTTTCCAAAATGTGATCACTATGGATGACTTGTTCATGTGAAATAGGTGATTTGGTTGCCGTCAATGATGTGGCGCGCTGTCATTTGGCCATCGATTACGGGGGCAGGGACGCCCTGGCCAACCCGGCGGGGACTGACTTCGATGCGGGCTTCGTCCCAAGCATGGGCGTCAATGAGTTGCTGCAGCACTTGGGTGCCGCCCTCAACCATGACGCTGGTAATGCCGCGGCGGTACAAATCTTCAAGCCAAGCTTGGGGCTGCGATGTGTCCATCTTGACATATTCCACGGCGCCGCAGGTCCCGTCTTTCACACTGTTATAGACGATGGTGGATAGGCCATCGGTGAGTAGATTTAGGTTGCTGGGGATTGACAAATTGCGCGACAAGATCACCCTCAATGGGCTCTTGCCAGGCCACTGGCGCGTCGTCAGCGAGGGGTTGTCGATGCATGCGGTATTGGCTCCCACGACAATCGCGTCACAAAGGGCGCGCTGGCGGTGCATCAGCCGCATGGTCAAGGGTGTGGACATGCGCAGGGGATTCTCGCCAGCATCAGCAGGCAAGGCAATAAAGCCGTCGGCCGTCTGCGCCCACTTGAGCTGCACCCACGGGCAACCCGTCGTGTGGGCGGCCATGAAGCGATAATTAAGGGCACGGCACTCCTGCTCCAGCACGCCTACAACAACCTCGATACCAGCCTGCTGCAACATCGCGACTCCACGACCCGACACCTCCTTGAAGGGGTCCAGGCAACCCACCACTACACGGGGAATGCCGCGCTCGATAATCAGTCGGGCACAAGGCGGCGTCTTGCCGTAATGGGAACATGGCTCCAACGTCACATAGAGGGTGCAATCCCGCAACAGACCAGGATCAGTGACACTGGCCACGGCATTGACCTCGGCATGGGCCTCGCCGCACTGGCGGTGCCAACCCTCACCGATAATGGTGCCATCGGGAGCGACAATCACCGCACCCACCATGGGGTTGGGCGAGGTGTGCCCCTCTCCCTGACGCGCCAACTGCAGCGCCCTCAGCATATACTTCCCGTCAATTACCAATGTTATTAGTACATAGTTTTGTCAGACAACTTGGACAACTCTTTTAAACAAGTGGAGACAACTTTTTTTATTAAATAATCATGTTGTCAACGTTGTCTATAATAGTTGTCAATATTGTCTGATAGCGGCGGCAAAGCGGACGTTGCCGTAGCTGTCCTCGATGATGCGCACCTCGTCAAAGCCGTTATCCTCGAGTAAGCGCCTCACCTCGTTGCCAAAGCGCCTGTTGATTTCGAGGTAGAGGCGGCCTCCACGCTCCAGGGACTGGGCGGCATAGGGAACAATCGCCTTGTAGAACAGCAGGGGGTCATTATCGGGCACAAACAAGGCCTGACCAGGCTCATAGTCCTTGACATTAGGTTCCATGGCCTCGCGCTCACTCCAGCACACGTAGGGCGGATTGCTCACGATGATATCATAGCTGGCGGCAGGCTGCGGCAAGAGCATGTCGCTCTCGAAGAACCGCACCTTGACCTTGAGGGCGGCAGCATTCTCCCTAGCCACCGCAAGGGCGTCGCGCGACACGTCGAGGGCATCAACCTGGGCAAACTTCAGCGCTCGGGCCAGCGAGATCGCGATGCATCCGCTGCCCGTGCCCATATCAAGAACACGCAGGTCGCTCGCTGTGTTCTCGTCGATAATGAGGTCAACCAGCTGTTCGGTCTCGGGGCGAGGAATGAGCACGGCAGGGGTCACCTTGAAGCGGTGGCCATGGAACCGCGCACTGCCCACGATGTACTGCAACGGCTCATGGCGCCGCAATCGGGCAATAATGTCCCTGATGCGTTCGGGAGCAAAAGCGGGTAACTCGCTCTCCTGTCGCAGGGCCACATCCACCTGGTCATAATTGAATACATCCTCGCAGATGATGCGTATCATCGCCTGCATCTCCTGGGGCTCGACTACTCCTGCCAGCCCTTCCTTGAGTTGTTCTATCGCTTCTTTGAGTATCATAAGTAGTGCAAAATTTGTGCAAAGGTAGCATAAAAAGATAGCAGATAAGAAGATTTTTTTGAAATTTTCTTATAAATCATCAAATTATTTGGAAAATTGTTGTAACTTTGTAGCGTCGCAGGTATGAAGTTCGTACTAGCTCATAATATTTGCACTTTGTAAATGAACGTGTTGAACCCGCTAATTATCTTTAATAAGCATACATTATAAACTATAAAACTATATTACTTATGGCAACAAAACTTGATTCTCTCGACTACAAAATTTTGAAAATGCTGTCATTGAATGCCCGTAAACCCTATTTGGAGATTGCAAGAGCTTGCAATGTTTCGGGTGCAGCTATCCACCAGCGTATCCAGAAGCTCTATAATATGGGCGTCATCAAGGGGTCCATCTCGCTCATCGACCCCACATCGGTGGGCTACCAGACTTGCGCCTATATCGGCTTCTTCTTGAATGACCCCTCCAAATTTGACGAGGTGGTGGCCAGGCTCAAGACTGTCCCCGAGGTTGTGGAATGCTATTTCACCACGGGTAAGTACGACCTGTTCATCAAGCTCTATGCCCAGAACAACGACCACCTGCTGCAAGTCATCCACGACCGCTTCATGAAGATGGGTCTGGGCCGCAGCGAGACGCTGATCACGTTCAAGGAGGTATTCAAGCGCCAGATTCCCATCGACCCCGATGGCGATAGTGGCACAGTAGAGTAACAGGAAAACAAGGGGGCGAGAAAGTCGCTCCCTTTTTAATAATATTAGGTTTCAGGTAGTTTCAGTAAAAAAGGTAAAAAAGATTATGAAAAACATCTTAGCAAACAATGATTTCAGCCCGCAGGAGCAAGAGTGGCTCATGACGGCACAACAGATGTGCCAAGAGGCGGCAGTGGTGCTGAAAAGCCGCTTTCGCCGCCGTGACCTTAACATCGAGGACAAGGGTAGCGCGTTTGATATCGTCACCGAGGCCGACAAGGGCAGCGAGCGCATCATCATCGACACCATTCATGCCCGTTTCCCCGACCACGCCATCCTGAGCGAGGAAAGCGGCGATGACCACCGCCATGCCCGATGCCAATGGGTTATCGACCCGCTCGACGGCACGGTAAACTACAGCGCCGGCCTTGCCACCTATTGCATCTCCATCGGTCTCAAAGTAGATGGCGAAACACGCATGGGTTATGTCTATGCCCCCACACTCGATGAGGAATTCTTTGCCATTAAGGGCAAGGGAGCCTACGGTCCTTACGGGTGGCTGCAAGCCAAATCCACTACCGAATTGCAACGCGCCGTCATCTCAACAGGCTTCCCCTACGACAAAGCCACCAACCCCGACAACAACCTGGACCGCGTCACCCTGGTATTGCCCCGCATCAGGGGGCTACGGCGCCTCGGCTCGGCAGCGATGGACCTGTGCTATGTCGCCGCCGGGTGGCTCGACGGCTACTGGGAACTGAACCTCAAGGAGTGGGACGCCTGTGCCGGTGAACTCATCGCCCTGGAGGCGGGAGCCATCGTCAAGCGCTACCGCAACGACCACGGCATCTGCATCCTCGCCGCCTGTCCAGGTATCGCCCCAACCCTGCTGCAGATGGTGAAATAGCCGTAATTCAAAAAAAAATAACTATCTTTGCAGCCATCGAAATAAAAATTACAGGATTTTGAATATGGATAAGAAGATTGTTTTGAGTGGAATACGTCCAACGGGACAGTTGCATCTGGGTAACTACCTAGGCGCATTAAGTAACTTTGTGAAAATGCAGAACGAGGGCAACTATGACAGTTACTACTTCATTGCCGACCTGCACGCCCTCACGACCAACCCCGACCCTAAGGAACTGCACACCAACGTGCGCCACATCCTGGCGGAATATCTGGCAGCAGGACTCGACCCCGAGAAGTCAACCATCTTTGTGCAGAGCGACATTCCCGAGGTGAGCGAGATGTACCTGTTGCTCAACATGCACGTGGGCATCGGCGAGCTGATGCGCACCGCCGCCTTCAAGGACAAAGCCCGCAAAGCCCTCGGCATTACAGCCCCCACCCAGGGCGATGACGACGAGGACGTGGCCAAGGAAATCATCGGTGCCAGCACCAACAAGCGCGTCAATGCCGGTCTGTTGACCTACCCCACCCTGATGGCAGTGGATATCCTGATCCAACGCGCTGACTTTGTGCCCGTTGGCAAGGACCAGGAACAACACCTAGAGCTTACCCGCAGGTTCGCCCGCCGTTTCAACTCGTTCTACAAGACTGAATACTTCAAGGAGCCGCAGAATTTCAACTTCGGCAGTGCGCCCGTCAAGGTGCCCGGCCTCGATGGCAGCGGCAAGATGGGCAAGAGTGAGGGCAATTGCATCTACCTAGTTGATGACGAGAAGACCATCCGCAAGAAGGTCATGCGCGCCGTGACCGACGCTGGTCCCACCGAACCCAACCAACCGATGGCAGAGCCCGTGCAGAACCTCTTCACGATTCTCAAACTCGTGGGCACCCCCGACAAGGTGCAATTCTTCACCGACGCCTATAACAACTGCTCCATCCGCTATGGCGACCTCAAGAAAGAGATTGCCGAGGATATTGTGGCCATGACGACTCCCATCCGCGAGCGAATCCTTGACATCGAGAACGACGATGCCTATCTACACCGCGTCCTGGAGATGGGTGCCGAGCGTGCCCGTGCCCGTGCAGGCAAAACCCTTGCCGACGTGCGCGAGATCATGGGTATCACCAAGTTCTAAGCAAAACGACTTAAGGAAGACAATAAGTACAATAAATACAAATTATTCATTTACAATAGATTGTATTTGTTGTATTTATTGTTTTCATTTTATCAATTCACAAGAGATGAAGGGCTACATCGAGGACGAAGAATTTGGGAAAGTTTACCTCGAGCTGCGCCGTGGGATGACCTCGGTACGGTTCGTTGTACAGCCCGACGGAAGCCTGCTGATGCGTGCCCCGCTGGGGTCAACCATCGCAATGCTGCGCGACGTGATTGACCGCAACCGTGAAAAGCTGAGGGCCTTGCCCTGTCCCAACGTGCCTGAATTCCAATTCGGCCAAATCATCGAGTGTTTCAGATGCAGAGTGGTGATAGAGCCCACCAATCCGCGTCCAGGCTATATCAAGACCCAGTGGGAAGGCGACACCCTGCATGTGCAAGCCTACCCCACCACCGACTTGAACGAACACGACAACAAGCAGTTCATGTCAGACATGATCAGCCACGCGATGGAGTATATGGCTCAGAAGGAACTGCTACCCTATGCCCAACAGGTGGCTAACGAACTGGGATTGAAACCTGCCGGCTTTGAGGTAGGTCGAGGCATGCGCAAATTGGGCCATTGCACAGCCAAGAAGGTGATCCAACTCTCCCGCAACCTCATGTTCCTTCCCGAATCGCTGGTGCGTTACATCATCTGCCACGAACTCGCCCACATGACTCACCTGAACCACTCCCCGCAATTTCACGCCCTGTGCGACCAATACACCGGCGGCCATGAAAAAGAACTGGAACGCCAACTGCGCCAGTTCCATTTCCCCATCCTTAAGTAAATAATTTAGCGTTTCTAATGGTAGTCACGGGATGGTGACCTCACCGCAGATGTCACTAGCCATGTATTTCTTGACCATGTTGGGGGTATAGCCCTGACCGAAGAGGAACATCAGTTTGGTGATTGCCGCCTCGCTGGTGATGTCATAACCGCTGATGACGCCTGCCTCAGAGATGGTGTTGCCTGTCTCGTAGAGGGAGCAGTTTACACCGCCGTTCACACACTGGGTGACATTGACGATAACAACGCCATGGTCCACCGCCTCGCGGATGCTATTGATGAACCAGGAATGGGTGGGACAGTTGCCGGCACCATAAGTCTTGAGGACGATGCCCTTGATACCAGGGGTGTGGAGCAGGTGTTTGAGGGTCTGCTCGGTCATGCCGGGATTGAGTTCAAGGAAAATGACGTTGCTGTCCATGTCAGTGCAGACCTTGAGGGGCCGCGGCTGCATCTTGCGCAGGGCATTGGCGTTATACTCGATATCGAGGCCGATTTCTGCGAGTTCGGGGTAGTTGAAACTCTTGAAAGCGTTGAAGTTGTCGGCGCTCATCTTGGTGGCACGGTTGCCACGCCACAGGTAGTTTTCGAACAGGATGGCGACTTCCTGGACGCGTGGACGCCCTTTCTCATCGATAGCGGCAGCGACTTGCAGGGCGGTGATCAGATTTTCCTCACCATCGGTCCGCACCTCGCCGATGGGCAGCTGTGAACCCGTGATGATAACGGGCTTACTCAGGTTCTCGAGCATGAAACTCAACGCCGAAGCCGTAAACGCCATTGTGTCGGTGCCATGCAGGACGACAAAACCGTCGTAGCGGTCATAGCGCTCTTCAATGGCCAGGGCAATGTCACGCCAATGTGACGGATCCATATTGGAACTGTCGATGGGCGGGTTGAACTGGATATTATCGATGTCATAGTCCAGTTTCTTGATTTTGGGCACATTGTCCATCAGATGAGAGAAATCAAACGGCTGTAAGGCCCGGGTCTCGGGATTCTCAATCATGCCAATGGTTCCACCAGTATAGATGATGAGTATCTTAGGGCGTTTGTTGGTTAACATAATGGTATTGTTAGGTTTCGTGGTTTATTGTTTCATGAGTTCCGCTCCACGAGCAAACGCCTTGGAAAAGAACATCATGTGATAGTCAAGCGAATTCACCCAATAGTCCCAACTGTGACGTCCGGGGCGCACCGTGAAATCGTGGTCGATGCCTTTCTCGACCAACTGCTCGTGCAGGGCGATGTTGTTCTTGATGAAGATGTCGTTCAGACCATCGTCGATGATGATATTCTGGGCGGGTTGCAAGGGACAAGCCTTCAACTGGTCCACCAGATTGCACACGGCATGATCGCGCCAGCACTTTTCGTTTTCGGCCTGCTCGCCCAGACGGTCCTTGATGTGCCACTTGTCGGGGTATTGGGTAATGTCCATGTTGCCGCTCATGCTGCCGCAAGACCAGAACACGTCGGGATGGCGCCATGCCAGGAACAATGAGCCGTGACCACCCATGCTCAGACCAGTGATAGCGCGCATGAAGCGGTTAGCAAAGGTGCGGTAATGGCTGTCGATGTACTCCACCAACTCCTTGCTCACGTAGGTCTCAAACTGCATTTGGGGATCGATTGGCGAGTCAAAATACCAGCTGTCCTGACCGTCGGGACAAACGATAATGACTCCATACTGGTCAGCCAGCGCATCGATATTAGTCTTTTTACTCCAATCGCTGTAGCAGCCAAAGGCGCCATGCAACAGGTAGAGCACGGGGTAGCGCTCCTTTTGCTTATCGGCGGCAAAGTAACATTGAGGCTTGATGACCACATTCTTAATCATGCGGTTCATCTTTTGGCTCATCACCTCAATAGTGTCGGCTTGAGGTGGTGTTTGCACTTCTTCAACACCATCCTTGGGCGCTGCAGCATTGGGAGCGGGATGGGCACAAGCACCTGCTGTCATGAACATGACGGTCGCTACCAGCACAATCGATTTCAGGAATATCTTTTTCATTTCTCTTTGGTTTTTAATGGTCGTTTTTTCTTGAAAAAGTCGGTCATCAGTTTTGCGCACTCGTCACCCAGCACGCCCGACGTGACTGTCGTCTTGGGGTGAAACGGGGCAGCACACTGGGTGTGAAAACCTCGCTTGTCATCGGCTGCGCCATACACAATGCGGGGAATCTGGCTCCAGGCCAAAGCCCCGGCACACATCAGGCAAGGCTCCACCGTGACATACAGGGTGCAGTCAGTCAGATACTTGCCTCCCAAGGTCGCTGCGGCGGCTGTGATGGCCTGCATCTCGGCATGGGCGGTGACATCGGTGAGGGTCTCAGTCAGGTTGTGGCCACGACCGATAATACGCCCCTTGCACACGATGACGGCGCCGATGGGCACCTCGTCACGGTCGAGCGCTTTGTGGGCCTCGTCGAGTGCCATGCGCATATACTTGATGTCGATATCCTCGTTATTCATCAGTTCAGCATTACTTTACGGCAGATGTCGCCCACACGAACGATGTACACGCGGGGGCCAGGCAAGCTGATACAGTTATTGACTGCGGGACGCTCATACCACAGGTTGCCATATACGTCGTAGATAAATGTCCACATCCCGTGGGTGTCGCCCTCGATATAGATGGTGCCGTCCAGCCCCAAAATGGTGATATCACCCTCGGGTCGGTCCTCCTTGACATCCTCGATGGCGGTAGGCTCGGAGGTGGCCACCAGTTGCAGGTCTTCATCGTCATACATTAGCGTGGTGGGCACGACCAGATAGTCGGTGCTTGCCGCTCCAATGGGCAGGAAATAACGACGGGCGGCGGTAATTGCCATCAGATAGCCGTCGGGACCGTAAATCTTGTAAGCCAAGTCATTTCCCAACGTGAGGGCTGTCCAGTTTTGGCCCACGTTTTCCTGTTGCATGGTGGGAGGTGAGGCAAGCCCCTCATCAATCCACATCGAGAAGACCTCATCGTTACCCCACACCACGTCATCCTGGTAATGCTGGGCGATGGCATTATCAGCCACCATGACATGGACTCCGTCACAACCCTCAAAGGCATCATTGCCCTTAACATAGGGTGGAATGGCGGCATCACTATACACCTCATCGAGGTTCACGCAATAGCCGAAAGCGCTCTCACCGATGTACCGCAGCGAGGCGGGCAGGAATATTGTACTCAGACTGGTGCAATCCTCAAAGGCACCTTTCTCGATAGAAGTCACCCCTTCGGGCAGGACAATGTGGCTCACGGCGGTGCCAGCCAGCATGTAACGGCTCACGGCGGTCAATCCGAGCGGCAGGGTGATGTCGGTCAACTCCTCGGCATCGGCAAAGGCCGCCTCGCCGATCATGGTGACGCTATTGGGTATCTGCACCTCGGTCACTGCCGACTGCCAGAATGCCCTCGGCGCAATGGCAGCCACCTCATAGTTCACGCCGTCGCAATATACCCGTTCGGGCAGAATGATGCAACCCTCATAATGGTTCACACCGTCATGATAGGCGGGTACGACAGCCACCTGGGTATCGCTGATGATGTTGTAGAAAATGCCGTTGGCCTCGATGTCCTGTGCCTGGGCTGGAAATGCCGTGCACAGTACCAAGGCGGTTAGTATCAATATGTTGGCAATCTTATTTCTCATGTTGATATTATTCTCGGTAATACACACGCTTGACGCGGGGACTCACGCTGGTCAGTACCTCGTAGGGAATCGTACCACGGGCTTCGCTCAACACCTCAACGGGCACGTGCTCGCCAAAGATTTCGACAGTATCACCCACCTTGCATGGAGCATCGGTCACATCAATCATCACGGCATCCATGCACACGTTGCCCACCGTGGGACACAACTTGCCGCCCACCCACATGCTCACCTTGCCTTTACCAAAGTGGCGGTCAAAGCCGTCGGCATAGCCGATGTTAATGGTGGCAATGCGGCTATCACGCGTGAGCACACCCTTGCGGCCATATCCCACAGTTGTGCCAGCGGGCCACTCCTTGATGCTGATGATGATGGAACGCAGCGCCGACACGGGCATGAGCGCATCCTCGCTGCCGTCAAACAGGGTGCGGATGCCGTAGAGCCCTATGCCGATGCGCACCATGTCATACTGATGCTCGGGAAAACGCACGATGCCACTGGTGTTGAGCGCATGACGCATGATATGATGGTCGAACGACTGCTGCAACATTTCGCTGCACGTGTCAAAGTAGTCAAACTGCGACTGGGTATAAGCATCCTGGTCTGGCTCGTCGGCAACGCTCAGGTGAGTGAACACCGAGGCGGAGATGACCACGTCCTGACCCTTGAGCAGGGTGATAAGGTCGGGCAGTTGCTCGCGGGTGAAACCCAGGCGGTGCATGCCACTGTCAATCTTGATGTGAACGGGAAATCCCTTCACGCCATAGCGCTTACCCTCACGGATGAGGTCGTATGCCATTTCGAGGCTATAGACTTCGGGTTCCAGATGGTACTGGAACATTGCTTTATAGTTCACGCCAATGGGATTGAGCACGATGACAGGCATGGTGATGCTCGCCTTGCGCAATTCCACACCCTCGTCCTGCACAGCCACGGCGAGGTAATCGCAACCGCAGTCCTGCAGCGTCTTGGCAATCTCATAACTGCCTGCACCGTAACCGCTGGCCTTGACCATGCCGATGGTCTTGGTGCTGGGCTTAATGAGGGATTTGAAGAATTTGAAGTTGTGGGCAAGCGCATTCAGGTCCACTTCCATGACGGTGATGTGCTGCTTGGCCTCCAGCAGGTTGATGATCTGACTGAACCCGAATCGCGGATCCCCCTTGACAAGAATGGTCTCGTCGTCAAAATCGCCCTTGGCAAAGTGGCTGATAAATTCCTGGGTATCATCAAAGAAATGGAACTGCTGCAGGTCGCCAAAGTGACGCTGATAGCGGCACATGTCCTTACCGATGCCGATGAGGCGTTTCACCCGCTTGGTCTTGAGCAGTTCGCTCACGCGGATATACAGCTCATCCCCGCTGTAACTATCATTGCTCAAGTCACTCAGGATAACAGTGCACGGGCGGTTACCAGCGCGGCGCGTCATGAAGTTGAGCGCGGGCGTGAGGGAGTTATAGTCACTGGTATAGCTATCGACAATCACGGTGCAGTTGTTCACACCCTCAATAACGTTAAGACGTGTGCCCACGGGGGTCAGGACCGCCATGCGCTGGGCTATGATCTCACGGTCCAAGCCCAGGTGCAACAGCACTGCCAGACAAGTAATGGCGTTGTCCAGGTCGCGGTCAGCAGTGAAGGGGATTGTCACTGCACCAGACTCTCCGTCATAGGTGTAATGCAGAGTGGTGGCATTCTCGCTGCGGTCGGTGCCATCGACCTGCAGGGGCGCCTCACAATGGTTACGTGACCATGACATGGCAATGGCTACATCAGTCTCGAGTAGCGGGGCGATGGTGTGGGTCACCAGCGGGGCATCAGCGCAATAGACGATGCATTCGCAGTTGAAAAGGATTTTGGCCTTTTCCTGAGCTTTTTGCTCCATCGAGGCAAAGCCGTCGTTGTGCTCACTGCCCAGGTTGGTGATGATGCCGATGGTGGGGCGTATCATCGCCTGCAGGTTATCCATCTCACCCGTTGTCGAGATGCCCGCCTCGATGATGGCCAGGTCAGTGTTGTTGTCAATGTCCCACAACGACAGCGGCACACCGATTTGGGAATTGTAGCTGCGCGGAGAACGCACGATGCGGTAGTCATCCTTGAGCAACTGGTAGAGCCATTCCTTGACGGCGGTCTTGCCACGGCTACCCGTGATGCCGATGACGGGCAATTCACGGAAACGCCTGCGGTGGAAAGTGGCCAACGACTGCAAAGCGTCCAACGGAGAGTCCACGGCAATGTAGTTGGCACCCGCACACTCGGGCAGGATATAGTAGTCGCTGGAGACAATGAAGTTCCTCACGCCCTTTTCATACAGGTCAGGAATGAAATTGTGTCCGTCGCCAGCCTCGGTGCGCAGGGCAAAGAAGATGGTCTCTTCGGGGACAGTCAGCGAGCGCGAATCGGTGAGCAGTTGGCCCACGATGGCATCCTCGTCGATGATCTTTCCGCCGGTCACCTCCAGCACGTTGCTTATTTCTGTTATCGAGTAGTTCATTTCTGTTTTATTCATTACCTCATCCCCTGAGTTCGGGATGATTGGCCAGGTAGGGATATTCCTTGATGAGGTTACGCACCACGCTGGCGGTGTCGTTATTGAAGCGTTCCACCGTCTCACGGTTGGCACTCATCGGGCGGTGTTGCAGGCGCTTGTGAACGCGCTCGCACCGTGCCACGGCAAGGGCGCTGCGATCGTCAAGGTAGGTCGCCTGGAAGGCTTGCCAGATGTATTCCACCGCCACGTCGCTGAGATGCACCATGTCGCTAGCATAGAAGCGATAGTCGCGCAGGTCGTCCATCATGATTTCATAGGCGGGGAAATAGTCACAGTAATCACTGTGACGGTCTATGACATCTTGAATGGCGACACGCAGGCGGGCCTTACTCAGCGAATTGGTGTCCAGGCCGTCGGCGATGTGGCGGATGGGGCTCACCGTGAAGATGATACGCAGTTCAGGATTGAACTCATGCAACTGGCTCAACATCCTGTCAAGCACCTGCACCATTTCGTTCACCGTCGCCATCTGGCGTTCAAATTCGTGCTGCGGCACTTTGTGGCAGTTGGCGACAATCTCGCCTGTCGCCTTCAAGCGGTAGCAGGTGGCAGTACCCAGCGTGATGGTGAGCAGCTGCGCCCCTTGCAGGGCATCATGTCCCATGGCGATGCGCTGGTTCATGCGGTCAATGGTCGCCTGCTTGTCAGGCAGGGAGTAACGCGAGTGGAAGTCAAAACTGTTCCAAACGCCGCCCTGCATGAACAGCGTTTGTCCGGCAACAGGCTCATTATCGATAAGCCGCTGCACCGCACGGGCAATGCTCATCGGGTTATAGAGCGTGCCCATGGGGTTAATCGTGGCGTTGAACAGGGCGCCGTGCATCTTGGCGCCGACGCTGTCACTGAAGCACGACCCCAACAGCACCACGCTGTCGCTATGGTGCAGCCAACTGCGGTTTTCGCCCGTCTTGACTGTCGTCCTGAACTCCATGATGGAACTAATAATGGTTGTTTAACTGGCAAAGATAAGTTTTTTTTGGCAAAACGACCCTAAATTGATGACATTATTTATAAAAGCTGTTTTTCCGAGATGAAAAAAAACGAGGGCATTAGCAATCTAATACCCTCAAAGTAAATGAGTTAAGAGGTAAATTATCCTTATTTCTCAATGAAGTTGAAATCGCCAGTGATGTCATTGAAAAAGACGTCATAGGTGCCCTTTTTGACAGGGATAATGTCTCCATTATGCAGACCGCGCCCATAGGGGAATGAAGCTTCACCCCAATTGTAATCCCAAGTGTGGTTGGCAGTGAACTTGAGTGCATTGTCGCCTGTGACCGTTAAATCCTTGAAAATCCAGTTGTGATTCTCCTTCCCGGGATTTAAGCCAGTCATATCGAAAAGGGGATCGCTAACATCCCAGCCACAGTGGTCGCCAATGATGTTGATGGTGTTGAAGGTGACAGGGGTGGTGAGACTATAAGGATAGAAGTAGAACTTATTGGTCTTAGTGTTCAGAATGATGTTGTAGTAGCCATCGTTTCCAGGAGGAATGCCGATAATATCTTCCCCGCCATGAGCGAATATACCGTTGGCGTGCATGCCCCAGCAGTCATCCCTGCTGCCCGGATGGTGGATGAGCATGACAGCATCGTTGGCACCAAAATAACCGACGTACACTAATTCCCCTTTGCCATTTCCATCAAATTCCCCAACGGGGTAAAGCGGTATCAATCCGCGGCCAATGCTGCTTGTGCCGTCGTTTTCCCAAGGATTACTGCCCACGTGGTCACCGATGAGGTACCACATGTCGATAGAATCAGGCTCTGGCCACGCTCCCCCCAACAGGTAGTCGATGAGCATGGTCACGTCGGCGATGCTCACATTGTTATCTAGATTCACATCAGCGGCACTAGTGGAGATACTGCCTCCACTGCCCAGCAGGTAGTCGATGAGGGCCGTCACGTCGGCGATTGAGACTGAACCGTCACTGTTCACGTCACCACGGAGGATATCAACAGGGAATTCAGTCTCGGAAATATTCTGGAACTTTTTCCAGATGTTTGCCGCCCTGTAGGCCTGTGCGCAACCGATTGGCACCACGAGTTGGACGTTAGAATATTGGCTGGCGATAAATGGTTCTGATTGTTCGCCCGAGTGGGGATAAAGATAGGTCAGACAGGTGGGTGGTGTCGTGGCCCTAACGTTGAGTTGTGACAAACTGGTCACGTTGTGGAAGGCTTCGTAACCAAGTTCGGTTAGCGTTGCAGGCAGATCGGCACGGGTTATCGCCGTGCAACCTAAAAAGGCGCTATTGCCGATGGTCGTAACTCCATTCGGCACATCAATTCCATTAAAACCAGAGCAGTCAGTAAACGCGTAATTATCTATTTTTCTGAGGCTTTCGGGTAAGATGACGGTAGCCAATGACGAAGATCCACGGAATGCCCCTCGACCGATGATCTGTGTGCCATTAGGTACGGTGTACTCCAGCCCATGGCCGTTGGCAAATGCGACCAGTCGCTTTTTGTCTTTGGAGAAAACAATACCATCCACGCTACAGTACTTGCTGTTAGTGCCCGAAACGTTAATGCTGCGCAGTGCAGGGTCATAGGAGAAGGCATCGCCCGAGATGCTGTCCACACTGGCTGGAATGTCCACGCTGGTTATTTTGCTGATGTGGGAGAAAGCAAATCCATCAATTCGTTTGACACCTTCCCTCAAGATAAGATTTTCCAATTTGGTGCTGCCATAAGCGCAGTATCTATCCAACGTTTGTACGGAGAAAGGAATCTCGGCCTTTTTCATCTTGGTACAGTAGGCCATGGCATGGTCGGCAATCATGGTCACTGTGCACAGGTTGCCCAGATAAGATACCTTGGGTGAAATGCCTGGATCCTCAATATTGGTACTGGTCACTTTAGTCATCTTGACATTCAGATTGTTGTCGAGGACTTCAAAATTCAGGCTATCGATTGTGAATGTGTTACCAGCAACAAGCGAGGATATCGGATTCACATTCATGTAGAAGACGGAAGAATTCCAGTCAAGCGATTGATAGTTACTTACAGCATTGGCAGGCACATAAAGTACAACTTCTTCATAATCATATCCAGTCCCATAGAAAGCTTGATATCCAATGACAGGAGGCGTTGAACCGGCAAAGGTGATCTGCCCGAGTTGGGTATCCACCTGGAAGGCGAGATCACCAATATAGTTGAGCGTCGATGGCAGATAGACTGACTTGAGATAAGAGCATCCGCCAAACGCGTTGCGTTCGATTCTTTCCAATCCTTCGTCAATGACTACCCGTTCCAGATTGGACGAAAAAAAGGTGGCTTGGTCAATCATTTTAATGCCAGATGGGATGTAAACAGACTTGAGATAGTGAGAGTTGGAAAACGCGTAATAACCAATGGAATCAGCTGTATTCAGAATGGAATAATGCTTGTCGGGGCGTGAACATGGATATTGCATAAGAATCTTGCCGTCGCTGGTGTACAAGACGCCATAATCACTCATGTAGTTCTGATTATCGGCCGCCACTTCAATGTTTACTAACGAGAGGCAATTGTCCAAAATTCTCTCTCCGATATGACTGACACTGGCGGGGATGAAGAATGAGGTTATTTTTTCGCTATCAAAGAATGCCAGTGAACCAATTGTAGTGAGGCCATTGGGTAGAGTTACCGATTCCAGATTGGCACAACAGCTGAACGCATCAGTCCCGATGACTTTCACATTAGTTGGTATCGAATAGGCAGTACCGCTCTTCATTGGGGGATATTGCAGCAGGCTATCCATGGCTGCGGTGAACAATACACCATTCACTGAACGGTAATGTGTGTTGGCGCTGTTAACATTGATGGAGGCCAATGAGGTGCAGGTCGCCAAGACTCCCTCAATAATGGTTGTAACGCTGGCAGGAATCGTAAAGGACTCCAATGATGTACAAGACCCAAAAGCGCCATTCAGGATTTGCTCGACACCTTCCTGAATGGTGACAGATTGCAGGCTTTGACAATTAAAGAAAGCAAAATAATAAATCTCCTTGACTGAGGCTGGAATCGTGATGGATGTTAAAGATGTGCAGTAAGTAAAACATTGCCGTGGAATGTTGGTAAGCGCGTTGGACAGCGTGATGTTTGTTAAGTCCTGACATTCCTGGAAACAGAACTCGCCCAGAGTGGTCACACTATTGGGCATGGTGAAGGATGTCAGGCCTAAGCAATTGTGAAATGCGCCATAATCAATCAATGTGACCGTGCTGGGAATGGTGACTGAAGTCAGGTTGGACGATTGCCTGAAGGCAAAACGTCCTACTGCTGTCACCGTGTAGGACTTGCCAGCATAAGTCACGCTAGATGGAATGCTGACACTGCCGCTATAGTAGTTGAAATTGGTGTCCCTATAGGTCACTTCTACCGTATTGGTGCCCGTAACATTGTAGTAAATGCCATTGACCATGAATTTGCTGGTCTCCTCAATATGGGTAAAACTTGACCATGGCGCTATGCCCTTGTAACTGCTTTTTGTTCCAAAGGGCACATGCAATGTCGCATTGGCATAGGTTGTAGCATCAAAGTTGTTGGCATTGATAGAGCGTGGCGTTTGCCACAAGCAGTAGATATCGGTCAGTGACGTGCACCCTTTGAAGATGTTCTGATACATGGTCGCCACCGAACTGGGGATGGTCACACTAGTCAGTGCTGAGCAGTCCATGAACGCCTCATTCATGATGTACTGGACGGTCTCGGGCAACCTGATGCTGGTGAGACCAGTACAACCCTTAAAGGATTGGTAACCAATGTTAGTGATAGTATAGGTCTGGCCTTCGTAGGTCACCTCGGCAGGGACTACTATATCGCCACTGTAGGAATTAATACTGCCGTTGTTCTGTACTGTGACGTTAGTCCCGTTGATACTATAATAAATGCCGTTCATGTAGAAATCGTAGGCCCTGGCCGGCAACGCCAGTGCCAGACACGCCACCATGGTGGTTAATGTCCTGAAAAGTAATAGTCTATTCATTGTCGTATCATTTTAAGTGTTGATAATGTGAATTCAAAGATGAAATATATGGCAAATATAATGTTTATTTTGAAATAATCATGCAATTTTCCGATTTTTCCTTAATGAATGGCAAAATTTACGGCTATTAATTTGCAAAAATGTTTTTTATCATTAATTTTGCCAATTGATTATAAGTTTAACCTTCACCCTATGAGTAATGTTCCCGAAAATAGTCAAGGCTTCTGGTCGCGCGTTTTCCATTTATATTATGATGGATTCCGCAGCATGACCGTGGGCAAGACGCTGTGGCTGATCATAGGCATCAAGCTGTTTATCTTTTTTGTCATCATCAAGTTGCTTTTCTTCCCCAATTTCCTGAACTCCAAGTGTGACACTGAGGAGGAAAAAACCGAATACGTTCGTCAGCAACTGGTGAACCGCTAACGATTTAATCATTAAACTATAAACTATAGAATTATGGAAGAATTAATCAATGTTGTTGACTGGTCGAGGGCGCAATTTGCACTCACGGCAATCTACCATTGGTTGTTCGTGCCGTTGACGCTGGGCCTGGGAGTGATTATCGCCATCATGGAGACAATCTACTACAAGACTAAGAGCGAGAAATGGCTTGCGACAACCAAGTTCTGGATGACCATCTTCGGCGTAAACTTCGCTATCGGCGTCGCCACAGGTATCATCCTGGAGTTTGAGTTTGGAACCAACTGGTCCAACTATAGTTGGTTTGTAGGTGACATCTTCGGTGCCCCGCTGGCTGTGGAGGGCATTCTGGCCTTCTTCATGGAATCGACGTTCATCGCCGTGATGTTCTTCGGATGGAAGAAGGTGAGCCCCAAATTCCATCTGGCCGCCACGTGGCTGACTGCCATCGGCGCCAGCCTGTCGGCCTTGTGGATCCTCGTGGCTAACGCGTGGATGCAGTATCCCACGGGTTGTGAGTTCAATGCCGCCACGATGCGCAACGAGATGACGAGCTTTGCCGCTGTGGCACTCTCGCCCATGGCCATGAGCAAGTTTTTCCACACCGTGCTGAGCGCATGGGCGCTGGCTGGTGTGTTCGTTTGCGGCGTGTGCGGGTGGATGATGTTGAAGAAGCGCAACTATGAGCACTGCCAGCGCAGCCTCAAGGTGGGTGCTTGGGTGGGCGTCATCGGCATCGTGCTGACGATGATTACTGGCGACACGAGCGCCGTGACTGTGGCCAAATACCAGCCCATGAAATTGGCAGCGATGGAGGGCCTGTACAAGGGTGACCACGGACAGTCGATTGTGGCTTTCGGTATCCTGAATCCGTCAAAGCAGGCCTTCGACGAGCAGGATCCTTACCTGTTCGACATCAGCATCCCCTACGGCCTGTCGTTCCTGGCGACCCACAATTACAAGGCGTTTGTCCCCGGCATCGAGGATATTATCAATGGTGTCTCCTTTGATAACGAGGGCAATGAGGTGAATACAGTGTCCTATGCCGACCGCATAGAACGCGGGCGCCAGGTGCAGGAGCTGCTCGCGCAGTACAGCGCAGCCATGAACAACGGCAACACGTTGATGCAGGACAGCCTCAAGAGTGCCATCAATGCCGATTTCAAGAATTTCGGCTACGCCTATCTGGAGACGCCCGAGGAGGCTATTCCCAATGTTCCCTTGACATTCTACACTTTCCACTTCATGGTGACCGTGGGCGGTTACTTGCTGCTCTTCCTCTTGTTGGCTTTGCTGTTTGTCTATAAGCCCAACATCCTTAACAAGGCAAAGTGGAGCAAGTGGTGGCACATCCTGGCCATCATCACTATCCCGTTGACCTACCTGTGCAGCGCCAGCGGTTGGATCGTTGCCGAGGTGGGCCGTCAGCCCTGGACTATTCAGGACCTCATGCCCAACAAGGTGGCCATCAGTGACCTGAGCGCAGGCTATGTGCAGGTGACCTTCTGGATTTTTGCCGTGGTATTCACAGCCTTGCTGATTGCCGACATCGGCATCATCTGCAAGCAGATTTCCAAGAAGTCACAGACCGACTTAGACACCGTTAACGATTAATCAAGGAAGGAGGAACCAAGACATGACTACATACAATTTATTGCAGAATTACTGGTGGCTCATCATGTCGGTGCTGGGCGCACTGCTGGTGTTCCTGCTCATGGTGCAGGGTGGCCAATCGATGCTCATCCACTATGTCAAGCCCGACAAACGCGCGTTGCTCATCAACTCGATGGGACGCAAGTGGGAACTGACCTACACGACGCTGGTGACCTTTGGCGGTGCCTTCTTCGCATCGTTCCCGCTGTTCTACAGCACCAGCTTCGGTGGTGCCTACTGGCTGTGGATGCTCATCCTGTTCAGCTTTGTCATCCAGGCCATCAGCTATGAATACCGCTCCAAACCCGGTAACATCTACGGCTCGCGCTTCTATGACACGCTGCTGTTGATCAACGGCATCCTGGGTCCCGTCCTGCTGGGCGTGGCGGTAGCGACGATGTTCTTTGGCGCCGAATTCACGGTGACCAAGAGCAACATCCTCAACGTACAGGGCTCATCCATTTCGCAGTGGGGACCGCAGCACGGTATCGAGGCGATTTTCAACTGGAAGAACCTGCTCTTCGGTGTGATGGTGTTCTTCCTGGCCCGTACCCTGGCATCGCTCTATTTCATCAACAATATCGACGATGAGGAGGTGAATGCCAGCCAGCGCCACCTGTTGCTCATCAATGCGGGCGTATTCGTCCCCCTGTTCCTCGCCGTGGTAGTGGTCATCCTCACCGCTCCTGGAGTGGGCTATGACGATGGCGGCAATGCCCAGTGGGTAGCCTACAAGTACCTGCACAACTACCTCACGATGTGGTGGGCACTGATTATCCTGCTCATTGGCGTGGTGATGGTATTGTTTGGCGTGGGCAAGACGCTGATGAAGGGTGACTACAAGTGTGGCATCTGGCCTGCTGGCATCGGCACCGTGCTGGTGGTGATGACCCTCTTCTGGGTGATGGGCTACAACAACACCGCCTATCTGCCCTCGCTGCTCGACGTCCAGAGCTCGCTCACACTGCGCAACAGCTCGTCAAGCGAGTTCACCCTCACCGTCATGAGTATCGTCAGCATCCTCGTTCCCTTCGTGCTGGCCTACATCGCCTACTGCTGGTACAAGATGGACCACCGCAAACTCACCAGCGACGAACTCGACCACACCGACGAGAAGTACTAAGAAACTATTAGCTGTTGGCCTATAAACATACAATAAGATATTATGATGATAAGAAAAAAAGCAATGGGTATGTGCTCACTGCTGTTGATGACTTTGGCAGCAATGGCACAAACACCGCACAATGTGGTAGGATACAATAAGGATAATAACACCCTGACAACGGTACATTACGGTTATGGCAACAGTGTTGACAATATCACTGTGGCAGGAGAAGTCCAGACCACCATCTCGCTGAATGGCCAAGGGATGCCGACTGAAGTGACGAATGACTATGCCACGATGTCACTCAGTTGGGCTGGCACCCAGTCGGTGACCGTCACCCAATTGGTCAATGGCGAGAGCAGAACAGACAAACTGGCCATGCCTGACGGCGCAGTAACAAACTATCGTGCCGAGTATCAGCAATACAAACAAAACCCATCCACTTTGGACCAAATCGACCAATTTCTGGCTGGAGGTGGTGCAAAATTGGTAGGTGGCATCATTGGATCTGTCATAGACATGCTGGAAAATCCCATCGGTGCCTGTTTTGCCCAAGCACTTGAAGCCAGCAAGGCCACCGAAAACTCCATCATTCCCATCAACGACCTCCAGGCGCTGGAAATTGCCTCCAACCTTAACAAATCTGTTGCCGACCGCCTGAAGGACGCTGCCGTAAACAGCATATTCGAGAATTACAAGGAATGGACGAACGAGTGGAGTGATCTCGTTTACAAGTGGCAGTTGGAAAAATACCGCAAGTTGAAAGCAGACAACCGCGAGAACCAGGCGTGGCGGCTGGAATTGGCGAAAACCCTTCTTGACAACGGCAAGACCATCGATGAAGTCGTCGAGATGATCAATCAACTGCACAAGGGGAAAACTCTTGACATTGAAGGAAAGCAGAGCGCCAGTTCAAGTGCCAGCTCAAGTGCAGGTACTGGTGCCAGTGGCAGCAGTTCAATCGGCAGCAACACCAGTGGCACTAATGGCGGTAACAACGGCGGTCACGATGGTGGCAACAATGGCGGTAACAATGGCGGTAACGATGGCGATAACGATGGCGATAACGATGGCGATAACGATGGCGATAATGATGATGCAGCATTGTTCGATTCACAAATTGTCATTGACCACATTAAAGAACTTTATAAGAACGACAAACGGGGATTACCTCCCGATATGACTGCCGAATGGACCGTCTATGTGGTGTGGGGATATCACAGGATTGTCAACTTCAAGCTCAATCCCGACAAAAAAAGTTACACCGAGACAGTTATTCTGGATGGACATGAACGCCATGTCGATAAAGTTGACGACCCGCACATCTATGTCAGTTTCGATGGTGATGACGGATGGGGCGTGGAGAAAGCTGTCATTATCCCGCTTCCCAAGAAGTAAGAATAGGCATAGATGAATTACGTTCATCAGTGGCACCCACTTCAACAACGGATGCCACTGATACTTTTATGTCTAAGCTATTAGCTGTTAGCTATTCGTGATACATTTCGTTTGAAGCGTGACGGAAAAAGTCCCAAAAATCAACTAAAATTCTCGGAATAATTCCCCAAAACACACTTGAGCAACAATCCGGGTCAAACTTCAACCTCCTTTTGTTGTTCAAGTTGCCTGTTTTGTTGTCTAAGTTGTCTGAAATGTGTATCTTCGCAGTCTGAAAAACGAAAAAACGACACAAGATCATGAATGTAAAGGTTAACGATATCGTGCGCTTCCTCAATGATGTGGGAGGCGGCAGAGTGTCCAGAATTGACGGCAAGACCGTCTATGTGGAGGACCAGGACGGCTTTGAGCGCCCCGCGCTGGAGCGCGACCTGGTCGTTGTGGGTCAAGCGGGCACCAAGGCATCGGCCTATGACCGCCCATTGGACATCCGCACCCGTCAGGTTGAACCTGACAAGCCTGCGCCCAGGCCCAAAGTGGAGCCCGACCCGGTGTTACCCATCGAGGAAACCCCCGAGGGCGAGGTGCTGAACGTCATTCTGGGCTACGAGGCCCGCGAAATCAAGCACCTGAACACCACCACGTTCTATGCCTCGCTGGTCAACGATTCGAACTATTACTTGTATTTCACCTACATGACCCGTGGCGACGGGGATGGCGAGTGGGTGACCCGATATCACGGTATCGTCGAGCCCAATATCCAAGTACAACTCGAGGAATTTGGCCACGATGACCTCAACGACATGACGCACATTGCCGTGCAGTATGTCGCCTTCAAGCAGGGCAAGGGCTTTAAGCTGAAAAATCCCGCACTCATCGAGCAACGCCTTGACGTGACCAAGTTCTATAAAGTGCACTGCTTCCACGAAAACCCCTACTTTGAAGTGCCCGTCATTGCCGTAGAGATCGTCACCAATGACCGTCCCGCCCGCATGATGCGCATCGACAGCGGCGAACTGGAACGCGCCATGAAGGAGAAAAAACGCATGGATCGTCCCCAGCGCAAGCCCGTGCAGAAAAAGACCGATAACAACGGCATCATTGTTCAGGACCTGCACATTTCCTCACTGATGGACAATCTGAACGGCATGACGCCCGGCGCCATCCTCGAATACCAGATGGACAAGTTCCGCGAGGTGATGGACGCCAACCTGAGCAAGCACGGCCAGCGCATCGTCTTCATCCACGGCAAGGGCGAGGGCAAGCTGCGACAGCACCTGCTGAGCGAACTCAAGCGCCGCTACCCGCGTTGCACGGCCCAGGACGCCAGCTTCCGCGAATACGGCTTCGGCGCCACCCAGATCACCATCCACTAAAGGGTTTTGGTGTTGAGACGACAATCAGCAGTTGTGCCAAAAACCATGTCATTTTATTAACACCGAAACAGTGACAATATCAAGAAAAAGCAAACCGCTGAGACCGTTTGGGTCTCAGCGGCTTGTTCTGTAACTGGGGTCACCTCGTTTAGTAGGTCATGCGGGGCTCGAGCTCCTTGGCTTGGTCAATCATGCGCTGGATCTCACTCTCAACAGGCACACGGCCACACAGATGCTTCTCCTCATTAACCTCTGCCACCTTGGCAGCAAGGTTAGCAGCCACGCGGTTTCTCAATTCCTTTACGGTATCCACGCCTGCGGCCTCAAGCAACTCGGCAAATTGCGGACCAATACCATTCACACGGAAAAGATCTGCATGGTTAGTCCACTTGAGAATCAGTTTCTCACTGATACCGGTCTTCTCAGCCAATTCTTTACGTCCGGCAGGACCAGCACAACGGTCAAGCAATTGCTCTACAGTGTCGATACCCTCGGCTTGCAACTTGGGAGCGTAAACATCCCCAATGCCTTCAATTTCAATAATCTTGTAATTCATTTTTTGATATAGTTTAGAAATCTAATACTAATGCCTCTTAATCCTTCTTGTCGCAGTTGCAGTCGATGATCTTCCAGATCAAGGCTGCCAAAGCACCGCCCACAAAGGGACCAACAATGAAGATCCACAGGTTAGCCAATGCGGTGCCACCCTGGAAGATAGCGGGAGCGATGGAGCGTGCTGGGTTCACCGAGGTGCCAGTGTAACGGATGCAAACCAAGTGTACGAGCACCAGTGAGAGACCGATGGCAAGGCCAGCGAAATTGTTGGTAGCGCCGTTCGTCTTGGCAGTAGCGCCGAGCACAACAAGTACAAACACGCAGGTGAAGATGATCTCGGCCAAAAGTCCGCCCATCACAGAAACACCCTCCTGAAGGTCGTTGGCACCAGTGCCATCCATACCCATCACATTGGAGGTGAGCAAGTAGAGCAATGCCGAGCCGATGAAGGCACCGATCACCTGGAACAGGATGTACATGCCGCAATCCTTAGCGCTCATGCGACCGCTCAGGAACACACCCAGGGTGATAGCAGGATTGATATGGCATCCGCTGATGCCACCAATCGTGTAGGCCATAGCCACCACTGCGAGACCAAAGGCCAGCGCGGTACCCACTACAGCGGGGATGTTGAGAATGGGATTGCAACCCAGACTAACGGCAACGCCACAGCCCATCAATACAAGGACCATCGTGCCGACCATTTCTGCTAAATACTTCTTCATAATGCTAAATATTAAATCGGTTAAACAAATAGATTTCTGAGGTTAAACCTGTCAGGTTATGAAATATAGTGCAAACTTAGCATTTTTTAATGAAAAGGGCAAGAAAAAACGACAAAAACTTCCTATATTTGCAGATTAATTGTATTGCAAACTCATCGAAAAAGAATATAACAACTATGAACGTTTCAATAGTAGGGACAGGATATGTGGGCCTGGTGAGCGGCACCTGCTTTGCCGACTTGGGCGTTAATGTGACCTGTATTGACCGTGACAGTCAGAAGATTAACCGCCTAGTATATGGCGCTATCCCCATTTATGAGCCAGGTCTTGATAATATGATTAACCGCAATGTCACCGACAAACGGCTCATTTTCTCCAGCGACTACAAAAAAGGCTTCATCGATCAGGACTACGTCTTCTGCGCCATCGACACCACCGCCGATGCCGACGGTTCTACCGATTTGGGCCCGATCCTCGACATCGCCAAGGACTTCGGCGAGAACATCACCCGTTACTCGGTGTTTGTCATCAAGTCAACGGTTCCCGTGGGCACCGCCCAGCATGTGACCAAAATCATCCAGGATACCCTAGACAAGCGTGGCGCCAAGGACATCAAGTTTGACGTGGCCTCCAACCCTGACTTCCTGACCGAGGGCAACGGCATCAAGGACTTCATGAAACCCGACCGCATCGTCATCGGTACCGAGACCACGAGCGCTCGCCAGGCGATGGAGCGGCTGTACCGCACCATTCTGATGCATAACAACCGCAACGTCATCTATACCGACACCCGCACGGCCGAGATGATCAAGTATGCCGCCACATCGATGCTGGCCACCCGCGTGAGCTTCATGAACGAGATTGCCAACCTGTGCGAAATCGTGGGCGCTGACATCAACGTGGTGCGCCATGGTGTGGGTACTGATAGCCGCATCGGCCCGAAGTACATCTTCCCAGGCTGCGGATATGGAGGCACGCTCTTCCCCCAGGACATCAAGGACCTCATCAAGATAGGCAATGAGCACAACTTCAACATGGAGGTGCTCAAGGCTGTGGAGAACGTCAACATGCGCCAGAAGCGCATCCTGTTCAAGAAGCTCAACAATCACTTCCAGGGCAACCTGGAGGGTAAGACTATTGCCCTGTGGGGTCTGAGTTTCAAGCCCGAGACCGACGACATGACCGAGGCTCCCGCCATCGACACCATCAACCTGCTGATGGAAGCCGGCTGCAATGTCCGCGTCTATGACCCTGTGGCCATGAATGCGACCAAGCGCCGCTGGGGCAATGTATATTGCGGTGTGGACATGTACGATGCAGTCAAGGGTGCAGATGCTGTGCTGCTGCTCACCGAATGGCGCCAGTTCCGCATCCCCGCCTGGCAAACCGTCAAAAAACTGATGAGCACTCCGCTCATCATCGATGGCCGCAACGTCTATGACGGCGACGAGCTCAAAGAGATGGGCTTCACCTACTACTGCATCGGTAAATAATCTAGAACATCTAGAATCGATAACAAAGCAACCGCCTTGTGGGGCGGTTGTTTGTTTTAGTATTCGTAGCTGGTGTCGAGGACGGTAAACTCGGTGCGGCGGTTGATTTGGTCGGCGGCTTCCTGATCCTCCTTGCTCAGGGTCTTGATGAACTCCTCAGTGAGCGTCACGCCTTCCTCAAATTGCGGATACTGGCTGTGGATGCGCTTGGTTACTGTCTTGGGGCGGGATTTGCCGTAGCCTGCAGGCTTGAGGCGCTCCTTGGGAATACCGTTCGCGATGAGGTAATCCACGACGCTTTGGGCACGTCGCTGTGAGAGTCCCTGATTATACTTTGCACTGCCCACGCGGTCGGTGTGGGATGCCATCTCGATGACAATATTGGGATGATCCTTCAATAACATCACCATGCTGTCGAGCGCTAGCTTGGACTCGTCGCGCAGGACAGCCTTGTCAAAGTCATAGAAAATATTCTCGATAATCTGAGCCTTGAACATCGCAGCCAGAATGAAGTCCACATTATATTCGGCATCCTCCTCGGTGCTGTCGCTCTCAAACTCCTGACGGGCGTTGAGATAGCCTTCAGCTCCCGCCATCATCGCATATTTGACACCACGCTGCAGGTCAAAGCGGAAGGACCCGTCAGGCTTGGAGGCGGTCTTCTGGTTACTGCCATCGTCACCCACAATGCGGATCACGGCATTGGGAACCGGCTCGTCATCCTTGTCCACCACATAGCCCGAAATCCAAATCTGCAGATCAGGCTTGATGAAGGAATAGATGTGGTCATAACCGCGAGCGTCACCACGGCTGCTGGAGATGAAACCGCTCTCGCCGGCACCAAAAGTGATGCCAAAGTCGTCAGCCGACGAGTTCATCGGCACGCCCATGTTTTCGACGACCCAACGGTCCATTGCCAAGCGGTTGTTCTCGTCACGCGGCTGTAGCTTGGCTACAAACAGGTCCAACCCGCCCATGCCTGGATGGCCGTTGCTGGCAAAATACAAAAGGCTGTCGGTACGCACGTTGGGGAAACGCTCGTTGCCCTTGGTATTGATCTGCGGACCCAGGTTCTCGAGGGTACCGTGCTTATCCTTCAGGTTGATGCGCCAGATGTCGGTACCACCCTGTCCGCCCGGCATGTCGCTGGCAAAATATAGCCACTCTCCATCAGGACTGACAAAGGGGTCGCTGTAGTTGCTCAAGGTGTCGGCGGTGATTTCATACTTCTGCGGGGCGCTCCATTTCGCCTCACTGCGTGAACTGGTATATATCTCAACCGTCGTGGGCCAGTCCTGACGCACGGCACGGGCCAAATACATTGTCGAGCCGTCGGGCGAGAATGCCGGAGCACCTTCATCATGCTCGGTGTTCAAGCCACCATCCACAATCTCGGGTCGGGTCCAAACACCCTTCTCGTCCTTCTTGGAGAAATAGATGTCACCCTTCTTGGTACCGGTGATCTCGCTGCGCAATTCACCCGTTGATTTCTCATTGGTCGAGGTGTAATAGAAGTACTCCAGGTTCTTGTCGAGATACATCGGGCAATAGTCCGCACGGCGCGAATTGAACATCTTGTCCTGCTTGACGATATAGCGCGAGCCCTCCTCTTTCCACTTGGGGGCGAGTTCGCAGCCGCGGATACCCACTTCGGCCTCCCAGCTGTCGGGGGCGATTTCCAGATACTCGTTGTAGCTCTTGATGGCTGCGGCATACTGACCCTCCATCTGCTGAGCCTGACCCAGTCGCAGCATGATTGTCGTGTCCTCAAATTCGTAACGGATGGCGTTCTGGAACGCTGCCGTGGCACGGCTGCCCTGATTGAGTCTCAGGTGGCACATACCCAACTGGAAGGCCAACTCACCGCGCAACCAGGCATCCTCCTTGCGGTTATAACGGTTATAGAGTTTGCGGTAGATGGTCGCCGCGTCGAAGTACTCGCCACGGTCATAGGCCTCATCAGCATCCTTGAGCTTGGGGCCCTTGCAGGATGCCAATGACAACACCACCGATGCGAGCATCATGCCCACTACAATATATAGTATCCGTTTCATGAAATCGAGTTGCAATTGCTTCAATCATAAAAACGTCAAAGCAAGCACTTTTATTGTTTACCACCCCTAAAACCTAAAGCCTAATGCCTAACACCTAAAGCCTAATGCCTATTCATAACTTCGGGTGATGGTCATCTGGTGTTTGCCGTCGAGGGCAACGCTGACGCGGGTGTAGCGTCCGTGAGTGTCGATGTCGTAGTCAAAGGTGCGCTCATGCACCACATCGGTGCCCTTGAGCTCCTTGATGGCGATAAGGAACTTTTTGCCTGTCGCCGTGTCAAAGTCGTAATGATAGCGGAATGCCCTACCCCCCGTTTCCTCACGCACGACATAGCCGTCCTGATAGAGCAGGGTGCGCTTGTCGCCCTGGGCAGGCGTGATGACGAGCTTGATGAGGTGACCCTGCTCGTTGTAGGTATAGTCCTGACGCTGGCCATTGCTAGCCTTGATACTCTCGCGGCGGCCGTGCTCGCCATAGATGGGGGCATAGTTGATGGTGCGGTTCTTGCTCTTGCTCTGCTTGATGGTGAAACCCAGCACATCGTCATAGCTATAGGTGTAGTTGACCTCTGTCTTTCCCTTGCTGCCCTGGATAATAGACTTGGTGAGCAGACCCTGATCATTGAAGAAGAAGACGTTGTCACGCCTGGTACCGTCGGCCATGACGACTTTCTCGTCCACGCGGCCAGTGCAACCGTTGAAGCCCAGGTCGAAATGCTCAATACGGTAACTGTGGGTGGGATTGTTCACCAGGTTGGCATAGAACAGCTTCACGGCAGGGTCAACAGGGCGCATGGTGTCGATGTATGCGGCCAGGTCTTCAAGGGACACCTGCTCATTGCAATAAGCGCGGTTCAAGCCTTGGGCTCTTGCGGCTCCTATCGTGATGACAGCCATGACGGCCAGCAGTATAAATCTAGTTCTCATAATTAATCTTGTGTATAGATTCTTGACGGCAAAGTTAAGTAAAAACTTCAATCTCACAAAAAAATCCCACATTTAGCGGCAATTATGACCGTGGGTTGATGTTTTTTGCCTATCTTCGCAGTTTGTTAACCGTCTAAAACAACCTAATTATAAACATCAATTAATTTTTTATGAAAGACGAAGAAATCATTGTTGAACAACAGCAAGACGAGATCTCGCTGCCCGAGAACGCCGCTCGTGAGCTCAAGCCGGGGGAAAAGTATGTCCCCATCTTGAAGCCCGACAAGACGTATCCCGAGATTACGCCCTACTCCGTCTCGCTGGGTCTGATCATGGCGGTCATCTTCAGCGCCGCCGCAGCCTATCTGGGCCTCAAGGTGGGCCAGGTGTTTGAGGCTGCCATTCCCATTGCCATCATCGCTGCCGGTATCGGTGCGGTGACCAAGCGCAAGAACTCGCTGGGCGAGAACGTCATCATCCAGTCGATTGGTGCCGCTTCGGGCATCATCGTGGCTGGTGCCATCTTCACGCTTCCCGCCCTCTACATCCTGCAAGCCGAGTATCCCGAAATCACGGTGAACTTCCTTGAAGTCTTCCTCAGTTCACTGCTGGGTGGCTGCTTGGGTATCCTGTTCTTTATCCCCTTCCGCAAGTACTTCGTGAGCGACATGCACGGCAAGTTCCCGTTCCCCGAGGCCACCGCGACCACCCAGGTGCTCGTCAGCGGCCAGAAGGGTGGCAATCAGGCTCGTCCACTGCTCATCGCCGGCCTCGTCGGCGGTCTGTACGACTTCCTGCTCTCGACCTTCGGCTGGTGGAAGGAAGTGCTCACCACTGCTGCCATCCCCGCATTGCAGAACTTTACCGACAACGTGAAGATGATCTTCAAGATCAACACGGGTGCCGCGGTGCTGGGTCTGGGTTACATCATCGGCCTGCCCTACGCCTTCATCATCTTTGCCGGTAGTGCCTTCATCTGGTGGATCATAGTTCCCTTGATGGGCATGAATCCCGAGTTCGCTCAGATGGCTCCCGAGGACATCTTTGCTGGCGGTGCCCGCTACATTGGTATCGGCGGTATCGCCATGAGCGGTCTCATCGGCATTGTCAAGTCGTGGGGCGTGATCAAGAACGCAGCCGGTCTGGCAGGCCAGGCCTTCAAGGGTCAAGCCCAGAGCGTGCAGGTGGAGCGCCACCAGCGCGACATCTCGATGAAGGTCCTCGTGTTCGCCCTGCTGGCCGCCCTGCTGGTAACCTTCGTGTTCTTCTACATCGGCGTGATCCACAACCTGTTGCAGACGGTAGTCGCCTTCCTGGTAGTACTGGTAATCGCCTTCCTGTTCACCACCGTAGCCGCTAACGCCATCGCCATCGTGGGTAGCAACCCCGTGAGCGGTATGACCCTGATGACCCTTATCGTGGCCAGCGTCATCTTCGTTTCCATCGGTCTTGAAGGCTCCAAGGGCATCGTTGCCGCTATGGTCATCGGTGGCGTGGTCTGCACCGCCCTTTCGATGGCTGGAGGTATGGTAACCGATATGAAGATCGGTTACTGGATCGGTACCACGCCCGCCAAGCAGCAGACGTGGAAGTTCGTCGGCACCCTCGTGTCGGCAGCCACTGTCGGCGGTGTGATGATGATCCTCAACCAAACCTACGGCTTCACCGGCCCCAACGCTATGGTGGCTCCCCAGGCCAACGCTATGGCCGCCGTCATCAAGCCGTTGATGATGGGTGGTGAGACCCCCTGGTTACTCTATGGCGTAGGCGCTATCCTCGCCCTGCTGCTCAACTGGCTCAAGGTGCCTGCCCTGCCCTTCTCGCTCGGTATGTTCATCCCCTTGCAGCTCAATGCCCCGTTGCTCGTCGGCGCCATCATCAGCTGGTTCGTCGGCAGCCGCAGCAAGGATGAGGCTGTTAACGCCGCCCGCAAGGAGCGTGGCACCCTGTTGGCCTCTGGTTTCATCGCTGGTGGTGCCCTCATGGGTGTTGTCAGCGCCGCGATGATCTTCTTCGGCTTCAAGTACGTCAACCCCCTGAGCGACTTCGCCAGCAACTGGCTCGCCATCGTGATGTACATCGCCCTGATCCTCTTCCTGGCCGTCTCCTGCCTCCGCGCCAAGAAAGACAACTAAACCACGGCATCACAAGAAAACAATAAAGACAACTGGAACAACTCAAACAACTGTCAATCAATCAGATAGTTGTCCAAGTTGTTCCAGTTGTTTTTTATGATAAAAATGGCTGGCCCTTATTATTTGCACTTTCAATGGGAAAACCCTACCTTTGCCATTGGATTGCAAGCGATCCGCAGTATTAATAACACCAGGATAAGAACAACTAAACTACACCTCATCATGAAACATCTCATCAAAACCACCCTACTGTTGCTGGCCATACTATTGCCAACCCTCACCCACGCCCACGACTTCGAAATCGACGGCATCTACTACAACATCAACGGCACCACCGCCACCGTCACCTACAAAGGAAAGTATTCTTACTCTTATTCCAATGAATACTCCGGCGATGTGACCATCCCCGCCACCGTCACCTACAGCGGTAAAACCTACTCCATCACAACCATCGGCGACAATGCGTTCTATGACTGCTCCAGCCTAACCAAAATCACCATCCCCAACTCCGTCACAAACATCGGCAACGATGCGTTCTATAACTGCTCCAGCCTAACCACCGTCAACATCCCCAACTCAGTCACTTCCATCGGTAACTCTGCGTTCTCTCGCTGCTCCAGCCTAACCAACATCAACATCCCCAACTCCGTCACTTCCATCGGTTACTCTGCATTCTCAGGCTGCTCCAGCCTAACCAACATCAACATCCCTAACTCCGTCACTTCCATCGGTAACTCTACGTTCTCTGGCTGCTCCAGCCTAAACACCATTAACATACCTAACTCCGTCACTTCCATCGGCCACGGAGTGTTCTGGGGCTGCTCCAACCTAACCAACATCAACATCCCCAACTCCGTCACAACCGTTGGCGAGGGCGCGTTCTCGGGCACCGCTTGGTTCGACAACCAACCTGACGGATTAGTCTATGCAGGACTGGTTGCTTACAGATACAAAGGCAACATGCCCGAGGGAACAAGCATCACAATAAGAGAAGGGACCACAAGTATTTCAGGCTCTGCGTTCTCGGGCTGCTCCAGCCTAGCCAATATCAACATTCCTAACTCCGTCACTTCCATTGGCTACTCTGCGTTCTCTGGCACCGCTTGGTTTGACAACCAACCTGACGGATTGGTCTATGCAGGATTGGTCGCTTATAAGTACAAAGGCAACATGCCCGAGGGAACAAGCATCACAATAAAAGAAGGAACGAAAGGAATTGCAGACGAAGCATTCAGTGGCTGCTCCAACCTAGCCACCATCAACATCCCTAACTCCGTCACTTCAATCGGAGGCGAGGCGTTCCATAGCTGCTCCAGCCTAACCAACATCAACATCCCTAACTCCGTCACTTCAATCGACGGCTGTGCTTTCTATGGATGTATTTAGAGGTCTCTAACTAACCATTAACAGCACTAAACAACCAAATGTAAAACACTGAAATATAGTCACTTTTAGATTTTAACACTTCGCGGCGTGTTTTTGGTTGCTTCGGAAATTCCCTATATTTTTGCCACGTATTTCTACCGCAGGGAATTTACGGGGCTTTATTTTTGCCACATCGTGAACGGAGTTGACAAAGGTTGCTGACGGATTACAATAGATGACAGGTTCCAAACCAGTTTTGAGAAAAGCAACATCGTGGCAAAAGACGACATAGAGAGTCGAGTGTTTACTTGTAATGACCTTGCGTAGAGGTACAACAAAGAACATGTTGAACCAATAAATATCGCAAGTATGTCAAAGACCAGAAAATGCGCACATTGTGGCAAGGTTTTCACCACAAAAAGCGGAATGCAGAAGTTCTGCTCGGAAGAATGTGCCGAGCAGGCAAAAGAAGCCAGGAAGAAACGTCAACGTGACTTCCTTCGAGCCGTTGAACCGGTAATGGAACTCCAGCAGCAGGAGTACCTGACCTTCTCCAAAGCAGCCATCCTGTTAGGTTGTACCCGTCAGTATGTCTATAAACTCGTTGAGCAGGGGAAACTTCCTGCCTCACGGCTGAGCAGCCGGATGGCTCTCGTTCGAAGGAGTGACATTGAAAAGATGTTTGAAAGCAATCCTTACAATCGTGTCATACCATGTTCAAAGCCAAAGAGGGCTGCTGACAAAGTACAACGAACATCTTCCAAGAAGGATAGCAAGAATGTGCAGCCAACAGATGAAGTCCTTGAATACTATTCCGGCGAAGAGGTGATGGAGACCTACAAGGTCAAACGGTCTTGGTTATACACCACAGCCAAACGTCACCAGATCCCCGTATGCCACATAGCAGGACGCAACTACTACAGCAAAAAACACGTTGATGCCATTTTCGCCACACCCTCCGACATTGAAGGAATCATTGACTGGCTTTCATCCCAGGAGGTAGCCGAGCGTTACGGCATGAACCTCAATGCGGTTCGCTCATATGCCCATAACCACAAGATACCGAGTAAGCGTGAGCACGGACGCACCTACTACTCCCAAAGCCATTTTGACGATCTTCGCCGCACCGACCTCGTTTCCGACGACCGCTACTGCTCATCCGCAGAAGTGGCAGAGAAATACGGCATTTCCAAAGCCAACGTAGGAGTCATCGTAAAGAAGCACCATATCACCAAGGTCAAGGTGGGACGGAACAATCTGCTTGTCAAGGAGGAGTTTGATAAAGTGATGGCAGACCGACTGGCGCAATTCGGTTCCTACAGGATACTGTGAGCACATTAATTCCGGCAAATTTCACGATTACTCGCCAATAACCAAGTTATTCCGCAATGATTCACAAGTTACGGCAAGTTATCAATGTCACGCGCGCATCATTCCACTACTTTGCACCTGAAAAGTGGCAACAGCCATCATCAATCATGGCAACCGATAACGAATCAATGTATAACATATAATAAAGTAAAGTACTATGAGCAACATTTGTAAGACCGTGACCCTCCGCACACGGAAGATCAAAGGCGGAGAACAGTTGTCCTTTTATCTGGACTATTACCCCGGCTACAGGGACGAGAGCACAATGAAGGTCATGCGCCATGAATCCCTCGGCATCTACATCTACGCCAAGCCGAAGAATCAGAGAGAAAGGGATTATAACGACCGCATGCGCGAGAAAGCCGAGGCTTTGCGCTGCCGTCGATTCGAGTCCATCGTCAACGAACGCTATGACTTTTTTGACAAGGAGAAGATGAAAGGAGACTTTCTTGCTTACTTCAAGATGAAGGCCGACAAGAAGAACTGCAAGTGGCAGCATGTCTATAAGCATTTTGACCGCTTCTGCATCGGCAAATGCACATTTGAGGAAATCAACGTTGATCTATGTAACAAATTCCGTGAGTACCTGATGACCGCCCCGCAGACCATCCACACAAAACATAGGCTGCACATCAATTCCATCGCAGGCTATTGGTCAACATTCAGGGCAGTCCTTCATACCGCATATCGGGAACACAAGATCATGGAGAACCCTAACGGTTTTTTAGAGCGCATCGACACTATCCCAACAGTCAAGGAGCACTTGTCACGACAGGAACTTGTCAGGCTGGCGAACACTCCATGCGAATACCCTGTATTAAAGACCGCTTTCCTTTTCGCCTGTCTTACTGGACTGAGGAAAAGCGACATCAAGCAGCTTGAATGGACACACATACAGCCCTACGGTGACGGCGGCATGTATGTCACCCTGCGGATGCAGAAGACCAAGGAGCTGGTGAACAACCCCATCAGTGACGAGGCTTTGGAGCTGATTGGAGGCAGCGGAACGGGCAAGGTCTTTGATGGTTTTACCGACAAGATGACGCAGACACCGCTGAAGAACTGGCTGAAAGCGGCTGGCATCACGAAAAAAATCTCGTTCCATTGCAGCCGCCACACCTTCGGCTCATTACAGGTGGATGCAGGCACCAGCGTCTATACCGTCCAGCACATGCTGGGACACAAGAATGTCTCGACCACGCAGATCTATGCGACCATGGCAGACGATACCAAGCGCGAGTCTGTCAACCGCATCACGCTAAAGCCGTTCAAGGCGGTAAAGTTGAACGCGGTCTAAGATTGCACACACCATTTATCTGTACACGATATGGGGAGGGCGTTGCTTCTCCCTTTTTCTTTCCCTTTATTTGTCATCCACATCATTTTGGGGATAAGATGTTGGTTCTGTTTGAGTGGGATTATAGAACCAAATTGCCAGATAAAGCGAAAAAGATGCGGATAAATGGGGTAATCGTCAATAATAGGTAGGAATCAGAGTAATTTCGCAATGTGTTTTAACTGTATGTGTATTGATGAGGAACTATCGCAAGCATACGGTAACAAATAGACATTCGACAACAATATTACGAAAAAGACCAGTTATATGAAAACAACTCTGATTCGAAAAAGCGCAAATGCAACGATGCACTTCAAAATGACCTTTAAAGTAACGCTGCATGTTCTTCTTGGCATTGCAGTTCTGTTCATCGCTATCATCCCGGCCAGGATGGTGAGTGGTATCTTTTCACAAGACACGACCATATTCATTATCTCGTTGACAGGCTTTATTGCCCTGCTGGAATATGTCGTGTGGTGTTTCCTCAACGGACCATCGGTGGTGTATGATTCATTAAAATTCTCCAAGGCTGATGGTTTGCTTCAAGACAGTCCTATCGTTGATGTGCCGATAAAGCCGACATTGGCGAACACAGAGATGGATTCCCAAGAATCAATTGAGAAGATTGTTGAGGAGGCCGAGGTGAACAAAACGGAGAACAATCATCTTGCCCTCTACAAAAAAGGATGTGATGATTACTACCACAATGTGGCTGCACAAAAGAAGGAACAACTTGACATCATCGCCGCCTATCTGCACTACATCATGGCTCCTTTCATCAAGCAGGAGGAAATGGACAGCTTATGTAGCGAAATCATGTCTTTCGCCATCAATCCAGACTATCTGCCGAAGCCATGGAAGGGTCTAAAAGGCTCGTTGACCAGCTTCGATGTCCGTCACCTGATATGGAACATTGCCGTAAGATTGGGACTCGGCAAGGGCAAGCCCTATAGCGTGGAAACCTGCATCAACTTCATTCGTACCATGTTTCCTGACCTGTGTGAAGACCTTGACTCTTCCACATTGAAGAATCTAAGAGTAACATCCACCACTGAAAAGATCCACATTGATGAACCTGGCAATGATGGCATCTCATTCCATATACCAGAATGATTCAATAAAATCTAGTGCCTAAAAGTACAGAGAGTCCTTTTTAATAAGAAGTGTATCGTTACTGCAAATATTGTCGAACCATTCGACTGTTTTTGTAGTACAAAACTGTGATGATTCCCGTCTTGTGATTTATGTCTTAATCATAATTCTGCTGCCCGTTGATGGTGAGTATCATAAGAAATCGGTTAGATATACCACAAAGGTAATCCAACCGATTTAGCTCTTAAAAGACAAGGCCGCATAATTTTCTTTCGTGAAACGCGCTATTTCTTCCCCTCATCGGGTTATGATTCCATTATCAGTATCACTTAGATTGATGGTTTTATCTGCCGACTGATGCTCCCGGCCTTTGCTCAATCGCCATGAAATGTTAAGTGACAGACTGTTGCCACTATCTCTACTGTAGTACACCATGTGCTTGTAAAGATTGCGGTTCAGGATCTCGCTCTCTGTAGATTTGTAGCTATTGATGAAAGGATTGGACCATGTGAGTGAGAATTGCCAATCCCCATAGTTGTAAGAGCATTGTAAAATTGTATTAGCTCCGTTATATGCTTTTGTCTCTCCCTCTAAGAATCGAAAGCCATTGTCCGCGTAAACCAGTAAAGTGAATTTTCCGAGATATGCCGTGATACCTGCTGAACAGAACCACGATGTGTAGCAATGAGTATAGTCATAGCCATAGTTGAAGCAACGCATCATTCCTCCGTATGCATTAATTTGTAGTTTCTCGGGAGCCATCCAATAACTTGCGTAAGCCATTGTATGCAATACATTAATGGCTTTCTGATTGATCTGTGTATAGATGAATTTATCATCAGTAGTACGCTCGTAAAGTGCCATGTTGGGTTTATTGCAATGGCGGTAGAACCCTTCGGCAAATGCACTCCAGCGTTCATCGTTATACGACAGACGCAATGTATGTTCTGTGTCACGGGACGGCTTGAGGCTGGGGTTACCCACAATATATTCCATGCTGTTTGTCTGAATTGTTGCATCGCTGATCATGGCAATGCGCGAAGCACGGTCTTTCATCTCAAAGGTGTAGTTTAGTTGCATCCCATTCATGATACCATAAGCCAGCGTCGCCTTGGGGCGGAATGTCCAGAAGTCATAGTTGTGCTCATTTTGATTGTAGTGGATGTAGCTTGTTCCCAAACCAAGAGAATAGCGTAAACCCTTGAGCCAACCTTTTATCTCGCTGAACGCATAGACACTATTCTGATTCAACTCTGTCAGGGCAAAGGCATCGCCCGTATAATCATTATTTGTGTATTTATAGCGATAGTTCACACCAGCAGATAACGTGAATGGGTTCAGTCGGTTTTCGTAGATTATTTCAGATAAAGCAGAGACGGTCTTGCCATTTACATCATATTGATAAGGAGCTCCCTCATCGTAGTAATTGCTGCTCTTGGTGGCTATGTATGTGCCAACAGCATTTGCCGTGACTGACTGACGCGGAGTGAGTTGGCGGAAGAAGTACAAGTCGAGGACAGGTGAGTTGGACTTGCCGCTCTCTTTGTTGGTTGATCGATATCGGTTTGTGCCATCAATGATGTCTTTGACCGAATAATTGCCTGGAGTTTTATTCAGACTCTCACTCAAGGATGCCTGAAAGACGTATGCTGTGGAATCTGCCAGATTGTAGGTCAGCTTCACGTCATGGCTGCGGGCTTTTCTGAGCGTCTTTACATCATCACGCTCTATAGCATAGATGTCATCATTATTCAGGGTATATTCTGCCAACTCAGTTGCCTTTGTTCCTTTCAATTGATGACCGCTAAAATTGTAGGAAAGAGTAAACTCACTTTTCTTATGGTTCCATTTACCATATACCGTTCCATCACCTTGCCAAGAAGTGAGTGTGGGCGTGACGTCAGCGCCTAACGTATAACCGGAGTCATCGCGCTTGGTGATGATGTTGATTACGTAGGCCACGTCTTCCCCATAACGCACACCAGGATTATCAACGAAGTCAATCTTGCTGATGAGTTTGGGGTCAAGTGCCAACATTTCCTCTTTGCCGACGATGATGCCATTGATTCTAAGTTGTACACCGCCTCGGCCATCAATTGCAGTCACAGAATGTGCCACATTATCAATACGGAGGTTGGGCAACGAGAGTTTCTGCAGGAGGCCAAAACCATTGTTTGAGGCATCCTTTTGGGCATCTGTAGGATAAATCATCTGGCCGTCAGCCTTGCTTACGACCTTGGGAGCGTTGACGATGACTTCATCAAGAGCGACAGTCTTGTCCTCATTCTGAGCAAAGGCCTGGAAAGGACAAAGACAAAGGAGAACGAAAAATAACAATAATTGTTTCATTTGCATCGAACATTTTTTTTGATTTTCGATGCAAAGGTATTACCGAATCAAAAGAGTGTCAGAAATTCTTACCTGACATTTGCCTGACATTTGTCTGACAACGACCTATCTATTTGAGTTTCAGTGCGTAGCTTCTACCTCTGTCCGACTCAATTTTCAGGTTACTATGGGCTTCTAAGATGGGTTTCACTCGTTTGATAAGCGTGTAAAGCGTATCGCTGGCATTGGGTTTCTTGGGCCACAGGCGGTCACAGATTTCTTGCTTGGAGAGTGAATGAGATTCTGTCATCATAAACATCTCCATAAGGCAGTGCTGCATCGGAGTAAAATGAATTGGTTCACCTTTTGTCGTAATGAATTTGTCGTTGGCAAATACAATGCCACCATAACTCAGTGCTTCTGCAATCATCTCAGGCTTAACCCTGCGCATATACCACAGGCTGCACATCATCCATAGAAGGCCGGCAAACAACAATGCCCCGGATGCCCGCTGGTCAGAAAGCGCAAGTATGGTCAAAACGTCGCAATTAGCCTGTGCCACCATCTGAGTTTCCTGTCGGCCAGCCCTGCTCACGGATGTCATGGCAATGCTGGCAGTGTTTTTTAGTTCGGCGATGGTGAGATGACTACGATAACAGCGGATAGTATCGGCATTGATCACGTCTGTCGGCATCTCGGCAAGAGTAAGCTTCAGTGCATTGTTTACATCTCGTGTTATCCCCTTTTCGACACTTTTATAGCTGCACACACTTGAACATAACGCACAAAGCATTATGAAAACAAATATGACAAAAGGAAGTTTCTTCATCTGTCTGAATTCTTAATGGTATTCAACATTTCAATCATTTTCTTTACATATGGCAATGCACAGCGGAAACCCTCTGGCATGTCATCATTCGCAACCCGTGAGAGACATATCGACAAGTATGATATAAGGAATACTCTCATTGAATAAAGGTGTTTGATCTTGCAAAGGTAAACATAATTCTGCTATTTTTTCTTAGATATCGGTGATTTTTATTGGGATTGTTTCTTGGGTTCATTGTTGTCTTTGATAGCCATGATAATTTATGTCATTTGTTATGCCTTTTGGGTCCAATAATCGTCGATAATCATGACTTTTCAAGTTATAGTGAGGTGATTCAGAAGTTACCGTGAGTTTCCATCGGCACGGGCGCGTCATTCCTGTCCTTTGCCGCGGTCTCTAACCAAAGACCGTGAAAAAACATGGAAAAACAAGAACTTACATTCAACGACCTCCCGCAGGTCGTCGCCCAGCTTCGGGATGAGGTGATGGGCTTGAGAGCCCTGCTGTTGAAGCAGCAGGAAGAGAACAAAAAACATCAGGTACGTGATAACCGCCACAAGCCTATGACGGTGGAGGAAGCGGCTGAGTACACGCGCATCCCTATAGGAACGCTGTACATGAAACTCGGTGACGGAACGATACCGGCAACGAAACCTGGGAAGCGCTATGTCCTCTATCAGGATGAACTTGACAAGTGGCTGGAAGCGAACCGCAAGAACGCAGTGCCTCTTACAGCAGATGAGGAGAACGCGGCCATCCTCTCTTCGCACAAACGTAAGCCGAACAAGGCGGATTGGCATGATTAACCTTTTTGTTCAACATCTAAACAGAAACGATTATGAAGTCACTTGACAGAATTCCGTTTTTAGCGAACGTACTCATCGTTGCATGTTCACGTCCGAATGCCGAAGTCGGCAAACTGATAAAGGCATTGGTGACCTATGCCACCGATGGTAAACGAACCGACCTTGATGACATCCGTCTGGAAGCCTACTTCGATTTGATTGCACAAGACCTTGATTCACTGCGAACGGCTGCAGAGCAGAAAAGCCGCAAATGTAGCGAGAGTGCCAAGTGCAGAACTGCAAGGAATGGCAGCTCATCTAATGGCCCTACAAAGAAAACTAATGCAGCGAACACAACGAACGTTACCACGGCAAAGCCAAAAGCGGTTGCAGACCTGTCCGCCGAATCATCAGCTACTAACACATCTACCGATGTTGACATTGCTGTTGAATCCAGAGAATTAAGCAATGACAACCATCCCAAGGACACCGCCACAATTGGAAACACCACCAATTTCAGCGCAGCCGATGTCACTTCATCCTTTGAACAAATGAAGGAGTGTTACAAGAAGATCGGTGACAACGAATCGCAAGCCTTGGCTGTATGGCAGCAACTCAGTGATGACGAGCGAACGTCAGCATTCGCTCACGTTCAGCGATTGCAAGGTGACCTTTCCTCACGTTCCTATCTCTACGTCTATCTGCGAGACAAGGAATGGACGAAAGCTACTTCACCTGTCAACCAATGAGGATGCACAAGGTGACATCCTTGTTTCCCTGGTAACCTGAGTGGAGGCGTCCGCCGAGGGGGATTTCTAAAAATCCCATAACATAATATGGACTTTTAGATTCGCTTCACTCCCTTAAAAAGTCCCATTATGCTCTCCGAGAGGTGTACCGATCCCCCAAAAACGGAACAGTCCTGCACGAATAGATGTAAAAAGTCATCTGCAAGGGACTGCATCTGCAAGGGACTGCATCCGCGAGGGGGTGACTCTCTCCCTCAACCCTCCACTCAGGTTTCACCCGAGACCCGAATCATATCTGGCAACAACATCAAAAGGACCAAGAATGAGCAAATCCACAAAACAAAAAGCTTGCGCTGCCATCCACGTTGGAGCTCCAGCCAAATCCTTCTCCGCAACCGAAGGCTATGAGCCGGAACGTCGCGGATGGGATGAGAAAACATACCGTCTGAAGAACCGTGACACGAACAACCACTATGATTTCTCCCGCAAGCATCTCAACTTTGAGATCAATAGCGAGGGAAAGATAGCCCCTCTTGGCTCCAATCCCATACCTCTTCATGAGCGTCTGAAGCATCGTCTTGACGAACTCGGTTTCAAACCGTACAAGGACAAAGACAATCCTCTGGGCAATGCCGATAACAGTCCGAACTGCACCGTCGGCATTATCGTCAGCGGCGACCATGATGTACTGACACGTCTCGCTTTTGGAGAGCAAGATGTGGATTTCACACTCCATAGAAGCAATGCAAACGTCCAATTGATGCAAGGCATCAAGGATTGGGCGATGGACACCTACCTATGGGCATGTGAGCGTTGGGGAGCAGAGAATATCATTGGCTTTGATGTCCATTGCGATGAGACCACCCCGCACATTCACATCCAGACCATTCCTGTGGCGAAGACCAAAACAAGAGGTCGGGCATCCATCAAGTATGTACATAAGGATAACTCTTCCAAGATGCTTTCCCATAAGGAGTGGAAGAAACTGCCTGAAGAAAACCGTTGCGACTTCATAAAAACGGAAGTCGAACGGAGGGAAAAAGAATGTGTATCTTACGCCCGTGTCTGGGGTGCAGACAAATACGAGGTTGGAAGGACATACTATCAGATGCACACCGACTACCACGACAAAGTGGGTTACAAATACGGACTGGAACGTGGTGATGACTTCGCCACGCTGACAGATGAAGAACAGCGCGAACGGGTCCATAAGGACAAGGCGGTGTTGGAAGCTGAGCGCCTAGCGAGGGAGTCCATCGAGCAATCCAAACTCGAGAAGGTAGAAATCGAACGGCGAAAGAACAGAATTGCTGATGAAGTCCAGGAAGCGGAACAACGTAAAGATAAGGCCGAAAGAGAACTCGCCAATTTGGAGGCGTACATCAAGGCGACCAACGTCACACGGGAAAATCTGCTGGTGCCTTCACTGAAGACGAATCCTTTTGTCATGGACGCATACAAGGCGATCATTGATGAACTCAGCAAACCGATTCCGTTTAATGGACAGAAGGTATGGCGGGAGGAACGTAAGACGGCAATAAAGCGGATTCTCACTGATTTGCAGGACCACCTGTTTGAAGCCCAGGAAGCGCAGAAGAAAGACATCCTCAACTTAGGCCAGTCGCTCTACGACAAAGCAATGAAGGATGCAAGAGCCATCATCAGGCAGAACCAGCAACTCCAGAAGACCAACGAGTTAGTGGCGGCCGAGAATAGCCGGTTGAAGGAGAAAATCTCAACGATGGATGAGACGGCCATCAGCAAGCTGCGCAAGGAAAAAGACGAGGAAATCACCAGACTCAAAGCAGAGCGGGACAAGGCCTTGTCCAATGAAATCCATTCTAACAACATGGCATCCAGGGAACGCCAACGGGCAGACAATGCCGAGAGGCAACTCTATGAAATACTCTCCATCCCAGAAATCAAGGGACTTTGGGACACCATACAGCAAAACAGGAGAGCCTTCTGGCAGCAGGTTGACAGGTGGATTGGCGATGCCAAGACTGCCATATACAATTTTGCCAAAAGCCATAGCCAACATGACTTCATGGCGGATGACAGAAACTTCATCAGCTGGGGTATCATAGCTGAAGCCTTGCGGAACAATCTCGATGCGGCCAATGCAGAGCAGCGGATGAAGGCTACGGAGCTGTTGTTGGACGATATTTCTTGGAAAGGCACGACTGATGTTATGAGTGACCTCACAATGAAACGCACCAGACAACTCTGCGAGGACATGAACGTCACAAAGGAACTGATGCAAGGTCTTCTACTGGCAGCAGGAGGAAGAGGCACCATCACTTACGGTGGCGGAGGCACCGACAATACCCTCACCAACTGGGACGGTACAAAGAAACGCAATGGATGGGGAATAAGTTGATGCCACTTAGTGACAAAACATGTTAGGTTTTATCATAATTTCGCAAAGGGAAAAATCCGATTCGTTCGCTTTTTGAATATTTGGCAACGGACTTAATATCAATAATTTCAATTGACAATTTTCTGTTTTTAATGGGACAATAATATCTTTTTACAAATAATCATTGAGCCTGTTTTCATAATCCTCTATCTCTGATAAAAGCTTAGCTTCTTCATCTTGAATACAATCAATCTGATGAGATTTGAGAAATTCAGAGACATAACCAGAGTTAAGCATCTCAAGACGATCAGGAAGATTTGATACTTGTTTAAACTGGTTTACTATATACTTACTGTTCTCTGTGTCACACATTTGAAGCAAGTCAAACCCTTGATGTGCATTAACAAGATGATAATAGTACATTTTCAGAAGTATTATGTAAATAAATCTTGCTTTACCTGTTTCAGATAAAATCAATTTATTTTCTCTAAGTCCATCAATCGCTTCATCTAAAACTGAATCTTTCTGAATTGATTCCGACAAACTGATGGATGTAGGCGTGAAGGAGATTGCCGTACTTAAACATACTGAATCATTTATTGCCAAATCAATGTTTCCAGCAATCCCAATACTGTCCATGTCTGATTGTTTCTCTGTACTCCCTTTATCAATGTTACAACTAATGAAGCTCAGTAAACATAAGACAATCGTATTTACAATGTATTTCATAGATTTATTGTTATTATTGAACAGGATCAACCCATGGTAGTTTCTTAGTTTCTTTGAATTCTTGCCATACTGAATCAATATCTAATAATGAGGGCCTTGAAATATGGCGTTGACTCAAATAGTTTATATAATCTTCTTCATTATTGAAACCATCGATAACTGGGGTATCGACATTGATAACAAACCAAGCTTTAAGTACAGCTTGCCCTCTTAGTACTGGGCCGAATTCATCCTTTTTATCTTTAGCCTCACAATACACAAAGATATATGGTTTATCTACGTTAATACTCTTGATGCCACAGGGACCGCTATTACCTTCTATCGATGATAATAAATCGTTCGAAATTAACCAGAGATCACCAGTAGTATTAGATGCTTCAAAAGGATCAATTAGTGGAAGTCTGTAATAGTCCCAACCTGCAGCCCTTGTATAAAAATCACCTTCACGATCCAGCAATTCATCGCTTTGCAAGGATTCCTGCACCTTTCTTTTCATGTGAGTGCAATCCATGAAACTAATAATACAAGCGATTATCAATATGATTCTAAAGAAGCCTTTCATTTTGAACACTTTAAGCAAATTATTCCGACACTATAATAACGATTTAAGTATCAAATTCGTATAGGGAATTGCAGGGAATATTTGCCATACACTTCTATTTCTTCTTTTTGTGATGAGAAGGTCTTCTTTTTTTCTATCAGATGTGGAAATCGTTTTAGGGACTTACGATAGAGCACTTCTTGATATATCCCGATTGAAGAAACAATAATAAACAAAAAAACAAATCCATATAGGAAATTTTCGTCATTTCGTTTTGTGATTTCTTTTTGATCTTTAGTTTGCGGTTTTTTCGTGCCCAGTAATTGGGAATAACTGACTTTTCTTCTTTCAAATATGTTATATCTAATAAAGCGAATAAATGCTCCTACATTATCGATAAACAACAACTCGCCTATAACACGAATGATCTCATTCATAATTAATGCTTCTTTTTCTTATACGGTAAAGGTAGCGATTTTTTTCGCCGAAACACTCAATTTCTTTTAGATTTCGGTGATTTATTTTTCATAAGACACAGGTACTCATCCTGAGTAAATCCAAACGTATATGCCTCAGAAAGACGATGTGATTCAGCAAAGCCCAACTCTTACTTGTCACTTGTTTCAATCTTTTCATAGCCCATTGTTTTATAGTTGTCATATAAATACTCTGTGCTATCTGGATCATTTATTGATTTAATAATTATTGATGTGTCTTTTTTGCAAATATTATTAATGATATCATAAACAAAAACTCCATTTGAAGGTGGAACTATGATAATACCTTTTGTCGTTTTTTTATATAATATTCTATCTGTATAAAAAACACATGTATCTCGTGTAGGAGTTATTAATTCTATTTGTTCGTGATTTCCAGCAACGCCCCAGCTTCTTGCAACTAAAACGTACTGTTTATTGTTGTGATTTATTATTGTTTCTTTGCTATAAGCAAGATCTAAAGGGCGTGTTAGATAGTAAACAATTACCATTAACAAGCCTAGCAATAACACAATTATCATGAGTTCTCTTTTCATAGCAAGCTTCTATATGATTGGTGATACGGCGTCGGAACTCGTTATGGGCATTCATAAAGCCCTTTTAAAAGAGGTTTTTTTTAACTCATCCAAAACTTGGGCAGCTTGACTCAAAATGTCTTTTTCATCAATGCTTTTTTCATCATAGGCATCGGCAAGTTTTTGGACAAATGGATTGAGGATATTCAGCTCATCTTCCTCATATACTGTATTTGACTTGTCATCTAAATAGCACACATGTAATAATACACTGACATAAGTTGAACACGCAATCTTTCCATTTAGCAAATCGGACAATAAACCGATATGAAAACTGATCTGGGGTGTCCAAAGTTTCACTAACCCATAAGTGTTCTCATTAATTTGCTTGACAAGACAATGAATCTTCTTATGGTCTATTGGCAATCCCGTCTCGCTGCATGTGTCAGGCCAACCTTCATACCTCCATTTAGCAACCACAGACCATGGCGCTCCTTGAGCATAGGCTGAGAATTCATCATTGTCAATACCGAGAAGTGATTCAGCTGATTCATCAGTATCCATTTCATTAGTATCACAGAAAATATCAGATGCTTCATCATCTGATATCCTCCCTTCATACAACTCCTTCAATAAATCCATAAGCGAACCAATTTGTGTGTGATTGCAATGTAAGCAATTATTTTGCTTGTAACTTCTTTATGATAATATTTTTAACCAGTTCTCTATTGTCTTCAAGAAAGTCTAATAATCCGCAAGGAAACCTGCAATCATTATCAAAAGCGTCAAACTGCATTCCTAAATCATGTGCAGGTGCTATATAGTTGGAATCATATAAAAGGATGAATGCTAAATCTCCTTTTCTCAGATTTCTCTTTTTGGAACAGATATCTCGGGCCAAGTCGGTAGTATCTGAAATACTTTCGGCAACGTTGATCAATGTTCTGTCATCTATCTTTTTATCCATGAAGGCTTTATAATCTTCATTCTCGATGAAACAATTATCAAAGTCGTTCCAAGTAATGTCGCGAGGCCCATATTTGAGATTAATCAGAGAGTCTTTCATAATCATTTCATGACCCGCTTGAAAGATAGACACGTCTCCAGCCTCCTTTTGTTCCTTCCCAGCACAAGAAAACAACAAGCAGGAGCAAGCTAAAGAGATAGTTAGAAAAAGATGAAACCTGTGAATTCCCATAATTCAATTTCGTTTTACGATCTACAAAGTAAACAATTATTTAGCCAAATGCTACATTTTCTTCCTTGGGGTATTCATTGGAAAATGTGCAATCGTCCTTTATCATTTCACTTTCATGGGCGTAAAAATATATTATTCATGTACCACATCAAAACTCACCCATGTAATGCCATTCATCGATGTGGCATCAGCCACTCCCGAAATCTCTATTCCGATAGTATTGGATAAGCCTGTAGGCAGTGTCAGATACCAATTATATGATATCAAAGAACATGTTTTCAACACCCCCATTAATTCAGATTCAAAATTTTGAAACTCTATCGGTTGCGATATGTTGACCTCTGTCAAAGTACTGTCCTTCCAATAAGTTTCTTGTTTTTCTACTTGTGCTGTTGCGCCAAGAACTTCCAACAATGGAGTCAACAGCTTTTTTACTGTTGATTCCTTAGTTGAATTCACAAACACTCGCCAGTATACTATACTTTTCATTTTCTTTCAAATTAATACTCCATTATCAATTCTCCCAATTTTCTAATACTTTGGGACGGCCCGAGAAAAAGGATTCGTTCTTTTCACAGATTAGATTAGTAGAATCATTCTTGAGACATATCAAGAAATGATACTGATTACTAAAATATTCTTTTTTGAATGCGACTTCATACTTCCCACTAAATGGATGTCCAGGAACAAGGATTTGGATTGAATCAGGCTGACGACTAATAATCTGCCAAGATCCAACACAATCCAGTTCTCGATCCTTAATGGTTTTATTGTGTGTGGTATCGTTAGTGGTTGTGTCGTTCTTAATCATGATCAAAGGCAAACTAATGCTTTCACCCTCTATGTTGATGGGTTGGAGATCCAAAGGAAAAGAATAATCAGAATTCCTTTCCAAAGCACTGTTTTGCCAATCTACATTTAAGTAGCCCTGCATCTTGTTATACAATCGCTGTTCCTGTCGGTGATTATTACCCATCAGCAACAACGCAACTATGGCAGCGATAACAAAAATGAGAATAACTACTTTTTTCATTTTTTCTTTAACAATTTACTTGAGTGCAAAGGTAGCGAAAAGTTCGCTAATCACAATTTACTGTTACAGAACCATTCTCTGAGGCTTTTTATGCGGTCGTAAAATTCAGATGCTGAGCTATCTGCCTCCAAAATAGGCATTTGAACATCAAAAAGCTTTATGATGTAATATCTTTTAAAATACCATCTTGTTATCTTGCCATTCTCTATTATTGAAACGCACATAGTGCCGAATTGATTGCTATTCAAAAGTGAATCAGATGAGAGCACTTTTTGGGGATATTCTTCTATTGATTTTTTGATTTCATCATAGCAATTCTTGTTTATTTTATATGAAAAAACTGGACCCATTATCGAATCCCTCCATCTGAGGCCATAATAAAAAACCTTATTGGTTGAATTGGTACCAGGAACCGTATAACTACCTAAATCACGATATGAAATCTGAGTTGCCCATACTGGATGATCTTGCATCCCTATATGTGAATAGATAATTTTGTCTATCGCATTTGTCAATTCCTCAGAATAACAAATGTTGAGCAATAGAAATGACTGTATTATCAACAAAATTCTACGCATGAAATACATTGCATATTAAATTAACAAGTTCTGTTGCAAAGGTAGTGATTATTTAGCTTTTTGTTGCTTTTCACAGCACTCGATTATACTTTTTTTCATCTTATCCTGCTTACTTCCAGTTTCATAGCTCCAATTCTCCACCATTTCTATTAACGGTTTTGCTGGAATATCTTGTTTTATCCCATTAATGTATACTTCTGATTTGTGATTACCAGTAATGTCAGCATTTTTCTCAACAACCAAATAATATGCAACATCTACTGCCTCCAGCAAAATGGCTTCCTCTACTATTGAGATTCCATCTAATTTGAAATTGACATCAATATTGCCTTTTTCTATTAGTGGTTTTACATATTGTAGACAAGTAATCGCATCAAATATAGGATTGCGGTATAAGCTATCCTCTTTATTAAATGTTACTAATTTCGCATCAGCACCTGCTTTTAGCAATGTGTTCAAATAACTATCATCATATCCTTTATTTGCAACATAACTTGCTGCCATAATGAGAGGAGTCGAGCCATCTCTTTCAGAAACGAAATTAGGATTAGCTCCATTATTCAATAAAGCCTCAAATGATTTATATTTCCCGTTAAAAATAGCCCACATCAAAAGGCTGCATCCAAAATTCGAATCTGGAAAATCAATATCGATTTTTGGATGCTCATGAATGTATTCTTCTATTTTTGCACTATCATCTTCAGCAACACATAAAGCCAATTCATATACATCTGTTCCTTTATAAACACCAAGATCATGAAAGTCACGAGACTTCTGATTGATATTGCAATTAGAACAAATAACACACAAGATTGACAAGATGATTGTATATATTTTAGTCATATTGAACTTGATTGAAAACCTTACTAATACATTTTTTCTTTCAAATCAAAGTTAGAATAACTGTGGTGAAATGGCGGAGACAATAACAGATTACCTCAAAAAATAGACGATAATAGCAACAATAATTATAAGAAAAATACAACCATAACTTCGGTTAGCCATTTCATTTGTGAATATGTCCATTTCGTCATCTTTTTTGATTTTACCCTCTTTTACCAGGTCTAGTAACTCTTTAAAGAGCACATCTTTCCTTTTAATAAATCGTAAATATACGAATCTAATAAAAGTACCAAGATATAATATGAGTAGATTCCGGGATAAAAACATAGACATTAAGACTATATTTAGTATTAACTACAAATTGATTCTCGCAAAGATAGCGATTTGTTCTCACTAAACACTCATATTTTTTATTTTTCGGTGATTTAAAACTCTTTGATGCAAAGAAAATCAAACCGCGTATTGCTCGAATAGACGACGATTTAAACTCTATTCATACTTTGCTATAAAGCCTTTGATGCCGCAGAGCAGGTCTTTGTCATTAATATTCATCGCAAGGTAGGCTTCATCTGCTTTGAGCATCCCTAAAAGTGTCTGCATTTGGATGGTATGTTTTTCCCAATAATCCTCGGGAACACTCAACAATGCTTGAAGAAGGTCACCATCATAAAAATCACCTGAAGCCAATATATTATCGTCAAGAACATATAATGAAAGTGGAACCATTTGCTCAAGTGCAGTCTTTTGACCTATGAGAAAACGCACATCCTCAACTGTGAAGTTTGACACTTTGGTTTGATACAACTCAAACATATGTCTAACGGGATAAGATGCGTCAACTCTTGGCTCTTCATCCTGCCACTTTTCATTAATCAGTTGGGAAAGTGTTCGTCCCATAATACGCTTCAATTCAGACGGGAGATTCTTCAGATGTGCAGAAATAGGGTTAGAAAGCGGACTCTCATCTGTAGAAACGACACTTCTTGCGTCCTCTTGTTGATATCGTGGACGCTTTTTAATACCCCAAATGGCATCAAGCTTTTTCTGTAATCTTTGCTTCTTGTTCATAACACAATCTATCAATAACTTAAGATAATGTTGATAATCGTGTTCACGTCTGCGATGTTAACTTCATGGTCGCCATTTACATCAGCTTTTGTGTGATCACCATTACCGCCCAAGATGATGTTGATGACAGCATTGATGTCGGCAATGTTAACTTCTCCATCACCGTTCACATCACCTTGAAGTGTATTGACTTTCAACGTTAAATAGCCAGGATTACTTGGGCCGCCGTCAATATGGGCAAAGGTGACGTCCACATGATTCTCATCATAGGATGTACCTTGGCCACCAACAAGATTAGCGCAGCCATAAAACATTTTGCTGGATTCATGCACGGCATCTGTACGCCATCCTGTGCCAGCATATATTGTTTCCAGATTATTGCAGCCATTGAACATTTCCATCATGAACTGCACATTCTCGGTACTGAAACTACTCAGGTCAAGGGATGTCAATAATCCACAGTTTAAGAACATGCTTCTCATGTTGGTCACATTCGAAGTGTTGAAATCACTCAAATCCAAGGAAGTCAAAGATACACAATCAGCGAACATGCCTCCCATTTCTGTCAGTTTATCATTTTTCCAACCACTCAAATTAATAGTTGTCAAAGATTCACATTTATAGAACATGGCATTCATGACCGTCACATTCTCGGTATTGAAGTCACTCAAATCAAGCGATGTCAATGATTTGCAGTCATTGAACATGTTATTCATGGCCTTCACGTTCTTGGTATTAAAACCACTCAAGTCAAGCGATTCCAATGACACGCAACCTGAGAACATGCCTCCCATACCTGTCACTTTCCCGGTGTTGAAGCAACTCAAGTCAAGGGTAGTTAAAGAAACGCAGTCAGCAAACATGCCTCCCATGTCTGTTACATTCTTGGTATTGAAACTACTCAGGTCAAGTGATGTCAATGATCTGCAGTTCCAAAACATCATTTGCATGTCTGTAACATTCGATGTGTTAAAACCACTTAAGTCAAGCGATTCCAAAGAATTGCAAAAACGAAACATGGACCACATGCTTTTTACATTCTCGGTATTGAAACCACTCAAGTCAAGTGATGTCAATGACACGCAACCCGAGAACATGCCACTCATGCTTTTTACATTCTCAGTGTCGAATCCGCTCAGGTCAAGCGTAGTCAAAGAAGCGCAGCCAAAGAACATGTTTATCATGCTTGTCACATGCTCTGTGTTGAAGCTATTCAAGTCAAGCGATTCCAAAGAATAACATCCTTCGAACATCCCTTCCATGTTCGTCACGTTCTCGGTATTGAATCCATTCAAGTTAAGGGATGTCAACGAGAAGCATTCGAAGAACATGCCTACCATGTCTGTGACGTTCTCTGTGTTAAAGCGACTCAAGTCAAGTTTTCTCAAAGACGCGCACTCTTCGAACATGCCATACATATTTGTCACATTCTTGGTATTGAAGCCTCTCAAATCAAGGGATGTCAATGATTCACAATAAGAGAACATGAATTTCATATTTGTCACATTCTCTGTGTTGAAGCTGCTCAAATCAAGCGATTCCAAAGAATAGCATCCTTCGAACATCCCTGCCATGTCTGTTACATTCTCGGTGTTGAAATTGCTCAAGTCAAGTGATTCCAAAGAACTGCATCCGTCGAACATCCTTCCCATGTTTGTCACATTCTCTGTGTCGAAGCCACTCATGTCAAGCGATTCCAAGAAATTGCATCCTTGGAACATTCTATCCATGTTTGTCACCGAGCTGGTATTTAAATATGCAATTCCATCAATAGAGGTAAGTTCATACATATCGCAAAACCAACAGCTTGTGGAAGTGGGACGAACGGCAGCAAATGAGGGGTCGAACACTACCCGGGAAATATCTTCACTGTTCTCGAGCCAACTGTGATTATTGTCTAGGTCGTATGTTGTCCCGGTGCGTGTTGTCCGCAGTTCATCGTAGAAGAACGTCAGCGTACTGTCGGCCTCAGTAAATACAGCGTAAGCCTCTTGGGCCAAAGCACCGATAGAACACATGAGGCATACCATGAAAGCAATCGCTTTACAAAGAAAAACATTTTTCATATCTATTAGCTTATGGTGTATCTTAACTACTGATGCACAAGGTCATCTGATAATTATCGGCAAAGGTAGCAAAAATCTTTGCTAAACACTCATTTTCTCTTAGATTTCGGTGATTTAAAACTTCTTGATGAAAAAGAAAATCAACCGTGTATGGCTCGAAAAAACGTAAAAGAATGAATTCTAAAAATCATCATACATTTTGTTTGTGACTTCAATTCTTGGCAACGGTTTCCATTCCGTCTTGATCGTGTGGTCAGATTGGAATTTTTCACTGTCACTATCAGTCCAATTGATCATAATGATACGTTCATTATTTATGCGTGTCAAATAGATGGTATCATGATCTACCCGAACTACTTTAAACTTCATTCCATAGTTAATATTTATATATTCACATATCTGTAAACCATTTCTTGGCATGATCAGTTTTCTTGAAGATCTTTTAAATGACCAAGGTTCCTTACAGATCTTATTCTTTGACATATAGTCAAGAAAAGTGTTAGCATAGGTCACTGAATCTTCATCAAAATGGCAATAATCTTTGACTTGATGAAAAACAGAATCATTCCAAGAATTTGGTTCATACATGCTCCAAAGATTGCCTGGTTTGCACAAAGCTATTTCCACATCAGTTTTTTTAAATTCATATCTAATATGCCATAAATAAATGCCCATCGCAATCAATAACAGAACAATAAGGCTTAAGACTATACTTGTCACAAGAGGTTTCCTTTTGTTTTGTATTTTCTCATTTCTCATCTGGCAACTAATTCTTTTTAGAGTTGTAATAACACACGCAAAGTACCATATTCATTCAAGCGTAATTGGTCTATGACGATGAACTGCTTCATTTCGGTACTTTATTAAGCAATAATACGTGATAAGCCATAATCAAAAGGTTATCGTCACTGGGCAACGTCAGTGGTGCTATGTTCTCTCGATCTGCCTGTCATTGTTTGCAAAAACATTTTGTTTATACATATCATTAAATCTCTTAATTTGACAAATATGACTACTCCAGAACATTGATTTCATCGTTATTAGAATGTGTCAAAACATCAGAAGAAACGTCCCTTTTTAAGATGACTACTTTATAACCAACATCAATTTTGACACTTCTTCTTCAGGACCAAATGAGTCAAGCTCTTTCTGATTGTTTAAGTCATCAGGTATGCCAAACTGTTGTATGCCAATATCATATTTCAAATTTTCTTTTGAAATCGTGTTATAATAACCGGTTTTCCATTTTATTAAATACGATGTTCTATTATCTAACGTGGCTGTTTTAAGAATACCTGGCTTCCAAACAAATATGCATCCGTTATTTTCGTTAATAGCCAATTCATTATCCCCAATACAAATGTACATGAACATTGATTGATTCAAATCCTTAACAGATGTTGGTGACAGATGCGAAAGGCCAGTAATAATCTCATCAGCTATTATTCTTTCAATTGCAATGGTATCAGTTACGTCAGTACAATCATTCAATTGTTTAATGTGGTTAAAATCTACAGTCACATACCTTTCGGTTTTCCCATTAAAAAAGTAAACTGTACCTAATACTTCGTTATCAGGGATAGTGTGAACTATAAATAATACACATGATAACAAGAATACTGATACAATTAAAAATATTATGTTATTCTTTGATTTCATGAGTTATCGTTTTGGTTTTGTTGAGGTAATAATACCATTAAAGTATACCAAAAAATAATTTAAAAGCATACCAGTTTGTAAGCACTGCAAAGGTAGCAAAAATCTTTGCTAAACACTTATTTCTCTTATTTTTCGGTGATTTATGAGGAGTTGGTACTTGAGATATTTAAGAATTAAGCATATCCATTGTTAATGCTTTAGAACACAAACTAAAAAGAACGAATTATGGATAATATAGTTTTTGGGGCAATGCAAATAGTGCAATATTCCCCATTATTACATCTTGACAGTCTGTGTAATCATCGATTGCATCTAACCATGCTTGTTGCAAATCTGATAATCTGCCGCCTTTGTTCTCTCGAGTTTTCTTTTCTTCATTTAGCAATTCTCTAATCGAGTCATTATTAGAATGAGAATCAAACCACGGTATCACAAATTCTTCAATAGCTTTTGCAACATTCCCGAAACTTACTTTTGCAATACTATCATTAGCAAAATCCCACCATATATCCCTTTTACACAATAACATTCCTATTCTTTCACAAAAATCGAGGCTCAAGAAGTTGTGAGGAACATATAATGGAGTCATTGCATAGTTAACGGTGAAAGTCTTTGATCCATGAGTTTCCTTTTGCAACTCGATAAACTCTAACACGTCGACTTGATTTCGTCTAACATAAGTCGTTGTAGAATATTTTATAAAACCTTTTGATTTAAGAAGGGTGTCAATGTGCTCTTTTTTATATAATTTAAATGCTTTATCAGCCTCTTTTTTATCAATAGATTTCATTTCCTCATCCGTTCTTAAAAATGGACGATTGCCTTTTAATTTGAATTTCCTAAAAATGCTTAACATGCAAATTTTGATTTTGTGTTCTGTCTTTGCGGCAAAGGTTGCGTTTTTTTCGCCTGAATACTCACTTTCTCTTAGATTTAGGTGCACTTTAACCATTAAAGCAAGCTTTATGGTTTTCGGCTTTCACAATTTTCTCGGTGAATGGTTGTTCTTGAGGCGATACTCGTCCTGAACCTTCATCTATTCATATCAAACAAAATGATGCAAATCAATTATCGATATTAAGGTTTCAGTACCATTCATGCCAAATATGATGCTATTGATTTTTTGGTCAATCACTTGCAATAACATTACTGAATACCAGATATCAGGAGCAGAGCTATTATTTTGATCATCATCGACATAATATTTTTTGTACCATATGTCATCGATTACTTCACAAGACACAATAGCAATATAATTATAACTTATTTCCTCAGGCAAATCAATATTTAACGAAGATAACACTTGTCTTATTTCTTGACCTTTTTGAAAACCAGCAATGGACAAATCGTAAGAATTAATGTGACCCGCTTGAGGATAGAATAGGTTGTTTTCTTTACATAACTCTATTGTATCATTGTCATTTCTGATATATGCATAATAAGGTCTCTCATCATCAAATAGAACTGTGAACTTACTTCCATATTTTTTGATTATAGACGTGCTATCTATAGGAAATTCCCTAGAATAAAACACATCATCATGAGCAATGAGCACTAGGGTATCACTCATCAAAAAAATAGTTTGAATTTTTTGCGATTGAATCTTATTTGCGCTTATTGAGTCTCTTGTTTTGGGATAAATGATATTCCCAATAAAATAATGGTGACTCATAGCCCAACCATAATTAAACGAGTCTAAATCGTCTCGATTAATTGATGCAACACTTCGATTGTCACATGCATTTAAAATTGTCAAAAAGATAAATGCATAAACGAAAAAACAAATCTTTTTTTCCATGTTTATTGCCATGTCTTAACAGAAATAGTACGTCGTAGTTTTTTTTTTACTAAAGATTTCACGTTCTTTTCGATTTAGGTGATTCTGATAAGCTGCTCATGAGGCGCTGGCGCTCGCTCAGAGTTATATAATCGAACCGCGTATGAATGGAAATGACGTGCCAATAAACTAGAGTTATGGTAAGCTAGTTACTTTACAAAACTTACAAGTTCATTATTAATGCGCACTATTAGTGTCGCTCCATTCTCTTCACACCAGCTTTCACACTTGGCTAGCAAGTCAGTAATCAACACATCCGGCTCCTCAGAGAAGTCTACTTCTATAAATACTTTGTTGGAGGCGTATTCCTGTTTAAACTCATCAGATTGAATATGTCTTAGATATCCTTCCATCTTATCAAGAAGGTTATTTTGGGTTTCAGCACTACCATCCACATAACCAGATGTCACCAATACCAACACTACACTTTCCTCGGTGGGTCGAGTATAGATGATGTCTATCAAGGATAAATCACCAAAATTCTCTGTAATAATACCGCTCATAAAGATCAAATGATTGTTAGAACACAATGGTATCTTCTTCTCACAAAACACTAACGTTTTTCTAATACTGGCGACCTCTAATTACCTTGTTCCCGTAACTGATAGATCGGTTTGGTATTATTCAACTCCTTGTAGGCTGCAGTTGTGAGTAGACTATCCGAGGAGAAAGAAATCTCAAGCCAATAGCTGTTCTTATAGTCGATACCCGAAAACTCATTATCAAAGCCATACATGAGAACAATGTTGCCAGTACTGTCATTTGTTACACTAGAATGAATATCACCCAACAGATTCTTCACCTCCTGATAGTGCATACCTGGTTTCAAATGGTTGTCAAGCACGTCTTTAACCATTTCTTTCCTGAAAGGACTGGAATCTAAATCTCCGACCTCATCCCACAACTGTCTGTTAAATGGCCTTTGCCAATTGCAAGAAACCATCATCACAGCTAGCGATATTATCAATCCAATAACCTTCATATTCAAAACTTGGTATTTACTAAATCTTTTCAATTATCATTTCTAAGGATCCTTCTTCGAGTGAATTGTGCTCATCATAATGGATATGAGCTCCATTAACTTCATTTGCCAATGTGGTTAACTGACTTGCCAAAGAAAGCAAACCTTCTTGATTGGCAGAGATAACAACAATGCTTTCGTCATCAATACTCACATTGATTTTGAATCCGTTTACCCAATTAATTGTCATACAATCTCGATTATTCTTTCAAACTCAGAAGCAAAGGTAGCGTTTTTTGCTGAACCCTCATCTTCTATTTCTTTTTCGTTATTAACGTAAGTTCAACCTATTTAGCTTGAACAGTGATGGTCTTGCCTGCACTGTGAGCACTAAGTTGCGGAGCGTACTGACATTGGATGGTAGCAATCCCCGATGTGAATTCTCCTGGATTGGTCACCCATATATCATAGCCGATGATGTGCGTTCCCTTACCAAGGCTGTTGAAGAAGGCGTTGGTCTGGCTGTCCTTGGTTTCGAGGTAGAACCAGGTGCGGTCCTCATAGCTGTAGCCCGACAATTGATCAACGGGCTCGAAACATGCGGCGCGCTCATCGGTCATCGTCACGTAATCCATATCCTGGTTCACCTTGATAACTAGTTGCACCTTGACTTTGTCGCCAACCTTGAAAGTATCGGCCTTGTAAAGCGAGCCGTCCTGAGCATAGACATAAAACTCCTTACTAATGGACATGTCCTCTATGGCCTTCTCCTGAATCTGAGTCATCGGGGCCTTGAACTGACTATACACAGCTCCCCATGCGGGTTGTCCCTTGGAATGGTCAATGGTGACTTTGCTGGTAGTGGCGGGCAGCTGAATGCGGTAGTAGCCTAACAATTCATTAATCTTGGATGAATTCACGATTAGATGCTCGTCAGCCGATATCAAAGGAGATTCATTGAGTTTTGTCCATTGGCTGCCGGTACTCAGAATGCTAAATACAGCATCGGCGGCAAGACTGTAGCTACCCCAGTCGTTGCTCTGTTTCATTAGGAGCATCCATTTGCGTATCTGGTCCAATTCCTCCTGTCGAGGATCCACCTCGTTCATTGCTTGAAGGATGACGCTGGTATAGGCGACCTTGTCCAGTTCCCACCAGCCAAAATCATTCTGCAGATTGTCCCACCACATGCCCATGGAAGGCTCGACAATAGCATGCTGTCGGATACTCTCAACGATGTCGCGGGCTGTCTGTTGGTATCCACCACGGTTGAGCGTCATAGCATAGAAGGCCTTCTCCATGAGCGTAAGGTTCTTGCTCCAGTTCTCATTCATGTATTTGAGCACCTGTTTGAGTACCTCGGCACTAGCATCGGTCGTTTTCACCTCGTTGAAAAGTGAGCGTACGTAGGCATAGCTGGCAAAGTTGTAGTAAGGTGTCACGTCGTGCTTTTTGGCTTCGGTCAACAGCCTCAGGTTCTCGCTATCATAGTAGTTGAGGGCGCGGTTGACTATGTCCCTCAGACGTTTGTCGTCGGTTAGGTAGCCTAGATGCTTGATTTCGCCGATGAGTTCGAGCACGCTGCCTGTCGTCCTTACGCTTGACTTGCAATCGGGATAGCGGAACCAAGTGAAACCGCCGTCCTCCATCTGAAGGGATTGCAGGGCAGTGATAATCTTCTCGTATTCCTGGTTAGCGCTGGTCTCGTCAAGAAGTTCATTCAGTTTGGTCATCCTCAGTGTTTGGCGGTCTGCATCGCGCATCCAGGGCGAAGCCAGCAGGTTGCCGATCTTCAGGTCCTGGTTTTTGTGAAGCAAGGACATGAGGGTGCTGTCTTTCTGTTGCTGTTTCCAGAGGGTGAAGGCCTCCTTGATTTGAGGTTGGCTCTTGGCAACGCCTTGGGCCACCATCAGGGCAAAGAGGCTGTGTGTTGCATCGGTGGCGGTGTTATAGGCATCGCGATATATGGTTGGCAGAGCCATGGCTGTGTACCACATGGGATTGTCGCAGTATTCCAGTGTCACACGGGCATCGTCGGGGCTGTCGGACACATTGACCTCCATGTGGTTCTGGCCTGCATCGATGAAGAACGGCTCAGTCTCGATGACGGGGGATATGGTCGTGAGCACAGGCACCATGACCTGCTCTCCGTCACCATAACGTTCATCGCTGGCCTTGATGCGGAAACCGACAAACGGGATGGTGTCGGGCACCTCCCAGTCGATTTTCACGACTTGGCTGCCCATCGGGTCGAGTGTGAGGTTGAACTTGCGTGCGTCATAGATGCCACCCGAGCGCGGGTCAAAGATCTCGATAACAGCATCACAGGTCGCTACCGCATCTGTCGCATTCTGTACTGTGGCTGCGAGTTGTGTTTTGTCGCCCTGTCGCAGGAATCGCGGCATGTTGGCACGCACCATCAACGGTTTTTGTGTCAGCACTTCTGTCATCCAGCTGGCTCCCACAGTGTTCTTGTCATAGGCAATGCCTTGGACAATCCATGTGGAATTAGCATTGGGCACCTCAAACTCCAGATTGATTTGTCCCTTATCGCTACTGGTGAGCATCGGTCTCCACAGGGCCGTCTTGACGGCGTTCTCACGCAAGACGATATGTTCAAGGTTCGCTACATGGGAGTTTGATTCTTCCTCCATACTGTTGCTGACTTGAACTCCCTGGATGATTTCGGAGGTAGAACCTGTGAAGAGCCTCTTGTCGACATTGGAGAAACCAGCTACGATAACCTCAGACAATTCACCTTCTCTGGAACCATACAACTGCACGCCGTACGCTCTGCCTTCCAGTCCGCTCGATACATCTTCATTATAGGTTCGCGTCACTTTCTTGTCACTGCTGGGAGTGCTGTCAAAGAATGACTGACCATAGGTATATAACTCTGGCAGCAGTGGATAATTTTGCCCTTTGAGGAGGGCTGGACAGAAGGTGACATAGCTCCACCGCGTTCCTCCTAGCGACATACAGGTGATGTTAGGTGTTCTAAAATACCTATCAAAACGGGGATAATACCATGAGTTGTCGGAAATGCTGGCGACAGCCTCGTCATACATGTCGAGCAGCATGGCTCCAGGATGAGGCATGTCTTTCTTATCAGTTAGTGTAAATGTCCAGTGTTCCTTGTCACCAAAGACAAGTTTGTTGCGGAACGAGGTGGCCGTGATTTTCATCGTCTCAGCCTGTTTGGGATTGGCGAGCGTCAATGTCTTTTGCCAATGCTTGGTGTCGTAGATAGTGTGGAACTCGATTATCACGTCATGTTCAGCCTTCTTCACGGGGATAGATAATTCATGAAGACCGCTGTCGTAGTGCAGCCAACCCTCGCCGATGATGTCGTTGCCGGAATAAGCGACATAGTAGATGTGGGCCTGTGGCGTCGAGACGCCGATGGTGATGTGGCCTTTCTGCTTGTTGTCGATGCCTTTACTTAACGACGAAACCCACATCGGGCAATCCTTGACGGGCGATGTTTTGTCGTCCTGACGGTAGATGGTGATGATGCGCTCGATACTGACGTCTTTTATCTCGTCATTTTCATAGGCATCCTTGGTGTGGATATTGAGAGTGTATTGGCCAGAAGGCAAGCTGGTCAGGTCGATGACAGGATTGGCTGTGTTTAAGGTGCCTGATAAGGCGAAGTCGTTTTCTGCCAGTGGGGTGACTTTCCAGTAGCAATCGGTACTGGGATGCTCCTTGTCGGTGGTTTGATACTCGAGTGGCAGCTTGATGGGCTGGTCGTTGAGGTAGGTGTTTTCATTCCTGGCACCCAGTTGGAGGCTGCGATGGGTTCCAATAATGAATGGCATGAAGGCCTCTTGCGTTTCTCCAGCATCGGTGGTGATGGTTGCAGCGACTTGATAGATATAATCTGCACTGCGATAACCTGCACCAGGCTTGACAGACAGGTTATCGACAAATATATCGGGAGTATATTCTATCGTGAAGCGCCCGTGCTGGTCGGTAACTATAGTGGTGTCGGACAGTTGCCTATCAGCATGTTCGACACCGTAACTAAACCAGCGCCACCATGCCCATTCCTCCTTAGTGAGCGTGAGGCGCACCTCGGAGTTTTGAATGGGTACACCGCTATAGGACATCGCCTTGCCACTGATCTTGACGGGTTGTTGAGCGGCAAAGCTGCGCCTGAAGTCTGGGAAAGTAATTTCAAACGTCGGCAATTTGTATTCACTCACATCGACGCTATGGTAGCCGATTTCATCTTCATCCTCATCAAAGCGACTCTCCAATGTGATATCAAAGGAGCCGTTTTTACGGTCAGTAGGCACGACAAATGAGCCCGCAATGCGTCCGTATTCGTCGGTGATTGCTATCAAGCTGTCAATATCATTGTAGTCATCGTCGTTGAATCCCACCCAGATGCGTTTGCCGCTGGCTGGTGTACGTCCGTTATTGGCTATCTGGTAAATGATGGCTACCCATTGCACGGTCTCACCTGGTCGATAAACGCCCAGGTCAGTGAAAATATGCCCTTGATATTCAACATCGTCATCGTCTTCTCGCGGGATGCTGGCCATGTAGTTGTTGGGAGGACCAAAATGGTCCGGCCCGAGGCTGGCAAGATAGTTTTTTCGATAGTCAATGTCATTGCCCTTGGCGTTTTTTCCCTTGTAGGGCATCTTTAGCAGGCCATCGTTGCCTGTCTTGCCCAGGATAAAAGTATCCTCTCCAGTAATCGTCACGCCTGCTACGGGGTGGCCTGTCTTGATATCGACAGCTGTGATACATCCTTTCTGTCCCCACTTGCCAACAGCAAAGGAAGCGATGTCTGTCACATAGGTCAATTGGTAGTGCCTGATGTCTTGATTGAAGATACTATCATTCTCAATCATGGGACAGATATAGTAATGACCGTAGGGCAACGGCGGCAACTTTGCTGTGACATTCTCAACACTAAAAGGAATGGTACCCTGTACACTCACGGGGGTCTGTGAAACCAGTCTCATTTCCTCGGCCAAGATGGTGTCTTTCAATTCTTCGGGAGCTCGATAGACGTTAATCCAGAATGAGTTGGCATTCTTGACCTCGGTGCAGACGACAGAGATGCTGTCACGGCTTGACACCACGGCTGGAGCATCGACTTTCACAATCTGGATTCCTTCTTCAAGCATTAGATTCTTAACCAGAGAGGTGTATGGCGAATTGGGAAACCGGACGACGTAGTCCTGCAACATGTCATAGTATTGTTTGTCCTCACCGACTTTGTGAGGAATGAGGTCCAGCAGGTAGGCGCAGTGCTCATTGTCACGGTAGCGCTGGTATAGCTCGTTGAGGTCAGCGCCTTGGTTGAGACTCGTTGAGGTAAAGTTAGTTGCTGCGAAAATTGTAGCCGGCACATTACCCTCAGTTGCTTTGAACCACCTGTTCTTGATGCGGGAGACGAGTGTGGTGTCGCTATTCATATTGAGTGGATACATCAGGCCGATGCCCTTATATGACAGGAACTCTAATAGGGAGGGAACTAAGATGGCACCCAGTTCATTACAATGGATTATGCCCGGCAGTGACGTGACAGGCACCTGTTGCAGGGCATCGGGATTGTCAAGCGACTTGTCAACGAGCTCGGCAATCTTCTTGTTGAACTGTTGGCGATTCCACTCACTGATGTCGGTTGGGGCCTCTTCGGTCGGATTATTGCGAGACCTGTAGAAATTGAAGACATAACGGTTGCGATAACCCTCATAGACCATGGCCTCTAAATGATAGAGTAGCGCCTTGATGTGAGGCTGTTCCTCCTTGGCAATGACGGTCTCCAGCCGGTTAAGAATATCCTCCGCGTTATCCTTGGAAATGAGGCTCTGGGCAAGGCCGTAGCGCACAAGTGCGTCAATAGTCAACTGGCCGTCGCCTGCATTGAGTGCATTTTCCAGATCGTCGAGGGCAAGTTTGCTGACGTCCTGCGGAAAGTTAAAGTCAATGATTTCCTCGTCGTTTCCCAATACTTGAAGCGGGATCACCATGACGAGTACTATTACCGATAGAATATGAAGAAAGGCCTGTCTCATAATCATTAGTTATTATTTCGCAAAGTTACAAAATCAGAACCAATAGCAATTGTTTTTTTATGATTCTTGAACATCGGAGTCTTTGTATTATAAACGTTTGTATTGAAGAATCTTTTCAAATCTGTTATATATATAGAGGTACATACCCGTTGGCGGAATTAAGTGAGCGCATACTTGATCCTGCCGATGGGCTTGTG
>CAMZFV010000011.1 GCA_947306175.1 uncultured Prevotellaceae bacterium
GCATCAGCTTCCCAAGCTGAGGGCCGCGGGTTCGAGTCCCGTTTACCGCTCAAAGCAGGTCATGGCGACGCCATGACCTGCGTTTTAGTGCATTTATCGATGAAGATGTATGATTGTTTCGGTGTGGCTTAAGCAGTTTCCAGCACTTGGGGCAATATGGCAAGGTCGAGTGCTTCTTCAATCTTGCACATAGTTTCTATTGAGAGGTTCTCGTGCCCTTTAAGGATGCGTGAGACATATTGCTGGCTGCACCCCATGCGCTCAGCCACTTCACGCTGTGTCAAACCCAACTCTTCCATCTTGTCAAGCATCATCATGGCGATGTGTTGCGAATGACGTAGCCAGGATTTGTTTTCCTGTCGCCACTCAGCCCTTTCCCTCCATTTGGATGGAGTAGAAGATTGATGCTTTCTTAGGTTGTTTATAATCTCGCTCATAGTTCCTTTGTTTTATAATGTGTTGAGATAATCAATAAATCCATCATTGTCTATAATGCCTTCATTCAGTAAGAAATTACGCACTTGCTCTAGTTTGACTAGTTCAGCCTGGGTATGTTCACGTTCTGACATGGTGGCCGTCAATTTGATGGCACCGCCAGTAATGATGTAAACCCCCGTCACAAGTTTAATTGCATAAATGCGAAGCCATGAGGCGTGTCTCATCTGCCGTTTAAGTTTTGCCTTTTCTTTACCGAGCGTTGTGTCCGCACTTCTATAGTTCTCAAGAGGACGGAAGATTGCGTCAAGGTCAGCATCAGGTGAAATATCCATGATGATGCACTGTAATCGTTCATTGTCCTCAATTGTGTCTTTGATGGCTTGGTTAATGTCAGTAATCTTGAAATAAGCAGACAAGTCATCAATATTTGCCTTGAAGAAGGCTCGTAACCAAGTCACATCATTCCATTGTTCAAAAAGATTATATAAAGCGTTGTCGGCCTCTCCGTCATAACGTACAGCCCACAATCTTCCATCTTCTGTTATGTCGTCAAAAGTCATCATCTCTTCATTATTTGCTGCAAAGATAATCACAACTTTTGAGTTGTACAACTTTTAGATTGTATTTTTTGAAAAAGTTTAAAGAAATCGCTTTAATTTGATCTGAAAACCAATTTAGCGAAAGAACCGCCAAACTGTCAACCTGATTTAGGCGAACCATAAAATATGTGTAAACCAACTTAGTTAATCGCTCACAAATCTGTCAACTGTTTTTAGGGAAAGACTCTTAGATCTGTCAAGTATTTCTAGGGAAAGATAATGGTTATTTCTTGTTTTATGTTTCTTTAGAATTATAGTGCCAAGATTTGGCACTGTGGTGTTCTACCTTTGCAGTGTAATAACTAAACAAAGGAGGACAGATTATGAACAAAAACATCAATTATGTAAGCTGTAGTGACAGGATTTGTGCCACGCTTGAATGCAACGGCCGTTGTCTCGCCAATGTCAATGGAGTGGGTTTTAGCAGTTTGGAGGCCGTTAAGCGCGCGTTGCTTGACATGGCAGGCCGTTTTGTGGGAATGGCGGTTATCACGGTGCGCAATTGCACTCAGGGTTGGCGCGACGTCACGGCACTTGCCACCATGCGTCGCCCACTGGCTGCTCCCGCCCCAGTGCCCTCGATGCCCCGTATCGGATCACAGTATATCATTCCCTGGGCATCTTAATATTATAATGTATCCTTATGGATGTCATGATTGGAGAAAAAGTTGTAAATTTGCCATCGTTAAACAAGATTTGAAATGAAAGGAATTATTGGAGCTATAGCCGGCGATGTCATAGGGTCGGCCTACGAGTTTAACCCGACGCGGGAATACAACTTCGAGTTGTTCACTCCCGATAGCACGTTTACTGACGACACAGTGCTCACAATGGCCAATGCGCAGTGGTTGCTTGAGGACGAGCAGCACACGCATGAGAAACTGGTTCGCATCATGCTGGACTGGTGCTGGAAATATCCCGATAGGGGTTATGGCGGCCGTTTTGCCCGTTGGATTCACGATACAGATCCTCAACCGTATAACTCATTCGGTAACGGGTCGGCGATGCGTGTGAGCCCTGTGGGCTACTATGCCAAGACACTCGACGAAGCGCTTGAATTGGCCAAAATCTCAGCTGAGGTGACCCACAACCACCCCGAGGGTATCAAGGGCGCCCAGGCAACGGCAGCCGCCATTTTTCTTGCACGTCAGGGCTGGTCTAAGCAAGATATCCGCTACTATGTGGAAAAGACCTTCAACTATGACCTGTCGCGCACTTTGGAAGAGATCCGTCCGACGTTCACCTTTGACGAGACTTGCCAGCGCACAGTCCCTGAGGCTATCACCTGCTTTATGGAGGGGAAGGACTACGAGGACGTGGTGCGTCTCTCTGTTGCCCTTGCCGGCGACGCCGACACGATTGCTGCGATTGCGGGATCCATCACATCGGCAGTCGATGAGGTGCCAAATGAGATATCACAACCTGTCATTGCCTTATTGAACGAAGAATTGTGTACAACCTTGCTGCGATTCAATGAATTGGTGGCAAAAAGAGAACAAAAAGCGATATGATGGACATGAACAATGGCATCCTCAAGGTTGTCAGAAGCCTGGCTGCCAAGAAGTACCGTGATGATGAAGGCCTGTTTGTCGCCGAGGGCACTAAGTGTGTGCGTGACACATGGAACCACTTCAACTGCCGATGGCTGATTGCCAAGCGCTCGTGGTATGACCAGTGCGGCACCGCCGAACACTATGATAAGATCGTGTTTGCCAACGGTCAACAGATGGCGCGTATCTCGCAGTTTGACACGCCCAGCGATGTCATTGCCGTCTATGAGAAACCTGAGGATGTCATCGACACTGAACGGGTGGCCAAGAGCCTGAATATTGTCCTTGACAACATCCAGGACCCAGGCAATCTGGGTACCATCATCCGTCTTGCCGACTGGTTTGGCATCCGTGATATATTTGCCAGCAAAACAACGGTGGATGTCTATAACCACAAGGTGGTGCAGGCAACGATGGGCGCTATTGCCCGTGTCAAGGTGCACTATGGCGACTTGGAGGCACTCTTTGAAGAGTACCCCGACTTGCCTGTTTATGGCACTTTCCTCGACGGCAAGGACATTTACAAGAGCGAATTGGGCAAGACAGGCTTTGTCGTGTTCGGTAACGAGGGGCAGGGCATTGGTGTAAAGGTCGCTAAGCATGTGGACCAGCGCTTGCTCATCCCCAAAGCCAAGACAGCAGGCAGCGAGTCGCTTAACGTGGGCGTGGCCGCAGCCATCACCATCAGCGAGTTCTTCCGCCGATAAAAGCTTCCAGTAATTTCAAAAAATCCAGTTGATCCAACCATGGCCAAGCAACAAGTCAAGACCACGTTCTTCTGCAAGAATTGCGGCAACGAGTCACCCAAGTGGCTCGGCAAGTGCCCTGCCTGCGGCGAATGGAACACCTATATCGAAGAGCCCAAAGCCCCCAAGTCCTCCCCGTCACGTTACGTAGGAGCGGGGGAGGGTAGCCACAAGGTGGTGGAACCCGTCAAAATCTCAGAGATATCTGCCGAGGACCAGCCACGCATCAACCTGCCTAGTGGTGAACTGAACCGCGTATTGGGTGGCGGCCTTGTGCCAGGCAGCATTGTGTTGCTGGGTGGCGAGCCCGGCATCGGCAAATCCACGTTAGTGCTGCAAAATGTGCTGCGCATCCGTTCGCGCCGCGTCCTCTACGTCTCGGGCGAGGAGAGTCCGCAGCAGTTGAGGATGCGTGCCGACCGCATTGCGGGCGGGCGCATGGACTGTGAGTGCTACTTGTTGTGCGAGACCTCGCTGGACAACATTTTCAACAGCATACGCTCGTTTCAGCCAGGTCTCATCATTGTGGATTCCATCCAGACCATCGCCAATGAGCAGTTGGAGAGTGCTCCAGGCAGCGTGACTCAGGTGCGTGAATGTGCTGCCGCATTCCAGCGCTATGCCAAGGAGACCTACACGCCCGTCATTCTCATCGGCCACATCAACAAGGAGGGCAGCATCGCCGGTCCTAAGGTGCTTGAGCACATCGTGGATGCCGTTATCCAGTTTGAAGGCGACCGCAACTACCTCTACCGCATCCTGCGCCCCATTAAAAACCGATTTGGTAACACCAATGAGATTGGTATCTATGAGATGAAGGAGGACGGCTTGCGCGAGGTCACCAATCCCAGCGAACTGCTATTGAGCGACCGTGACAGTGAATTGTCAGGTACCGCCATCGGTGTGACTATTGATGGCATGAGGCCCTTCCTCATCGAGGTGCAGGCGCTGGTGAGCACTGCTGCCTATGGTACGGCTCAACGTTCTGTCACGGGCTTTGACCAACGTCGCATGAACATGTTGCTGGCCGTGCTTGAAAAGCGCCTCGGATTCAAGTTGGCACAGAAGGATGTCTTTCTCAACATCGTGGGCGGCATCAAGGTGAACGACCCGGCCCTTGACCTGGCCGTCATCAGTGCCATCCTGTCGTCTAACGTTGATATGGCTATCAATACGGGTGTCTGCTTTGCGGGTGAAGTGGGCCTGTCAGGCGAGATCCGTCAAGTGACACGATGTGAGCAGCGTGTTACCGAAGCCCAGAAGCTGGGTTTTGAAACCATCATCATACCTAAGAACAACCTCAAGGGTGTGAAGCGTGACAACTGGACGATTAGGGTCGTCGAGGTTGCCCGTGTCGAGGACGCATTCCGCTACCTCTTTGGGTGAGCCCGTTGCGCCTCAACGTAAAAAAGAGTGAATTCTTTTTGTCCTGTCCCCGCGTTGCACTACCTTTGCCGCCGGCAATTATGTAAAAACATCATTGACATAGAATGAGAGAGAGGAATATTGGGATTGATATCCTGAAGTTTATAGCGATATTATTTATCACCAACTCGCACATGGGCTTGTTGTATGGCAAGTATGCCGCATTGGCTACTGGCGGCGCAATGGGTAACGCGTTGTTCTTCTTCTGCTCTGGTTTCACCCTGTTCTTGAAACCCTTCAATGGTGTGCTTGGCTTCCCCAACTGGTACAAAAAACGCATCAATCGCATTTATCCCTCGGTATTTGCCATTGCTATAGTCCTGTGCACATTCTTTGACGAGTGGCATACCATCAACGACATTATTATTAATGGTGGCAGGTGGTTTGTGACACTCATCATGGTTTATTATGTGTTCCTATATTTTATTGGGGTATTCTTCCGCGATAAGCTGAACTGGGTCATGGCGTTTGCCATATTGGCCACGATAGTGTGGTTCTATGTTACTGGCATGACATATCCATTTGCCGACGATGGCTTGTCGAGCAAGTGGTTCCTGTATTTCATGTTCATGCTATTAGGATCCAAAATGGGTATGATTGACACCAGCAAACAGGAGAAGTATCAATGGCGTAACCTGATACTTGTGATCTTGAGCATCGTTGCGTACTATGTGTTTGTCACCTTGACCATCAGGAACCAAAGCATCCATTTCCTCCACATCTTTGCCTTTATCCCCTTGTTGACGATGACTTATTTCTTCTATTTGTGGGCCAATGGCGCACTGGCCAAGTCAATCTACAACAATCCTGTGGGGAACTTCATTATTCGGTTTATCGGTGGCATGTGCCTGGAGATTTATCTCATCCAGAATTGCCTTTATACCGACAAGATGAACTTCCTGTTCCCCCTCAACTTGCTGATCATGTTCTGTATCATCGTCGTGGCTGCCTATTTGTTGAGGTGCTTTGCCCGACTGATTTCCCAGACGTTTAAGGAGGCCCCCTACGACTGGAAAAAGATGGTTAGCCTCTATTAACGCATTCTCTGCTTGTTGTCACTCTTTGGTCTGGTACTCTTTACCAGGCTTGTGCTTGCTTTTGCAGTTCTTGCCACATCCGCAACCACAGTCACCATGGCCTCGTGTAGTCTTGATCACGCGACGCAAAACATACACGAGCGCAATGGCAACAATGCCAAGCACCACAATTGTCTCGATAATAGCAGTTGTTGTCATATACTCCTTGTTTTAAAGCATCCTGGCAATCTGGTAGAACAGGAATGACACGAGCCATGCCACGCCAGTGGTGTAAATCACCTCAAAGGCAACCCATTTCCAGCCTGCCTCGCGCTTGATGGCAGCCAGTGCCGCGATGCAGGGGAAGTAGAGCAGGATAAATAGCATGAATGAATAGGCCACAATCGGGTCAAAGACGTGCTCGCCATTGGGCTTGGTGGCGCTCTGCAGTTTTTCCTTGAGTGATGTCGATTCCTCAGTGGCATCACTTTCACCGGTATAGAGTACACCCATCGTCGAAACGACAATTTCCTTGGCAGCAGCGCCAGTGAGCACACTCACGCCCATCTGCCAGTTAAAGCCCAGCGGCTCAACAATCGGCTCGATCGCCTTACCCATTTGTCCCATGAAGGAGTTCTCAATCTGCTGCTGCGGGGTCTGTCCCTCATGGCGGGGGAAGTAGCCCAGCGCCCATACGATAATCGAGGCGGCAAGGATGATGGTACCCATCTTCTGCAGATACTGCTTGCCTTTACTCCACATGTGGATGGCGGCGTTACGTGTGGTGGGGCGGCGATAGGGTGGCAGTTCCATCACAAACTGCGTCTTGTCGTGCTTGAGGATGGTTTTGCTCAACAGGATAGCCGTGAGGGCGGCCACAAGGATGCCCACCAGATAGATACTCATAAGAATAAGGCCCTGTTTGGCGGTGAAGAAGGCGGCCACCAGCAGCAGGTAAGCCGGCAGACGCGCCGAGCAAGACATGAAGGGCACGGTCAGGATGGTCACGAGACGGTCGCGGCGGTTCTCCAGTGTGCGGGTCGCCATGATGGCGGGCACGCCGCAGCCAAAGCCGATCAGGTAAGGGATAAATGACTTGCCGTGCAGGCCCACGCGGTGCATGATGCGATCCACGATAAAGGCGGCACGCGCCATGTAGCCGCTGTCCTCCAGCAGCGAGATGCAGAAGAACAGGATCAAAATCTGCGGCAGGAACACAAGCACGCCGCCAACACCGCCGATGATGCCATCCACAATCAAGTCCTTGAGGATGCCGTCGGGCATCACTTGGCCTATCCAGTTACCTATCCACTCCACGCCCGTTTCAATCCATTCTTGGGGATAGGCTCCAAGCGTGAAGGTGGCTTCAAACATCAGCCACATCAGCACCAGCAGGATGGGCAGTGCCAGCCAGCGGTTAGTCAACAGGTGATCCAGCGAATAGCCGGGCTTGGTGTCGCCCGTGGCACGTTCAGGGTTAGGTGTGAGCGCCTCGGCAAGTGCGCCGCGCACGAAACCGTATTTCAGGTCGGTGATAATGCTCGTGATGTCATCATTAAAGTCACGCTCGATGCGTTGGCGCATCTCGGCAGCTGTCGCCTTGACTTGCTCGGCATTGTCCTGGCTGTTGATCAGTTCGATGGCGTGCTGGTCGTTCTCAATGATCTTGAGCACGGTATAGCGGTCCAGGGTGGGGCACATCGCGCCCAACTCTTTCAGGCAGTCTTCGATGAGGGGACCGTAATTCACGTTGTGGTGCATTGTATCCTGCTCGCTCTCGTCGATGGCAGACATTGTGGCTTGCAGCACTTCTTTCACGCCGTGACCATTATAGGCAGTCAGTGGCACCATGCGCGCACCCAGCAGACGGCTCATCATCTCAATGTCGAGATGGTCACCGCTTTTCTCCAATTCGTCCCACATGTTCAGCGCCACCACCATGGGGATGTTCATATCCATGATCTGTGTCGTCAGGTACAGGTTGCGCTCCAGGTTGCCTGCGTCAACAATATTGAGAATAGCATCAGGATGGTTGTCACGGATGTTGGTGCGCACATACATCTCCTCTGGCGAGTATTCGGTCAGTGAATAGGTGCCAGGCAAATCGACCAACTGCACCTTGCGGCCATCGATGCTGAACCACCCCTCCTTACTGTCAACGGTCACGCCGCCGTAGTTGCCCACTTTTTCCTTGGCACCCGTCACGTTGTTAAACAATGAGGTCTTGCCGCAGTTGGGGTTGCCGATGAGCACCACGCGCAACACGTTGTCGGCCATCGGGTCAACGCCTGCCACTGAGGTCTCGACAATGCCGTTAAAGGCATCTTCCATATCGCAGAACTCGGCGTCCTTGTCGGTCACTTCGACCTGAGCGGCCTCGCTGTGGCGAAGCGAGATGTGCGACCCCATGATCATGTATTCCACGGGATCCTGCAGCGGGGCATTCTTGAGGACGGTCACCTTGGCACCGCGCACGAAGCCCATTTCCAACAACCGCTGGCGGAAGGCGCCGTCGCCCATCACCCTCACCACTTGCACGGTTTTGCCCACGGGCTCATCGTCAAGGAGGCGTGTGATATCGTTATGGCTGTTATCTTTGTCTGTAATCATGTCGTTTTGATAGTTTATTCCATGATGCAAAATTACTGCCACCTATAATGCTAGGCAATCCCTTTTTTTGAGGTTTTATATCAAAAAACTATCCCCATTTATGGGGATATAGGGGCTTCAAATCGCGGTTAAATCTTAATGTATGTTAAAATCGACTTTTCGATTAAACTTTTCGATTATTTGCTAGTCAATACTACGACTTCAATGAAGAATTAAACGCTTCAAACGAATAAAACTGACTTTTTCTTAATAATAAAACACTTCAACCTTGTGCCGAACTGCTGACGAAGCATCACTAGACACAGAACATATAGGTCCCGATTGACGAATTTAGTCTCGGGACTTTTGTTTTGCCCATTCAACTCGTCTCATATGGTTTTTTGCGGGATAGTATGAAAAATTAGCGTCATGATGGGTATATTTTGGAAATCGTTTGCTATATTTGCCACAGTATTTGATAATCAATAATGCTATGACTGCGATTGGCGCATTTCTACTTTTTGCTGCTGCTATCCTACTCATGATAGTAGCGATAGCGAGGTTTAAAATTCACCCGTTTTTGTCGATACTTGGCACCTCATTGTTGCTTGCTGCATTGCTGGGTGTCCCCATCGACCAGATCCCAGATGTTATCGGAAAGGGATTTGGTGGCATGTTCAGCGGTATTGCCCTGGTCATTCTATTCGGGACACTGATTGGCTCTATCCTTGAACGCACGGGTGGAGCGGTTGCGCTGGCCAGTGCGGTTGAACGTGTGGTCGGTAAGCGACATCCCCGCTTGGCAATGATGATGATTGGCTGGATCGTCTCGATACCTGTGTTTTGTGACAGTGGCTTTGTGCTGGTAAGCCCTATTAGTAAGTCGCTGGCCAGGCGAACCGGTTCGTCACCCGTGTCGCTCATGCTGGCATTGGCGGCGGGTCTTTTTGCATCGCATGTGTTCATCCCGCCAACTCCTGGGCCTGTTGCTGCGGCCGGTTTGGTGGGGCTTGAAAACAACCTGCTTCTCGTCATTGGCTTGGGTGCTGTAATCTCGCTGTTGTCGCTTATTCCCGCTTATTTTTTCACAGGGCGTGTGGGCAAGCGCGTGGCGCCCGTCGAACCCGCAGACGGGAATTCTGTCATGGATGGTCGCGGTCATTGCAGTGCCATCCTTTCTTTCCTGCCCATAATGCTTCCCATTGTACTCATGGCACTAGGCAGTGTGGTGGCCTTGATGGATTTGCCATCGGGTGTGGCTAAAGTGTTCACTTTCCTTGGCAAGCCGACCATCGCCTTGATGATTGCGTTGTTGTCATGCTTGCCTCTATTGAAGCGGCAGGGGATGATGGGCGAGTTTAACGATATCACACAGTCGTCGCTCATGACGGCAGGCCCGATTATTTTTATTACCGCAGCAGGTGGTGTGTTGGGCAGCGTGGTCGTAGCGAGCGGTTTTGTTGATATGATCAACGAATTCAGTGATTCTCTCAAGGCGTTGGGCGTGGTATTCCCGTTCCTGATAGCTGCCATCCTGAAGTCGGCTCAAGGATCCTCAACTGTGGCAATCACTACCACTGCAGGTATGATGGGCATGTTCAGTGATTCTGGCTCGATGATGAGTGCGCTCGGTTTCACAAGCCCTCTTGCTGCGGCACTTGTGGTCATGGCGATTGGTGCAGGCTCGATGACGGTGTCACATGCCAATGACAGCTTCTTCTGGGTGGTGACTGGTTTTGGTGGTATCAAGGCACGTGACGGCTATCGCACCATGACACTGATGACGCTCATCATGGGCTTGACCTCCATAACGCTTATCGCGCTTGCGGCTGCCATTTTGCTATAAGAGCGTCAAACTTGATTACATTTTTAAGTAAAAAGCGCCGGTGAGTGCGATATACTCACTCGTGAAAGCCCCGTTTTCATGAGCGATAATCAATGTGTCCTCGCTGTAGGGGATGTCACGACGTGACAGCAACCACAGGATGCGTTTCGGGGCGGCTCCTTCGACAGGAATGACGCGGGTTATTCGTCTCACGAGTAATGACGCAAATGTCGATGCCTGGATGATGTCGCCCTCGGCTTCGATAGGTGTGATGAAGCTCAGTGAGCCTTCATCGTTGAGCAGTTGAGCTGCTTTGTCAATCAATTGATTATAGTTCAGTGTGCTTGTATGGCGGGCAGTCGTGCGGGCATCGCCCGTGGGCAATACTCCGTTGGTAAAGAAGGGTGGGTTGGAGACGATGAGGTCATATCGCTTGTCAGTTGTCATGCTGTTGAAATCGCACTCGATGGCGGTGAGGCGATCGTTCCATGGAGAGTTTGCAAAGTTTAATGAGGCTTCCCCGATAGCGTCATGGTCGATGTCGATGGCGTCAATGATAGCCGTCGGATTGCGCTGGGCAACCATCAGGGCGATGACACCACAGCCCGTGCCCACGTCGAGCACGCACCTTGAGTCCTCCACAGGGCACCAGGCACCCAGCAGGACACCATCGGTGCCCACTTTCATTGCCGTGTGGTCGTTGAGCACTGCAAATTGCTTGAACCGGAAGACCTTCTCTCGTCCCATAGTGGCTACAAAGGTAGTGAAAAGTTTTTAGTTTTTAGTCCTTAGTCCTTAGTCCTTAGTCCTTAGTTTCTAGTTTCTAGTTTTTTGTTATTAGTTGTTCTTTTGCATCCGCTTTGTTGGTCCACATTCCTAGATGTGGCATGGTTTTTGCTATACGAGGTGGGGTATAAAGTTAAAAATGAATGTGATTAGCATTTTTTCACTCAAAAAATAGACATCAGTTTCATTTTACTTTATAACTTGCGATGCATTTTTAAAAAGATTTAATACTCATCTTAAACTTTTATAAAAGAAACACGTCTAAAAGACAAACAACAATAATGAATTTTTAAAACGTAATTGATTATGAAAAAGTACCGTATTTTATCATTGATGGGCATCATGGCGTTAACCGCTGGTTCGCTTTTGGCCCAGGACTATGACGACATCTATTACGATGCCTCCAAGTCCAAGACGGTGGAGATCAAGACCAAGAGCTCCACGCCCGCCAAGACCGTTGTGGTCTATGGCGAGGTTCCTGAGAAGTATAAGGTAGCTGTTCAGAGCAACTACCGTGCTGAGCGTGATGAGGACGAGTACAACCGTCGTGGTGCCTATGATCCAACTCGCGTTGACTTTGAGGTGGACATCAATGGCGACACCATCTATCTGGACTCAACCTATGTTGACGATGATCTCTTTGCCAACACCCGTCTCATTGAGCGCTTCTACAACCCGGACATTGTGATCTTGAGCGATGACGATGATCTGGTACAGCTGTATTATGACGAGTCACCTTCCATCAATTTGATTGTCGGTAGTGACTGGGGTTATGGTTATGGTTATGGTTGGGATTACTATAGTCCGTTTGCTTCCTACTATTATCCCTGGTACACTGGCTATTATTATCCCTGGTACTCATGGTACACTACCTGGTATCGTCCCTGGTGGGGCTATACAGGATATTATTCCTACTATTCTCCCTATTGGCACTGGGGCTGGCACTACTCCCCCTGGTGGCGTACTGGCTGGGGATGGGACGGTTACTGGGGTCACCACAATTGGAATTGGGATTACGGCCACAATAATCTGAATCCTACCCACCGTCCTGCCTATCATGGTGGTACCGGCAACAGTATTGATCATCACCGTGTAGGTTTGGCAACCAACCGCAACAGCCGTACCCGTATGGATAATGGCGTTGGAAGCAATCGCAACAGCATCGCATCTCGTAGCGGTGGCACCAATCGTTCCAGTGGCGTTTCTAGCCGTGGCGGATATGCAACCAACCGCAATAGTGGCAATATGGGCTCTCGTGGCAGCTCGGGTGTGACTACCCGTTCAACCGGTTCGCGTAGTTACGGTAGCGGCAGCTCCTCCGGCTCGTACGGTGGCAGAAGTTCTTACGGTGGCAGTCGTTCCTCCGGCTCATCCTACGGTGGCAGTCGTTCCTCTGGCTCGTCCAGTGGCGGTTACAGTAGCTCTGGCGGCGGTTCGCATCGCAGCTCCGGCGGCGGTGGTGGCGGCAGCTACAGCTCTGGCGGCGGAAGCAGCCACGGTTCTAGCGGTGGCAGCTCAGGCGGCTCATCAGGTGGTGGCGGACGTCGTCGCTGATCATGCAATCCTTTCTTTCACACACGTATTATTTCTTGACTATAATCTAAACGATTGAAGCTATGAAAAAGAAAGTATTTGCTTTGCTGCTGTGCGGACTTCCGCTCATGATAAATGCACAGGACGCCTTTGATGTCCTGCAAATGTCCCAAACCGAACTCCGAGGCACCTCGCGCTTCCAGTCGATGGCGGGGGCCTTCGGAGCCCTGGGCGGCGACCTGTCGGTGCTCACCCAGAACCCTGGTGGTATCGGTGTATATCGCAACTCCGATGTGGGAATTACTCTCGCTTTGGACTTCAATAGCACTCAAGCTGGTGTTGACAAGATCAACGAGACCAAGTTCAACCTGAACAACGTGGGTTACATCGGCGCCATCCGTCTGGATTCTGATGTAGCGCCCAACTTGAACTTCGGTTTTAGCTACAACCGTCTGCAATCATTTAACCGTCATTATGTGGGTGGCGTGGGCAACATCCCCACCTCGATGAGTAACTTTGTGGCCGACGCGTTTGTCAACGTTAATCCCAATGGTCCGTTTATGCCTGGCGATTTGTACTGGACAGATAATTTCAATCCTTACTTTGACGGTTATGCGCCTTGGGCAGCTGTGACCATGTTTGATATGCAGACCAAGAATAATGGCTATGTGGGTATCATCAATGCCAACGGTAATCTGATGCAGGGACTCTATGGTGACGGGACCACTGGCAATGCCTACTTCGAGGTGAATGAGCGTGGCCATGCCGATGAGTACAATATCGCCTTCGGTGGCAACCTGTACAACAAGTTCTACTGGGGTCTCGACTTTGGCATCCTTGACCTGGATTACAAGAGCATTCAGACCTATGAGGAAGATTTGTACAATCCCTATATTATGGCCGATGACAATGACCTGTTCTTGAGTGACATCACCAACGTGAATACCTCTGCGACTTGGGGACTTCACAACTACCTGCATACCGAGGGTACCGGTGTCAACTTTAAGTTTGGTTTCATCTGGCGTCCCGTTCAGGCCCTGCGCATCGGTGCTGCTTTCCACACGCCCACGTTCTATGACATGCGCGACACCTATAATGTGAGTGCTAATATCTCCGCTTATCAGGACGACAACAACCTCTACAGGGCCGACAAGAGCAGTAATGATGGCTACAACTACTCAAGCACCTATACGATGACCACTCCCTGGCACTTCATGGGCAGCTTGGCAGGTGTGATTGGCACTAGTGGAATCCTGAGCTTGGACTATGAGTGTGTAGCCAACGAGACAATGCGCATCGGTGATGACCGCGGTAACAACTATCTCGACGTGACCGACAATGTCAAGTACTACTTCAAGCCGTCGCACATCATTCGCGTCGGTGGCGAGTACCGCATCTCTCCCGAAGTGAGCCTGCGTGCAGGTTACAGCTATAAGACCACTCAGGTAGAGAAGGGTGTTGATAACTATGACGACAACATTGCTACCGTGGGCACCAATCCTGCTTACCAGTATGACAATGCTGTTCATAACATCACCGGTGGTGTGGGCTACCGCCACAAGGCATTCTATGCCGACTTGGCTTACGTTCACAAGATCCGTGAGAGCGTTTACAACGCATTCTCACCCATCAACGACAAATATGGCTATGAGCCTAACGTCAGTGCCGACGTCAAGGACCATAACAACCGCATCTCGCTCACATTGGGCATGAGATTCTGATAATAAAGAAAAATCCTACCCGGAAATTACGTTTATAAGAATTCATTAAGATGGCCTGGCAATGCGCGGTGACCGCGTGTTGCCAGGCTTTTTTGTGATGGTACATGAAGCCTAAAAAAAAGCAGGAGAACCCAGCAACGTTGGACTCTCCTGTGATAGCATAGTAGTAAGGATGATCCTTACCTGGCAGCGGGGATGTCGGGGAACAGTTCGTCCAGGGAGTTCTGGAACGCTTGCAGCTGGGCCTTGATGTCCTTGAGCTGCACTATGGCGTCAAACCGCTTGTCCACGCCGTCGCGGTTGTGACGGATCTGTGCCTGTGCTGCATCGAGCTTCAGCCCTTTCTCCTTGACCAGATAATACACCTTGCTGATGATCTCGATGTCGTTGGGCGTGTAGTAACGGATGTTCTTCTTGTTGCGTTTGGGCTTGATGATGGTGAATTGGGATTCCCAGTAACGCAGGGTGGACTCGGGGATACCTAATATCTCCGAAACGTCACCGATTTTGTAGAATTTTTTATCCAGTTCTCGCATGGTCTTGCACAAGTTAACGGAAATAATTATCTTTGCAGGTTGTTTATAACACCGCAAAGGTAAACAATTAGTTTAGACTTTGCAACAAAATCGGAACATTTATAACATATTAAGACAAAATATTATGCTGACTGCTAAAGAAATTAGAGAGACGTTCAAGCGTTACTTTGAGCAACAGGAACACCACATTGTGCCCTCGGCTCCCATGGTAATCAAGGACGATCCTACACTCATGTTTACCAATGCCGGAATGAACCAGTTTAAGGACATTATCCTTGGCAACAAGGAAGTCCAGTGGAAGCGGGTTGCCGATTCCCAAAAGTGCCTGCGCGTGAGCGGTAAGCACAATGACCTGGAAGAGGTAGGCCACGATACCTACCATCACACCATGTTTGAGATGCTGGGCAACTGGTCATTTGGTGATTATTTCAAGCACGAGGCCATCGACTGGGCATGGGACCTGCTGGTCAATGTATATGGGCTGGATCCCAAGAATATGTACGCTACTGTGTTCGAGGGCGATGAGAGCATCGGTGTGAGCCGTGACGATGAGGCTGCCAAGTTCTGGGAGGCACATCTGCCTAAGGATCACATCATCAATGGAAATGCCCACGATAACTTCTGGGAAATGGGCGATACTGGTCCCTGCGGCCCTTGCAGCGAGATTCATGTCGATATTCGCAGCGAGGAGGAAAAGGCCGCTATTCCCGGCGTTGAGCTGGTCAACAAGGATCATCCTCAGGTGATTGAAATCTGGAATCTCGTGTTCATGCAGTATAACCGCAAGGTGGACGGCTCGCTGGAGCCTCTGCCCAACAAGGTAATTGACACTGGTATGGGTCTGGAGCGCCTCTGCATGGTGCTGCAAGGCAAGAAATCCAACTATGATACCGATGTGTTCCAGCCCCTTATCAGGAAGCTGGGCGAAATGTGTGGTAAGAAATACGGCGACAACAAGGATCAGGATGTCGCCATGCGCGTTGTCGCCGACCATGTGCGTACTATTGCCTTCTCGATAGCCGACGGCCAACTACCTAGCAACGCCAAGGCAGGCTACGTCATCCGTCGCATCCTGCGCCGTGCCGTTCGTTATGGTTACACGTTCTTGGGCTTCCGTGAGGCGTTCATGTATCGCCTCATTGATACGCTTATCGAGAGTATGGGCGAGGCCTATCCCGAAATCAAGGCTCAGGCTGATCTCATCAAGCACGTGACCAAGGAAGAGGAAGATGCCTTCCTGCGCACCCTGGAGACAGGTATGAAACTGATTGAGAAAGTGATTGCCGACACCAAGGCTGCAGGCAAGACTGTTGTCGATGGCAAGGAAGCGTTCACCCTTTACGATACCTTCGGTTTCCCCTTGGACCTCACTGAACTCATCCTGCGTGAGAACGGCATGACGGTCAATGAGGAGGAATTCAACGTGGAGATGCAGAAGCAGAAACAGCGAGCCCGCAATGCTGCCGCTGTTGAGGCTACCGACTGGGTGGAGCTCAAGGATGGCGTGACCGAGTTTGTGGGCTATGACCTCACTGAGTGTGACGTGAATATCCTGCGTTACCGCAAGGTGACCCAAAAGAATAAGTCATTCTACCAGATTGTGCTTGACCGCTCGCCGTTCTATGCCGAGATGGGTGGTCAGGTGGGTGACCGCGGTGTCCTCAAGTTGGGTGACGAAGTCATTGAGGTGACCGATACCAAGCGTGAGAACAATCTTCCCGTACATATCACAGCCAAGTTGCCGAGCGATGTCAACGCTACGTTGCATGCCGCTATCGACCTTGAAGCTCGCCATGCCACTGAATGCAACCACACGGCGACCCACTTGCTGCATGCGGCTCTGCGTCAGGTGTTAGGCACCCATGTTGAACAGAAAGGTTCTTACGTGGATCCCAATTCATTGCGTTTTGACTTCTCCCACTTCCGCAAGGTGACCCCCGAGGAGATTCGTCAGGTTGAGCATCTTGCAAACAGCATGATACGCAATGCCATTCCTCGTGAAGAGCATCGAGAGGTGCCCCTTGAGGAGGCTAGGCAGATGGGCGCAATGGCGCTATTCGGTGAGAAGTATGGCGACCGCGTGCGCGTTATCAAGTATGGCGATTCGGTAGAGCTGTGTGGTGGTACCCATGTGTGCAACACGGGTAACATCGGCATGGTGCGCATCGTCAGCGAGAGCAGTATCGCCGCTGGCATCCGCCGCATCGAGGCAGTTACCGGCGCTGTGGTCGAGGAGATGCTTGACCATTTCCAGGACATGATGGAACGCATCAAGGGCTTGCTCAACAATGCCCCCGACGCCGTCATGGCATTGCAGAAGTCTCTTGCCGAGAATGCCGACCTCAAGAAGCAGGTGGATGACTTCATGAAGCAACGTGTCATGATGTTGGCCAAGCGTATCATTGCTGATGCCAAGGAAGAGAACGGTATCAATATAATCACGCTTGCGGGTCAACAACATCCCGATCTCGTTAAGGGTGTGGCCCTTACCATCAAGGCTGAATGTCCCGAGTCAACCGTTTTCCTTGCCGCTACCGAGCACGAGGGTAAGCCCATGTTGACCGTGGTGTTGAGCGAGGACATTGTCAAAACAGGCAAGAACGCTGGCAACATCGTTCGTGGAGCAGCGAAGGCCATCCAGGGTGGTGGCGGCGGACAGCCCCATTTCGCTCAGGCTGGAGGCCGCAATCCTCAAGGTCTTGATGAAGCCATGGTTGCCATGCGCGAGGCACTCTTTCAGTAAAATGATTTGCTGCCGCACTTCTTGTTAGATGATGGAGTGCGGCAGCGACTTCTTATATTGGTATTCAATATTCAAGATGGATTATTTATTGCTTGTCGTTGGTTTGGGTCTGCTGTTGCTCGCAGCCAACTATCTCGTGGATTCGTCGGTAGCCATTGCCCAACGTGCCAAGATTTCTAACTTCATCATCGGTCTCACCATTGTGGGCATTGGTACCAGTGCCCCCGAATTGTTTGTATCGGTGTCATCGGCACTGAGCGGTAGTGGTGACATTGCGATGGGCAATGTCATTGGCTCAAATATCGCCAATGTTTTCCTCATCCTGGGTATCACGGCATTGATTTATCCGTTTGCCATCGAGCGCGAGCAGCGTCGTCGTGATATCCCGTTCCTGATCTTAGCCACCCTGTTTGTCACGCTTATCGCCAACGACTCGATCGTCCCTGGACTTAGAGACAACAGACTCATTACGCTGGATGGTATCGTATTGCTGATTTGCTTCGTTGCTTACATGTGTTGGGTCATTGTCCAGAAAGGCAAGGATCCCGAAAAGGCAATGATGGAGGCCGAAGAAGAGACCAAATCGTCGCTCACGGGCAAGGCGCCTTGGCTATTATGGAGCATCGCCATTGTTTCGCTGGTGGCACTTATCTTTGGCGGTAACCTGTTCCTTGACAGTGCCAAGAATCTGGCGCGCGCTTGGGGAATGAGTGAAGCAGTCATCGCCATTACCATTGTGGCCGTTGGTACCTCGTTGCCTGAATTGGTTACGGCGATAGTTGCCGCCACCAAGAAGAATCCCCAACTGGTGTTGGGCAACGTCATCGGCAGCAACTTGTTCAATCTGATGTTTATTCTGGGTACGGCGTCAACGGTCAAGTCGATGACGTTTGTGGATATTAATATCATCGATTACCTGATGATGTTTATAGCTGCCATTATGCTGTATGTGGTGGTGTTGACTTTCAAGAAGGATAAGATGGACCGCATAGAGGGCATTATCTTCTTCTCAATATATGTGGCATACACCATCTACCTCTTGATGCGTTAAACCCGATAGACATTTTTGTGTCCAACCAAAGATTAATTGTATGAACCGATGAAACGTGGTATTTATATTTCGCTGTTGTGTTGCATGTTCATGGCTATAACGGCCATGGCACAGGATAGGGTTGACACGCGCCCCCATATCTATGACAATAATGTACGCTCGCTCAAAGTGTGTCTCTCCAGTAATATGTACATTCCTCCCGTTTATATGATGGGCAGTGACGACTTCTTGATTGTCAACTTCGATTATATTGACTATGACTATCATTACTTGCGCTACAGTGTTACCCATTGCAATGCCGACTGGCAGCCATCGCAACTGGTTGAGAGCGAGTATGTGAGTGGTTTTAATTATGCCGATATAGATGACTATGCGCCCAGTGAGGCGACCTACGTCCACTATTACAACTATCAGTTCATGCTGCCCAATGCCGATATGGAATTTCTTGTCAGCGGGAATTATCTGCTCACGGTTTATGAGCAGGACAATCCTGACGAGTTGTTGTTCCAGACACGTTTTTCGGTTTGTGAGGGCAAGGTTGGGGTGTACCCTCAGGTAACCTCCCGCACCGATGTAGAGTATAACAACCGCTTCCAGCAGGTGTCATTTGATGTGCGTTATAAGGCTAATCAAATCAATGATCCCTATAGCGAGTTTAAATGTGTGGTAACACAAAATTCCCGTGAAGATAATGCGGTCACTGTTTCGCGTCCGATGATGGTCGGCGTGGATCATGTGACCTATGACCATAACCGCGACTTGATTTTCCCTGCGGGCAATGAATTCCGTCGTTTCGAGACGGTGAATGCCCACAACATTAATATGGGTGTGCAGTCCATCCTTTATTACGACCCCATATATCATGCCACCTTGATGATTGATGAGCCGCGCAACGAGGTGCAATATCTCTATGACAAGACACAGTATGGCCGTTTCACTATCCGTAATGGTGAGACACGTGGCGAGAGTGCTGTCGAGGCCGATTACATGATCACTCATTTCACTCTTGACACGGGCGGAAAACTTAATGGTGGCAATGTGTGGCTGTATGGGGAGTTCAATATCGGTTATCCCGCTTCACAAACGATAATGAAGTATGACACCAGTAGCGGATGCTACACGGCAGACCTGTTGCTCAAGCAAGGTGCCTATAATTATATGTATCTATGGGTTCCCGACGGCACTTCGGTTGGCCAAACCTCACGCATCGAGGGCGACCACTACGAGACGGTCAACGAATACCTTGTCAAGGTCTATGACCGTCCCATGGGCGAACGCTACGACCACTTCATCGGCTACGGCGTCGCCTACTCCGGAAAATAATTCCCATCAATTATAATCCCCATCAATAGGGCTTTTTATAACACGAATGTCCATGAATAGGTCATTCATGGACATTTATGGGCATTTATGTGAATTTATTAAAACTTGATGGGGATTAATACTTAGCTCATGCGGGTCTTGTAGTCGATGTAGTCGAATTCCCGTAAGATTTCGATGGAGCCGTCAAGGCGTTTTAATAGGATGGAGGGGTGCTGGATGCCGTTGAACATGTTGGTCTTGACGGTCGTGTAGTGGTTCATGTCCTCAAAGGTGATGCGGTCGCCTCGTTTCAATGGCTTCTCAAAACTCCAGTCACCCACATAGTCGCCACTTAGACACGAATTGCCGCCCATTCGGTAAGTGGGTTTCGACGGGTCAACCTCGTCAAGCGCTTGGGTGATTTTGGGCTGATAGGGCATTTCCAGGCAGTCTGGCATGTGGCATGCGAACGACACATCCACAATCGCCGTAGTGATGCCGCTGTTGCTTACCACGTCCACCACACTCGCCTCAAGATCGCCCGTCTGCCAGCACCAGGCGCTACCAGGCTCCAAAATGATTTGCAGATTAGGATAAGCGCCTTGGAAAGCACCTAATACCTGCTCCAAGTGACCGATATTATATCCCTTGCGGGTCATCAGGTGACCGCCGCCCATGTTGAGCCACTTGAGGCGTGGCAGGTATTCCCCGAATTGCTGCTTCAACGCCAATAGCACTTTCTCCAGGTCAAAACTCGTGCTCTCGCACAAAGCATGGAAATGGAAACCTTCAATTCCCTCGGGCAACTCCTTAAGGTCACTTGCCAACACGCCAAAACGCGAACCAGGACAGCAGGGATTGTAGATGTCGGTCTCAATCACCGAGCACATGGGATTGACCCTCAATCCGCAACTGACCTGCTCACCTGGCCAATCGGCATTGTGCTGGTTTACACGGTCGGCAAAACGCAGGTATTGCTCAATCGAGTTGAAAGTGATGTGCGAACTGCCTGCGATATAGGCATCGATGGTATCCTCGGTATAAGCGGGACAATAGGTGTGGGTGCGGCATTTGAGCTCGTCATTAGCCAGCAGCATTTCGTTGACTGAACTGGCGGTCGATTCCATGCAGTATTCCCTGAAAATATCAAAAGTGCGCCACAGGGCATTGGCCTTGAACGCCATGATGATGTCCACACCCGTGCGCTGTGCAACACCGGTTATCAGCTCGATGTTGCGGCGCAGCTTTTCCTCATACACGATATAGTAGGGCGTTTTGTACTCTTCCATTGTGATATAGTGGTTTTAAAGTATTTCAAATTTGGCGAATTTCAACAGCAGCTTACGCGTCTGCCCGTCATTAAAGGCGACATCAATTTTGGCATCGCCCTGGGTGTCGATATTAGTCACCATGCCGCGCCCGAACCGCTGGTGAAGGATCTCGCTTCCCACACTCAACTCGTCAACAGCGTGGATGGAGAAGTTGCCATTGTTGTTAGCAGGCGGCGGAGTGGGAGTGGGGGCGGGGTTGGGTATTCTGGAAGGGCGGGAAGGAGACGCAAGATTTTGCGTCTCTACATTGGTGGGACGGGTTGGGCGAATGGTAGTGGACGAACGGGTGGGCTTGTTCCACTTGTCACGCAGGGCATCGAGATCGTCATCGTCGTCCCAACGGGTTCGCTTGCGTGAAGGCATGGGTGACGAATTTGTGCTTCCCATGAGTAGAAACTCAGGCGCGATATCCCGCAGGAAACGGCTCATCACACACGACCTGGTCTGCCCGTTTTGGTAACGTGATGTGGCATAGGTGATGACGCAGTTCACCTCGGCGCGTGTGATAGCGACATAGAGCAAACGGCGCTCTTCCTCAATCTGATACAGTGATCCGGCGCTCATGGCACTCGGGAATAGGTCTTCCTCTACACCTACGATGATGACATTCCTGAACTCCAACCCCTTCGCGGCATGGACGGTCATCAGTGTGACTTTCTCGCCATCGGGGTCGTTCATGTCTTGGTCGGTGAGCAGCGATGTCTCGGCGAGGAAATCGCCAATCTGGCAATGCTCGTCACCGCTTTCCTGCTTGACTTGCTGGAAGTCGTTCACAGCGTTCATCAACTCATCGAGGTTCTCGATGCGGCTGATGTTCTCGGGTGTGTTATCTCCCATCAAGACGCTCTTGATTTGTGTGCGGCGTATGGTCTCTTTAGCTACAGTCAAAGCGTCGCTGCCATTCTGGTTCAGCTCAATCAATCCCTTCAGCAGGTTGGTGAAGCTATCCAGTTTGGCTTGTGTGCCCTTGTTCACGCTCAGCCCGTATTTCTCGGCATGGTTAATTACTTGCCACAGACTCACGCCACCTTGTGTAGCGCAATGGGTGATTTTGCCGACGGTGGTATCGCCGATGCCACGTGAGGGGTAGTTGATGACGCGCCTCAGTGCCTCATCATCGTCGGGATTGATGATGAGCCTGAAGTAGCAGATGGCATCTTTGACCTCCTTGCGCTGATAGAACGACAGGCCGCCATAGATGCGGTAGGGGATAGCGCTGCGCATATTGCCGTGTTTGTCGCGGCGTCCGCCGTTACTCAGAGCCTCCTCCAGCACACGTGACTGAGCATTGGTGCGGTAGAGGACGGCATAATCCTCATAGCTGTCACCCTGGCGCGCTTTCAATGCAGCTATCTGGTTGGCGACAACGTAGGCCTCTTCATAATCGCTGTAGCACTGGATGACGGGGATGCGGTCGCCGATGGCCTTCTTGCTGAACAGGTGTTTGGCAATCTGTCCCTTGTTCTTCTCTATAAGGCTGTTGGCGGCGTCGGTAATAGTCTGTGTCGAGCGGTAGTTGCGCTCCAGCTTAAACGTCTTGATATCGGGATAGAACCGCTTCAACTTCAGGATATTATCGATGTTTGCCCCGCGGAAGCTGTAGATACTTTGGGCGTCGTCGCCGACGACACACAACTGATTATATTTCTTGCTTAACTGATGAACGATCAGGTGCTGCGAGAAATTGGTATCCTGGTACTCGTCAACGAGGATATAGCGGAAGAACTCTTGGTACTGCTGCAGCACGTCTTCGTTGTCACGCAACAGGATATTGGTGTAGAGCAACAAGTCGTCAAAGTCCATCGCACCCGCTATGCGGCAACGGTTCCAGTAGGCTTTATAGATGGCTGCAGTTTCGGGGCGCCCAGCGTCTTGGTCGGCAATCATGACGCTTTGGTTGTTGGCATAGTCCTCTGGGGTGACCAGGGCATTCTTGGCATTGCTGATCTGGGTCTGTATCGAAGCGGGTTTATAGACCTTGTCGTCAAGGCCCATGTCCTTGACGATGAGTTTGATGAGCGAACGGGAGTCACTCTGGTCGTAGATGGTGAAATCCGGTTTGAATCCGATGCGCTCGGCATTGCGGCGCAGCAAGCGTGAGAAAATGGAGTGGAAGGTGCCCATCCACAATTGTGCAGCAACGTCGGGACCCGCCAGCGGCTCTATGCGTTCTCGCATCTCGCGGGCGGCCTTGTTGGTGAACGTCAGCGCCATGATGCGCCATGGCTCGTACCCGAGGGCGAGCAGGTGTACAATCTTATAAGTCAGCACGCGCGTTTTGCCCGAGCCTGCCCCTGCAATCACCAACTGCGGCCCGTCGCAATACACGACTGCCGCCCGCTGTTGTTCATTCAACTTCTCCAAGTAATTCTCGTTCATGGATACAAAAATACTATTTTCATGGATTATAGTTCGTTATAGAGGGGAACATTTTCAAGAAAAGTGTAATTGCCAGTCTCGTAGTCGATATGGCAACAGTAGTGCTTCAGGCCATTGCTCACGATGAGGTACTGGGCGTGAAGTACCATGTTGTATCTCACAATCTGGTCGAAGGTCTTCTGCGTGATGTTGATGCTTGGCGCCTTGTATTCTACGATGACCAGTGGTTGACCTGTGCGGTCGGCAACGACCGTGTCACAGCGGCGTGCAATGCCGTTCTGCGTCAGTGATACCTCGTTGCCCATCAGAGCGGCTGGAAACTGCCTGTCGGTGATGAGCCACTCCACGAAGTGTTGGCGCACCCACTCCTCAGGGGTTAACGCTACCCATCGTTCCCGCAGGCGGTCCCAGATGGCCCATGAGCCATCTTCCCGCTTCTTCACCTTGTACTCATATGTCGGTAAATTCAACTCTACCATATTTGCCATTTTTCTTTCCACAAAAGTACAAAATTTTATAGAAATATCGTAAATTTGTGGTTTCAAAATTTCAGATAGCTATGAAACATTTGATTCTTTTCCTTGCCTTTGCTTTTGTCACCATTGACGCGATGGCGCAGCAGTTTGAAGACTGTTTCGATGGTCGCACGTTGAGGCTCGATTATGTGTTTGCCGGTAACCACGATGCCCAGCAGATTTATCTGGAGCAGATGTATGTCACTCCGCAGTGGGCAGGCCGCAAGAGCCGTCTTGCTGATGTGCCCCTCAAAGGCAATGGCCAAATTCAAATGAAAGACCATGTCACAGGGCAGGTGTTGTTTGTTCACACCTTCTCCACGCTCTTCCAGGAGTGGTTGGCAACCGAGGAGGCAACAAAGGTCAGCAAAGCCTTTGCCACCAGTTACAATGTGCCCATGCCCAAACAGCCTGTTGACGTCACTGTCTCGCTAACTGACTTTCACGGTAAGGTGGTGACCAGTCTAACCCATACCGTTGACCCCGCCGATATCCTTATCCGCCAAATAGGTGATAACGGCATCCCTTATCACTACGTCTGGAAGGGCAAGACCGTCCAAACCAATGAAAAAGTCGCAGATCAGCCAGGAAAACGTGACTACACGCCAACCGAGGGTCCCCTTGATGGTGTGCCAGATATCACCGAATGTATTGATTTGGCTATTGTAGCAGAGGGATATACCCGTGCTCAGATGGGCAAGTTCTACAACGACTGCCAGCGTGTTGTCGATGCCCTGTTTGCCCACGAGCCTTTCACTTCGATGAAGGATCGTTTTAATGTCGTTGCCGTGGCAGCCGAATCGTTGACCAGCGGTCCCAGTGTGCCTCACTTGGGAAGATGGAGCACAACGCCCGTCGGTACCCACTATGATACCTTCTACAGTGACCGTTACCTGATGACTCAGGACATTCATCGCCTGTATGATGTGTTGTCAGGCGTACCCTTTGAGCACATCATCGTGCTGGTCAACAGTGATACCTATGGCGGCGGTGGCATTTATAACCAGATAACCGTCACCACGAGCGACCATCCGACCTTCCATCAGGTGCTGGTGCATGAGTTCGGTCATGCTTATGCTGGTCTTGGTGACGAGTATTTCTATGATGACGCTTACGAGTCGATGTATCCCGCAGATACCGAACCATGGGAGCCCAACCTTACAACCCTTGTTGATTTCCAAAGCAAGTGGGCTGATATGTTGCCCAAGGGCACGCCCGTTCCTACACCTCCCGATGCCAAGGTGCCCAATTACCGCAAAATCTCTAATGAGAAGGAGCAGCGCTTACTGGATGCCGCCACACAGCGTGTTGGTGTCTTTGAGGGTGGGGGATATCAATCCAAGGGTGTTTATCGTCCTGCTCAAGAGTGTCGCATGAAGATTAACGAGGTACAGAACTTCTGTCCTGTCTGCTCCCGTGCCATTGTTCGTATTACCGACTTCTACACGGCCCACTAGTAGAAAACAATATTATTAGATAAATATGGCGGTGTTTCAACCATTATAGTAAACTTTATGGTGTTTAACTTGCACAAATTTTGACTAACTTTGCAGCATGTAATTCAATTAACCGATGGCAGTAAAACGAGAATCGATAACCTTCACATCACTGAGTTCAGAGATTAAGAACGGGGATTTCAAGAATATCTACGTCTTGCAAGGCGAAGAACCTTACTATATCGACCGTTTGCAGCAACTTATCATAGATACGGCTCTCACCGAGGACCAGCGCGATTTCAACCTGTCGTTGTACTATGGCAATACGGCTAACGTGCGCGAAGTCATCAGTGCTTGCCAGCAGTATCCGGCTTTCTCGGAGCGCAAGGTCGTGGTTGTGCGTGAGGCTCAACTTATCCCCAAGCAGCCTGGACATAAGAATGATCTGGACATTTTTGCCTCCTACGCTGAGAAACCGTTGCCGACCACCATTCTCGTCATCTGCCATAAGGGAGGGGTACTCAAGAGTAAGCCCTTTACCGATGCGCTCAAGGCTAATAATAATGGTTTGGTTTTCAGTTCCAAAAAGGTGAGCGAGGGACGCGAATTGGAAACGCTGATTGTGAGCTATGCCAACTCGTTGGGTTGCAACATCGACAGTAAGGCCACAAGAATGCTGGCCGACCATATCGGCACTGATATCAGCCGTCAGTTCAGCGAACTGGACAAACTGGCCATCCTAAGCGAGGACAAGAACATCACTCCCTTGCTTATTGAGCGCAACGTGGGTATCAGCAAGGATTTCAACATTTTTGAGTTGGAAGATGCCCTTGCACGTCAGGATGCCGCCAAGGCGTTCCGCATCGTGGACTATTTTGAGCGTAATCCCAAGAACAACCCCTCGATGCCGGTCATCGCGATGTTGTATACCTTCTTCTCTAACGTCCTGATTACGTCGACGGCACGAGAAAAGTCACCCGATGCCATTATGGCGCTTGTGGGGGTTTCTAGCCCATGGCGTGCCCGCAAGTTCATCGATGCTGCGCGCATGTACAACACGCGTTCGCTGATTAACATCATCGGTTGCCTGCGCGAGTGTGATACCCGCAGCAAGGGCATCGGCTCCCGTCAAGACCAATATGCCTTACTCAAGGAGTTGGTCTATAAAATCCTTCATGCCTGATGTTTAACCAAGATTTTTGAGATATGAGACAATTGTTGTTTGTTCTAGCTTGCTTGTTGTTGACTGCTCTCGACAGCGATGCCATTGTCAAGTATGCGGGGGGAGACATTTCGCTGTTGACCAATTATGAGGAGCATGGGGCTATTTACTATAATGAGAATGGTGCTAGAATCACCAATATGCTCAGTTATCTCAAGGACACTGGATTTAATGCAATGCGTGTCAGGCTGTTTGTCGATCCCTCAAGGGCAAGCGCCGAAGATCAAGACGAGGGCGTATGTCAGGATTTACCTTACGTGAAGGCCTTGGGTCAGCGTATCAAGGCTGCAGGTTTCAAACTGCTGCTCGACATTCATTACAGCGACACCTGGACTGATCCCGGCCAGCATTCAACACCTGGCTCATGGACCGTAACCAGTGCCCTAGGTGATAGTGTCTATCATTACACACTCAGAGTGCTCAATGCCATGAAATCGGCGGGTGCCACGCCCGATTTCATCCAGGTGGGTAACGAGGTGACCTACGGCATGTTGTGGCCTACTGGGCATTGCTATCCCAGCGGAGCCAATTATGGCTCGGGCACGTTTGCTAATTTTGCCAACTATCTCAAGCAAGGCATCAAGGCTTGCCGTGAGGTGTGCCCGTCGGCCCAAATCGTTGTCCATACCGAAATGGGCCGCACCAGCAATGTGACCTCGTTCTACAACACACTCAAGAATTACACGACAGATTTCGACATCATCGGCTTGAGTTATTATCCTTATTGGCATGGTGACTTATCAGTGCTCAATAGCCTATTGACTGAACTCGAATACTCTTATCCCACCAAGCAGATACAAATCGTGGAGACTGGCTATCCCCATGCTTACTATCCCAGTGGAGCTTCCTATGACCTGCAATCCACATGGCCTGCGACCGAAGCCGGGCAAAAGGCCTTTGCTACGGCGCTGGTGACAACCCTTAACGCCCATAACTCGGTGACGGGCCTCTACTGGTGGTTCCCAGAAGCCAACGAGTACGGCATTAACTACAGTAACCATGTGACCACCGACTGGTATAACTGCGGATGGTGGGATAACGCCAATGGCCAGGTAATGGATGCCATGTTTGAAGCAGTCAATTTCCTTGAAGGTAGCAGTGAAGAACCATCAGACAGTACCAGCCTGTACATTGTTGGTGGTGTGGGCAACTGGAGCCTGACAGAACCGATGGGCAAAATGACCAATCTGGGCAATGGCATATATGTTGATACGCTCTCTGTCAATGCATCCATCTATTTTGTGTTTGCTGATGGCGGCCCTGACTTGTGGAATAACGATTGGACTGCTTTCAACAGTACTTACCGCTATGGTCCTACATCGACAACGACCATTACCACTGGAACCCAGTATGCCATTGCTAAGCGCAACAATAATTATTCTTACTATTTTACTGGTGATGGCAGCGACTATCTCTTCACGTTTGATGCCGATAACCTGACTTTCAAGATTGAAGTAATTGAGCCTCAACCAACCGTACTGCTTGGAGATGTCGATGATGATGGTGTGGTGTCAATCAAGGACGTCACAATGCTGATTGATTATCTACTGGGCTCATGGATGGGTGTTCTCAACACAGTGAACGCCGATGTGAACTGTGATCAGGGAATCAGTGTCGCCGATGTCACGATATTGATAGATATGCTGCTGTCTGCTTCTGGAAGATAATACTTCCAATAATCAATAATACATGAATAACCATTAACGAAACCGAAAAAGACCAATTATGAAGAAGTTATTAATTGCAGTTATATTCTTGCTGACGTTGAGTATAGGTTATGCCCAATTGGGAAATGATAAGTGTTCCTTACCAGGAGATGTCGGCCTTTTTTTAGACGAGACTGAAAACCTGCCACGCATGTTGTCGTCAAATGTTGAGCAAATATCATCATATGTCGCACCGAGGATTGTGAATGGAGTCAAGATGATTGATGCTTTCATTGCTGTTGACAACAATGGTGTTGTGGATGCCTTGAGGAAGGAGGGTGTAATGATCAACTGTGAGTTTGACGGCTTTGTTACTGCCAGAGTTCCTGTTAGCTGTCTGGAGCGGATTTCTTTGTTGAACGGTGTCAAGGATGTGTCGATCAGTCGGGCTCTGGATTTGTGTACAGACAGCACCTTGAGCGTTACCCATGCTGGGCAGGTCATTAATGGCTTTCAGAACGACTTGCCACAGGATTATGATGGTAGTGGCGTGATTGTTGGTATTATCGATTGCGGATTTGATTATCAGCACAGTGCATTCAAATCAACCTCGGATCCCACTAAAACCCGCATCGTCAGAATATACGATCCAGAAAAAACTACAGGCCACGTTGTCACGTTGGAAGGTAATACTCTGCCCGGGTCTGTATTCATGGGAGAAGAAATTGACACTTTGCGATATGATGTAACTTCAACACATGGCACCCACACGGCAAGCATTGCTGCTGGTCGTCACGTTAATGGCTATGGTGGCATGGCTCCAGGTGCTGACATCGTGTTGTGTGCATCACGCACGTTGAATACCGGTATCAGTGAAACCGAAGTAATCAATTGCATCAAGTATATCTATGCCTATGCTGACAGTGTGGGCAAACCCTGCGTCATCAGTGTGAGTGCAAGCACATCTGCAGGGGCACATGATGGTAAAGACTACTTGTCACAGGCCATAATGCAATTAGTGGGACCAGGACGTATTTTCGTCATAGCGGCAGGGAATAATGCCTCACAGGATTATTATGCTTATGGATTGGGCACAAAGGACAAACCAGCAAATTTCTTGATTGATTGTAAAAGCAATTATCTGAATGATGATAATTATCAATATAACAATCTGCTCTTTGAAACATGGATTCGCCAGTTAGATGCTCGTCCTGCCTTGAAATTTCACATTCTAGACAAGAGGACCAACAAAATCGTGTGGGAATCGGCGCCAGTGACTTCAACATCCACTTTCTACAGTGGTGAATTCAGTGATTATTTTGAACCAGACCCTTCTTTAGGCAATGTGGGCTATATGTATGCCAAGATATCCATGAGGGTATATAATGGTAAGTTTGTTATAACTTCCAAGATTATCAACCTTAAGTCTAAGTCTTATGTAATTAATGCAGAGGGCCAGCGCATCAGCAATTATCGCATTGGTATGAGTGTGTATCCTCGTTTTGTTGAGCGTTTTGATTTGGATAACTGGATGGGAACTGGTGTTGGACGATTTGGTACAATGACAGAACCTGTTTATATTGATTCAATCTCTTCAGAGGGCGATACGGTCACAGTGAGAATGGATAATTTCTATGTCATTCCTGACAACTCATGTTCGATAGGCAGTTATGCGGTGTGTGATTCAGTGATTTCGGCTGGGGCTTATGCGGCGAGGAATTCTTATTTTTCTATGCTCTGGAATGATACGATCTATGATTCTTGGATAAGCGTTGGCAATATATATTCAGCATCGAGTTATGAGGCTCCTGGCTGCGGCCCAACGGGTAAAGCGCTTCCCACCATCACTGCACCTGGCTATCATGTCGTAGCAGCAGGTAGCCAATACTCCTACATGAATTCTGATTATCGCGGTGAACTGGTCATGAGGGATGACGAGGGAAGCGTTTGGGGCGTCATGACGGGTACTTCGATGGCCGCTCCTACGGTAGCCGGCATCATTGCCCAATGGCTGCAGTTGTACCCCAATTTGACCACGAGCCAAATCAAGGAGGTAATAGCGCAGACGGCGATAAAGGATCAATTCACTAATGCCACTTACCAATTCGGGCCGAATGGCAAGATTGATGCGCTTGCTGGGATCATCTATCTCATCAAGAATGATCCTTCCTTTATGCTTGGTGATGTAAATGGTGATGGGATGGTATCAGTTCTGGATGTGTCGTTGATGATCGACCAACTTCTGGGTGGCAATGTGCCTGGGTTTAATCCGATTGTTGCCGATATCACTCAGGATGGCCGCTTTTCCATTAGGGATGTTGTCATACTCATTGACATGCTGCTTGAGAATAGCGGCGGCGGGGAAGATGACTGACGTAATGAGGTATTAAATGCTTAACAGATGAGAAATAGGGTTCTGCTTTTCGTTTTATGTACATGCTACTGTGTGGTGGCCATAGCACAGCCGGCCTTGCCATCTTCGGTGCAAGAGTTCATGGACGAGCAGTCTTATAGAGTCTTGATGACTTCACAGTCATTCCCGTCGAGGTATGTGTCACCAAGGATGGTTGATGGGCGTGAAATGGTGGATGCGTTCATTGCTATACGACACGAGGGTGTGATTCAAACCTTGCAAACTGAGGGCGTAGTTGTCAACTGCCTATTTGATGGGTTTGTCACCGCTCAGATTCCAGTGGACAGGCTGATTCGCATTTGTCGGTTGCCTGGGGTTGATGACGTTGAAATCAGTGAGCGTGTTGAACTCTGTACTGATTCAACGATGAGTGTCACCCATGCGGCTCAGGTGATAGATGGCGCGTGTTATGGTTTGCCTCAGGATTACGATGGGCGCGGTGTGATTGTCGCTATCATCGACAAGGGCTTTGATTTCCAGCATCGTGCATTCAGGAGTGGCGATTACCCTGCCAGCACTCGCATTGTCAGGATTTACAACACTCAGGATAATAGTGGACATACTGCGTATTACAATAAGAGCATCAGGCTGCCGGGGTCGGTATTCATGGATGATGAGATCTTATCTCTGACGACCGATTGCCAGGGCGCCACACACGGGACCCACACGGCGGGAATTGCTGCGGGTTCCCACGTCAATGGTTACGGTGGCATGGCGCCAGGGGCCGATATCGTGTTGTGTGCCATCAGCAATATTGAAGGGAACTTGTCGGTGGTGGAGTTGGCTAATTGCGTCCGTTACATTGACTGTTATGCTGATAGTGTGCAGCAGCCGTGCGTGATGAGTTTAAGCATCAGTGTTCCTGCGGGCCAGCATGACGGAAATGACTATTTCTCCAGGGCGGTTTCTCAAGTGTTGGGCAAGGGGCGTATCTTTGTGATTTCGGCTGGGAATACGGGCAATAAGCCCTATTATGCCCACAAAGTGGTGACTCCTGACGATCCGATTCACCTGCTGTTTCATAGCAAGAGTGAAACCAATGCCGATTCCACTTACAAATATACCACGATGCTGTCCCAGATTTGGATGAGGAACCCTGGGAAGCGGTTTTACTATAAGTTTCATATTCTTGACCTCAACACCAGCTCCATCGTGTGGGAATCTCAGCAGTATGCCGAAGGGATAAAAATCAGTTCCACTGAATTTCAGGATTATTACAGCTATGATGCGTCGGCTGATACTGAGGGCTATATTAAGACTACCCGAAACACCTCATCCGACGGCAAGCGCTCTTGCTTGAGTATTAACATTCACAACCTGGTTTCTCGGCAGTATTCTGTCGTGGGTGGCAAGAAAAAGAGCCGCTACGCGTTAGGTGTCACGGTCTATCCTCAGACCGATGACTTGTGTGATATTGATGCGTGGGTGGGTAACTCCTTTGCAGGCTTTGGCACTTATAATGGTGCCGTCACCGAGCCTGATGGCGTGGTAGTGCCTGCCTATTATACCAATGGCAATGATTCCTGCTCGATAGGCACCTATGCGGTAAACTCTTCAATCATATCGGCGGGTGCTTTTACGGCACGCAATCGCTATTTTTCCTATTTCCAGAATAAGGTGGTGACCGACTTTTCTGAGGATTTGGGCGATATCGCCTCTTTCTCGAGTTATCAGTTAGCGGGCGCGGGACCCACAGGAGAAGCCTTGCCGACAATCTGTACACCTGGAGTCAATGTGGTGTCCTCGGTGAGCCGTTATTCTTATTTTGTCGATGGCCATCCTGAAACTGTCATGAAAACGGCTGATGGCAGCTACTGGGGCGTCATGACGGGTACGTCGATGTCGGCACCGACGGTGGCGGGCATCATCGCCCTGTGGTTGCAGGCCAATCCTGATTTGACACCTGCCGAAGTGAAGGATGTTCTAGCCCAAACGGCCATTCATGACAGTTTCACTATGGGTGCCAATGGTGCTCACTTCGGGCCCAATGGCAAGATTGACGCAATGGCAGGTTTGCGCAAGGTGCTGGAAGATATGGGCTGTCGCATAGGCGACGTCGATGCTAATGGCGAGGTCGATATCAATGACTTGACTTGTCTCATTGATTACCTGTTGGGAATGGATCCGGCTGGTTTTTCGGTCTATGGAGCCGACCTTGATGGCGATGGAAAAATCAGCATCGCCGATGTGACGATGCTGATCGATTTCTTACTTGGTGTCTAGACTTCTAACACCTAAAGCTTAAAGCCTTATTTCGTTACGTCGATGAGGTTGTGGCCCGTCATCTCGGCGGGTTGCGGCAGGCTCATGATGTGAAGGATGCTGGGAGCTACATCGGCCAAGCGACCGTTGTTGATGATGAGTTCGGGATCCTCGGTGACGTAGATGATGGGGACGGGGTTCAGCGAGTGGGCTGTGTTGGGAGTGCCGTCGCTGTTGATGGCGTGATCGGCATTGCCGTGGTCGGCGATGATGATGACCTCATAGCCCGTGGCGCGTGCCGCTTCGACGGTGTCGTGAACGCAGCGGTCAACGGCCTTGACGGCCTGGGTGATGGCGTCATACACACCTGTATGTCCCACCATATCGCCGTTGGCATAGTTTACTACGATGAAGTCGTACTTATCCTCGCGAATGGCGGCTACCAGTTTGTCGCGCACTTCATAAGCGCTCATTTCGGGCTTCAGGTCATAGGTGGCAACATCGGGCGAGGGCACCAGGATGCGGTCTTCGCCTTCAAAGGCTTGCTCCCTGCCACCGCTGAAGAAGAAGGTGACGTGGGCATATTTCTCGGTCTCGGCGATGTGCAGCTGGCGTTTGCCCAGGCTGGACAGGTATTCTGACAGGGTGTTGTCAACATTCTCCTTGGGGAAGAGCACGTGCACGTCCTTGAAGGTGGGGTCATAGGGGGTCATGCAGTAATATTGCAGCCCCTTGATGGTGGTCATGCCGTCGCCAGGTTTGTCCTCTTGGGTGAGGGCGATGGTGATCTGTTTGGCGCGGTCGTTGCGGAAGTTGAAGAAAATAATCACATCGCCTTCCTGGATACGGCTATCAACGGTGCTGTTGACAATGGGCTTGATGAACTCGTCGGTCACGCCCTCGTCGTAGGACTCCTGAATGGCACGCACCATGTCGTCGCTCTTCTTGCCGATGCCCTGTGTGAGCATGTCGTATGCCACCTTGATGCGGTCCCAGTTGTTGTTGCGGTCCATCGCATAGTAACGGCCGATGACGGTAGCCACCGCGCCGGTGCTCTGATTGCAGTGCTCCACAACTTGGTTAACGAAGCCCTTACCGCTCTCGGGGTCAGTGTCGCGTCCGTCCATGAAGCAGTGGATATATACCCGCTCCAATCCGTATTCCTTTGCGATGTCGCACAAGGCCATCAGGTGGCCCAGCGAGCTGTGTACACCTCCCGTACTGGTCAAGCCCATGATGTGCAGCGCCTTGCCTTGCTCCTTGGCGTAGGTGTAAGCATTTACAATCTCGGGATTTTTCAATATTGACCCGTCCTGGATGCTCTTGTTGATTTTCACCAGATCCTGATAGACGACGCGTCCGCCACCGATGTTCAAGTGGCCCACCTCGCTGTTGCCCATCTGCCCGTCAGGAAGACCCACATCCTCGCCGCAGGCACGTAGCGTGCTGTGGGGATAGGCCTGGCGGAGGAAGTCCAGGTAAGGCGTCGGAGTGCTGTAAATAGCGTTGCTGTGACCCTTGGGGCCCTCGCCCCAACCGTCTAATATCATTAATAAAGCTTTCTTTCCCATATTGGTTCTGAATTTTACTTGTTTTTTATCTGTTTGATTTGGGCAACAAAGGTACTAAAAAGACTTTAGACTTTAGACCTTAGACCTTAGTTTTTGCAAGATTTTTAAATTAAAGTATAGCGGCTTGGCGGCTTAGCGTGAGGTCAATTATTTGTTTTCGTGGAGGGTGTGATGGTGATGACGGCGTACTCAGAGTCGGTGCCGATGCGGAATTTGCCGCCCCAGATGCCTATGCCCGAGCTGACGTAGTAATCGGTCTTATCGCGGGAGTATTTGCCATAGTCGCATTCATACATCCTGCGCGTGACCCAGTTCAGAGGCCATACCTGCCCACGGTGGGTGTGGCCGCTCAGCTGAAGGTCAACGCCGTTCTGCTCTGCTTCCTCAAGTTGGAAGGGCTGGTGGTCAAGCATGATGATGTAATTGCTTTTGTCAATGCCTTGCAGCAGTTGAGCGACGGTCTTGCGCTGGCGGTTACTACGGTCATCGCGTCCCACGATGGTCACGCCATCGATGGTGACGGTGCTGTCACGCAACAGGACAATGCCCGTCTGACCGATAAGGTCGATGGCGCGGTCGATGCCCGTGATGTACTCGTGGTTGCCCAGACATGCGAGGGTGGGTGCTGTGAGGCGTTTCAATTCTTCGGCAGTGCCTTGTTCCTTGAGGGGACGCACGTTACCGTCGATGATATCCCCGGCGATAAGTACCAAGTCAGGCTGCTCAGCATTGATCATGTTTATCCATCGTCCCACCTCGGCACGGCGGTTGTGGAAACCTGCGTGCAGATCACTGAGCATGACAATCTTGAGCGGGCGCTCAAGCGGCTTGTCGGTCGTGAGGTGGATTTCTTTGCGCTGCTTGTTGTGGTAGTGGATATTGCCGCCGATGAAGGTTACCAGCATCACACCCGCCAGTGCCAGCGACGTGATGGCATTGCTCTTGAGCCAGGACGCGGGCACGAGATGGATAAGGCGCCCGATGTCGAGCAGGAGAAACGCCATGAGCAGGTAGAACATGATGACCAGCCATGAGTTGCCGATTTCGTACATCGCCGTCGCCATGGGCATGGGCACGCTGTCGCTCTTGAACTGGAAGACCATGCAGGCCAGTGCCGCCAGCATAACTAGCATAACAACGACCTTTACGGGTGTAGAGAACGGCAGCAAGCGCCATACGTGCCACGACACATAACCTTGCATGACCAGCATCACGGTCAATGCCACTATAATGAATTTTGCCATATTATAGTTTTTGTAGAGACGCAAAATTTTGCGTCACATTTCATTCATCTGTTTGGAGACGCAAGATTTTGCGTCTCTACATGCCTAAAACCTATTTTATACGGCAAAAGTAGTAAAATTGCGGTCTTGCAATCCCTAAATTGATAATAATTAACTAACTTTGTAGCAGAAATCGTCGATAATAATGAAGGAAAAGGACATCTTACTGACGGTGAAGGAGCGCATGGGCATTGACGCGCTCAACGACATGCAGCGGCAGGCATTGGATGCCTGGAAAGCGGGTGGGGGAGACCTGGTGCTCTATTCGCCCACAGGAACAGGAAAGACGCTGGCTTTTGCCTTGTGTCTGCTCCAGGCGCTCAAGCCTCCCATGCAGCAGTTGCAGGCTGTGGTGATGTCTCCATCAAGGGAGTTGGTCATGCAAACGGCCGAAATCCTGCGCACGCTAGCCGATGGCTACAAGGTGACGCCCTGCTATGGCGGCCATGCAGTAAGCGACGAGAAAGCATCACTTTCCGTCACTCCTGACATCATAGTCGCCACGCCTGGTCGCCTGCTCGACCACCAAAAGCGGGGTCATATCGACCTGCGTGGCACACGGCTTCTCGTGCTTGACGAGATGGATAAATGCCTGGAATTGGGCTTTGAGGATGAGATGCGACAACTGCTCAAGCAGATGCCGCGCCTGAACCGTCGCATCTTGGCGTCGGCGACGGTGTTGGATGTCATGCCCGAGTATGTGAGGCTGCACAACCCGTTCACACTCAATGTGCTCGATGAGGCCGCTCAGCCAGCCGAGCGCATTACGGTGTGGCAGCTGCCCTCGCCCGAGAAGGATAAACTCGACACCCTGTGCCAGCTGTTGCTCAGCCTGGATGGGGGACGGACCATTGTGTTCGCCAATTACCGCGAGAGCGCCGAGCGCATTCAGCAGGCATTGCGCAAGGGCGGCATTGACGCGGCGTTGTATCATGGTGCCCTTGACCAGCAGGAGCGGGAGTGTGCCGTGGCTATGCTCAACAACGGCAGTGTGAATGTGCTCGTCTCTACCGACCTGGCCTCGCGTGGCTTGGACATTGATACGGTGGAGCACATCATCCATTACCACCTGCCCGTGAGCGAGCAGGCCTACATCCACCGCAACGGGCGTACAGCCCGTGTGAATGCCACGGGTAACGCTTACGTGATCACTGCACCTGATGAGCCTTGCCCCGACTGGATAACGGTTGACGGAAAGTTTGACCTTCATCCTGCCTCTAGGATGGTAAAACCACGGATGGCGACCCTCTATTTCCAGGCAGGCAAGAAGGAGAAACTCTCACGAGGCGACATCATGGGATTCATCGCTAACAACGGTGGCATCCTCGCCAGCGATATCGGACGCATTGACGTGCGTGACCACTATGCGCTTGCCGCTATTCCCCGCAGCCAATGCCAAGAAGTGCTCAAGCGTCTGCAGTCGGCGAAAATCAAGGGCAAGAAAGTGAGAATATCCTTACTCAAAACATAATATTAGCAGGATTTACACGTTATTAATAAATAGAAGATATACCTTAAACTTAACAAGCTATAGCAATAACTATGAAACCCGAAGAAAGAAAACGAGACCTCTACTTCTTGAAGCTGCTCTCCCGCAGTTTCCCTAACGTGGCAACCGCCAGCACCGAGATCATCAACTTGGAAGCCATCCTGAACCTGCCCAAGGGAACGGAGCACTTCCTCGCTGACCTTCACGGCGAGTATCTGGCTTTCCAGCACGTGTTGCGCAACGCCAGTGGTACCATCAAGCGTAAAGTGGGTGAGATCTTCAACGACTCCCTGGGCACACGTGAGCAGAAAGACCTGTGCACCCTCATCTATTATCCCGCCGAGAAATTGGAGTTGGTGAAGGATGAGATCACCGACCCCGATGAGCTCCACGACTGGTATTTCATCACCATTAACCGCTTGGTGAAGGTATGCCGCAACGTGTCGTCAAAATACAGCCGTTCAAAGGTCCACAAAGCCCTGCCGCAGGATTTTTCCTACATCATTCAGGAGCTGATGCACGAGCGTAGCAGCGACCCCAACAAGCAGGCCTACGTTGACGTGATCGTCAAGACCATCATTTCGACCCACCGTGCCGATGAGTTCATCACAGCCATGTGTAATCTCATTCAGCAGTTGACCATCGACATGCTGCACATCCTGGGCGACGTCTATGACCGTGGTCCGAGCCCCGACAAGATTATGGATATCCTGTGTGGCTTCCACAATTTCGACATTCAGTGGGGCAACCACGACATCCTGTGGATGGGCGCTGCCGCTGGCAACGATTGCAGCATTGCTAATGTGTTGCGTATCGCCTTGCGTTACGGCAATCACGGTGTGCTGGAGGATGGCTACGGCATCAACCTGCTGCCGCTGGCCACCTTTGCAATGGATACCTACGCAGGCGACCCCTGCGAGCGTTTCCTGCCCAAGGACGGCAGTGCCAAGGATCCCGAACGTGCCCGTACTGCCCAGTTGGTTGCACAGATGCACAAGGCCATCAGCATCATCCAATTCAAACTAGAGGCTGCCGCCATCAAGCGTCGCCCCGACTTTGACATGATGGACCGCCTGCTGCTCGACAAGATGAACCTCAAGAAGGGCATTATCAAGATCGATGGCAAGGAGTATGAACTGCTCGACACCAATTTCCCGACGGTGGATCCTAAGAATCCCTATGCGTTGACACCCGAAGAGGAATCTATAGTTAACAAGTTGCACCAGTCGTTTACCGAGAGCGAGAAGTTGCGCAAGCACATGCTGTGCCTCTTCCGCAACGGTTGCCTCTACACCATTTCCAACGGCAACCTGCTCTACCATGCCTCCATCCCCCTGAACGAGGACGGCACCCTCAATGATGTTGCTATCCGGGGCGAGAAATTCCACGGTAAGGCGCTGTTGAAGCGTGCGGGCAACCTCATCCGATCGGCTTACTTCGGCTGTGAGGATCCCGAGGAGCGTGCCTTTGCGATCGATTACCTGTGGTACTTGTGGTGTGGTCAGGATTCACCTGCATTTGACAAGAGCAAGATGGCCACCTTTGAGCGTTACTTCATTGCTGACAAGGAGACCCACAAAGAGGTCAAGGGAGCCTATTACACCATGCGCGATAACGCTCAGGTAGTGGATATGATTCTTGACGAGTTCGGCGTTGAGGGCGAGCACCGCCACATTATTAACGGTCATGTTCCCGTCAAGACCATCAAGGGCGAAAACCCCATCAAGGCTGGCGGTAAACTCATGGTGATTGACGGCGGTTTCTCCAAGGCTTATCAGCCCGAGACAGGCATCGCCGGCTATACCCTGGTATATCACTCACGTGGCTTTGACCTCGTGCAGCATGAGCCGTTCTCATCTATTGACGAGGCGGTGCGCTTGGGACAGGATATTAAGTCCACACGCAGAATGGTCGAGTTGACCAATCATCGCATGCTGGTGAACGACACCGACATAGGAGCTGAGCTGCGGTCACAGATTGAGGATCTCAAGGAATTGCTTGATGCCTACCGTTCGGGTGACATCAAGGAACGCAACCTGCGTCCGATCACCAATAAGACATAACAATTGAGGGTAAGACTTTAGTCCTTAGTCTTTAGACCTTAGTTATTAGGTGGCATCCGCATCCTAATGTCTAAGGTCTAAAGTTTAATGTCTGACATCAAAAAATCAAAAGTCTTTTAAACCTAAATGACATTTTTCTTGTCAAAAATGATGTTTTATAAAATATTTTACTATATTTGCAGATTGTAATGACCAAATTCACATTATTTATTTAATATTTTATTAGATTAGAAAGATGAAAAAGACTTTATGTGTTTTATTGAGTGCAATGTTGATGCTCGGTATTTCGGGCTGTGGTTCAATGAACAATGCCACTAAGGGTGGCCTGATTGGCGGCGGCAGTGGCGCTGCTATCGGTGCTGGTATTGGTGCCCTTATCGGTAAGGGCAAGGGTGCCGCTATCGGTGGTGCTATCGGTGCTGTGGCTGGCGGTGTTGCCGGTACACTCATTGGCAAGAAGATGGACAAGCAGGCTCGTGAGTTGGCTCAGATCGCTGGTGCTCAGGTTGACACCTGCACTGACGTGAACGGCTTTGAGGGCATCAAGGTGACCTTCGACAACGGTATTCTCTTTGGTTTCAACAGCTCCAAGCTTGGCAAGAGTGCCGAGGCTTCGCTGACTGAGTTTGCCCAGTCGCTGATCAACAACCCCCAGACCGATGTTCAGATCTACGGTCACACCGACAATGTGGGTACCCGCGCTGCTAACGAGAAGGTTTCTAACGCTCGTGCCACTGAGGTGAAGAACTACCTGACCAATCAGGGTGTTCCCGGCAAGCGTCTCACCAGCAAGGGCCTGGCTTATGACTATCCCGTAGCCAGCAACGACACCGAGGCTGGTCGTGCTCAGAACCGTCGCGTGGAGATTTACATCACCGCCAACGAGGACATGATCAAGGCTGCTCAGGACGGTACACTCGAGTAATCACTGATTCCAGTAAGATTTAAACAGGTGGCATCCATCATTGGGTGCCACTTGTTTTATATGTAAATAGTTTGTTTATAGAGCCTTTGTGCTTCTTGTTGTTGATGTTTTGGAAAACTTTTTATCATGAATGGAAAATTAAATACCTGAAATTCAACTTATTAAAATTTTTTTTGAAAAACTTTAGAAAAATTGTCATAAATTTTGTTGTTCAAAATAATAGTATTACCTTTGCGAGGATTTTCCCTTGATGTCAATCATTAGACTATTATTACTTAAAAAACCAAGACATAATAAACGATAGCAATGGAACCAAACACCTACACTTATCAACAGGCCTATGAGGCCTCGTTGAAGTACTTTGACGGCGATGAACTTGCCGCCAGGGTATGGGCGACAAAGTATGCCCTGAAAGACTCCTTCGGTCACCTCTTTGAGTTGACCCCTGATGACATGCACCGCCGTATCGCACGCGAAATCGCCCGCATCGAGAACAAGTATCCTAACCCCTTGAGTGAAGACCGCCTCTTTGAATTGATGAGCCATTTCCGTTACATCGTGCCGCAGGGTAGCCCGATGGCTGGTATTGGTAACAATTTCCAGGTGGGCTCGTTAAGTAACTGCTTTGTCGTTGGACTTGACGGCGAACCTGACAGTTACGGAGGCATCCTCAAGATTGACGAGGAGCAGGTACAGCTGATGAAGCGCCGTGGTGGCGTGGGTCATGACTTGTCCCACATCCGTCCCAAAGGCTCACCCGTGAAGAACAGCGCCCTGACCTCGACGGGTTTGGTGCCCTTCATGGTGCGTTACAGCAACAGCACCCGTGAGGTGGCACAGGATGGTCGTCGTGGTGCGCTGATGCTCACCGTAAGCATCAAGCATCCCGATGCTGAGTCGTTTATCGACGCTAAGATGGAAGAAGGCAAGGTGACTGGCGCTAACGTGTCAGTACGTATCGACGACGACTTCATGAAGGCTGCCGTTGAGGGTAAACCCTATCACCAGCAGTATCCCATTGACAGCGACAAGCCTGTCTATGAGCAGGAGACCGACGCTGCAAAGCTGTGGGCCAAGATTGTCCACAATGCATGGAAGAGCGCTGAGCCCGGCATCCTCTTCTGGGACACCATCACCCGCGAGTCGGTACCTGACTGCTATGCCGATCTGGGCTTCAAGACCATCTCTACCAACCCTTGTGGTGAGATTCCCTTGTGTCCTTACGACAGCTGCCGTCTGATAGCCATCAACCTGTACAGCTACGTGAAGAACCCCTTCACCCCCGAGGCTTATTTTGACTATGACCTCTTTGCCGAGCATGTGGCTTGTGCCCAGCGCATGATGGATGACATCATCGACCTGGAGATGGAGAAGATCGACAAAATCCTCGAAAAGGTGAAGTCAGACCCCGAAACAGGTGAGGTGAAGACCACCGAGACGAACCTGTGGAACAAAATCCGTAACAAGACCCTCAAGGGTCGCCGTACGGGCGTGGGTACCACGGGTGAGGGTGACATGATTGCCGCGATGGGCTTGCGCTATGGCACTCCCGAGGCCACCGAGTTCTCGGTGAGCGTTCACCGTGCACTGGCACTGGCCGCTTATGGCTCGTCTGTTCAGATGGCCAAGGAACGTGGCGCCTTTGAAATCTATGACGCAAAGCGTGAGCAGAATAATCCTTATATCAACCGCCTGCGTGAGGCGGATCCGAAACTCTATGATGAAATGGTCAAGTATGGTCGCCGCAACATCGCTTGTCTGACCATCGCGCCCACGGGCACCACCAGCCTGTTGACGCAGACCACCTCGGGCATCGAGCCCGTCTTTATGCCGGTCTATAAGCGCCGCCGTAAGGTCAACCCCAGCGACAAGGATGTACATGTTGACCTGGTTGATGAGAACGGAGATTCGTTTGAGGAATTCATTGTCTATCACCACAAGCTGGTGACCTGGATGAATACCAATAACATTCCTGTTCGCCGTGATTACACACAAGAGGAACTGAATGCCATTGTTGAGAAATCTCCTTATTACAAGGCTACTGCTAACGATGTTGACTGGGTCAATAAGGTCCGTATGCAGGGCGAGGTGCAGAAGTGGGTGGACCACAGCATCAGCGTGACCATCAACCTGCCCAACGACATCAGCGAGGAAATGGTCAACAAACTCTATGTCGAGGCTTGGCGCAGCGGTTGCAAGGGCTGTACCGTTTATCGTGACGGCTCGCGCACTGGTGTGCTCGTGGCACTGAGCGACAACGACAAGAAGAAGGAGAAAGAGAAGGAAAATGGTGGCCAAGAGGAGGCTAAACGCTACATGGCTGAAGAGGAGCATATCCTCAAGCGTCCCGTGGAACTGGAGGCCGATGTGGTGCGTTTCCAGAACAAGAAGGAGAAGTGGATTGCCTTCATCGGCTTGATTGATGGCCGTCCTTACGAGATCTTCACGGGTATCGCCGATGACGATGAGGGTATCTTCTGTCCCAAGTCGGTGACCAAGGGCAAGATCATCAAGGCCGTTGGCGAAGATGGCGTGAAGCGCTACGACTTCCAGTTCATCAACAAGCGCGGTTTCAAGACCACCATCGAAGGCCTGAGCGAGAAGTTCAACCCCGAGTTCTGGAACTACGCCAAGCTCATCTCTGGTGTGCTTCGCTATGGTATGCCTATCCCGCAGGTACTCAAACTCGTGAGCAGCCTGGAGCTTGACAGCCAGTCAATCAACACCTGGAAGATGGGTGTGGAGCGTGCCCTCAAGCGCTACATCCACAATGGTGAGGCAGCTGCCGAGAAGTGCCCGAACTGCGGCCAGAACACCCTCGTTTATCAGGAGGGCTGCCTCATCTGCACCAACTGCGGTACTTCCCGCTGCGGATGATCCCACTACCAAACAACTGCTTTTATCAAACAACATTCAGGACGATGAACGGTACAACTTGATTAAAATTTTATGTTGTTTGAAGAAGAATGAAGCGTTTTATTTTTTAAGGCAAAAGTCAGTTTTTTAGTGTGTCCTGTCCGATATGGATGGGACACACTTTTAGAATAATTAGCAAAACTGGTAGTTTGAATTAGCCGCAGTCCCAGCAGTAGTAGGCGCGGGAGAAGTCGAGGTCGGCTAGGTCGTCTTGGCTGATGAAGATGAAGCCGCTGCCCATGTCACCCCACATCACCAGTTCCTTGCGGTCAACGGTCGAGAATTGGGAATCAAGTTGGAACAGGAGTGTGTCGTGCATCTTGATGTCACGGCGCGCATCTTCTTGCGAGAAAACAGGGTAACCCAGCATCTGGTGGCGAGGACGCTTCATTCCCATATTCTGTTCGTAGTACAGGCAATCATCATTGTCCAGGTATTCATACCACACCTTGCCCTCATGCATCACGCCAGTGATTTCCTTGATGATGCCAAAGAACATGCGATTAAATCGCCCGTCGGTCACGCCCATCGTGGTCTCTTCGGTCACCACATCGATGGGGACTTCACGCTTGACGGGTGTTGCTCTCTCATCAACGGTCTCATGGGTAGGAATGCCTGCAGGTGTGGCACTCTCACCGATTTCCTTGTGATAGACAACCTTAAAACCCTCGCCCAAGTCGAAGTTGCCCTGACAGCCGTACATCAGTTCAGGGTTGGCGCTGATGAACCATTGCAGCATACCCTGTTCGGGCAGCGGTGCTTTCAATCCAGCTTGGGCGCAGTTGATCTGCATGACCATCAGCATGGGTTTGCCGCCTTTGTCGGTGGGGAAGGAGTCACGAGATTCTGCGGGCCAATAGGGCTTGCCGCCGATTTTGCTGTCAGTCACGGCAGGTTGACGTTCCTCGTTCAACACGAGCCGGTAATGCTCACAGGCCGATCGCTGGTTGATTTCCTCGGCAATGCGCAAAGCGCGTTCACTCACTTGATCCATATTCTTTTGTTTTTCAGACAACATAGACAACTCTTTTGACAATTAAAGACAAATATTGTTGTCTCCGATGTTTGATGATTATTCGGCGTAGTAGCCTTCGATATTGTTGATGCAGGGGCAGGCGCGGCTGTCGAGGATGCGGATGCGCCACTCGTTGGCCGTCTTCTCGTGGAAACGCACGATGCGTTTGTAGCCGATGGTCGTCGTCTCCTCATCGACAAGCACGGGCACCCACTTGCCGCAGCAGGTCTTGTACTCGATGACAAACTCCTTAACGCGCTGACCCAGTGGGATGTATTCTTGCAGCATGATGCGGTTGAGGGTGACATCCTTTTTGGTCTTGATCTCGATTTCGGCAGCGGTGACACCGTCGCTGGGAGCCCAGTAGGTATTCCAGTCACCGTCACCCATCAAAGCGGCGCTAAATGCATTGTTGCGGGTGTCGCTGGCAGTGAATTTGGCACCCGTGAGCAGGTTATCGCCCAGTTCGCGAGTAAGGCGTTCATGCCATTGCACAGCGGTAGCCGAGTCGATGGGATGGATGAGGCCCTCGCGGTTCACGGGGAAGTTCAGCAGGAACGTGCCGTTGTGGCCCACGCTGCGGTAATACAGGTCCACCAGTTGATCAACGCTCTTGACCATCGTGTCCTCCTTCTCGTGGTAGAACCACCCTGGGCGGATGCTGGTGTTGCACTCGCTGGCGCACCAGGCATCGCCGTCGGCGTGGCCCGATTGCAGCTCCTCGTATTGGGGGTAGCCGGGATAGACCTCCTTGATACGCAGGAAGGCCCAGTTGCTGGGATTGGCAAAGCCTTTCTCGTTACCCACCCAGCGGCAGCCGGGACCGCCGTCCGAGAAGATGATGGCATCAGGCTGCAGGCGGTTAACGATGCCCCAAGCTTTGGGGTAGTTGTAATAGGTGCTGCGGTCGATTTCGCGCTTCTCAGAGGCACCACCGTACCAGCCATCACCGCCGTTGGCACCATCGAACCACACCTCGAAAATGTCGCCATATTGCGTCATCAACTCCTCCAACTGGTTATAGTAATAAGTGACATATTCGGGTGTGCCATAGCTGGCTTGGTGCCTGTCCCATGGCGAAAGATAGACGCCCAGGCGTATGCCATACTTCTTGCAGGCCTCGGACAGTTCGCGCACGACATCGCGCTGGAAGGGCGAATTGGCCACGCTGTAGTCGGTATATTTCGAGGGCCACAGGCAGAAGCCGTCATGGTGTTTGCAGGTGAGGATCACGCCCTTCATGCCCGCTTTGACGATGGTCTGTACCCACTGCTCGCAGTCGAGTCGGGTAGGGTTGAACGCCTCGGCAGGCGTGTCGCCATAGCCCCATTCTTTATCGGTGAACGTGTTAGGCCCAAAATGGATAAACGCATAGGTCTCTAACTGCTGCCACGCCACTTGCTGCGGCGACGGCACCGGCCCGCAAGGCTCTGGCGCCTTGCTATTATCGGCCATCGCCATCAATGCAACCATCAGGGCTGCAACTACAGATGATAATCTAATTAGCTTCATACCGTAAACATAATTCTATAGTATTGTAACAGAAACACGTTTCCCTAATCCAGCGAAGATGCGGAACAGTGTTGATAGTTGTACGTCAGCTCTTCCGTTTTCTATTTTTGAGATATAGCTCTTTTTTGTGCCTATTTTCTCTGCCAACTGTTCTTGGGTGAGACCTGCTAAACGACGTTGCTCTTTTAGACACTCGGCTAAGCAGAATGTTTCAGCTTCAGCTTCAAATGCTTCTCTTGCCTCGGTTCCGCGTTCTCCATATTCGGCATTCAGTAAGTCTTCAAAAGTCTCACTTGCCATAATTGCTTGTTTTTCTCCTTGTCCATGATAATTTTAAATATGACGCAAAGTTAATCAATTAGTTAACATGTGCAAAATATTTCTTGTTAATTTGTTGAAAAAAGTATCAGAATGGTTTAGATTGTGAATTATTTGCTATATTTGCGGTTGTTCTTTGGCAGAGGTCCGCTCCCGAATGGTGGCGGGTGCATGGCAGGGAACCGACGCTCGAAGCAAGAGCAGAGACAAAGCTCGCTTTAGCTTTGTCTTGCAAGGAGGAGGAAGACCGAAAGGTCAACCATGACATAAGAAAAGGCGTTTACTTGACGCTCCATGCTTGACGTATCAGGAATCTAGCAAATTCACAATCGAAGTCAAGGATGAAGCAACGATAGATATCCTATGTGGGATATGTATATTTGCCATCGTCGTGTGAACGGCAGGGCATTGAAGCATATTCGGCGTGGGCTTCTGCGTTGCTCGTTCAACTTCGATGGGCAATACTAGAGCCTCTGATACGTGGGACGAGTAACAAGTACAGACTCCCGCGCTATTTTTTTATATTTTCTGTCCAATGGGGTAGTGGGGCGTTAAAACTAAAACCAAATATGTATAAATCAAAGACACAACGGATTGTTATCTTTCTATTTGCTGTAACCTCAATCGCCACTTCTATCCTAATGACTTCGTGCGGCAAAGATGACGAGCCGACAATTGACAATGTCTATCGATATTGGGCAGATCAGTCTGATTCTTATATCCAGTTGCCGGACGATGGATTTACATTTGAGTTGAAAAGGATGAACCGTGAAAGCTCGTCGCTCTATATCTATTATACATTGACCAATATAGCCGAAGATAGCGATGTGGAGTTTTTCGGCAGTGACTCTCAGGCTAATGCTGTGGATGACATGGGGAACTCCTATTACCTTGTAGTTCCCAATAGTGGCAGCGAATTGGGCAAAGTGTATTCTGACAAAGGAATGCAGGAATGGATCGCCGGTAGAATGTATGGTGTTTATGGCAACAATAAGACTGTACGAATCAATCATGGGGAAACCGTCGAGGGTATTGTTTACATTAAGGGTCTTTCATCCAGTGCGACAAAGATTTCACTCGGATTTTTTGCTAAAAGAACAAACAAGAATTACGGCAAAACCCAAGTCTTTCAAGAGGCTTACTGGTATAAGTTCCACAACCTGATCCTGCCTGACGGCGATCAGACATCTTATAAGCGCCTGCAATAATTAGTTATTCCCAATCATCAAAATATAAAGGACAATGAAAAATCGAATCTTATCATTTGTATTGCTGCTTTGTGCCACAATGTCGGCATTTACTGCTGTGTCTCAAACGCAATGGAAAGCCCCGAAGTGGAATAAGTTTGTTGCCATCTGTGGTGAAGATATCAATCTGCGCAAAGGCCCTGGCACTAATTATGGCAAACTCTATGTCGATGACAATGATTACAAGGATGTAAAATATGCCTTTGTCGCAAAAAAGGGATATAAGGTTTTTCATCCGGAATATGGTACTGTCTATCCAGTAATTAATGAGACAGGAGAGTGGTATCACATCTATTTCAATATGGATTTGGATGTCTATGTCAGCAAGAAATTCAGCTATGAGGTCGAGCCAAGAGGATATTCGTTTACGCCAAATGCTCCTGGCGGTAAATACAATATGTGGCACAATATGGCACCAGCTTACGGTCACGAACTGTTTGTGGGCAGAAAATGGGGTCTTGGGACACTGTCGGCTAACTATGGTGACGACTGGGATGCTATAGATGAACTACGCACAAAGTATGGAACTCTTGATGATGACGATAGCCCAATGGCTCAAATTTTAGTTGATAAAGCCAATGACGCTTTCATTGAACAGTTTATTGCTACGCATCAGCCTAAAGAGGGTTACGAATTCAGTCATGATAATGATTTTGGGTGGAGATATATGCTCTCCTATATATTTGGTAGTGAGGAAGTGTCATTTGGCTTTGATCCAGACAAGTACAAATTTGAGATGACAACTACCCCTCCAGAGCCTATTGTGATTACAAAACTGGTCAAGGCTCGTAGCGGTAAAGGCCTGAATATGTTGAAGGAACCCAGTCCTGGTAGCGTAAAACTCGTGTTTGTAGAGCACCCTGATGATGAAGGCGATGGTGCTGGCGGAGAGGTCGTTTGGGATAAAACGAGCTACAAGCGGTCATTAGTGAAGTCCGTTGAAATGCCTGTTGCTGCTGTGATTGGAGAGCAAGGAGATTACTATAAGGTCTATTTCAGCTGTAGTTATTTTTATTGGATGATTCATGACAGTTTTATCGGATATGTGGCGAAAAGTGAGTGTGTTGATGCCGATCCAAAACCACTAACCAAAGCTGATTTCGCTAAAATGCCATTTATGGAAGCCGAGGCAGACATAAGAGGCGATAAATTCATCATTTGGGGAAGTTCTGATGAAGACTTCTGCTATTTGGTTAAAGCCGGATACCTGCAAGCAGGGAAATACGCCTTGGTTAAGACCTCACTTCCATACTCATTGGATGGAAATCACGTCAAGGTGACACAGGGGTATGATGATCTGATTGATGTGTCGGGCAGTCAATATGTCAAGCAGGGTCAATGGGGACCTGAGTTTCTCGGTTTCACAAAACTGCCGAATAATGACTTGCTTAAACTGACTAAGGATGTGTCAGCACCAGCATTAGGGGCCTATATGAATGTGGACTCAGAATTTCTTTATTACCTCGACTTGTCAGGCTATCAGTGCCGAGAAGTCATCTTCGATGTCAAGTAATCACTAAAGTTTTAAATATGATGAAACAATGTTTAGTATCTGTGGCCTTACTGGCGCTGCTATTAATGGGAGTCGCTTTCAGTGCTTCGGCTTTTTATTACGATCTTGAGCTTGATGGTGTCTATTATAGTGTATATGAAGATGAGGGTGAGGCTATCGTAGTAAATAATGGCCCTAATTCTTATAGTGGAAATGTGGCTATCGCACCTTATGTATTCTATGATGGCAAGTACTATCCTGTGGCCAGAATTGCCAGCGAAGCATTCTATAGTTGTACCGATCTTAAAAAAGTATTCATCCCTTCGACTGTTTACTTAATTTGTTCAAGTGCATTCAGTGGCTGCACAGGATTAACAAGCATCGATATTCCCAATTCAGTTACCACAATAATGTCAGGTGCATTCAGTGGCTGCACAGGACTAACAAGCATCGACCTGCCAAGTTCAATCACCTACATTGACGCAAGTACATTCTGGGGATGCACGGGTCTTACCTCTGTTTCTATTCCTAAATCGGTAACTGCCATATACAGTGGTGCATTTTACGGTTGTACAGGGCTGACGAACATATACATCCCTAATTCTGTCACTATTATCGATGGGGCGTTTATGGGTTGTACAAGGCTGATGGATATCAACCTGCCTAACACCCTCACCACTATTGGTAGTACTACTTTCCTTAATTGTACTGGCTTGAAGAACATAACCATTCCAAATTCGGTCACCACTATCGGTAGCCATGCGTTTTACGGCTGTACCAGTCTGAAAACCATTGAGATTCCGAGTTCAGTCGCATCTATCGGAGTATGCGCGCTCAATTACTGTACGAACCTGGTCAGCATTACAGTTTCAAGCAGTAATGGGTCTTACGATTCCCGAGAGGACTGCAATGCCATCATTGAGACAGCCAGTAATACCCTGATTGCTGGTTGCCAGAATTCCATCTTTCCCAGTACGGTCACCGCTATTGGCGATTACGCATTTAATGGTTGCTTAGGCTTGACGAGCATCGATATCCCAAATACGATAACTTCCATTGGTCATGGGGCGTTTTTAGAATGCACTGGGCTGATACGTGTCTCTTTGCCAAACACGATCAGCACCATTGAATCCAGTGCGTTCAATGGCTGCAAGAATTTGTCAAGCATTAAGATACCAGACTCCGTTACTTCTATAGGCGAGTTGGCATTTGTCAGCTGTTCAGCACTGAGGAGTGTCACTATTCCAGGCTCGGTGACTCACATGGGCTATGGTGCGTTTGCTGATTGTGATGGACTGACTGACGTATTTAGCTATATCACGGAGCCGTCATCTGTAACGACTGATATCAATCTATTCTATAGAGAAGGTGATTTTTACTCCAATAGGACGCTTCACGTTCCAATTGGATCGTTGGAGGATTATCAGGCTCATGAATCGTGGGCACCGTTCTTTGGATACATTGTTGAGATGGAGCCAGACCAGCCTGGTGACGTTAATGGCGATAATGAGGTGAATGTCAGTGACATTAACGCTATTGTCAACATCATTTTGGAAAGCGGGTATTCATCGGATGCCGACGTGAACGGTGATGGTGAGGTGAAAGTGTCCGACATCAATACCCTTATTAATATTATTCTCGGTGAATGACAACTATATGAATTACCGATAAAAAACATGAATGACCACAAATAGCCATGAATGCTCATTAATGATTATTGATTGATTGGATCATTCATGGCTATTTGTGTTATTCCTTCTTCCCTTTTTGTGGTATATGATTGTTTGTTCAATTTATTGAATTATCTTTGTTGTCGAAATCGAAATGATTGGTATATGACACAGATGATATTAAATATTGAGGATGCAAGCATCATTCCCAGCTTGAAGGAGATTCTGAACGCCCTTAGAGGCGTTACGGTCTGTGAAAGCAAAGAGGTGGATGATGAGTTGAGTGTTGTTGCCGAATCGATAGAAACAGGCTATCAACAAGCCAAGAACAATCAGTTTGCTGGTCGGGATCTCACTTCGCTTGATGATTTGGTAGAGTGCTTGAGGAAAGAAAGTAAACATGGCGATGGTAACATTTAATTACACCGAGTAATTCCTGCGCCAAGCCAAACGGTTAGCAAAACGCTATCGTTCGTTCCCAGATGATATTGACCGTTTGCAACGTGAATTAAAAGAGAACCCTAATACTGGAGTTTCTCTGGGAAATGGTATCCATAAAGTCAGGGTTGCTGTTGCCAGTAAAGGCAAAGGTAAGAAAGGCGGTCTGCGAGCAATCACTCTAAATGTTGTCGTGGAAGTGAATCACACACAAATCAATCTGCTTACCATTTACGATAAGAAAGATTACCCTAACGTTTCGGAAGCATACATTGACGATATTATCCGCAACTTGAAGTAGCAGATTTTCAGTTGTTATTCGGACCATCACTGACCTGTTGGTCTGCGTGGTTCTTTAGATTGCCCAAAGTAATAGGCCGGCGCAGATGATGATGCCGGTGACGAGAAGATCGATGAGGCAGTAGCCCATGATGTCCTTCGCGTCAAGGCGAGCTATTGCTAAGGCCGGGAGGGCCCAGAATGGTTGTATGAGGTTAGTCCATGCGTCGCCCCATGCAATGGCCATACCCGTCAAGCCGGGGTCCACACAGAGGTTGGCACCTGCAGTGAACATAACCGGTGCCTGTACTGCCCAATGCCCGCCGCCACTTGGCACAAACATGTTGAGCACTGCGGCGCAAAGGAAGGTGAGCAACGGATAGGTGACGGGATTGCTGATACTGATGCAAGCATCGGCCATGACGCCTCCCAGGCTGATGCCGCTAACACCGATGCCTGTAATGATGCCCATGATGCCTGCATAGAAGGGGAACTGCAATATGATGCCGGCAGCGCCGGTGGTCGCTTTACCAAAGGCACGCACATAGTCCACAGGTGTGTGATGCAGCATGAGTCCCAGCGCGAGGAAAATCATGATTACCCCGCCAAGGTCTAAACCGGCACCGCGCATGCCGAGATGAATCACGAGATAGGCCACTAGCATCAGCGCCACGAGCCACGAGAGTAATTTGCTATGCTCGAGCCGCTGTGCCGGTGTATTGGCCGTTGAAGGAACGACGGTCGAGATTTGTTCATCGTCCTTCAGGAGCGCAGGGTTGATGGTGATGATGCCTTGCTTGGGGTGCATCAAGGTGTTAGCGACGGTGATGCCGATGATCACAAACAGCACAGTGATCAGATTGTGCCAGTCGAAGATGGTTTGCGCCAATGGCACAGGGTCGGTCAGCGCACCATTGGTAGCCATGGCGAGTGCCTCGCCAGGTGTGGCCATCGTGAGGGGGATGGAGCCAGAGGTGCCGGCATGCCAAACTACGAAGCCACTGTAAGCCGATGCGATAAGAAGGCGATAGTCCACATCAGCACGCTGACGTGCTATTGCCTTGGCGAAGATGACACCCACGATGAGGCCAAAGCCCCAGTTGAGCCAGCAGGCTAATGCCGATACGACAGTCACAAGCGCTATTGCAGCGGGGGCACTCTTGGGCAGGCGAGCCATTGCATCGATGGCCCGTTTGACAACCGGTGCTGCAGCCAAGGTCGATCCACATACAAGAACCAGAGCCATCTGCATGGCAAACGCCAACAAATTCCATACGCCGCCACCCCAATGCTCAATCACCTCGAGTGGGGTCTGGTGACACAATGGCATCGCTACCAACGCCGCCACGAAGGTAAGCAGTATAGCGAATATAAACGGTTCTGGCAACCAACGTTGCACTAATCGTACGCAGAATTTAATCATTTGAGACCATTTGTGTCCACTGAAAATCATATTTTTAAAATTTTTTCTTCTTGTTAGGTTGATACCGCAAAAGTAACATTAATTTCCTAAATCTTATCCAGTTCAACTATGGTTTTCCCTAAAAAAGGAGAAGTTGCCGATTTCGGTTGTTATTCGGTGAGTTTTACGGTGTCGCCTAGGGTGATTTTTTGTTGTTTGTAGAGGAGGCCAAGGGCTTTCTTGAAGTCTTTCTTGCTGCACTGGAAGGCCTTGCTGATGTCATCGGGGTCACTTTTGTCGGTAAGAGGCATCTCGCCGTCGTGTGCCTTGAGGTGATCGAGGATGCGGTCGGCGAGGTCATCGACGCGCATTTTTTCGATTTTGGCGAGGGTGACATCGACTTTTCCGTCGGGTCGAACCTGCTTAACGAAGGCGGTGAAACGGTCGCCGACGTTGACGTTCTGGTAGGTCTCGTTCTGGTAGATCTGTCCCCAGTGGGCATTGTTGACGATGACGCGGTAACCCAGGTCGCTGCGCTGGACGACGAGCACTTCCACCTTCTCGCGGTGATAGTAGTCGGGCTCGGTTTTGTTGAGGAACTTGGCGAGTTTTGCGCTGGCGACGATGCGGTGGCTGGCCTCGTCGAGATAGACGCGCACAATGTAGCTGCGCCCCACCTTCATGTCCACGCGCTGCTCGCTGAATGGCACCAACAGGTCCTTGGCCACCAGTCCCCAGTCTAGGAAGGCGCCCACCTTGTTGACCGCCTTGACGCGCATGAGGGCGAAGTCACCGACAACGGCATGAGGCTCCTCGGTGGTAGCGACAGGACGGTTCTCGCTGTCGTTATATACAAAGACGCGGATGGTGCCGCCCACCTTCATGTCGGGCGTAAGATAGCGCTTGGGCAACAACACCTCGTGGGTATCGTTGTCGATGAGGTAAGCGCCGAAATCTACTGTGCGGTTAATGCGCAACTCGTTATATTCTCCGATGTTCATTTTTTCAGGCTTTAGGAGAATCAAACAACTCTAACAACAATAAACAACAGAAACAACGATAAAGCAATTGATGATAATATTATTGTGGTTTCAGTTGTTGTTGGTTGTTCTTGTTGTTTGATAATAATTTGCAAAGTTCGGCAAAAAAATCCATTTGTCAAGTTGATTTTCACCAAAAATATAGTACCTTAGCGAGATTAAAAACAACATACTAAGCCAAGAGACAATGAAAACGAAGTATTTTTCTCTACTTATATTGCTGTCAATCACTGCGTTACTTTTCTCGTGCGCGAAATCTGGTGATGGAAAAGGCGGTGATGGCAAGCCTGCTGTGACCATCAAATCGCAACGGTTGAACGACAGCTCGTCCTTCACGCTGTCGAACGGCGAACGCTGCACCATAGTTGCCGATGCGAACATCGACTATCCTGTGAAAGCGGGTGAAGGCGCTCCAGTGGATAGCCTGCAACGGTTGTTCGCTGCCTACGTGCTGGAGTCGGGTGACTCATTGTCGCTGCAGGATGCCATGCGTCAGGTGGTTACTAACAGTATGCACCAGTATGACTTCATGGAGGGGCCAGTCAGTGAGGACGAGTTGGCCGATGATGAAGGGATGGCCACACTCAAATACGCCACGAGTACCCGTATAACCCCCATTTATAACAAGAACGGGGTGGTGACGTTTGAGCGCGTGGATGTGGTGAAGAAGAACGACAAGGTGACCTCGGTGACGCACCGTTACTACAGTTTCGATGTCGAGACTCAGACCTTTATTGATGTGAACCGCCTATTCCGCGATGATGCAATTGCCGACGTGTGCCAACTGCTCAAACAGCAGTTGCTCAAGCAGAACAATGCCACGGGCAATGAGCAGCTTAATGACCTGGGGTACTTCAATGTAGAGAATATCTCGGTGACCCGTAATTTTTATTTCGACGACAACGGCGTGACGTGGAGTTATCTGCCCAACGAGTTAGCCGTCGAGGCTGTAGGCGAGCCCAAGATCTTCATCCCCTACGACGAATTGTCCGATTACCTCTGCGACGACAGCATCATCCAGAAAATGTAAATTAAGTTTTCAGTCCCTAGTTTCTAGTCCCTAGATGGCATCCGCTTCCAAACGACTCAAAACTAGAAACTAAGGACTAAGGACTAGAAACTGTATGGAGCATATATTGAAATATTTTCCGGAGTTGAGTGAGGTGCAACGTCAACAGATGACGCAGCTATTGGCGCTCTATCCCGAGTGGAATGCTAAGATTAATGTTATCTCCCGTAAAGATATCGACAACCTGGAGGTGAACCATATCCTGCACTCGTTAGGGCTGGTCAAGTTTGTTAAGTTCATGCCGGGAACGCGGGTGATGGACTTGGGGACGGGTGGGGGACTGCCCGGCATCCCTCTGGCAATTTATTACCCCGAGGTGACTTTCCATCTGGTGGACCGCATCGGCAAGAAACTCAAAGTGGCGCAGGACATCGCTGAGCGTATCGGCTTGACTAACGTCACTTTCCAGCATGGCGATGTCAAGGAGGTGAAGGGAAAATTTGATTTTGTGGTGAGCCGTGCGGTGATGGACCTTGGCGACATGGTGCCTCTGGTCAAGCGCTTTATTGACCCTCAGGACCGCAACGCCGTGCCCAACGGACTGCTGTGTCTCAAGGGCGGCGACTTGAGCGGTGAAATCGCCAAGTACAAGAACCAAGTGCTCGTTGATGAATTGTCGAGTTACTTCAAAGAGGATTTCTTCAAGACCAAGAAAGTCTTATATTTGCCATTATAGATAATAAACTACGAATTTGGCTTCGCCGAGCTAATGGTTCACGAATTTTATTCATTAGTGTAATTAGCGAAATTGGTAGTTTGAGTTTGATAAAGATAATGATATGAATGCTACTATGATGACCGTCAATCCGTTTGGCGAGAATTTATATATTTTGTGGGAAGAGGCTACACATGATGCTGTGGTCGTTGACCCTGGCATGATGCGTGATGAAGAGCGCGAAATGGTGACCAAGTTCATCGGTGAGCACAAACTGAACGTGAAACACATCCTGTTGACCCATCTGCATATTGACCACGTGACCAGCGCACGCTGGCTGGCCGATCAGACTGGAGCTGACGTATGCGGCTGCGCTCTTGATGCCTCGTTGGGTCAGGAGTTACATGAATATGTGGCATATTTCCACCTCAAAATCGATGTCGAACCATTGACGCTTGACCGCCAATTGGTGGAAGGTGATACGATACCCCTGGGCGACGAGGTGATCCAGGTGCTGCATGTGCCAGGCCATAGCCCCGGTGGACTGGCTTTCTACTTGCCTGACAGTGGGCTGCTCATCAGTGGTGACACCATCTTTAACGGCAGTGTAGGGCGTACCGACCTCAAGGGCGGCGATATGGCGCAACAGCTCAACAGCATCCGCGAGAAGATTTTCACCCTTCCCGATGAGACCGTCATTGCCTCGGGTCACGGACCCACAACCACCGTCGCCGACGAGAAACGCTTCAACCCGTTTGTGTGATAATATAAGGGAGGGTCCTTGAGGGCTCTCCCTTTTTTGCAGTTATACGTTATGTCGGTTTGATTACAAGAATAAGGAGACTCCTGCAGTCCAGCTGTTTTTGATTTCGGGTCCAAAGCCTTTCTTGAAAAACTCTTGGGGGCTATAGCGGAAATAGATGCCAACTAAACCTATGGAAAGGCCGCCAAATGCGTCAAAGGTGAGTTTCTGTTGTTCCAATCCCTTGAGATGGATATCATAAACGACTTTCTCATTATGGGAAGGTGATGACTGATAGTTTGTGACGCATACAGCATTCACATTCCAGTTCATGATACCACCGATTAGCAATTTCAGTCGTTTGTAGATATGTTGCCTGTACAATAGCGGAAACTGGATGCTTAGCAACTCCAATTGAGAGTTTCGGTCCTTTTCGATTCCCTCAGGATAATAGCCGATACCGATGATTTCGGTATTATGGTTTGAATAAGTCATGAAGTCCCTCACAAAACGGAATTTGTCCTTTAAGAAATACCTCTTAAAATTTAATCCCACGCCAAACGAAAACTGTTGGCCGTGGTGAGTGTCATACTCGATACCCGCAACATTGAGCAAGCCTATTTCAGAGCTGGTACGCACTTCGGGCAATGAACAACTTCCGCCGCCCAAGTATAAGCCATTTGTAAATATTGTCCAGTGGCTTCTCGTGCTGTCATTGTCCGAAGAAAATGACTTCTGGAAAGGAAATTTCAGTTCATAGTCTCTGCTTTGCTGGACGTGAACACTATCGTTGGGGGCATGCTCGAAATCGTAGTTGTAGGTGTATTCCCGCTCCAATTCATCAACCGCGATGACTTGGACTTTGGAGCAGGAAGGCGTCTCGGTGATGATGACTTGTTTGGGCTGTTCGATGACGATCACCGTATCGGGGGCGGTGGCCTGTGCTTGTGCCACGGCAAGCACTGTTGCGAAGAAAAGTAAAATCTTTTTCATTGTTATTATGTTTTTGATTAGTTATTATTTACGAATGAGTTTCTTGATATCCTCTGGGCCAGCATAGCTTTCCATATAGATGAGCGTGACGTTGTTCTTAGGGGACTTGCGCGCCAAGTTCTGATTGAGGTAGAAGATGTAGCAGTTCGGATACTTATTGCGTTGTTTCATTGTGTAGAACCCGTAATAAAGTTTCCCGTTGCGGTATTCCACTTCCTTGTCAACGGCCTGCGCACCGTCTTTTGCTACAAGACTCTCGATGAGTTCTGCATCCTTTTTGTCTGTCACGCTCAGGCTGTGATATAGGGTCAAGCCGATTTCTTGAGCCTGCTGTCCAGTCACGATGATCTCGGTGGCAGTAGGGGATTTCTTGAACCTGCCATCAAAGAGGCTGTTGATGTTCAAGCCTTTCTGTGCCATTGCAGCCATCGAGGTCAGCAGGCAGGTCAGGATGATGATTGTTATCCGTTTCATATTCGTCGTGTTGTTTATTTGTTATCAAGTTCAATGGCTTCTCCCAGACTTGACAATTGGTCAATCATGATTTGGGAGGCGCCAGCCATATTGTTCATATCCTTCTTGACAATGGCCATCACAGCGTCGTCGTCGTTAATGGTTTGTCCGTTGACGTAGGCGATGCACATGTTGTCCACATGGTTCTGTTGCCAAAATATCGTGGCGCCGATGCCCATCACAATGGCGATGCTGGCAGCGATGCCGATGATTTGGCGTCGATGACTCTTCTTGGTTGCGCGTTGCTCTTTTCCATGGGTGACGAAATAGCCCATCGTGAAGCGTGCCTCGTCGATGAGTTCGCTGCTCCATGGACAGTCTGCTAGGCATTGCTTGAGTTCCCGCTCCTCGTGGATGGAGGTCTCTCCGTCAAAGTAGCGGTTGATGAGCTGCTCCAGCTCCGCTTGATTGGATATGTTATGAAGAGTGTTCATGCGTTCTTCTCCTTTCTTCTTGCTTGATAAATTTCTCTCACGCGTTTGCGTGCTCGGCTTAGTTCCACTCGCACGTTGGCGGCGGTCATGTTCATGCGGTTTGCAATGTCGTCAAATTCCAGCCCATCGATTTCGCGCAGGTTGATAATCATGCGCTGGTTGTGTGACAGGTCGTTGTCGATGATCCATCTCACCTGCTGGTAGGCCAGGCTGCGGTCGTTGTCAGTGATCTCCTCGGTGGTGTCGGCGACTTGTTCGATGGGCACATCCGAACGATGGCTGTTGTGCCGTGCCATGTCAATGCTTGTGGTGCGTACAGTCATCATTCCCGCACCTTGGGCATGTTTGGCACTGTCGTATCGTCCTCGCTGCTGCCACAGTTTGACGAAGGCATCCTGTACCGCATCGGCTGCATCGTCACGGTTGCCCGTGATGCGTTCGGCCATGGAGAGCATCTGTTCTCTCAAGGCGGTGAATGCGTTGGTGATGCGGTCAGGTTGTTTCATTTTAGATTGTCGTTTCTATTTTATAAACGCAAAGTAATGTCATTTGTAACAAAAAGTGGCAAAAAAAATCTGGAAATCTCGATAATCGGGATTCCCAGACGGTATTTTAAGCAAAAATGCTGTGTGACTTAGAGGCCTATGGTAATACCGAGGGTCCAAGTCTGCTTGATCTCAGGACCATAGCCGTCCTTGAAGAACTTGCCAGGGGTGTAACGGCAGTAGATACCGAACTGATCCCAAGTGAGGCTGCCCAAGAAGTCAAAGTTCACCTTATTCTGCTTGAGGTTCTTGAAATGGGTGTCATATTCCACCTTGTTCAACTCGTAGTGGTTGTCCACAGTGGCATGGGTGTTCCAGTTCAGGATGCCGGCAACAGTGAGGTCAAGTTTCTTAACGATCTTCTGACTGAACATCAAGGGGAACTGAAGGGCCACCATATTCAGGTTGGACGAACGGTTTTTGATCTCATTAATGTCCACAGAGGGGTACTGCTCGATGCCGACGATGCTGTTGTTCTCACCACGCACAAGCATGTTGGGGCGCTTGATGCTGTAAGAACGGTGGTGAATACCCACACCGAGCGAAATGTTCTGTCCGTGCAGGCTGTTGTAGTTGACGGCAGCTATGTTGAGGATACCGATCTCAAAGCTGTTGTTGATGTAATCCCAGTTGTGCTTCACGCCCATACCAACGTAAAAGCCGCTGGAGGTCAGTGACCAGTGCTTGGTGCTCTCGTCATCATCCTTGAAGGGATGCTGGTAAGCTGATTCGCCATCATCATCGGCGGCTACGGTTGCTACAGGAGCCTCGTTAGCGGTTACTGCATTGTCATTGGCTGCTGCATTCATCTGTGCCATGGCGAGCATGGCGGCAAAAATCAAAACAATCTTTTTCATTTTTATATAAGTTAAAAGTATTGTGTATTATTGCTATCGACCCTATGGGGGTTGAAAATCGGGCGCAAAATTAGTCAGTTTATTTGAAATAGACAAATTTTTTGTCAAGTTTCTAAAGCAGTGGCGCCACTACTTTAGAAACTTGAAGTTTAGGGTTTAGGGTTTAGAGTTTAGAGAGGCATCCGCATTGATGCTCGCGGAGCTCGCAGTTTAGAGTTTAGAGTTCTGTCATTGGTCACTCTTCGATATCAAGGACTTTGGAGAAGCGCACCTGGCTCTTGAATACGGGAAAATTGAGGGTGAGGATGACGCCGTTCTCGATGGTGGCCTGCACGTCTTTGTCGATGGGTTCAAGGGTGGAGTCAATCCATGTGGCATCGTAGTTGCCGCTGAAGATGGTCTTGACGATGTGCCCTTTTAACATGCCTGGTTGCCACAGTGACTTCTTGACCTGGGCCCCGTCAATGTAGATGAGGTCGTAGCCGTCGTCGGCGCGCACCACGGCGAGCGTGTAACGCCCACCCAGTCGCAGCCACTCGTCCTGCATATCACGGTCAAGGTACTTCCAGTAACCTTCCACAGGGTCGATGCTGGCGGTAAAGTATTCGTCCAGTGCCTCGCGTGTCCACCGCGTTGTGGTGGTCACCTGCTTCTCATTGTCGATGGTGAGCACGGCACGTTCTAGGGCAACGCGGGAGCCAGCTCCCACAAGATAGCCCACCTGCACGGGACCGATGGGGCGCATGACATTAGCCTCCAATACCTGCTTCAACTCGTCCTTGCCAATCGAAACGCTCACGCCCCGTTCATCCACATCCACACAAAGGATGTTCATGTCGTCTTCCAGTGATACGCCTTTTTTTAGTTCAGTCGTTGCCAGTTGTGTGGTCTCGCCGTCTTTGCGCTGGATAAGGGAGACCTGCATCGTCCGCTGGTCGGTGATGTCATCATAGGGGGCGCTGTTGTCGCAGCTCAGCACCACGGCACAGTAATTGCCCTCTTCGTCGCGGTTAAACACCAGTCCCCATTGCGGGGCAGTGATTTGGGACTTGCCTCCCGTCATGGGATTTTTGATGGACTTTGTTTTTCCCTGCTTGTTGTTGAGGTTGGCTAGACGCAGTTGATAGCGGTAGGCTGTGCTGTTGATGGTCATCGTATCGATGGTGAGGGCTGTTGCCATCGTCGCATTCTCTTCGATCAAGAAGTCGCCATCAATGGCCTTATAGCGTCCCTGCATCGTCATACCTGGATGGGGGAACAAGCCACCGAAGTTGTTCCTTATCGAGTTATAATAGGACTTTCCTTGAACTTCCAATCCCATTCCAACCATCAACAGGACTATCATTATAATATATAATCTCCTCATAATGATGATATCTATTATCTGGAAAACTATTCGTGATGATACGGCTCGTGCCGCAGGATGGTGAAAGCACGATATAATTGTTCAACAAAGATGAGTCGCACCAGTTCATGCGGGAAGGTCATCTTGCTGAGGGAAATCTTCTCGTTGGCCCGGTCATAGACCTCTTGGGAGAAGCCGTAAGGGCCGCCAACGACAAACACCAGGCGCTTGCTGCCGCTGGCCATACGACGCTGCAGCCATTGGCTGTGATCCATCGAAGTGCGCTCGGTGCCATGTTCGTCAAGCAGAACGACGTGGTCGCTGGTGTCGAGCGTGGCGAGCAACGCTTTGCCCTCGGCGGCTTTTTGCTGCGCCTCGCTCATGTTGCGGGTGTTGCGGACGTCACCTATGTACTGGATGTCGAAGGTCACATAGTGCCGTAACCGCTTGACGTATTCATCGATGCCTTGTCGGACAAATCCCACTTCGGTTTTGCCGATGACGGCTAGTGTAATCTTCATTTTGGTTGTTTTTAATGATTTTAGCTACAAAATTAGCAATTCCCCCGAAATATCCCTAATTTTGTAGTCTGAAATCACCAAATAATAGAAATGATATGAAAACTCGTGAAGAACTGATTGATGAATTGATTGACTTGGCATTTGCTGAGGATATCGGAGACGGTGACGCCACCACGTTGTGCTGCATCCCTGCCGACGAGATGGGGCGCCAGCGCCTGATTGTGAAAGAAGAAGGCATCCTGGCTGGTGTGGAAATCGCCCGTCGTGTGTTTGAGAAATTTGACCCCGAATTGAAGATGGATGTCATGATTGGGGATGGTGCTCACGTGAAGCCCGGCGACATCGCCTTTGTGGTGACGGGCAAGGTGCGCTCCCTATTGCAGACCGAACGCCTGATGCTCAACATCATGCAGCGCATGAGCGGCGTGGCCACAACCACAGCCCGTTATGCCAAATGTCTTGAGGGGCTTAAGACCCGTGTCCTTGACACCCGCAAGACCACTCCGGGAATGCGTATTCTGGAGAAGGATGCAGTCAAAATCGGTGGCGGTTGCAATCACCGTATCGGCCTGTTTGACATGATTCTGCTCAAGGACAACCATGTGGACTTTGCCGGCGGCATTGTGCCTGCTATCGAGAATGCCCATCGGTGGTGCGAGGAAAACGGCAAAAACCTCAAAATCGAGATCGAGGTACGCAACTTTGACGAGTTGCAGCAGGTGCTCGACCATGGAGGCGTGGACCGTGTAATGCTCGACAACTTCTCTGTCGAGAACACCCGCAAGGCCGTGGAAATCATCAACGGCAGGGTAGAGACGGAGTCCAGTGGTGGCATCACCATCGAGACGCTGAGGGCTTATGGCGAGTGTGGCGTGGATTACATCTCGGTGGGAGCGCTGACACATTCCATCAAGTCGCTCGACATGAGCTTCAAAGCCTGTTAAGGCGAGCGGAGCTCGCAGTTTAGCGTTTAGGGTTTTGAGTTTAGAGAGGCATCCGCCGACAACTGACAATTGAAATGATTGGGTTACAGGATATACGGCCTATTGAGTTTCCTGGATTGGAGAGCGGTGCGCCCATTGTCATCGCTGGGCCTTGTGGGGCTGAGACTGAACAGCAGACACTAGAGACTGCCCGTGCCTTGAGTGGTATCGGCGTGAAGGTGTTTAGGGCTGGTGTCTGGAAACCGCGCACAATGCCTGGGGGCTTTGAGGGCGTAGGTGACCGTGGCTTGCAGTGGCTCCAACGTGTAAAACAGGAGACAGGGATGGCGGTGGCGACCGAGGTCGCAACCATCGAGCATGTGCGTGCCGCCCTCGATGCTGGAATTGATATCCTGTGGGTGGGAGCTCGGACGACAGCAAACCCGTTTGCTATTCAGGACATTGCTGACGCCCTACAGGGGCATGATGATGTGACGGTATTGGTGAAAAATCCTGTTAATCCCGACTTAGACCTTTGGCTTGGCGCCTTGCAGCGTATCTACAATGCTGGCATTACCCGCTTGGGTGCTGTGCACCGTGGTTTCAGTTCAGCAGGAACCCACATTTACCGTAACGACCCGCAGTGGCATATCCCCTTTGAATTGCGTCGCCGTGCTCCACACATGACTATCCTGTGTGACCCGTCACACATCGGTGGTAAACGTGAGTATGTCGAATCGCTGTGTCAACTGGCGATGGATGTGGGGTTTGACGGATTGATGATTGAGAGCCATTGTGCTCCTGACCATGCCTTGAGCGACAGCGCTCAGCAGATTACACCAAGCGCTCTTGAAGATATCCTCAGTCGCCTGGTCGTGCGCTCGGGTACACCCATTGAGGATGAACTGGGTCTCCTTCGCCAGCAGATCGATGACTGTGACCATGAGTTGCTTGCCGTGTTGGCGCGCCGCATGAGCGTGTCACGCGAGATTGGACGTTTCAAGAAAGCTCACAACCTGCGCATCGTGCAGCCTGACCGTTATCAAGAAATGATCAAGGCACGCCTTGAGGAGGCAGAAACCCACGGCTTGTCACGGGACTTTATCGAACGGGTGTTACAGGCTATCCACGAGGAAAGTGTGCAACAACAACTATAAAAACTGAAAACAAACTACGAATTACGCGAATTTAACGAATTAATTATTTTGTTTAATTAGCGTAATTAGTAGTTTTAAAATAGCAACGGATGTATAATGTTGTAATTATAGGTGCTTCTTCGGGAATGGGGATGGAAGTGGCGAAACTTCTCTTGGACGAAGGATGTCGTCTTGGAGTCGCTGCTCGACGTGAGTATCGCTTGGATGCCCTTAAACAGATGGCACCAGATAGGGTAGAGGTGGCTACTATTGACGCTACCAGCGATGATGCACCCGGTCGCCTGCGTGAACTCATCGACCGCTTGGGTGGCATGGATCTGTTTTTCTATGCCTCGGGCATTGGCAAGCAAAACCGCACACTCACCCCAGATATCGAACTCGATACCGTGAATACCAATGGCATGGGCTTTACCCGCATGATAGGGGAGGCCTACCGCTACTTCGCTGAGAAAGGTGAGGGGCATATCGCGGCCATTACAAGTATTGCGGGCACTAAAGGGCTTGGGCCAGCCCCGTCTTATTCGGCTACCAAGGCGATGCAGAATGTCTATCTGCAGGCGCTGGAGCAACAGGCCAATGCCCGTGGCCTGAAAATCCGCTTTACTGACATCCGTCCAGGATTTGTGGATACAGACCTACTGAAAGGCGATTTTCATTATCCCATGATGCTGAAACCCGAAAAAGTTGCCCGCCAGATTGTCAAAGCAATCCATAGCAAGCGCCATATTAAGGTAATAGATTGGAAATACGCCATCATGACAGCCCTGTGGCGACGCATCCCACACCCCCTCTGGCGCCACCTGAAACTCTAGCGGGTGGTGACGCGGGCAGCGGTGTGGAAGTGGGTGGCGTAGTAGTTTTGGCGAAGGTCGTCGACAGCGACACCGCGGGATGAAGAAGCGTGAACGAATTTGTTGTCTTTCAGGTAAATGCCCACGTGGGATACGTGGCCGTCACTGCTGGTGATAAAGAAGACGAGGTCACCTTCCTTTAAATCATCGAGGTCGATGGGCTGGCAGTTCTCCTCCAGCATTTTGGCGGAATTGCGGTGTACCTTGATGCCATAGACCTCTTGATAGACTTCCATGACCATACCTGAGCAGTCGGTGCCCTCGCCGCAGGTGTGGGCGGCATAGACATAGGGAGTGCCTAACCACTTCTTGAGTTCCTTATACAGTTTCTTGTTGTCGCGCCGACCGAGTTTGATGTCGAGTCGTGCCCACTCGTCACTGACAAGGCCATGTCCGCTTTGGGGAATTGGCTTGTTCTTTTCAGTCTTTTCGGAGGGATTGTCGGCACTTTCATTGCCACTGCGGTTGCGGCGCTCGTGGTAGGGGCGGTAGGTGTGTGTGTTGTGGCTTGTACTACGGCACGATACCACTGGCAGCGACAAGAGTATCGCCGCTGCCAGGTAGAGTATCTGTTTGCCGTATTTGGACATAAGTTTTTAGTTTCTAGTCCCTAGTCCTTAGTTGTTTTAGTCTTTATTTTCTTCGGTGGGTTGCTCGGGTGCTTCTTCGGCATTTTCCTCTTCTTCCTTAGTGGTGAAGTCGGTGATGCCTGCGCCGATGAGGGCGTTGTACCAAGCGATGATTTTCTTGATGTCGCTATTGTGTACACGATCAGCATCCCAATTCTCAAGGACGTTGTCCATGAACTCATGGAGTTTCTCAGGTGCTGTATAAGCCTTGGCGTCGATGGCCTTATTCTCAAACTTCTTACCCACATTCTCAAGCACTTGTGACAAGGGCAAGTCCTCGCCTGTGGTGAAGATGGAAATGTCGCCCAATGACATCACACGCTCACGCGAATGAACAGGGAAACGATGGCCGTCGGTAATTCCTTCGACCAAAAGCATGTTTTTACCGTAAGATACCAGTTTGTAAAGTCCGGGACGTCCCGAAATCGATAAAATTTTCTTCAGCATAATTGTGTTATTAGTTGTTTGTTTTTAGTTGTTAGACTTGGATAGTAGTTGCGTGACTTGAGGAATTAGGGGGGAAACGTTGTCGTTGATGATGACTTGTTCATCTGGAGCAACGCGCTCTTCGTCACGTTGAGCCTCCATACGTTCCATCACTTGCTCTGCAGTAAGTCCGCTGCGTGCCTGAACGCGCTCGATACGGACATCATCGGGGGCTGTGACGTGCCACACGTCATCCACCACGCGGTCAAGTCCAGCTGTGCGTAATAGTGCCGTCTCGACAAAGACTATCTCGTCACCTTGTGCTGCCCTTTCGTCAGCCCATCTCTTCATGTCATCGGCTGTGGCTGGATGGACGATACCGTTGAGGTGGCTTAGCGCCTGAGAATCGGCAAAGGCGATTGCACTCAGGTGTTGACGGTTCAACCTTCCGTCAGTCAGATAAGTCTCATCGCCGAACGCCTCGATGAGTTGCCTTCTCACTTCATCGCTCTCGGTCATCAGTGCCTTGGCTCGACTGTCACAGTCATAAACTTGATAGCCCATTACTTGGACGATGTGCGCAATAACACTCTTGCCGCTGCCTATGCCGCCTGTGATAGCGATTAACTTCATGAGGATTAATGCTTCTCAATGATGTATTCCACACTATCATGGGAGAATTTTACGTCCTGATAGGCCGCAGGCATCTCTCCAATCTGCACCTTGACCTTGTTGGAACCATTGAAGTTGATTTCGTTGTAATCAACCACAGCCGTGATGCCCGACTCGTCGGTAATGCGGCTCTGAGGTGAACGATAGGTGACCTGAACATCGCTGGGGAACAACAGGATCTTGATGCCCTGTGGCGCATTACGGACGTCAATCTTGATGGTTCTGTTCTGAGTGACCAGTTTTTCTATCGGCACCATGATGTCAATGACCCGAGGTTCAATCACCGCTCCGTTGATGGGTGCGATGGCGACTTTGCGCCTCAGGGTGTCGGTCAGCTCCGTTTCCTCCACGTGGTGAGTATAAACCTCGTGGATTTCGCTCAGTGTTTTGGCGTCACTGAATACGAGCACCGAGTCATGGCTTTGGATAAGCGCTCCGTACAGGGCGTAGTCATCACGAGGTTCCACAGTGATGTCGGCTTTGACAGGCACTTTCTTGCCCGGCAAGTCGGTGTACTTGATGTTGATGGATTCGGGCAAGACGCTCACAATATTGGCGTGCTTGTTGAGGACTGTCGAAATCGCTTTTTTCAGATGGCTCTGATCAATTTTGAACGTGCTGTTGCCGTCGCTGTAGTCACTGAAGCGAAGTGTGAGTTTCGGGCTCTTGTGGAACATGTAGGAGAAAAAGCGGTATCCACGGTCCTTGACAGTGACCGTCAGCGTATCGGGAACCTTGCCAAGGAGATGCACATTGGATGGCAAACTCATCTCGACTGGCACCTCGATGTCGAGCTGCACGTCACTGTTGAATGTCAAGAACCCCCAGAATATCGCCGAGATACCGACAAACGACAAATACAGCAGAATCGACCTCGTACGAGGTGACTCCTGCATTTTGGCTTTTATCTTATCCCAAATCTTCATGCTGTCTCACAAAATCCCAAAACCCTATCTGTCAACGTCGGGGCAACAATAAGGCGTAGTGGATTACTTCGTCTCAACGTCCTGCATCGACTGATAGATGGAGTTTTTGTCGATCCTGATCGTCACGTTGTTATCGATCTCCAGCAGGACGTAATTGTCTTTGATTTCGCGGATGCGGCCATAAATGCCACCAGCGGTCATCACCTTGTCACCCTTCTGGAGACTGTTGCGGAAAGAGTTGATCTTTTTCTGTTTCTTCTGCTGGGGATACATGATGAAGAAGTAGAAAATGGCGATGATCATAATGATCATGATCATGCTGCTCCATCCTGATCCGGCTGCACCGCCGGCTTGCAATAAAATCGTGTTAAGCATAATTACTCTGTTTTAATATAATGATTATTAATTAATTACTGTTTATTATGTCAGGGTTTTACAACAAGTCCCTGCTTGCGCAACTGTTTCACGGCATTGTTGAGGATACCGTTGACAAACTTGCCGCTGGCTGGTGTGCTGAAGTTCTTGGCCAACTCGATGTATTCATTGAGCGTCACAGCGGTGGGTATCTTGTCAAACGAGCGTAACTCGGCAATGGCGGCACACATGATGATGCGGTCCATCAGCACGATGCGGTCTTTGTCCCAGCGGCTGTCCTGCAGCAATTCGTCGATGAGCGCATTGCTCTCGGGCATCATTGTGACAGTGGCACTGAACAGTTCCTTGGCAAATTCGCTGTCTTCCTCATCTTTATACATGGGCAGAATCACGTCCTCTTCGCCTTCGGCAATCCGTCTGAAAGTCTTGCAGACGAACTGTCCAACCAGCTCCATGTCATCCTCGGTCCAGAACAGGGAACGCTGCTCGATGGCATCGGCCATATTCTCGTCGGGCAGGATCACCTGTTTGATGAGTTGTTGCCACAACAGGCTGTCGGCAGTCATGCTGTCTTCCTCCTCGGCCATATATTCGTTGTAGAGGTCGCTCTTGATGACCTTGTCAAGCATCAGCCGCTCAAAGATGGGGTCATCGTTCCATGTCACCGTGTGGTCCTGAGCAAACTGCTGCAACTGCTCGTTGCTGGCCAGCGCTTCAACAAGACGGTTGTTGACAAATTTCATATTCGGGTTGAGCTCCTCCTCGGTGGGCAAGTACTTGTTGCGGGCCTCGTCGATACGCACCTCCTGGATGTGGGTCAACTCTACGGGCAGACGCATCAGATAGTGATACAGCTCGTAGGTCTTATCGAGACACGTGTTCAGGTCCTTGAGCGCTTTGGCCAATGTGCACTCAGGACGAGTCAGCATATAGGAGTACAGGTTCTGTACAACTTTTGTTCTGATTAATACTCGATTTATCATAATGTGAAAGTTTGAACTTGCAAAGTTAGCGAAAAAAGGTGGCTCATACAAGCAAAAGGCGGGTTAATCCACTTTCTGGTTGTCGTTGAGGCGTTGTCGCACGACCTCATAGATCATGATACCGCCAGCTACCGATACATTCAATGAATTGATGTGGCCAAACTCTGGAATGAGTACCTGAGTGTCGCACAGTTTCATGATTTCGGGCGATATGCCCTTGTCTTCTGCACCCAATACGATGGCGACCGGACCCGTGTAATCGGCATCGGTGTAAGGCAAATGCTGCTTGTCACTTGTGCCCACAATCTTGAAACCGCTGTCCCGCAACAGTTTCACGGCTTTCACAAGATTGTGCTCACGGCACACGGGCAGGTAATTGAGCGCGCCAGCCGAGGTCTTGACAGCATCGGCATTAACGCTGACGCTCTCGCGGTCGGGGATGACAATGGCACTCACGCCCGCGCACTCGCAGGTGCGGGCTACGGCTCCGAAGTTGCGCACGTCGGTCACGCCATCAAGGATGACAAGGAACGGGTTCTCACCTGCATCAAACAGCTGGGGCACCAAATCCTCCACCCTGTGATAAGACACAGCTGCCATCATGGCCAGCACGCCCTGATGGTTGCGTCTTGTAATGCGGTCAATCTTCTGCACCGGTACTCGTTGTACAGGAATGCGCAAGGCACGAGTTCTGTTGAAGATTTCCTTGGTTGTCTCGTCGTTCAGAGTCTTGCTCAAGAATATCTTGTCGATGTCCTTGCAGGCTTCTAACGCTTCGAGGACGGCATGGATGCCGTAGATGTATTGGGTCTTGTCAATCATGATGTATCTTGTGATTTATGAGTGATTTGGCATTGTCGATGGCGGCTTGGTTCAAGTCCTTGCCGCTGAGCATGCGCGCCACTTCCATGATGTGCTCTTCCTCGTCAAGTGTTTTGACTTGGGTGAGGGTTTCGGTAGCTGTGTCAGTCTTGAACACGCGCAGGTGGTGATCGCCGTTGGCTGCCACTTGAGGCAGATGGGTAATGGCAATGACCTGGATACTGCGGGCGATATCGGCCATCATCTCGCCAATCATGTTGGCGATGTCACCACTGACGCCCGTGTCCACCTCATCAAAAATGATGCTGGGCAACTGCATGTGACGGGCGATGATGGTTTTGATGCAGAGCATTACCCTCGAGATTTCACCGCCTGACGCAGTTTCCTTGACGGGCATGGGGCGCTGGTTCTTGTTGAAGGCCATCATGAATTCAGCGCTATCGATGCCACTAGGAGATAATTCGGTCATGTTGAAATCCACGTCAAATGCGATATTCTTCATCCCCAGTGGAGAGGCCAGCGACAGCAATTCCTTGCCGAAACGCTTAGCGGCCCCATGGCGCTTAGTGGACAACCGGGATGCGATGTCTAATGCGATTTTACGTGTGGATTCCACTTGTGCTGACAGCTGTTCCAGAATATCGTCATTGTGCTCAATCTCGCCTAGTTGGTGCTCATAATCGTGCTGGATATCCAACAACTGGTTTACATCCTGTGCATTGTACTTGCGCTGCAATGTGTAGATAGCATTGAGCCGCTCGTCCACGCGTGCCAACTCAGCCGGATCATCATTGAGCGAGTCCACAATGCTGTTAACACTCTGGGAAATATCCTTGAGGTCAATGAGCGCAGTGCGCACTCTCTCAGCCATACCCTCAACGTCGTTGAGGTGACGTTCAGTGTCTTCCAGTCGCTGGACGATTGCCGATAGGCGTTCCAGTATGCTGTTTTCTTCGCTATCGAGTTCATTCTCAACCGCCCAGAGGGCCTCCTTGATTGCGGTGATATTGCTGAGTTTACTTTGCAGCGCTTCGAGTTCCTGATCTTCATTGGGCTTCAACTGCAGTTCGTGGAACTGATTAAGTTGGAAGCGGATGTAATCCTCGTTTTGCCGCAACTGCTCAATCGCTTGACGTGTCTTTTCAAGTTGGCTAACCGCCTTGCGATAATCCTGATAGGCTTTGCGGTATTGGTCGAGTAAGGCTCCGTTGCCGGCAATACTGTCCAAAATTGACAACTGGAAAGACGGTTGCGACAACAGCATGTTGCTGTGCTGGGAGTGAATGTCGAGCAGGTGGGTGCTCAAGTCGCGCAGTACAGTCAAAGCGACAGGCGTGTCATTGATGAACGCTCGCGAGCGTCCGTTGGGCGACAGCTCGCGCCGCAACAGGCATTCATGCTCATCCCAGTCGATATCGTTATCGGCAAAGAAACTTTCCAGCTTATATCCGCTGATGTCAAAGGTAGCCTCGACTATGGTTTTGCTCTGTGTGTCGCGAATGGCTTTGGTATCGGCACGTTCTCCCAGGATGAGCGACAAGGCGCTGAGGATGATGGATTTTCCGGCTCCGGTCTCACCCGTGATAATAGTTAAGCCATCGGCAAAACCGATGTCGAGTTTGTCGATGAGCGCATAGTTTGAAATGTGCAGTTGCTTAATCATTTCTCGGTGGGTGGGACGCAATAGCCCTATTAATTGGTGGTTTTCTTGATCTCGTCCAAACGGTTCGTCTCACCGGGGAATACTTGATAAAGCATTTCATAGACGTTTTCCTTCTCGGACATGTTGGCCTTGCTGTAAATGTTGATCAGTTCGTCAAGCTTAGCGTCCTTAAACATGGAAAGACAAACCGACATGGGGGCCACTTCATAGATCTTGGCAAGGTTCTCAAGCGTGTGTGTGATGTTTGCACGTCCCTTGTCGACAGTGACCGCCATCTGGTCCAAGCCCATGCGGTGGTAATCATAAAGTATCTGGCGGATGGGCGCTGTCTGTTTATCGTAGTAAGCACTCAACACGGCATTGCGGTTAGTGTTGTCCTCAAACGCCTTCCAGCCACTCTCTCCTGAACTCTGGGCCAAGCGGACGATCTGGGATGCACGCTCGTAGTAGGGATCACCGCCGTTGAGCTCAAACGAGTCAAAGTCGAGCGCGATAATCATGTAGGCCCAGAAATTGAGAATCGCTGTCAGGTTGTCCTCCATTTCCAACTCCGAGAATACAAGTTGCTGTCCCGGTTCAAAAGAGAAACGAATCTTATTGTCCTTGAAGTTGATGAGTGTTGTGGTATAGGAACTGTTAAATACGGGGCGTGTGGATTGAATCTGCAAATCACCCTCCATGACACCTGTGGAGTTGTCCCACGAACTGAGGGTGAACATGAGTTTGCAGTAAATTTTCTCGTTGGTGCCAAAAGTGGCATTGGTCCACTTGGTCGTGTTGATGTAATCGGTGACTGATTGCTTGAGTTCGTTGAACACGTCCTTGCTTCCGTTAGTGATTTTTTCGCTGTTGACCTCAACTTCGCAACTTAGTTCGGTGGCTTCGTCATCGGCAACAACATTGAAGGCACACATCAGTGCCACTATCATCAGCAATAATGTCTTTTTCATTTTTGCGACAAATACTTATGTAAAACATCAACAATGTCATGGGCGACCTCTCTCTTGGTCTTGCATTGTCCTTCAATGGTTTCGCCATTGTCGGTAAAGATGGTCACCTTGTTGGTATCGACCTGAAAACCGGCATTTTTGTCACGTAAAGAGTTCATAACGATGAAATTCAGGTTTTTACGTTCCAGTTTGCCTTGAGCGTTGACATTCTCATTGTCGGTTTCCAGTGCAAAGCCTACAGTAACCTGGTCGGGACGCTTGGCCTGACCGACTGCACGGGCGATATCGGGGTTGGGCGTGAGCTGGATGACAGGAGCGGCATCTTTCTCACGTTTGATTTTTTTGTCGGCTACATTTTCCACACGGTAGTCAGCGACAGCGGCACACAGAATGATTGCATCGTTATCGGGTAATGCCTGCATCACGGCATCATGCATCTCGATTGCGGTGGTCACATCGATGCGACGGATAGCAGCATTCTCGGTCTTGAGCGAGACGGGACCAGCGACCAGTGTCACTTGCGCCCCGCGGCTGGCACACTCTTCGGCCAAGGCAAATCCCATCTTACCTGAGGAGAAATTGCTGATGTAACGCACCGGGTCGATTCTCTCGACGGTCGGCCCTGCGGTGATAAGCACATGCTTGCCCTGTAAGTCCTCTCCCTGAGCAAAGAAATCATCTAAGACCTTGACAATGTTCTCAGGTTCCTCCATGCGACCCTTGCCGATCAGGTGGCTGGCCAATTCGCCTGCTGCTGGCTCGATGATGTGGTTACCGTAACTGCGCAACAGGTCAAGGTTGCGCAGGGTGCTGGGGTGGCGCATCATGTCAAGATCCATGGCTGGGGCAACAAAAACAGGTGCCTTGGCCGAGAGATAGGTCGTTACCAGCATGTTGTCGGCAACGCCATTGGCCATCTTGCCGATGGTCGAGGCTGTCGCAGGAGCAATAACGAGGGCATCGGCCCACAATCCCAGATCAACGTGACTGTTCCACTGGCCTGTGTTGGCGGTGAAAAACTCACTGATGACTGGCTTGCCGCTTAACGTGGAGAGTGTCAAGGGCTGGATGAACTGCTTGGCGTTAGGTGTCATAATGACCTGCACCTCAGCACCCGCTTTGACTAGCAGGCGCGTGAGCGTGGCACACTTGTAGGCAGCGATACCGCCCGTGATGCCAAGGATAATGTGCTTGCCTTTCAACATTTTAGTTTTCAGTTTTCAGTCGTCAGTTTTCAGTTGAGTGCGGATGCCGCTGACATCTGTCAACTGTGACCTGAAGACTCAATTATTGCTTCTTGAACTGTATGTACAACTTAGTGATAACCTGCTTGGTGTTCTCGGCAAAGTCGCTTTTCATCATCCAGTCATAGTAGCCCAGGTCGAGCTTGGTGAACACGTCTTTGACGAGTTTGCCCTTGTGCTTGCCGAAGTTGAAGACCGGCTCCCGCTGCTCGTTATAGATGATGCGGCCAGCCAGGTCAACATTGCGGTTATGGGTAGAGTATTGCGACAGGAAGTCCACATCGTTGACCAGCGGCTCGGGATCGTTGGCATAGTGGTCGAGTTGGGCCTTAAGCACTTCGAGGGTGGTCTGGGCATCGTCGGCTGCCGAGTGATGGTTTTCCATCGTGTGGCCGCAGTAGAACTGACAGGCGGCTTCCAGATCACGTTTTTCGCGTTTGTGGAAGATGGTCTGCACATCAATGAACTTGTGTTGGCTGGGGTCAAAGTTGACACCGGCTTTGCTTATTTCCTGAGCCAGCAAGGGAATATCGAAGTGGTTGCTGTTAAACCCGGCGATATCACATCCCTCAAAGACGCGTGCAATGTCGTGGGCGCGCTCCTTGAAGGTGGGCTCGTTAGCCAATTCCTCGTTGGTGATATGGTGCACGTCGATGGCCTGCTGCGGGATCACCTTCTCGGGGTTGAAGCGGTAAGTCTTCATTTCTTCCCGTCCATCAGGAAAAACCTTGACATAGGAAAGTTCAATGATGCGGTCCTCAGTGATATTCAGGCCCGTGGATTCCAGGTCAAAGACCACCAAGGGTCGTTTCAGGTTAAGTTCCATACCTGGACGGTTTAGATCATCATGGGCATCTGGAGCACGATGAGGTCTTCACCGGCCTTCTGCTCGCTAGGAATGAATACACCGGCACGGGCGGGATCGAGCAACTTGAGGAATACACCGTCGCTGTCAATGTTGTTCACCACATCAATGACATCGGCACTCTTGAAACCGATATTCATGGGTTCACCGTTGTATTCACACTTGATGGTCTCCTCGGCAGCAGTGGAGTGGTCCACATCCTGGGCCGTGAGGACAACCTCGGTGGGCCTGAGGTCGAGGCGAACCAATCCGCCAACATTGGCAAACACGGCGACACGGCGTACGGCATTGAGCAACGTCATGCGGTCAACGGCCATGGTGTAAGGATTGTCCTCGGGGATAACCGAGTTGTAATTGGGGTAACGGCCATTGATGAAACGGCATGACAACTGGAAGTCGGCATTCTCAAACGAAGCGCTGCTCTCGTCGATGGTAATGCTGATGTTGTCCTCGCTGTTGCGGTCGATGATGCTTGCAAGGATAGCTGCTGGCTTGGCCGGCAAGATGAATGAACGCTCAAAGTTGGGCACCACGTCGGTCTGGCGATAGCGCACGAGCTTGTGGGAGTCGCTGGCGACATAGACAATCATGTCGGGCTTGATGTCCCAGAATATACCCATGAACTGTGGATGCATATCGTCGTTGCCAACAGCAAACAAAGTGTGGCCGATGCCGGCAGCAATGCTCTTGGCTGGCAATGTGAACTGCTTAACATCGGTTGCGTTGGCAGCCTTCTCGGGGAATTCATCACCATTGAGTGCCATAGCATCGTAGTAACCATTGATGTAAGTCACCTTGACGGCAAGGGTCTCGTCGTTGATTTCAAAGGTCAAAGCAGTGTCGGGCAACTCTTTCAAGGAGTTGATGGTTCGTTTGACATCAAGTGCAAACTTGCCTGTACCTTCAATATTCTGAACTTCGATGTTAGTTGTCAGACGAGTCTCCATATCGCTACCGGTCACTACCAGGCGATCGCTTTGAAGTTCAAACAGGAAGTTGTCAAGAATAGCATAGGCGTTCTTGCTGCTCACAACTTTGCTCACTGCGTTGAGGCGAGAAAGCAATAATTTACTTTGGACGTTGAATTTCATACAGTTATGTCTCTTTATATTGT
>CAMZFV010000012.1 GCA_947306175.1 uncultured Prevotellaceae bacterium
AGTCCTCCCTCAGTAGAGTCTTATGCAGCGTACGGATGAAGTTCTGCGTCAGTGGCATATCCCTCAAGGTGGCCTTCACGGTCATCATCCTCAAGCACACGTTGCTCGCCGTCATCTCTTGCACGTCGCGCACGTCGGCTTCGCCAATCACCTTGCCGAACAATAAGAGAATTTCAGTCTGTCCATAGGTCAGCGTATTACCCTCGAGGTGGTTGCTGTTGTAGTTGAAGTCCACGGTGAAACGACGACTAAGCCTCTCCCTGTCCTTCTCTGACAACGGCTGTATCTCTTGCCACGCTGCCAGAGCCTTCTTTAAATTAAGATACTTCATATACAGAAAAGTAATTGATTGACACGGCAAAGATATAAAATGTTTTTGAAATGGTTATAGAATTACAACCTTTTTCAAATACCCAGTGTCAACTTGCTACAAAATGACAGAAATTCATATCGGTCATACATGTTATCAAACGATTCTTCATTGATGATTATTCCTATTCTGGCGAAATGTATCTAAATATTTGCCGTTTCGCCCATAATTCAAGCCTTTCGGATGAAATCTAACCAAATACAAATAAATTTCGCACGAAAAGCCTGATTATATCAAAGGATTAATGTTTAACACAATAGAGGACTCGATGAAATCGAAATCTCTTAAAACACAAATTGCTTTATTATTAGCAGAAATATAAAGAGGAACATAAAACCGCAAGTATACGCCTTCATACTGCTATTATCAAGCTTTATTTCTTGTGCTCATATTTGCAGATTCTAGCCGATATTGCCCCCAATTGTCCCCCGAGATAATTCTTTTTCCTCGAGGGTCAAAAGAATCTCAGGTACAGCACCTCCATTCTTATATGTTTAGAAGTCTGAAAAAAGGCAAGATTTCACATTTGGTACAATCCTAACCAACCATTTTGGAAATCGCAACTTCCTGCGTCGTTTCGGCTAGCGTGAAGGTTATGTGTGTGAAAGTTTAGTTGGACCAACAGCTGTTACAGAAGCTACGAATATACCTCCTGTGAAATCTTTGCCTGTAATTCCTTATTCAAATTAAACATTGTCCAGCGAGTGAAGATATACTTTTGTTTCTTTGCAAAGCGCATTATCATCTGCTGGTCTTCCGTCTCAGTAATACCCATCAATGTAAGAAGACTTTGCTTGTAAGTATCATCAATAAATGGGCATGTCATCATATCAGCCGTTAGAATAGTGAGTTCTGAATTGCGTTTACGCTCCAACTCCGTAACAAGCCGATACTTCTTCAAAATCTCGTCTTTCAACAATGTCTTCTGCTCATTATAACACTTGTGATTCGCATAGTAATACATTAAAATAATACATGCGAATAGGTTATACTGCAGTTCACTTTTTTCAATGAATGATTTAATAACTTCAGGTGCGAGCAGATATGCATAACCTAGCTCTTTGGCCAATATTAATAGATAGAGACTTTCATGCAAGGTGTTTCTATGTGAATCTGTTGTAGCTAGCACCAAGGCTATTTCATCTTGAATCTTCTTAAAAATTATATCCTTGCTTATCGTTTGGAATCTAAACTTGGGATTAGTTTTAAAATCTCCATGTCGTTTTGCATAGATCACGATAGTATTCATTATCTTCTGCAATTTCAATGTGGTGTTTATCTGCCTATTGCTATTGAACACGAAAAACGCCACATCAATCAGAGACACAAGATAACTTGAGAGCTTTCTTTGTGCCCGTTGTGCATGAATTTCAACCTCATCTTTATTTGAATTATCTTTTGACATCAAGCGTTCATACTTCTTGAAGCCCATTTCATATCGATTAAGAAAAGCATCAAGGCGTTGACTCATTTTCTCTAGCAGAAAGTTTGCTACATCTCGATATTCAATTCCGCATTCTCTTATGATTACTTTTATTTGAGTATTTACGTTATTTGCAGACAGGTATATATTGAATTTCTTATCCAGTATTTCCTTATCTTTATCTGAATCTACGTCTTCAGTGTTATCCTCTTTCACATTGTCCAAATTTGATTCCACTTCTTCCCAAAGTGGAATCGAGAATATATTGTTAAGCAAATTATCAATTTGCCGTTTGGCTATTGTAACCTTTGTTATAAAAGGTCTTGCAAACTCTTCTGTTTTGGACGGACTAATCTGTAATTTGAATTCATTCAGCCATTTTGTTAGAATTTCCATGAAAAGATTCCTATCCTTTTCATCATTGTAGAATAGGAAATAATCGTCAACATACCGATAACACTCATAGTTAGATCTCAGACAAAGCTTTTCTTCTTCCAATAGTTCCTGCTCAACCTTTTGGTCAATATACTGAAGAATAATCTCTGCAAAGATTCGAGAGAACTCCGGACCTATTACTATACCATTCGTTTCACGAGCATTAACCGACTGCATTAGATTGTCAAATGCATCGCCGACCCAAGAACCATGAAATCCAGGGAGAATCTTTACCTTGTCCGCCCCTCCTGCGGTTGCCCAGCTTATGGTATGGGTATAAATACTATCGAAACAGCTCTGTAGGTCAAACTTTACAAGATGTTTGAATTTCTTTTCTGCTCGTTGGTATCTGTAGTCCTCATAGAACTTGTATATATTTGAGTACCTCTCGTAACTGAAGTAAGTTTTCAAGTTCTCATATTCATTGAAGAACAATTCAACTTTGTCACTTTCATGTCCCAACAGTTTCCGATGGAGTCGGTCTCTATAGTAAAAGTATTGCGCAATCTTCCTTGGTTTGCGAATAGAGTATTTACTTTGATTGCAAAGATAGAGAATGGAATATTTATACTGATCATAAAACTCAACTACCTGCCATTGGTTGTAAGGATGTATAATTGACAGTGTTCTGTTCTTATTCTTCTTGTGAGCAATATTGAATTGAAAAGGATAGAACAGAGCATTATTCTTGTGCTTCAAATCGCTGATTTGCTTGCCTTGCTCATAACACCCAAAAAGCAATGCAGCAAAAGCATTTGCATTCTTTTCACCCAAACGTTTAGATTGTTTCAAGACATTCCACGTGGTGTTACCAACCTTTTGATGTTCCCCAATCCATAAATACTTTGCAAAAAAACGATACAAGTATCTGTTTGAGAATATTATAGGGCACTCGTAGGGCAGGACATCAGAAAAGAGAACTCTTTCTTTACTATAACTTAGCTTTATCTTCTTTCTCTTTCTCATACCCACGATTGTTTAATCATTTGCAGCCTGTTTTTCTTTACCTTATATCGCTTATGAGGCATTGCGAAACCTTTAACAAAGGATACTTGCTTAAGCTTCTTCTTTAGGGTAGCTTCAATCTGTGGCTGTTTAGCCGGATCAATACCCGCCTTACCTTTCAATGATATTGACCCACATCTATATTGAAGGTACTTATCTAACCCCTCTAAATCGTTTATATTGTCCAGCAATTGGTTTGAGTAAAATATACCAACCTTCACACCTCGCTTTGCATTATACAGGTTGATATTGCATGTTAATACATGTAATGCATCAAACAAATAATGAACTGCAACATCGTAAGACACGATATCCAATAAACTTTCAAATTTCTGAAAAGTTTTGATAATTCGATTTAATATTCTTTTCTTTTTGTCTTTAGACAAAGAGAAATAACCTTGTCTATTCTTGTCTCCTTTTATGGACTGTATCGTATATCCTAAAAGATTGAATTTTAGATTCTTTGTATCGTTGGAATCATATATATAGCATTTGTTCGTGCCATCCATGGGTGTGTGAATTGTCAAGCCATGATTAATATACACATCAGTTAAAGAGTTGACATACTTATCCAATGTCCACCGATGCTCATCATCTAAATCAGGATGAACAACGATAATAATGTCATCCACATATCTTGCCATGAACACTATTCCTGGCAGTCTGCGCCTAACTTCCTCATCTATCTTGGACAAATAGAATTCAGATAGTAGCGAACTGATTGCACAGCCTCTTGGAATACCAGTTTGTAAGCTCGTCACAAGTGGGCGCAGATTCTTGACTTCAAACTCCTTTCGGATGAGTCCGCGCAAAAGGGATTTGCTCTTTACATCAAGCAGATTGTTGCCCTCCAAATACTCAAACAACTTATCATGCGGTATTGACTCGAAACAGTGACAAACATCCGTTCTAATGATATAGAATCTGCTTTTATCCTCCCTCAACAACATCTTTAACTGAGAAAGTATCTCGTCTCGACTTGACATGGATATTTTAAACAGTTTCTTCACATTTCTGCAAAGGACTTGCATTGCGAAAAACTCTTCAGCTGTAGCTCCAATAGAATAAACTGGCTTCAGCGGATTCTCTGACGCATCTGACGTAAGATTGAAACGAAAACTACTTGATAAAATTCTTGAAGATACTTTGCTAAGATGCTCTTGAAGCAAGGCTTTCTGTTGCCGAGCATTCTCCTTCATCGATTGCTTCAAGTAGTCAATCTGGCTCGTTTCTTCCTCTGTACGCTCTGCCTTTTTCTTTCTCAATATCTCATTTAGTTTCTTTCTCATCTCACGATACTTCTGAGCTGCATCCATATATTCAAGTGAAAGATACCGTTTCTGCATCTTTCCCTTCCTATTCACTGCATTGAACGCATCATTCAGCGAATCGTAGTTATATGAGAAACTATATTGAGACATCTTTTTGAGTTTTACTATACATCTTAATTCAAATAATCCTCTCATCCCTTTTGGTCTGAAAGTAGTAGTTGAAAAATGTATTTAAGATATTACCCAATGACAATTTTAGCACACTAAGATAAAATCATAGCAAAAGTACACTTTTTATCCTATCTAACCAAACTTTTATCCCAGAATTCACTTAAATCATATAGAATTTCACCCTCATATTCGTATAATTAGTACAAATAAAAATATACTGAATTATTCAAACTTCCCAGCCTAAATAGTTTATTCTTGTTCATCACTTTATCATTTTAATCCTTTTGTTTATTTAAAAAACCATTCAAACGATTCAAAAGACTCAACAGAGATTTGAGCATCAATATGGGTTGAAGCCACTTTAGAAAATGAAACTTCAAACACAATCTTCAATAATGAGCATCCCATTTTAGACGAAATATGCTCGTTTCATTGTAGATTTCGCCCAAAATCTTCAAGTGCTGGGCGAAATCTAACAAAAAGCAGATTGGTGTCCCCCGAAATCCTTGCTGATGCCAAAGGATTGTCAGAATCTATTGGTGCAATAATATAATGCCAAATGACCAAACGGAATCCAGCCAAATAACCAAACAGAATTAAGCCAAATGACCAAATAAATCTTTATTTATCCTTTTATTTACGGGAAAAAGGATTACCTTTGCTGTGCATAATAAAACATAACTGATATGTCAGACTACAAAAAAAGAATTGCAGATATCCTTTTAGAGGAGAAATTGGAAGCAATGGGGGCCGTCTTGATAGAAGGGCCTAAAGCATGTGGCAAAACGACAACAGCTGAACAGCAGGCTAAAAGTGTCCTTTATATGGATGACCCAGCAAGCATTCAACAAAACCTGCAACTGGCAGAGACCAATGTTAAACGCCTCCTTCAAGGTGACACGCCAAGGCTTATTGATGAATGGCAGATCGCACCACAAATATGGGATGCTGTTCGTTTTGAAACTGACCACAGAAAAGGTGATGGCCTTTTCATGCTAACCGGTTCTGCAGTACCTGCCGATGATTCAAAAATACACCATACTGGTGCTGGTCGTTTCGCATGGCTTACGATGCGCCCTATGACCCTTTGGGAATCTGGAGAGTCGTCTGGCGAAGTAAGTCTAAAATCTCTTTTTTCCATGCCAGATAAAGTTGATGGGGGCAGCTCGCTGAAGATGGAAGACATTGCTTATGTCATCTGCCGTGGAGGATGGCCACAATCATTATACAAGAAGACCCAAAAGGCAGCACTTCGACAGGCCACAGAGTATTTTGAAGCCATAACACGTTCAGATATCTCGAGAGTTGACGGTGTGGGAAGAGACGAGTTCCGCGCTAAAAGACTTATGCGCTCCTACGCACGTTTACAAGGAGCTATGGCCAGTATACCTACTATAGTCGAAGATATGAAGACTAATGAGACTGAAGGAATTAGTGATGAGACCGTAGTATCATATATCAAAGCTTTGAAAAAAATCTTTGTAATAGAAGATATGCCGGCATGGAATCCCAATCTGCGATCCAAAACAGCTATACGAACAAGTGACACGCGCTATTTTGTTGATCCATCATTTGCGATAGCAGCATTAGGTATTGGGCCAAATGACCTATTAAACGACTTAGAAACAATGGGGCTTCTCTTTGAGACCCTATGTGTTAGAGACCTTCGGGTTTATGCAGAAGCCAATGATGGAAACGTATTCCATTACAGGGATAAGAGTGGTCTGGAATGCGATGCCGTTATTCACCTGAGAAATGGTAACTACGGCTTGGTTGAAATCAAGCTTGGTGGTGAAACTCGCATTGAAGAGGGTGCTAACAACTTAAATGACCTGGAAAGCAAAATTGACACCACAAAGATGAAAAAACCATCTTTCAAGATGGTTTTGACGGCAGTTGGACAATATGCTTATATGCGAGCTGACGGTGTAATGGTTGTTCCGATAGGTTGCCTGAAAGACTAATATTAGAATAGATTATGACTCAACCGCTTTTTCTATTCTATTATGCTATATATGAACTACAACTGATTCACTAAATGTGCATTCATTTGAATTCGTGGAGCGTCAAACAATGTCAAAAGTGTTAAAAACGAGAATTATGATACTTGTTTTGGTAATTATATCACATTTTTATCGTTAAAATATAAATAACTAATAATCAATACGATTAATCATGCAATAGTAACATATATACTCGATATGCCATTTATTTTTACTCATTGAATTTATGTTAATTATATACTCATGAACAGCAAAAGTGAACACGAGGAGTTTTCCACAACAGTAGATAAAGTACAGGCCACAATGCCATTGAGGCCTGAAACTGAAAAGTTTACATTTTATGATGAACGAGGGCAAAAACTGTACAGACTACTATCTGAAATTAATCTGCTGATAGTTCAATTGCACGATGAGGTTCTGAAAAATGTTTTCACTGACATAGATTACTACAAAATAGTAGGTTTGATGCCAAGGTGGATAAGAGATGCGGGCCATTGCCAAGAAAGTGCTATGTCGCGCAATATCTTTGAAAAACTTGTGGGAGCAAATAACAACTATCTTGTTCATAAGTTTTTATACTACCACGACTGTGAAATGCTGGTCAATGCTCTGCAAAACCGTTTTAATACAGTTGAGGCAATGTTTACTCAGATATATGACATCTTGACTCCAGTTTTGAGGTGTCAATATTCTGATTATGACAATGTGATATTTACCATTAACGAGAATACCCAGCGTGTTAATGCCTTTATCAACACTATTATTATAAATTTGGCTTCCAGCTGTGACATAATGACAAAGGTTGCCATAGAGCTGAATGGCATGAAAACTGTTGATTATACGAAATACCCCAAGATGTTGAGTGCAAATGCAACATATGGTAATTATAAGAGTTTGCCAGACTCTTTAAAAAAAGATGGTACCTATTTCGCCATTAGTCGCCCTACGTCAATTGTCAAAGTAGAGACACTACGAAATGAACTTGTTCATAATGGGTCGCTTGACTTTCATAACTTGCTTTATTGTGGTTTAAGAGGCAATGATGTTGAAAAGTGGATACTTGTTCCAGCTTTCAGAGATGACGGTTGTTTTGATTCATTCTGCAGTCGTAAGAAATTTTATGATGACCCCAACCGAACATGGAACAATGAATTGCCTAAAATGGTGTTTGACTTTTTATTAGTCTCGCAAGCAACGCTTCAATTGTTATTGAAGATATTTAGCAGAGAGTATTATGAGAATCCGGAGGACTTGAATAAGTATCATAAAGATATATTAGCTTTGTCGGAATCCATCGTGAAGATTGCCGAGAAGGAAAACGAAAAACCAAGGCTTTTTTAACTAATCAAATAATAATCTATGAGCAAAATTAATATTGATCGTATAGTACGTGATATCAAAACCAGGTCAACCAGTTTAACACCGGTTATTGAAGCCGTATGCAATTCCATTGATGCCATTGGCGAAAGAAGAACTGACGGAAAGATTAGAATCGTGTTAAGAAGAGATGGCAGTCAAGATCTTGGGATAGATAATAACCCTATTAAAGGAGACATTATCTCTGTTGATATTATTGACAATGGCGAAGGTTTTACAGATGCGAATCGAGATTCGTTTGATACTTTTCGTAGTGACTTAAAGATAAATATTGGGGGAAAAGGCTTTGGTCGCTTCATGTTTCTCAAGTACTTTAGCCACGTATCCATAGAAAGTATTTACCGTAAAGGCAACCAGTTCTATAGGCGCTCTTTCTCATTTGGTCATGCAAATGAGATAATTGAAAACGAGTCCAATGAATTACTATCAGGAGATAGTTTTCAAACAGGGACAACAGTCCATTTGTCCTCCATAAAGAACAAAGACTTTGATAAGGGAATCGAGGTAATAGCCAGAAAACTAGTAGAAAGATTATTGGTATTCTTTGCCACAGGAGGACCTTATACTCCTACCATTTCTATAGAAGAAGAGGACGGAACAAATTCTATTATTCTCAACAACTATGTCGGTCCTAATTCCGATATTCAGCAAGTTGGTGATGACCATTCTATTGAGATTCAAGGAAAAGATCATCAATATCAGTTCACTGTTAAGGTATACAAGATATACTATTCCGCCATTACAAATAAGATCTGTCTTACCGCGAACCAGAGAGAGGTTACGGATGCGTCCCTTCATACTTTTGTGCCAGAGTTTAAAGAAACAATGAGCGAGCTAACGGAAGATGGAGTGCAAAAGAATTACATGGTAAAGGTGTATGTTCAAGGAAGCTACTTAAATGATAACGTGACGGTGGAAAGGGATGGTTTTTATTTCGATAAAGAAAACGAAAATGCTTTTTATGAACTATCTGAAAAGATAATTTATAAAGAGGCTTCAACTATAGCCAAGAAACTATTCTCTGTAGACATTCAAGAGAGATTCAACAGGAAGAAAGAGACCGTAAAGCATTATGTTTTCTCACAAGCACCTTGGAACAAGACACTGCTCAAGGATGTGGATATGGACTCTATTCCTGTTGGTATTACCAACTTTGATTTGGAAATGCGTTTCCAAAAAATAAAGTTTGATAAAGAAATGCGAGCTCGAACGGCTATTAAAGAATTTATGGAAAAAAGTGAGAAGGATACCATTGATGATACATCCCAGATCGAAGAGGATGTGAATGAAATTCTTGAACTTGTTACAGAAAGCCAAAAGAACGATTTGGCTCATTATGTATGTCAGCGCAAGAAGGTTATAGAGTTGTATGACGAGTTAAGAAAGAGAATGGAAAGTGGCAAGCCTCACAAAGAGAGTGAGATGCATAATTTGTTCTTCCCTATGATTAAGACAGATCGTGAAGTTGATTATGATACTAATAATTTATGGCTACTTGATGAAAGATTTAATTTCACGCAATTCATAGCTTCTGATAAGGTTATTTCCAAGGTGGATCATAAAGAGCCAGACCTGGCATTGTTCTATGAAGAAGGCAAGTTTTTCCGCAATGGAGAGAATGTTATTACCTCACCTATTGCAATTGTAGAGTTTAAACGCCCAAAGCGTACGAATTACCCGGATAATGAGAATCCTATCAATCAAGCACTTCGTTATGCCCAAAAAATTTTGGATGGTAAATATGAAATGCCCGATGGTATTGAAAAAGTGGACGTTGATACCAATCGCACTCCAGTATATATTTACATTGTGTGCGACCTTGAGGCGAAAATAAGAGAATTTGCCAGAATGGCTGGTAGCTTATCTATATCTCCTGATAATGAAGGCTACTTTGGTTACTTGAAGGATTTTAATGCCTATATTGAGATTAAGAGTTATAAAAAAGTTATCTCAGATGCAAAAATGAGGAATCAGGTATTCTTTAGTAAGCTGGGGCTGGTATAATTAAGACCTATAGGTAATAAATCATGCGGTGAGGACGAGCGAGTATAAAAAAGCGGTATACGTTCGTTTAAGAGTAAAGAGTTCAATATAGTGGACTTGCTTTCACCTCAGACAGATGAGCCAGCATGCATTTTCTGATTGTTACAAATGCACATCGACAACTCAAAGTATGTGTCGATCATGGAATACCTGTTTGCTATTTAGTCAGTGTTAAAGGCAAAATGACCGTTAAACTAAGTCAAAAGTGTTAAATGTAAAGGCTTTGAAAGTTGTACTTCAAAACTCTACCACATTTGTACCGTTTAGTTGGTAACTATTTGATAATCAATAAGTTGCACATTCTGCATCGGAAAATAATATACTGATAATCAATATGTTAAAACTTTTTGAAAAGAAAGTAGACGCATCCCGTCAAAAAGTTATCCTATTCATTGTCAATACTTTAAGCTTCTTATTTAGACTCAATCCAAGCATTTTTCTTTGATTTTTCTACCGCGCTTTGGGGGTGATATTATTTGAAAAGTGTAATTTTTGCAGCAGAAAAAACATTGAAAAGTGTAGTTATTTGTACTTTGAAAGGCTGGTACAAGATACAATTTGTTTTTTGAGAATTTCGGCATATTTCGGTATTCAACCATTGAGAATTTCGGCAATATTAGATATTCAACCATTGAGAATTTCGGCATTATTTGCACTTTTCCTTTGATATTTGGGATTTTATGGTTACATTTGCACCTGATAATACAAAGAGGAAAATGGCAGAAAGAATTTTCAGACGCAAAATATACGAGCAAATGCTGAGTTGGAAGCAAAATCAGCACGGAACGACAGCACTTCTTATCAGGGGTGCAAGGCGTGTCGGCAAGTCCACTGTTGCCGAGGTATTTGCCCGTAATGAATACGAGAGCTACATATTAGTTGACTTCTCAACAGCAACGCAAGCAACACATCGTTTGTTTGAAGATGTCTCCAATCTGGACTACATCTTCACACAACTGCAACTTAACTATCGGACGAATCTGAAGCCACGCAAGTCAGTCATTATCTTCGATGAAATTCAGAAGCAGCCGTTGGCACGGCAAGCCATTAAAACACTTGTGGCTGATGGTCGTTACGATTATATTGAGACTGGGTCTCTGTTAAGCATCAAGCGTAAAGGGAAATCGGCTAGCAAGGAAAACCAGCGGAAAAACATTCTTATTCCCAGTGAGGAGACACGCCTTGATATGTACCCCATGGATTATGAGGAATTCCGTTGGGCATTGGGAGACAACGATACCATTCCACTCTTGCGCACTATGTTCAACAGCCTAAGTCCTCTAAGTGACGATACCAACCGTCGAATGATGCGTGATTTTCGTCTGTATGTCTTGGTTGGAGGCATGCCCCAGGCGGTCAACGACTACATTGACACACACGATTTGAGTATTGTTGACCAGCGCAAGCGCAGCATCCTTGACCTCTACGATGAGGATTTCTACGAATTGGATCCGTCAGGGCAGACCTCAGATTTGTTTCACGCTATCCCATCCCAACTAAACAGCAACGCCTCTCGCTATCAGGTAAGCAGCGTGATTGCAGGAGGGAAACTGGACCGTCTGAGAGAACAGATAACCATTCTTAAAGATTCAATGACCGCAAACTTGGCTTATCACGCCAATGACCCAAGTGCAGGCTTGGCATCACACATCAACCGCGACCAGTTCAAATTGTATTGTGGAGATACGGGACTGTTCGTCACTCTCGCTTTCTGGGACGATGCATTTACAGAGAATGTCATTTACCAAAAATTGTTGAGCGACAAACTGAACGCAGATGTGGGCTACGTATATGAGAACGTGGTATCGCAGATGCTGACAGCCGCAGGACATAAGTTGTATTACCATACGTGGCCAACACCATCGGGCAAGCATAACTATGAAATAGACTTCCTGTTGTCGCGTAAGGCTAAAGTGTGCCCGATAGAAGTTAAGTCATCGACATCCAATGTCCATGTTTCAATTGATGAATTCCAAAAGAAGTTCTCGGCTCGCATCCTTCAACGATACCTCCTTCATTCGAAGGACATTCGGAAAGAACGGGACTTGATAATGCTGCCAATGTATATGGCAATGTTTCTTTAGAGCGATCAGCTTATGGATTTGAAACTATTCCGTTAAGATTAAGATGATGGTCAAAATCCCCGTTTTTGGCTCATTTCGATCGTTAAACTTGGTCAAAAGTGTTAAATGTGAAGGCTTTGAAAGTTGTACTGCAAAACTCTACCATATTTGTACTATTTAATATATAAATATCTGATAATCAATTAGTTGCATATTCTGCATCGGCAAATAGTTGATTATCAATAATTTAAAGTAATTCGGATAAACTATTGCTGAAGTCCTCATTTTGAGGGCTTTGTTGTGTTAAATCCATGTTAAATTTTTCATTTCTCTTGACTCGTCCCTAAGGGCATGCCTTAACTTCGCAATCGCTTAGCAAATACATCGCGCGATATGGGTAAGAATACAAGGTTAAAAATTGGAGAGTTCTCCCAGTTGATGCAGGTTACGGTAAAGACCCTACGTCACTACGAGCAGAAGGGTCTGCTGTTGCCTGACGAGGTGGACGAGTGGACTGGCTACCGCTACTACAGCATCGACCAAATGCAGAAGCTTCAAGCCATCCGTGACATGCAACAGCTCGGCTTTTCGTTGGATGAGATCAAGGATTTGTTCGAGGACAACTCGCATATCCCAAGCATCCGGCAATTGACTGAGAAAATCAAGGAAACGGAGGCACAGCTGAAGGCACTGATAGCCCGTCGCAACCAGCTGCTCGACTGGAGGAACGCTCGCAAAGAAATGAAGACAATGGAAAAATTCAGCATTCAATCGCTGCCCGAAATCATCGTGGCTAGCCATCGTGAAGTCATCCCCAACTACGCCGCCCTAGGTCCGCTGTGTGTCGAGAAGATCGGCCCCGAAATGCAGCGCCTCGGTTGCAAGTGTCCACCGCCTGGCTACTGCTTCACCGTGGAGCACAACAAGGAGTACACACCAACGGACATCGACATCGAGTATTGTGAACAGGTGGAGGAGATGGGCGAGGACAGCGCCATCATCCAGTTCAAACGCCTGCCCGCCGTCCCCCGTGCACTCTGCATGAAGCACATTGGACCCTACGAACGCTTCTACGAGTCGTTCACCGAGGCTTTCCGCTACATCGAGGAGCACGGCATGAAGCCCGTCGGCCAGCACCGCACATGCTACATCGACGGAGCCTGGAACCAGGAAGACCCTGAGAAATGGCTTTCTATTATTCAGATACCGATAGAGTAAAAGTTCATCCTAACTGCCTCACAAAGAATGGAGTGGTCAGGTTGATTTCTAGGAAAACATCGAAGGTGTTAGTGAAATTGTATCAATAGTTCACACCTGGAATTTGGTACAAACGAGGAGGAAGACCATCACATCTCCCTCCTCGTTTATTGTTACTCGGCCGCAAGGCGGCTGTTCAGTTAATTCCAGTTCCCAGTCAGCAAGTAGTCGATGAGGCTAGTTAAGTCATCGATGCTGAGGCGGCCATCGGCATTCACGTCGGCCTGATTGATACCAGCTGAAGTCCCTGCCAACAGGATGTCGATGAGAGTAGTGACGTCATCGATGCCGATCTTGCCGTCACCGTTGACATCACCGAGAAGCTGTTCACGGTTGGGATATAGACCCACATACATCGCCTGCCAGTCATCATAGGTGTACTGGAGCACGTTGAGCAAGGCGACATCAAAGTAACCGTTTTCCAATCCATACCACCCCCAATTGACATGAACAAGTCCGTTCTCGTCATAGCCGTCGATGATGAAATTATGTCCAGCCAGGATACCCTCAACGATATTGATGTCTTTGGCCGAATATAAAATCGGGTTGCCCGAGGACAACATGCTGTAGATCATCTCCATCCACTTGGGCTCGTCATAGCGCGTCCTAGGAACATAATGGGCCGTGTCGTTGTAGTTGAAGTGCTTGGTGAAAGCCTCGACCAAGCGTTCGTCGGTTGTGCCACCGCCCAGCCAATTCCATGTTGTTCTGGACGCGACCCCGCAATGATAACATAACTGAGCAACTGCCATTCCTTGCTCGAGGGTGTATTCACCTTGATAATCATCAATCATGTTATCCCAATCGTAGGTGGCCTGCTCAAAGTCGACATGAACGGTCACATCGCCCTGATCATACTTCACCGTCACCGATTCCTCCCCCTTACCATGCTTGGGGAACTTGTAGTAATACATGTACTGGGCCATCGCCAGGGGACCGCATCCCACGGGATAGTGACCCGCATCGGGAGTGTAGGTGCCATATAGGCTGAAGTCTGAGACATAAGAGTCAAACGGACACATGAATTTGAAGGGCTCCCGCTGGCCCCATGTGGTAGTCAACAGAGGTTGAACCGAAGTGGGAAAACGGTTAGGATCGGGCTTGGTGGTTTCACGTTGAGGCTGTTGCTGGAGCATCACTTTCCTGGTAGCGTTCAGCCACCAATTGAACCCTGGATTGTCATCCGACAGATTCAATGTGCTATTGGGAGAATAAGCCAAAACAGCTGGCTCATTGTCATCGCTGGAGACGATAGCAAAACCGCCGCCTGCTTGGCGATAGAGCGCCATTCCGGGATAATAGGCCACCTGTTCAAGCAGCCGCGAGGACTTGAGGACACGATTTGCCTCCGAACGCATTTGGGCATCGCTCCTGACGCCTGCTGGTGCCGACCCTGCCACCATAGCAGTCAGCACAACAATAAGAAACTTCAGTGATTTCATAAGCACATGGTGCAACACAAGGATATCAATCATTTCCTGTCCTTGCATCTATACCCTAAGGGAAATGTTCATTTCCATGGCGATGAGAAACATGTGGGAGCGGTGGAATACTACCGACATTGGCTTGGGCCAGAAGGAAAGAAGTCATGGACGGCAATAACCTTTGAAGAACTGTTCAAACTGATGGAAAAGAACTATACCGACCAAGATGGCAGTAATTGGGTCAATTACTTAAAAGACCGCTATCTGTTCTAGCGAATGATAGAGCACTAGCCGGAATCTTCATCCACCTCGTCCTTGACCGTCTCAACCACATTCTCCTCAGCAAACCTGTCTGCGTCCAATTCTTCTGAGGCCGCTAGTTAGAGAATGACGAACTCGAAATCTGTAAAATGTCCCGTTTTTACAGATTTTTTTGCGTTTTGGTGTTATTTGACTATTTTTGTGTTCTAAATCAAGAGACTAATCAAAATCTACATTTATGAAGCAGCGATATATCATTTCACTTCTTTTGGCGGCTCTCGTGCTGCTGCCGATAAAGGCGCAGACGCCTTTCAACTGGCCCTATACCATCCAGGACGGAACCATTGTCACGCAGGTGCCTGAGCGACCTGCTGGGCAGCAGTCGGCATTAGGACTCACGGTACCTAAAATACCTGTTGTCAGGGTGGCGTTTGTCGGCTTGGGAATGCGTGGCCCCGATGCGGTGGAGCGCTGGACACACATCCCTGGTATCGAGGTGAAGGCCTTGTGCGACCATGAGCGCGACCGCGCAGAGGCCTGCCAAGAAATCCTGAAAAAGGCTTCCATGCCCGCCGCTGACGTCTATTACGGGGAAGATGGCTACAAGGACCTCTGCCGCCGCGCCGACATCGATGTCGTGTATATCGCCACCGACTGGATCCACCACTATCTGGTGGCTCGGGAGGCCCTAGAGCACGGTCACCATGTCGCCATCGAGGTGCCCTCGGCGATGAATATGACTGAAATTTGGTCGCTCATCAATCTGAGCGAGAGTAAACGCTTGCACGTGATGATGCTCGAGAACTGCTGCTACGACTTCTTCGAACTCAATTCGCTCCACATGGCGCAGCAGGGCCTGTTGGGCGAGGTTATCTATGTGCAAGGAGCCTATCGCCACGAGCTCTCGCCCTATTGGGACGAGTATTGGAAACGTGGTGCCGACGACAAACTGGGTTGGCGCCTGGACTATAACAGCAAATTCCGCGGCGATGTGTATCCCACCCATGGTCTCGGCCCCATTGCCCAAGTGTTGAACATCCACCGCGGCGACCGCATGAAAACCCTTGTGGCGATGGATACCCGCTCCTTCAACGGAAAGGAACTGGTTAAGGATCGCACTGGCGAGGATTGCCCGAACTTCAGGAACGGCGATCATACTACCACACTTATCTCGACCGAGAACGGCAAGGTCATCGAGGTGCACCACAACGTGATGACACCGCAGCCCTATAACCGCATGTACCAGCTCACGGGCACCAAGGGTTTTGTCAACAAATACCCCGTCCAGGGCTATGCCTTGGCCAAAGACGAGATGACCAAAGCCGGAATAACTGTCAGCAAGGATTACACGGGCCACTCCTACCTGAACAAGGAAGACACCGAGGCGCTCCTGAACTCATTCACCTCACCCCTCGTGCTTCGCTATGGCGAAGAGGCTAGGGAAGTGGGCGGACACGGTGGCATGGACTTCATCATGGACTCGCGCCTGGTTTATTGCCTGCAAAACGGACTGCCCCTCGACATCGACGTCTATGACCTGGCCGAGTGGTGTTGCCTCGCTGAACTAGGCAGCATCTCGATGGACAATGGCAACCTGCCCGTGCAGGTGCCTGATTTCACCCGAGGCGAGTGGAATAAAACCAAAGGTTACCGCCATGCCCTGGCTTCTCCTGAGGAAGAGGCCGCCACACGGGCTGCCGCCAGCGCCTTCACCGAGCAGCTGAAGGCCCGCGGCGCCAAATACTGGGAAAAAGTCGCTGATTAGTGACAGTTTCTACCACGAAGTTTTTTAATCGGCCTGCGGCCGAGAAATTAAACAAAATTATAAATAAAATTAAACACATATTTTGCTTAATTTTTTATTTGAATTTTGCTTAATTTCTCGCGCAAAGCGCGATAAAAAATAGGTGAATATAACCAACAATTTAAAACTTCTATGAATACGATTGACACCGCCGGCATTCTGGTACAATTCGCAATCAACGACACCGTCAAGGAAGTCAAGCCCTTGGGCAACGGACTCATCAACGACACCTACCACGTGATAACCGACGGGGAAGACGACTATGTGCTCCAGCGCATCAACAATGCCATTTTCCAGGATGTGGACCTGCTGCAGCACAACATTGAAGTGGTGACCGCCCACATCCGCTGCAAGCTGGAAGCCGCAGGTGCCGCCGACATTGACCGCCGTGTGCTGCAGTTTGTCAAGGCTAAGGACGGAAAGACCTATTACCGTGACGAGGCCGAACGTTACTGGCGTGTGATGGTCTATATTCCCGATTCGGTCACCCACGAGTCTGTCACCCCCACGAGTGCCTACGATTGCGGCAAGGCCTTCGGCAACTTCGAGAAGATGCTGGTGGATGTCCCCGAACAGTTGGGCGAAACCATCCCTGACTTCCACAACATAGAGCTGCGCATGAGGCAGTTGCGCGAGGCCGTAGCGAACGATGCCTCTGGTCGCCTTGACGAGGTGCGCGACATCGTCCTCGAACTGGAACATGACGCCGACGAAATGTGTCAGGCCGAACGCCTCTACCGCGAGGGCAAACTTCCCAAGCGCATCTGTCATTGCGACACCAAAGTCAACAACATGCTGTTCGATCAACAGGGCCAAGTGCTTTGCGTCATCGACCTCGACACGGTGATGCCGTCGTTCATTTTCTCGGACTACGGCGACTTTCTGCGCACTGGCGCCAACTTCACCGCCGAGGACGACCCCGACTTGTCACACGTGGGATTCAACGAAGCCATCTTCAAGTCTTTCACAACAGGTTATCTGGAGTCGGCCCGCGACTTCCTCACGCCCATCGAAATCGAGATGCTTCCCTATGCCGTTGCGCTCTTCCCCTTCATGCAGTGCGTGCGCTTCCTCACCGACTACATCAACGGCGACACCTACTATAAAATCAAATATCCGACCCACAACCTCGATCGCACCCGCAACCAACTCACCCTCTACCGCGCCGTCCGCCGCCACACCCCCATGATGACCGCCTTCATCCGCGGCCTACTCTAAATTTTTGAAAAAATCACACCACTAATGTAACCTTTTGCTTTCTTGACCTGTTATATGAGTGAACTGCGGTGCAAACCGAATGCAATTCAAGCGCGCATGTGATTGCTGAGGCGCAGCCCGCAGAACCCGAGCTCAAGCGAGGGAACTGGTTCAGATAACAAATGTGTAACGTCAAAAATCAATAAGAAAATGGAACATTTAGTTGAAGTTTTAGTGCCGATTGCATGTGGTTGTATTCTTCCCATCATGATAATTTGGTTGATGGTACGTCGCCGAATGAACGAGACCAACGCCCGCACCCAGATTGCGCTGGCTGCCATCGAGAAGAACCCTGACATGGACATCGAGGAACTGCTCAAGAAGATTTCTACCAAGGGAAAACTGCTCAAGGAGAAACTGCTCACGAAACTGCTGTGGGGCTGCCTCACTACTCTGCTTGGCCTCGGGTTGATAGGGTTTGGCGTATATCTTGGAGCAAGTGGAATAGGAGGCACTGACGATCCCATGACTTCCGTATGCTTCGGACTGATTTCGCTCGGCGTGGGTATCGCCTTCCTGATTAACTACGGCGTAGGCAAAAAGATGCTCGCCAAGGAGATAGAGGCCGAGGAGAAAAGAATGACCGAACAAGAATGATCCGTGACCCGCGAAGTTTTCATAGCACAGGTGGAGCGTGAGCAAGAGGCCCTGCGAGGTTTCTTGCTTGCCTTGTGCTGCGGCAAGAAGGACGATGCCGACGACCTGGCTCAGGATGCCCTGGTCAAGGCTTACCTCTCGTTGGCGGGCTATCAGAATAAAGGGAAATTCCGATCGTGGCTTTTCAAGATCGCCCACAACACTTTCCTCAACCACAAGGCGAGTTGCCGAACGATGGACAGCATCGACGAGGCGAGGACGCTCATCGGCGGCACAGCAGCCGATTCCAGCTTCGAGCATCAGGACCTCTACCTCGCCCTGCGCACCCTGCCGCCCAAGGAGCGCTCTGCCATCACGCTCTTCTACCTGAACGGATACAGCATCAAGGAGATTGCCGCAATCACCGATACAACCGAAGGTGCCGTCAAGCAGCAACTCTCCCGAGGACGTGACAAACTTAAAGCAAAATTGCAGTTATGAACAAAGATAAAGCACTTGAGGAACTCTTCCTCGCCCATAAGCCACATTTCGATGACAGTGACGCCTTTATGGCATTGCTCACTAAACGCTTGGATGCCGTTGAATATATCAAGCAGCACCAAGAGGCAACAATACGTCGTTACAAGATTGCGATGGTCGTGGCATTCGTGGCGGGAATCATTAGTGGAGCTATTGCTATAGCATACATTCTGTCAGCGCCAATGACTGCCCCTGTCTTCACATTTGACTCACAAATAGCTGTTCTGCAATGGCTTAGCGAGAACTCCAGATTTATTGCTGTCGCTGCCATTTCATTACTGATGACCTTTGGCATCACCGCATTTATCAGTAATGTGCAGGAAATCATAACCATGCGTTACGCCATGCATGGCGCAAAAGTGTAATTAGAACTTATTCAGGATATCTTTCAGCGATAGTTCAAAATCATTGTCGATAAGAGTCACCTGTTCGCCATTTTCCTGGCAGCCCTTGATAAAGACCTGATTGTCGGCCTTGAGGCTCTGTTTTGTGCACGATGAGTCGTCCAGTCGGGATTCAATATCTGATGCGTGTTCCATGATTTCATCGAAATGGACATCGATAAACTCATTGGTCATGGCCAGACAGATGAAACGGATTGACGGCAGGTATTGTTCATCGAAGTCTTGCCTCCAATCCAGCGGGATGTAGCAGCCTTCCACAATCAGGTTCTGCTCATTCTCGATAGCGGTTTTTATCATCTCCCTGATGATGGGCCACAGGTAAGCCGTCAGTTCGTCGTCATCTTCGGGTGTGAGGTCTGTATTGCCGCTTCTAATCAGACCCATCTTCAGGTGATCGATGGAAAAGCACGGGAAATGATGTTTTTCAAGCATCCGCTGGGCAAGCAGCGTCTTCCCCGTGTGGGATGCCCCCGTAATCAATATAATCATAGCCTGGCCTTGATTTCCTTTTTGACTTTTCCCAAATCACGACAAGCGAGGATAGGCATCAGAGCTTCTATTTCCTCGATGTTCTTGTCCCACCATTTGAATTGGAGTAACAATTCTATCAGTTCGTCGTCAAAGCGCTTCTTGATCACACGGCAGGGATTGCCCACAGCGATGGCGTAGGGCGGGATATCACTCGCCACAACCGAGTTGGTTCCGATGATGGCCCCGTCGCCGATGTGTACACCAGGCATAACAGTCACATTCTGGCCGATCCATACGTCATTGCCAACGACCGTATCCCCTTTCAGTGGCAATTCTTCTTTGACTGGAGCGATCGCCGAGCCCCAGTCACCGCCCATGATGTAAAATGGGTAGGTCGTCACGCAATCCATCCTGTGGTTGGCGCCGTTCATCACAAACTCCACTCCCCGAGCGATGGCACAGAACTTACCGATAATCAGCTTGTCACCAATGAAAGAGTAGTGATGGGTGACATGCTTCTCGAATTGCTCGGCACCATCCACGTCATCATAGTAAGTGTAATCCCCAACGATGATGTTAGGATTCTTCACAACATTCTTGATATAGCACAGGCTCGGAATCTTCGGATTCGGAAACGCCTCATTCGGGTTCGGTCTATTCATGATTACTGTTCTTTTCACACCCATTGGAAATTATCTTTTCCGGCACCTATTTCAAAGTGATACTTGGCAATACCCAAGTCCATCTGGGTGTAGCCGACGAGGGAGAAGTGGCGCTTGGCAAGTACGCGAGGCAGCTGTCCCTCTTCGATGGGCTGGAGTTCAAAATAGAACTTCTGCTGGTTGATGGCTGTGGGCGCTAGCAGTGCGGCCTCGACCCCGCGGCGGAACCACTTGGGAGAGTTCTCGTTGACGTTGCTCACCTGGTCGATGCGCTTGATCTTATGCGTAACCCCTTGGGTCTCGCCATAGCCGATGGAGATATAGGCTTGGATGACCTCGCCCTCGTTAAGCACATACGTCCCTGGTATCTTCGTGTAGCTGAGCCCCACCCAGCATGTGTTTATCCCCAGCGTCTGGGCAAACAACACCAGCTGTTCACCATAATAGCCGATGCGGTCGTCTAGGTCGTCGGCCTTCACGCCAGCCATAACGAGGTAGTTGGTCACCCCACGGAATTTGCCGTATCTCGCAAACGGACCCAAAAACGCCTTCGGCTCATTCTGTATCAACTGGATATGCAACCGCCCCTCGTGGTTCACCTCGGCGATTTTCTCTTGCAGCGCACGGGCATCCGTGTCACTCAGCGGCTGCTCCTTATATGCCCTCACGCTATGCCTGGCCCTAATCGCTTCTAACAGTGTCATAGTCATTTTTTATTTTTAGCCATCTCTTTGAGCCGATGATTCAGCTCATTGACGTCGGTGAGGAGGTTCCAGATGCCATCTTCGCTGAGAACTCCGCGTTTCAGGTCTTGGGGCAGGAGGCCCGCCTCATCATCAGCAAAATCCTGCCGCCACACATCGCTGCCATAGTATTCATCAAGCGCGGCGATGGCCTCCTGGGCCGCTTCCCACTTGTCAAGCGCCGCTTCGAGCCGCTTCACGGCCGCAGCCGCCCGATCAAGCCGCCGCTCCATCTGCCGTATTCTTGTAATCTGCGCTTTATTCATCGTTCAATCTTTGAGGATTGCCCTGCGGGCAAGAAATCAAAAAATCAAATACAAATAAGATAAAAGATTCTATTGGATGTACTTCACTTTCGACTCGTCACGGGGCTTGGCCTCGGGTTGTTCGTCGGGATAGCCGATGGCAATGATGTAATTCAACTTGTAATCCTCAGGGATGTCGAGACGATCTAGGAAGAACTTGCACTTCTCATTCGACAAGAGGAAGCGCACTGGACCAGCCAGGCAACATGTGCCCAATCCCAGCGATTGCGCTGCCAGCATCATATTCTCGCCTAGCAGACCGGCATCCAGTTCGCCACCACCCTTGGCGGGCGTGCATACGCAAATCAGGTTCGGCGCATTGCGGAACATGTTCTTGAAGTTCGGGTCACGCTTCACCTGCTCGGGATTCTCCTTTATGAATACCTCGTTTACATCGGCAATCAGCTGCTGGTCTTCCACCACGCGGATAATCCACGGCTGACGGTTCATGCCGCTGGGCGCATTGATGCCCGCCTTCACCACGACCGCCAACTTCTCATGCTCCACTGGCCTGTCCAGATACTGCCGCACCGACCGCCGCGCCATGATGTTGTTAATCACCTCGTTCTCATACACCTCCTGAGCCGACAAGCTCATCACTCCCAATATCGCCATAAGACATAAAATTAGTTTTTTCATTGTAATGTATCTTTTAAATCGTTAGAAATCAAAATATTTATCGGTGACAAGGGTGCCGTTGCTGAGGTGCTTGACGGCGATGTATAGACCGTTTGAGGCGCTGTTCTTATTTACGCATCTGCCTGTGGCCGTGTAGTAGTCAATGGCGTCGATGGTGACGTTGGCCTCCGTGGGCTGCTCTAGTCCTCCAGTGCCCCAATCGATTTCTTCGAGTTCGGGCATCTCGCTGGGCTTAAGCGAATTGCAGGTCATCATATAGACCCCCATGTTGCCATACTTCAGGTAGTTCGCCTTGGTATCTACAGTCCACATGGCCACGTTCAGCCCCATGGCATGGAACGTCTTCACTGTATTGGCGTCGAAGTTGCCCGCGGAGATGCTGGGGTGCAGACCGTATTGCCGGCACCACTCCTCGTTGCCCTCCCAGTTGGCGTTGCATAGCCATTGGCGGGTGAATTGGGGATAGTTCTCTGCGATATACTCCTGGGACTTCTTCATCGACGTGAGGAAGATGACCTTTTCGGTAAGTCCACGGTCGATGACCAGATGGGCCAGCCCCTCAAACTTGCTCATGTCGTTGTTGTTGATGCCCGTGGTCCACTTCAGTTCGATGACGGGAAATACACCTTTCTCGACGCAGATGGCGAGATACTCATCGACGGTGCAGATGTGGCCCGTGTAGGTCACACCGCCTCGGGTCTGGGTATATTGCTCGGCCTGCAGTTCGGCGAGGGTCGCATTGGCGACTGTGAGGTTGCCGCCCACGCGGTTGGTGGTTTCGTCGTGGCTGATGACATAGAAACCGTCCTTGGTCACGCGCACGTCGCACTCCAAGCCGTCGTAGCCATACACGTCAACGCCGTTGCGGTAGGCCTCGGCCGTGTTCTCGACTCCGATATTGCATCCGCGATGCCCCACGAACAGCGGCTTCCATGCCCAAGCATCCACCGCCAACCCCAGCACGATAAGTACAGTAAATAATCGTCTTATATGGCTCATTTTTAATTAATTATTTTAAAAATTTTGTTTGATTTCTCGTGCGCAAGCACGATAAAAAGTTATAGGCGTTACTTTCTTATTGTGCGGGAGAAGAACTGCCAGATTTCCTCGCCCGTGTCGATGTCGTCGGTGTGCCAGGAATGTCCAGCGCCGATGACCTCGTAGAGCCATACGTCGCAGCCTGTCGTGCGGCCACCCCGATAGCGGTGCTTGACGATGGGATGCCCCTTCTCGCCCTTCAGGCTCTCGACGCGCTCCGTCTCCTCATGGGTGCAGCGGTCCTTCGCCACCCAATAGCCGATGGCGACGGGCACGGGCAGATAGGCGCCCCAGCCGCCCTTGTCCTCCAGGTCGCCCGTCCACTCCGACACGCGGTCCTCGGTGCCGTGGATTTCCATCAAGGGGATGGGACGCAATGCCTCCAGCTGCTCATACATCCATGCCATCGTCAGCCCCGCGATGGGCGCTACCGCCCTGAAGGTGTATTGCTCACTGTAAGCCATCAGGTAGCACATCTCGCCACCGTTAGACATCCCCGTCAGGAAGGTATTCACTCGGCTCAGGCGATAGCGCTTCTGCACATAACGGGCCATTTCGCATAACGCCTTCACGTCATTCACCTTCCAACCCTGCTGGAAAGGATAACCCACATTCCAGCTGGGCTCACCCTGAGGGTCTTTCAGCCCTTGCGGAATACACACGGCAAACCCGTGACGGTCGGCGGGCCCGATCATGATATTTTCGCGCCAGATGCCCGCCCCGTAGCCATGCAAGACAAACACCAGCGGCGCATCATTCTGCACCCCATCCGGCAGATACATCACGAACTGCCTCATATAACCATCCACCTTCACCGAATCCTCCACATACCGCCCGGCATGAGCGGACACGCTAAAAGATAACAGCATCATCAAGATGCAGAAGGGTAGGAAGCGACTCGTTTTCATACAGGCGATAATAATTTGTTTCTAGCCACAAAGATAGTAAAAAGTTTTTAGTCCTTAGTCCCTAGTCCTTAGTTTCTAGTTGTTAGTCCTTAGTCCTAAGTTTCTAGTCCCTAGTTTCTAGTTGGCTGGCGCATTCTTTTTCAAACAACACAGACAACTTAACTTCAACTTGAACAACTTTTATGAACAGTTGAGCCGCTATTTCCGTCAAAAAGCAATGGGGTGGTTTTGCCTCCATTTTTGCAAACTGTTGATTTTCAGCATTTGTTTTGTTTGTCGCAAAACAAAAGGGGGTGGTGCGGGATTGATAAAGAATCTTAAAAGCATTTCAAAGACCTCCAGTGCAAAGGTACGAAACACAGGGATGGTCACACCATGATGAAAAGATTTTTTAGGCATTAGGCGTTAGGTTTTAGGCTTTAGGTTGGCATCCGCGCTCTTTTTTATTGCCTACGAATTAATCGAATTTAACGAATGGGCTGACGCGTTCTTTAGGGGAAACTTGAACAACTATAACAACCTTTTTTGTAACAACTGAATAGTCTGAACTTTCTGATGCTGACGCGTTCTTTCTTTAAACTACTAATTACGCTAATTTAGCTAAGGTGCATGCGCGCTCTTTTTTGTTCTTTGGGGGTTGCGCATGAGAATTAATTCAAAATTGATGGGGATGGTTGATACAAAATCAGAGATTTTGTTGTATTTTTGCCATCACAAAAATTTACAAGAAATGCAGTACGAATCGACATTCAACGCGATAGACAATATCCTGCGCAACGAGGCGGGATGCTCCACCGAGCTGGATTACATCGAGCAGACCTCCTGGCTGCTTTTCCTCAAATACCTGGATGACCTCGACCGTGAGCGCGAGGACAAGGCCCTGCTGTCGGGCAAGGACTACAAGCCCATCCTGACGGGCTACATGCGTTGGAGTCAGTGGGCCGCCCCCAAGAAGGCCGACGGCACCCCCGACACGGTCAATGCCATGACGGGTCCCGACCTGACCGCCTTTGTCGATGGCAAGTTGTTTCCCACGCTGCGAGAGTTCCAGAACACGGCCACCAGTGCCAAGACGCTGGAATACAAGATAGGCGAGATTTTTGCCGAATTGAAGAACAAGATCACCTCGGGCTACAACCTGCGCGAGGTCATCAACCTCATCGACCAGCTCCATTTCCAGAGCGCCGAGGACAAGCACGAGATGACCGTCCTCTATGAGTCCAAAATCGCCAAGATGGGCAATGCCGGGCGCAACGGCGGCGAGTACTACACGCCGCGTCCCCTCATCCGCACCATTGTCAAGGTTGTGGACCCCAAAATCGGCGAGACGGTTTATGACCCTGCCTGCGGCTCGGCGGGCTTCCTGTGCGAGGCCTTTACCTACATGAGCCAGCGCGTCAAGAGCACCAGCGATGCCAAAACCTTGCAGGAGGACACCTTCTTCGGCAAGGAGAAGAAGCCGCTGCCCTATATCATCGCCACCATGAACATGATTTTCCACGGCCTGCAGGCCCCGAACATCATCCGTGGCAACACCCTGGCCGAGAATCTCTCGCAGATTCAGGAAAAGGACCGCAAGCACGTCATCCTCGCCAATCCGCCCTTTGGCGGCAGTGAGCGCGCCGAGGTCAAGCAGAACTTCGACATTAACACGTCGGAGACCGCCTACATGTTCATGCAGCACTTCATCAAGATGATGAAGGCGGGTGGCCGTGCGGGCATCGTGATAAAAAATACCTTCTTGAGCAACGGCGACGCGTCGGCCCTGCGCAAGTTGCTGCTCGACCAGTGTAACCTGCACACCGTCCTCGACCTGCCTGGTGGCGTGTTCCAGGGTGCAGGCGTGAAAACCGTCGTGCTGTTCTTTGACAAGGGCACCCCGACGAAAAAGATTTGGTATTACCAACTCAACCCCGGGCGCAACCTGGGCAAGACCAATGCTCTGAACGAAAACGACCTCGCTGAGTTCCTTGAGTTCCAGAAGACCAAGCCCGACAGCGAGAACTCCTGGACCATTGACGTCGCATCGCTCGGCAGCGATTATGACCTCTCGGTCAAGAATCCCAACAAGGTCGAAGAAGTCGATGAACGCACCCCCAGCGAGATTGCTGAAAGCATCTATGCTCTTGGGCAGAAGAATCAGGCTCTCATTTGCGAAATAATGGAGATGATGAAATGAAAGAAGTAAAAAAAATAGTACCATTAAAAGATGTGTGCCTTGATTTCATCGTCCCTCAACGCGATAAACCGACAGCATTTGATGGAAATATTCCATGGTGTAGGATTGAGGATATCGAAGGACGGTATCTTAATGGCTCGAAATCTTGTCAAAACGTCACAAAAGAACTTGCAGACAAAATGAATATGCACTTATGTCCCAAAGGAACGGTTATAAGTGCGTGTAGTGCTTCTATAGGTAATCAGGCTATCACGACAATAGATTGTTATACCAATCAAACATTTATTGGGCTTGTTGTAAACCCCAATTTGCTTTATAATGTGTATTTATATTACTTTCTTGAATCTCAAACTAATAATCTTTTAAAACTTGGTCAAGGAGCAACTATTAAATATATTTCCAAAGATAAGTATAAGAGGATGTTGATTCCGCTCCCCTCTCTTTCCAAGCAGCAATCCATCGTTGATTATCTTGACTCAGCTTTTGCGCAAATCGACGAGCTGAAAAGTAATGCCGAAAGGCAACTCGCCGAGGCGCGCGCCCTCTTCCAATCGGCCCTTAAAGAAATGCTTGAGCCAAAAGAAGGGTGGGAAATCATGAAGTTAGGCGAATTTGCCTATATGAAAGCAGGTAATTTCGTAAAGGCATCAGAGATTTTCCCAGATTATAAAGAAGGATTATATCCTTGTTATGGAGGAAATGGTTTTCGTGGATATGTAAAAGAACCTAATCAAAATGGCGATTATTGCATGATTGGCAGACAAGGTGCATTATGTGGATGTATTAACAGAGCGCAAGGCATATTTAGGACAACCGAACATGCTGTTATTGTAAAACCTTATAAAGATATACCTACGTCTTTGGTTTATTACATGCTTGTTAGTCTTAATTTGAACAAATATGCTACAGGAGCGGCACAGCCTGGTTTGTCAGTTAATAATATTGCAGAGGCTGTAATTATTAGTGTGCCTCCATATGACGAGCAACAACACATTGCAGATACCCTCGACTCCCTTAAATCCAAGGTTGACCGCCTTCAAGAGAACTTTAACAAGATGTCTCAGGAGTGTGACGCATTGAAACAAGCAATATTAAGACAAATATTTGAATAAGATATGGACGAGGCGACAACCAGACTGAAGAAGATTGACCCGGCGTTAAGGAACGTCGGCTGGGACGAGGTGCCGCAAAGCGAAATCCTCGTAGAGCAGAGTGCGTATATCGCTCCGGGCATGGTGTCGGCGATTCCGCAAAACCGCCACCCGAAAAAGGCTGACTATATCCTCGAGTACAAGAAGAAAAAGCTGGCGGTCATCGAGGCCAAGAGCGACGAGAAGAGTTATGCCGAGGGCATACCCCAGGCGAAACTCTATGCCGAGTTGCTGCACATCCGCTTCACCTACGCCACCAACGGCAACGAGATTTGGCAAATCGACATGGGCGTGAAGGATGCCCAAGGCAACTATATCATCCCCTCGTCCGAGGGCCCGGTAGATAAGTTCCCCTCGCCGCAGGAGCTGTGGCAGATGACCTATCCCGAGCAGAACGAGTGGCGTGACAAGTTCAACCTGTGCGCACTGAACCGTGGCGGTGGTCGCGAGCCCCGCTACTATCAGGAAATCGCCATCGACTCGGTACTGAACGCTGTCGCCAACGACAAGAAACGCATCCTGTTGACCATGGCGACGGGAACAGGAAAGACCTACACGGCCTTCCAAATCTGCTGGAAACTCTATCAGACCAACTGGAACACCCGTGGCACGTCGCAGAAGCCCCGCATCCTGTTTATCACCGACCGCAACATCCTGGCCAACCAGGCCAAGAATGACTTTGAGCAGTTTGACGAGGACGCCATGGAGCGCATCACTGCCGACCGCCTGCGTGCCGTCAGCGGTTCGGGTGCCCTGCGCGGTAAGCTGCCCACAGCTCGCCACCTGTATTTCACGATTTTCCAGACCATCATGGGCTGTCCCGATGGCAGCGAAACGCCTTACTACATGCAGTGGCCAAGGGATTTCTTTGACTTCATCATCATCGACGAGTGCCACCGTGGCGGCGCTAACGACGAGAGCGAGTGGCGCAAGCTGATGGAATGGTTTGATGCCGCCGTACAGCTGGGTATGACCGCCACGCCACGGCGCAAGGTCAACGCCAACACCTACAACTACTTTGGCGAGCCCGTGTATAGCTACTCCCTCAAGCAGGGCATCGAGGATGGATTCCTGACGCCCTACCGCGTGAGGTTCGCCACCAGCTATGTCGATACCTACAGCTACAACCCCTATGACAGCGTGGTGGGCGAGATTGAGATGGACAAGACCTATACCGAGAAGGATTTCTACCACGGCAATATCTACATGCGGGAGCGCGACGAGCACCGCGTCAAGGAGCTGTTGAATAAAATCGACCCCAACGAGAAAACCATCGTCTTTTGCGCCAGCCAAGTGCATGCGCTGGAAATCGCGGCGATGATCAACCAGCACAAGAAGGTGCCCGACAGCAACTATTGTGAGCGTGTCACTGCCGACGATGGCGACAAGGGTGAACAAAAGCTCAGGGAGTTCCAAAACAACGACCTGCTGCGACCCACCATCCTGACCACGTCACAGAAACTCTCGACGGGCGTGGATGCCCGCAACGTGCGCAACATTGTGCTGCTGCGCCCCGTGGATAACATCGTCGAGTTCAAGCAGATCATGGGACGCGGCACCCGCCTGTTTGACGGGAAATACTTCTTCACGCTCTACGACTTTGTGGGCGCGTCCAAGAATTTCCAGGACCCCGAGTGGGACGGCGACCCCTTCTGCCCCGTGTGCGGCAACTACCCGTGCTCCTGCCATCAGAAACCGCCCAAGCCTTGCCCCAAGTGCGGCAAGATTCCGTGTGAGTGCCCGCCGCCACCGCCTCCCGGGCCGTGCCCCATTTGCGGACACCTGCCCTGTACCTGTGGCGGCAGCGGCAAACCCAAGAGCACCGTTATCGTGAAACTCTCCCCACTGCGTAGCCTGACGTTACTTCAAACCCATTGGGAGGAGCGCGTGCAGTTCGGCGACGAACTGATTACCATCGAGGAATATATCAAGCGCCTGTTCGGCGAGTTGCCCAAGTTCCTTGATGGCGTGGATGACCTGCGCGAGCGATGGGCTAGGCCCGAGACTCGCCAGCAGTTGCTCGACCTATTGGAACAATCAGGCTTCCAGGAAGAAAAACTCAACCTGGTGCGCCGCTTCCTGCAGCTGGAACAATGTGACATGCTCGACGTGTTGAGCTACCTGGCCTACAATACCACGCCGCTTGACCGCCAGCGCCGTGCTGAAATCCTGCGCGCCCAAATGGAAAAGCAGAAGGTCGTCACAGAGAAGCAGGGTGAATTTGCCGACTTCATCCTCAAGTTATATGTGGACAATGGCTTCAAGGAGTTGGGCATGGACAAGCTGCCCACGCTGATTGACATGAAATACCATTCCATCAGCGACGCGAAGACCCAGCTCAACATGAATCCCGCCCAGATGCGAGATTTCTTCCTGAACTTGCAGCATGAGCTGTATAATGGAGCAGGCGTGGTGGGCGCGTCGGCGTGATTTAACTGAAACCTTGAATGCGATATAACAGACGTAGTTTATTTTGTAGAATTATTATGATAAGAAACGAAATATGGGAGGACATGAAAGCAGCTAAGACACAACAAAATAGCTGTCTTTACTATGTTGATAAAAAGCGCAAATTCAATCGAGGCTACAATTTTGCTATAATATTAATAGCAGGATTAGGAGCCTTTACGTTTTTTTTGAATCACTGGTGTGCATTTGCTACGACTTTAGCTGCCTCAATCATGGAAATGGTTAAAAGCTTTGTGCCAGCGGTGTGTCAATCTGAAAAAGAACTTGTTGAACTGGATGATTTAGCTACATTTTATGGCAAAACTTTGTCTAAGCTTGAGGAAATGTGGAGTAATAATGAGTCTGGTCACGCTGATAACGATAAACTACAAAAAGAGTTATCTAAAATAAAGAGAAAGGTCGCTGAAAATGTGACGAAAACAAATAAGTTGATTCACTCACTTAGCGAAAAAGAAGATAAAAAGATTCAAGATAGTGTTATCGAATATTTAACAAGAAAGTATTATGGGAATTAAGAAGACTAAAAACAATCAGAAGGATCGCAAACAGAGAGACCAGAAGATAATTCCACATGTCACAACACCACCAAATGTCGGTCCACCACCGCGAAAACGACCTGATAAAAATAATATCATAGTGAAGTAGGGGCGGTTCTTTTGATGTGAAAAATGACGGGTAAGGAGATAATTGGGTATATGGAGTCGCTGCGGAATGAGAAGCAGCGGCGGGTGTTGATGGGGTTCTTCAAGACGGGGCCGGGGCAGTATGGCGAGGGTGACGAGTTCTTGGGGCTGAAGGTGCCCCAGACGCGCCAGATCGTGAAACTGACCGCTAAAGACACTCCGCATGACGAGGTGCCCGAACTGCTGATGTCTCGTTGGCATGAGGTTAGGCTCTGCGGCTTGCTGATTCTCGTGGAGAAGTTCGGCAAGTTGGCCACGAAACGCCTTGAAAACGATGAGGCGGCCATTGCTGGTCGCGATGAAATCGTAAAAATGTACCTCCAATACGCCGAGCGGGCCAACAACTGGGACTTGGTTGATCTATCGGCGCCCAAAATCCTCGGCCATTGGTTGCTGTTGCCCTGCTTCCCGGGAGACGCAAGATTTTGCGTCTCTACAGTGGGGATCGCAGCGACGGAGTCGCTGCGCACAGGGACCCTGTCGCGGGAAGGAGACGCAAAATTTTGCGTCTCTACAATGGGTACGGAATATAAGCGGGAGATTATGGATGGCTTGGCGGCCAGTGCCTGTCTGTGGAAGCAGCGCATGGGAATGGTCTGCACCTGGAAGACCACCCAGGCGGGCGATCCCTCGTGGTGCCTGCGCTATGCCGAGTGGCACCTCCACCATCCGCACGACCTGATGCACAAGGCCGTGGGCTGGATGCTGCGTGAGATGGGGAAGCGGTGCAGCATGGATCTGCTGCGCCAGTTCCTTGAGCAGCATGCCCATGAGATGCCCCGCACCGCCCTGCGTTATGCCATCGAGCAGATGTCTGACGATGAACGCAAGTACTGGATGACTGCCAATTAGAAAACTTTTTATACTTTTGCAGAAAAACCCAACCAAACTATTTCCAGATATGAATATCACAAGAAAATTGACCCTGGTGGTCGCGTTATGGATGACCATCGGTGCTGCGGCACAAACTAACCCGTTGTGGATGCGCTTCTGCGCCATTTCGCCCGATGGGCAGACCATCGCGTTCTCCTATAAAGGCGACCTTTTCACTGTGTCAACGCAGGGCGGCACCGCCCACCAGCTGACGTCCAATGCGGCCTATGACGCCTGCCCCGTGTGGAGCAACGACGGACAGAGCATTGCCTTTGCCTCGGCGCGTGAGGGCAGCCTTGACGTGTATGTCATCAGCAAAGACGGCGGTGACCCCAAGCGCCTGACCACCGACAGTGGCAACGAGACCCCGCTGTGCTTCCTCGAAGACGGCACGGTGCTCTTTGAGGCAACCGTCATGCCCACGGCGAAGTCGATCCTGTTTGCCGATCGCTCTTTCCCGCAGGTCTATCAGGTGAGCACCAGTGGCGACAGGCCCCGCCTGTTCTCGGCCTTGCCGATGCAGGACCTCAGCATCAACGCCAGTGGTGACATTCTCTACCACGACATCAAGGGCTATGAGGACGCCTTCCGCAAACACCACACCAGCTCCATCACGCGTGACATCTGGCTGAAGCAGGCTGACAAGTTCACCAAACTCACCTCCTTCAACGGCGAGGACCGCACGCCCCGTTGGGCACCTGACGGCGCGTCCTATTACTACTTGAGCGAGCAGGACGGCACGTTCAACGTGTATAAGAACACCGTCGGTGGCGGCGCACCCCAGCAACTCACCCACCACAAGGACAATCCCGTGAGGTTCCTCACGGTGGCTGGCAACGGCACCCTCTGTTACGGCTATAACGGCGAGATCTATACCTTGCGCGAGGGCGGCGCCCCCCAGCGCGTCAACATCACCATCGCCGCCGACCGTACCGAGAAGGAACTAATACGCCAAATCAAGAAGGACGGCGCGACCAACATCTGCGTCTCTCCCGGCGGCAAGGAGATTGCCTTCGTGATGCACGGCGACGTGTATGTGACCTCGGTGGACTACAACACGACCAAGCAGATCACCGACACGCCCGAGCAGGAGCGCTGCATCGATTTTTCGCCCGACGGGCGCAGCATCGTCTATGACAGCGAGCGCAACGGCATGTGGCAGATCTACCAGACGTCCATCAAGAACAAGGACGAGAAGCTGTTCACCTATTGCACCGACCTGGAGGAAGTGCAGCTGACCAACACGGGTCACACCTCCCTCCAACCCACCTATAGCCCTGACGGCAAGAGCGTCGCCTTCCTCCAGGACCGCGCCACGCTCCGCGCCGTTGACGTGAAGACCAAGGCCGTGCGCACCCTCATGGACGGCAAGTACATCTATTCCTACAGCGATGGCGACGTGTGGTATGAGTGGAGTCCCGACAGCCGCTGGCTGCTCTCGTCGTACATCGGCGAGGGCGGCTGGAACAGCCAGGACATTGCGCTGGTCAATGCCAGCGGCAACGGCGAAATCCACAACCTGACCGAGAGCGGCTACAACGAGGGCAACGGTAAATGGGTGCTCGGCGGCAAGGCGATGATTTTCTCCAGCGACCGCGCGGGCTACCGCAGCCACGGTAGCTGGGGCGCTGAGGACGACGTCTATATCATGTTCTTTGACCTGGATGCCTACGACCGCTTCAGGATGACCAAGGAGGAGAAAGTCTTGCGTGAAGAGGCCGAGAAGGAAAAGAAGAAAGAGGCCGACAAGGCGAAGAACGAACAGTCCGACAAGAAAAAAAAGGACAGTAAGAAGAAAAAAGACGCTGCCGACGAGAGGCCCGCTGTGCCCGCACTGCAGTTTGACCTGGAGAACTGCCGTGACCGCATCGCGCGTCTGACGGTGAATTCCTCACGCCTGGGCGACTACGTCCTGTCCAACGGCGGCGACACCCTGTATTACCAGGCGGCCTTTGAGGGCGGCATGGACCTGTGGAAACACGACCTGCGTGAGAACAAGACCGAAATCGTCCTCAAGGATGTGGGCCGTGGTCCCATGAAGGCCGACAAGGACGGCAAGAACCTGTTCGTCTTGACGGGTAAGGGCATCAAGAAGATTGACCTGGGCAAGGGCAAACCCGAGCCTGTCAACTTCGAGGCCAACTTCAACTACCGCCCCTATCAGGAGAGGGAATACATCTTCAACCACATCTGGCAGCAGGTCAAGGACAAATTCTATGTTGAGGACATCCACGGCGTGGACTGGGAACGTTACCGTGAGAACTACAAGCGTTTCCTGCCCTACATCAACAACAACTACGACTTCCGCGACATGTTGAGCGAGATGCTCGGCGAACTGAACGGCTCCCACACCGGTGCCCGCTATTATCCTGAAGGCCCGACACTCAAGACGGCAGCCCTGGGCCTCTTCCTCGACGACACCTATCAGGGCGACGGCTTGCGCATTGAGGAGGTCATCAAGCGCGGCCCCTTTGACGTGAAGAAGACGGGCGTCACCGCCGGTTGCATCATCGAGGAGATTGACGGTGTGAAAATCCCTGCTGGCGAGGATTACAACTGGATGCTCGACGGCAAGGCCGGCAAACCCGTGCGCGTCACCGTCTATAACCCGACGACCAAAAAACGCTTTGATGTCAACGTCAAGGCCATCAGCAAAGGCGAGCAGCAGGAACTGCTCTACAAGCGCTGGGTGGACCGCAACCGCGCGCTGGTGGACAGCCTCTCGGGTGGCCAGTTGGCCTACGTCCACGTCAAGGAGATGGATAGCGAGAGTTACCGTACCGTCTATCGTGAACTGCTGAGCGACAAGAACCGCAACCGCAAGGCGGTCATCGTCGATGAGCGCCACAATGGTGGCGGCTGGCTCCACGACGACCTGTGCACCTTGCTCAGCGGCAAGCAGTACCAGACTTTCGTGCCCCACGGCAAGGTAGTCGGTGCCGACCCGTTCAACAAGTGGACCAAGCCCTCATGCGTGCTCATGTGCGAGGACGACTACAGCAACGGTCACGGCTTCCCCTTCGTCTATAAGGAGTTGGGCATCGGCAAACTCATCGGCACTCCCGTGCCCGGCACGATGACCGCCGTGTGGTGGGAGACGCTCATCGACCGCTCACTCATCTTCGGCATCCCGCAGGTGGGCTGCCGTGACATGCGCGGCAACTACTGCGAGAACACTCCGCTCCTGCCCGACATCGAGGTCTATAACACTCCCGAGGACTACCTCAATGGCCACGACACCCAGCTTGAGCGCGCTATCCAGGAAATGCTCAAGTGATAGTCGTTGAATCGACGTGATATAAAAACAACAATGAACCCCAAAAGTCTTTTACTGGGCTTTTGGGGTTCACTTTGATGGTATGATGGGATCAGTGATTACTTCGTATAGTTGTCAATGATCTTGTTCTTGTCAGGACCCCATTGACGGTAGCGGATCCACACGTGCAGCCAGGCACGGGCAATCGAGTCAACAGCATCGGCCAGTAGCATGGAGCTGTACTCGTAGAAACGCTCAAATTCGGGTGTTTGTTTGTATTCTTTTCCTGACATGTCTTTGGATCCCTTGGGAATCATCTCGTAGGCCAGCATGTATGAGCTCTCGGTCACAGCGCTCACATAGTCCCATGCGCTGTACTTGCTGTTACCCCAATTGAAGATGAACGGACGAGAGATGATCTTTTCCTCAACGTTCTTGATGAGGTCGGTCATCTTTTCGGTGGCAAGGGGATATCCCTTGGGGTCATAGAAGAAGCGCTCGTTGTCTTTATCAATCTCATAAGACTTGTTCACCTCATCCTCCCAGATCTTTTCGATGGCAGCATGCACCTTTTCAAGTTTGCGTGAGTCGCAGTGGAGTGGCATGTGCGAGTCGGCGAGATAGTGGCTCAGGATGAAGAATCTCATAGCCATGTGGGTGGATGACGGGCCAATCGGGTTGCCTTTCTCTTCGCGGAACTGGATCTTGAAGTTGTCCACGATAGTGTGGCACATGGCATTCACACGGTCACACACGTTGCCGCCGTCGATGACAAAAGGTTTCCCATGGAGCGGGGACTGCTTTTTCATCAGTTGGTAAATCTCCATCGTTTTGGGGAGCTTCTTGAAGTCGGGAGCAGGAAGGTTGGGATCTCCGATCGAGTATTTTGCACCATGGCTTGAGCCCTGATCACTGAAGACTTCATCGGGATACCACGCACCCTGCACTACAAAATCTCGGTAGTTCTTGAACCAGCGCACCAGGCTCCTGGCATATCTTTGGACTTCTTTAGGGTTCTTTCCTGTTCCTTCGGTCTCAGGGATATCTCCCATGTCCAACCGTTTCATGGCCATCATGGCCAGCCAAGCATGAGTATACTTTTTCATATCAGATAAAAAATAAGTAAGGTTATTGTATAAGGTTAATAAAATACGTCCAGCGTCCCATCCTGTGGAACTGATTTGCAAATATACTCTTTTTTTCGGCAAATTAAAAATTTTGGTATCATAAAAATAATCCATGTTGTCATATTTCTGGCAGTTGGCCTTGTTGTTTACGGTCCACATGATGCAGGAAATGGTGATAATTATTTGCGTATTACAATCTTTTGTGGTAATTTTGCCGCGAGAATAACGCAAACAATCATTTTACCAATGGAACCGGAAAAGAATACTGAAATCATCGCGAGAATCAAGTACCTCATGAAGGAACTGGGTATGAAGCAAGTGCAGTTCGCCGAGCGCATCGGCGTGGACACTTCCAACCTCTCCAAATACCTCAACGCCCACATGCCCCTGAGCGACTCCTTCCTCAACCGCATCGTGGTCAACTTGGGTGTTTCTAAGGAATGGCTGCTTAACGGCACCGACCTGCCCTTCGCCAAATCGACGGTGCGCATCGACGCGCCCGATGCCCGCATGGCGCTCCCTTCCGACTCAGGCACACCGAGCACCGCCATACCCGTCTATGACGTCGATGCCACGGCGGGCAGCGTCTCGGGACGCAACGAGCTCTTTGCCAGCGAGAACATCGTCGGCTGGGTCAATCTGCCCAACATGAGCCCCAACTGCCGCATTGTCCGCGTCAGTGGTGACTCGATGGCGCCCGTCATCATGGACGGTGACTTTGTCGCCGTGAGGGAGTTGAGCAACCTCAGCCAGATTTACTGGGGCCAGATTTATGTCGTTCAGCTCGATGACTTCAGGTTGGTAAAATACCTACGCCGCCACACCGACCCCAACATGGTCGTCCTGCGCAGCGAGAACCCCAACTATGACGACATGGACGTGCGCCGCAGCGACATCCACGAGTTGCTCCTCGTCCAGCACATCCTCCACATCAACTCCCGCCTCTAAATGAACCCCCGCCTCGGGGTTCATGTGTGCCGTGACTTTGTCGCGGCAATCATAATCCAAAACCAAAGACCAAAATGACAACATCCTATCATACTCTCCCCAACGGCCTGCGCTTGGTGCACGTCAACATGCCCACACAGGTCGCCTGGTGTGGACTCGCCATCAATGCGGGCAGCCGTGACGAGGTTGAAGGTCACCACGGCCTGGCCCACTTTGTCGAGCACACCATCTTCAAGGGGACCAAGAACCGCCGCGCATGGCACATCCTCAACCGCATGGAACGCGTCGGCGGCGAGTTAAATGCCTATACCACCAAGGAGGGCACCATGCTTTACTCGGTATTCCCCGAGCAATACCTCGCCCGTGCGGTCGATCTGTTGGCCGACTTGGTGCAGTGGTCGGTGTTCCCGCAGGAGGAGCTCGACCGCGAGCGCGATGTCGTACTCGAGGAGGCCGCCAGCTACCGTGACACGCCCAGCGACGCCGTCTATGATGATTTCGAGGACCTCTTGTTCGCCGGCTCCGAGTTGGGGCACAACATCCTGGGCAAGAAGGAAGACTTGGAGAACCTCACCCGGGACGATTGCCTGCGCTACCTCAAGACGCTCTATGTCCCCACTAACATGGCCTTCTTCTCGGTCGGTCCCGAGAAGCCCGAACGCGTCTTCCGCCTTGCCGAGAAATGCTTCGGTCCCATGAGCCACACGATGGCGCCGCGCCACCGTGTGACGCCCCTCGAAGTGCCGCCGTTCCGCCAGGTCATCAAGATCGGCACCCATCAGGCCCACACCATCGTCGGTGCAAGAGTTCCCGACATGAACCACCTGTTGCGCTATGCCCTGATGCTCTTGAACAACATCCTGGGCGGCCCGGGCATGAACTCGTTGCTCAACGTCGAGCTGCGGGAACGCCGTGGCTATGTCTATACCGTCGAGTCCACCTTGACCATGCTCAGCGACTGCGGCTGGCTGGAAATCTACCTGGGCTGTGACCCCGACGATGTGCGCTCCAGCCTACGTGTGATCGATCGCATCACGTCACGGCTGGCGCATGAAGTGCTGCCCGAGCGGCGTCTGGAAGCCTACAAGAAGCAGTATTGCGGACAACTCGTCGTCGCGGCCGACAGTACCGAGTTCATGGCGATGCGCGCGGGACGTGGCCTGCTCTATCACGGCAAGATGGCGACCATCGACGAGACCATCGACTGCATCCGCGCCGTCAACCCCGAGCAGATCGTCCAGGCTGCCGCCTTCTTGCGGGCCGACCGCCTCTCATCGCTCACCTTCCAGTAACTTTTACCCGTTAATGTTTGCACATTCGGCCAAGATGAACTACTTTCGTAACTCAATTGATAACTGAATAAGAAATGAAGAAGATATCCATTCTCATCCCCTGCTATAACGAAGAGAAATCGCTGCCGCTGCTCTATCCCGAACTGCTCAAACTCATGGAAAGCCAACCCGGTTACGAGTGGGAACTGATGTTCGTCAACGACGGCAGCCGCGATGGCACCATCGATGAACTCAAGCGCCTGCGGGAACAGGACATGCGTGTCAACTATGTGGACCTCTCGCGCAACTTCGGCAAGGAAGCGGCGATGCTCGCGGGATTTGACTACGTCACGGGCGACTGCATGGTCATCATCGATGCCGACCTCCAGCACCCGCCGACGCTCATCCCCGAGATGATCCGTTGGTGGGAGCAGGGCTATGACGACGTCTATGCCAAGCGCAAGACCCGCGGCAAGGAGAGCTGGCTGCGCAAGCACCTGTCCCTGCAGTTCTACAAGCTACTGCAACGCTCGTCGCGCTTCGATGTCCTCCAGAATGTGGGCGACTTCCGCCTGCTGGACCGCAGTTGCATCAACGCCTTGAAGAAGCTGCGCGAGAGTGAGCGTTACACCAAGGGCATGTACAGTTGGATCGGCTTCAAGAAGAAGGATGTCGAGTTCGAGCAGGGTGACCGCGTTGCGGGCGAGTCCTCCTGGAACTACAAGCAGCTCTTCTCGTTTGCCATCGATGGCATCACCTCGTTCACCAACGCCCCTTTGCGCATCTCCACCGTGATGGGCTTTGTGGTGTCTCTGTTGGCCTTCATCTACATGATTTATGTCCTCATCAAGGCGCTCTTCTGGGGCGACCCCGTGCAGGGCTATCCCACGCTGGTCATCCTCATCCTCTTCTTGGGAGGCATCCAGCTGTTGTCGCTAGGCGTTATCGGCGAATACATCGGCCGCATCTACAACGAGACCAAGAACCGGCCCGACTACATCGTGCGTGAATTCAACAACGAGAAAGTGAAATGACCTCATTCGGCGGTACAACATCAGGCATCAATCGCCACCCCTGGCACGGCGTGGCCTACTGGCTCTTTCTGGCAGTGGGCTGTGTGGCGTTCTACCTGATGAACATCTACACCGTCTTGATGGAGGAGGACATGTTCCATGCCACCATCGAGGGCACGCATGGCCAGCCCATCAACAATCTGCTTGACGTGCTCCGCTCATGGTGGAACCACTACTTCGACTGCAACGGTCGCACCGCCAACCTTACCGATTACCTCTTCAACGGCCTGCTGGGCAAGTCGGTCTTCAACGTCTGCAACACGCTGGTCTTCGGCCTGCTGGCTCATCTGCTGTCACGTTTGGCTACGGGCCGCAACTCAATCACGGCACTCGCCCTGTTCTTCGCCTTCGTCATCTTTGCCATGCCACTGCCGGGCGAGACGATGCTCTGGGTGGCGGGCAGCTGCAACTACATGTGGGCAGTCACCGCCTCATTGGCGTTCACGGCCTATCTGCTCTGGCACCGCAACCCCCGTCCAGGGTGGCTCATGGGCATTTTTGTGCTGGTGCTGTCTTTCCTCACTGGAGCCAGCAACGAGGGAACGACCCTGGGTTTCACAGCGGGTTTGCTGCTCTATTACCTCTTCCATCGCGATAAGGTGGACCGCGCGGTGGTCATCGCCATGACGGGCTTTATCCTGGGCAATATCCTCCTGTTGACAAGTCCCGGCACCTGGCACAGGGCGTCCGGCGAGGTCGGCGGAGACCTGGGCATGACGATTTCCTTAGGCGACCACTTCAGGCTGCTCCTGTCCCAGTCGGTGAGATATGTGACACCTGCCCTGGCCGTCGTCACATGCCTCGTCTCGCTGTTTTTCCGCAAGTTGCGTGAGCGGATCTTCTCTACGCCTTGGCCCATGGTGTTCCTCTGCCTGTTGGTCTTCCTGCTCGTCTTGGGCAAGGCCCAGGAGCGCCCTTACACCGCCTTTGCCGTCACCGCTTTCATCGTCATGCTCACGACTATCGACTGGCTGATGGGAAGCCGCCCATGGCTGCGTCTCGCGGTCATTGTGGCGTGCTTGGCGCTATCTGGCTACAAGTACCCTCACCACCTCAACGCTATCAAGGCCTTTAAGACCCATTTCGAGGAGATAGAGGCCGACATCCGCCAGACCGATGCCCCCCAGGTCATCCTCAAGCAACGTCAGTTCATCGGCTATACCCGTTTCATGAAATTATACTGGCTCAACTCCTGGAACTACTTCATCTACGAGGAGCCCTGGTGCATCCACTTCGGCAAGGACAATGTGCAGTTTGTCCCCGATTCGGTCTACAACCGCTACCACGAGAACCGCCTGCTCGACGGAGCTGTGGAGAAGCCTTTCACTACCGACCATCCCGACGATGTCGAAGCCCTGTTCGAAATCCCGGGCCAGGATTACTGCGCCGTCAAGATGCGTGGCGACAGCATCCCACCCACCTACCAGTTCGCCCAGACCGCCGACGCCCTAGGCAACGCCCTCACCCCCATCTTCTATTTCCCCATCCTCTACCAGGGCCACGAATACTTCATCTTCCCCAACTTCAACACCACCACCGCCCAAATCACCTTCCCCGCCCTCGGCCTCACCCACGACCCCATCACCCTCACCCCCACCCGCTAATCCCCGACCCTCTAATCACTAATCTCTAATCACTAATCTGCGAGCAAAGCGAGCATAACGAGTTTAATTTTTCAATAAATTTTTGCTCAATTTCTCGGCCGCAGGCCGATTAAAGCTGTAGGAGTCAACCCAGCTGGATAGTTTTGTATTTGTTGTATTTATTGTTTTCCTTTTCTAAGATGAAGTATTTGTTGTCTTAGCATACTGCAAACCATAGGCTTGTACAATAATCCCCCGATTATTTGCACTTTCCATGGGAAATCCCTACCTTTGCCATTGGACTGCAAATAACCCGCAACTTTTGGAATCATAACTAATTATAACAACTAAACAATATCTTATTATGAAACATCTCATCAAAACAACCCTTCTGCTGCTGGCCCTGCTATTGCCAACCCTCACCCACGCCCTTGACTTCGAAGTCAACGGCATCTACTACATCACCAACGGCACCAACGCCACCGTCACCTCTGGTAATAATGAATACTCCGGCTCAGTAACCATCCCCGCCACCGTCACCTACGGCGGCACAACCTACTCCGTCACTTCCATCGGCAACTCTGCGTTCGAAGGCTGCTCCGGCCTCACCGCCATCAACATCCCCAACTCAGTCACTTCCATCGGCGACAAAGCGTTCTGGAACTGCACCGGCCTCACCGCCATCAACATCCCCAACTCCGTCACTACCATCGGCTACGGGGCATTCTATGGCACCGCTTGGTATAACAACCAACCTGACGGAGTAATTTATGCGGGATTGGTCGCTTATCAATACAAAGGCACCATGCCCGTGGGAACAAGCATCACACTAAGAAACGGGACAAAAGGAATTGCAAACCGTGCTTTCTATGGCTGCACCGGCCTAACCACCATCAACATCCCCAACTCCGTCACAACCATCGGCGAACGTGCGTTCTATAACTGCACCAGCCTGACCACCATCAACATCCCCAACTCTGTCACAACCATCGGCACCTATGCGTTCTATAACTGCACCAGCCTGACCACTGCAAATATTGGCAACTCCGTCACTTCCATCGGCGACAAAGCGTTCAATGCCTGCCCCAGCCTAACAAACATCACAGTGGCTAGCGATAATCCAAAATACGATTCCCGCAATAATTGCAATGCCATTATCGAAACAGAAACCAACACATTGATTTTCGGTTGCAAAAACACAACCATCCCCAACTCCGTCACAACCATTGGCAATTATGCATTCTATGAGTGCTCAAGCCTAACTAGCATCAACATCCCCAACTCCGTCACTTACACCGGCTCTTATACGTTCCAAAACTGCACCAGCCTAACTATCGTCAACATCCCCAACTCCGTCACTACAATCGGCTACGGGACTTTCTGGGGCTGCACCAGCCTGACCACCATCAACATCCCCAACTCCGTCACTCGCATCGGCCAATATACGTTCTCTGGCTGCTCCAGCCTAACCACCATCAACATCCCCAACTCCGTCACTTACATTGACGTCTATGCTTTCTCTGACTGCACCAGCCTGACCACCATCAACATCCCGAACTCCGTCACTTCCATCGGCAACTATGCATTCTCTGGCTGCACCAGCCTGACCACCATCAACATCCCCAACTCCGTCACAAGAATATTCGACTTTACATTCTTTAAGTGCTCCAGCCTAACCACTGCATATATTGGCAACTCCGTTACTTTTATCCGCGCCACTGCGTTTTATGGCTGCACCTCTCTAAACGATATCTATTGCTACGCAACCACTCCCCCTCAATGCTACGACACTTCTTTTTCCAACTATTCCGCGACACTCCATGTGCCGGCAGCCTCATTGGCAGACTACTCTACCGCAACCGTGTGGAGCAATTTTGAGACTATCGTTGGGGATGCTGTTGCACCAACGGGTATCACCATCAGTAAGGACAGGGTAGTGATTCCATTGAATATACAATTTGAATTGACTGCCACTGTCTCCCCCGATAATGCTTCTTACAAAGAGGTGACATGGTACTCTACTGACGCTGGCGTCGCAACAGTCGATAATGGCACTGTGACTGCCGTAAGCATTGGCGAGTGTGATATCATCGCTTCTTGCATGGGAATCTCGGCAACCTGCCACATCTATGTCGAAGCCACACCGGGCGACGTGAATGGCGACGGGGTCATCACCATTAACGATGCTACGATGATGATTGATTACCTGTTAGGAGGTGAAATAGATAACTTTATGGCTGAGAATGCCGACGTGAATAAGGATGGACAATTCTCTGTCAGCGACATCACCGACTTTATCGACATTCTCCTCAATTCGGGAAATTAATGTAGCCTCTAGCATAGTCTCGTAAACGGCAACACCGCCCCCGTCTCCCTCTCTAAGACTAGAGGGGGTGGCGGGCGCGTCGATTACAAGATAAAAAAGATAATGTATATATAACCTAGAGAATAGACAGTAGCTAGCTCAATTTTTAAAATAATTTTTGCTTAATTTCTCGGCCGCCAGGCCGACCAAAGTTCGAGCCCCGCGAGCCTCAACGCGTATGCCCCTCTAACCTCTAACCCCTAACCTCTAAACTGCTCGCCCCGCGAGCATAAAACGCGGATGCCCCTTTAAACTTTAACCTTTAACCTTTAAACTGCGAGCAACGCTGCTCGCCTTGCTCGCCTATTCGCCAACATTTTTGGCAAAAAATTTGCAGGGTTGTGGCAAATGCAGTAATTTCGTGACCATTAAAATAACAAAACAACAAAAATAACTATAAAACTGAACATTATGAATGACGTGAAATTCTATCTCGACGCAGCCGAGAAAAAGATGCAGGAAGCCGTGGATTTCCTCGATGACACCCTGGCACACATCCGTGCCGGCAAGGCCAACGTGAAGATTCTGGACGGCATCCGTGTGAACTATTATGGCAGCCCCGTGCCCATCGACAACGTGGCCAACGTGAGCACCCCCGACCAGCGCACCATCGCCATCATGCCCTGGGAGCGCAACATGATCGGCACCATCGAGAAGGCCATCATCGACAGCAATGTGGGTATTATGCCCGTTAACAATGGTGAGGTCATCCGCCTCAACATCCCGCCCCTGACCGAGGAGCGCCGCAAACTGCTCGTCAAGGACTCGAAGGCCGAGAGCGAGAAGGCCCGCGTGAGCATCCGCAACGCACGCCGCGAGGCCATCGAGGGTCTGAAGAAGGCCATCAAGGAGGGCATGAGCGAGGATGTCAGCAAGGATGGCGAGGACAAGGTGCAGAAGCTTCATGACAAGTTCATGAAGAAAATCGACGAGATCTTTGCCGCTAAGGAGAAAGAGATTCTCACGGTATAAACAGTATAAAATTGGGTTCCTAAAGCGTCAACGGCCTTTAGGAACTTGAAATATTCATTCTAGGGTTTAGAGTTTAGGGGCAGTTTTTTCAACCTCTAACCTTTAACCCTTAACCTTAAATATGAGGGATGGATTTACCTGGCTTGTTGAAATCGTCACGCGCTGATCGCTGGCATGATGTCGCCTACTGGGGACTGCTGCTGGTGGCATGTGTCACGTTCTATGTGATGAACTGCTTGACGCCGTTCAAGGAGGATGACATGCTTCACTCTCTTGTCATCGGAGACTTGACCCATGTCAATTCCATGGGCGACCTGTTCCGGTCATATTGTAACAAATATATGTTACTCAATGGCCGATCGTCCGATATGCTGGCAGAACTCTTTTGCGGACTGCTGGGAAAACCGCTGTTCAACGTTTGCAACGCACTGGTGTTTGCCGTGTTGGCCCATGTCGTCAGCCTCTTGGCAACAGGACACCGCTCGCTGCTGGCCCAGGTGATGCTGTATGCATGCATCGGCACCTGTTATCCTGTTCCAGGAGAGACCTTGTTGTGGTTGGCAGGCAGCTGCAATTACCTGTGGACCATCACGGGAACGTTGCTCGTGTTACGCTTCCTGCAACGCCATCGCGATATGCGGGTTAAAGGGTGGCAAATGGGACTCATTCTGTTGGGCGCATTTATTGCTGGTGCGGGCAATGAGGCCATGTCATTTGCCTTCATTGCGGCCTGTGGGGTGTATTACCTGTTCCACCGTGATCAAGTGGACCGTACAGTGCTCTTGGTACTTCTTTTCTATGGCCTGGGAGCGCTGATGATTCTCGCTTCGCCTGCCGCCTGGCAACGCGCTGCTGGTGGCGGTATCGTCGTGGATTTGCCCTTCAAGGAACTGCTCATGAGCCGTTTCCACATCGTGGGCGAGAAAATGATACGCTACATTGTTCCAGTAGCGGCATGGGGTATCGGCTTGGGCTATCTGATATGGAAAGGCTTCAAGGCTACCGCGTCAAGCATTTGGTCCTATCTGCTGTTCTTTGCCACATTGTTGATGCTGGGGCTGGGCATGATGACCGATCGGCCTTATGCTCCGTTAGCTACCGTCTCGCTGGTTATCGTCATCATCGCGGTTCATGCCCTGACGCGACGTTTGTGGCCATTGCGAGCGCTGGCAGTGCTCTTTGGTCTATTGCTTTCGGCGTACACCAGTTCACAAGGCATCGGGGTGTTGCGCGAGTACAAGGCGTTTGAGGAGCAGGTCATCAGTGCCGTGCGTGCCGCGCCGTCACAGGCAATTCTGCACGAAGGGCAGTTCTGCACCTATAGCCGTTTCCTGTACCCCTTGGGCTTCCAGTCCAACTTCTATTTCACCAATGAGTACATCTGGAAGGCCTATTTTGACAAGGAGAATGTACAGTTTGTCAACGACTCGGTGTATCGCCGGTTCCACGAGAACCGTCTGCTCGATGGCGCAGTATCCATGCCATTCAAGAGTGACCATCCGTCAATCGCAGGTGAGGTGATGGCTGTGCCAGGACAGGACTATATGGTCGTTCCCCTCAAAGAGGACACGGTGCCCACAACCTATCAAACGGGAATTGCCATTTGGAGTGCCTCTGCCGACAACCTGACGGAGCAGGAATTGGAATACCGTCGTAACCACGCCATGCTGAGCAGTGGCAACCCCTTCGGGTACTATCCCTTGCGTTATCAAGGTCAGGTCATGTTGCTGATGCCGTTGCCCAATGACAGGGATTCGTGCCTGGTGGTGCCCATGCATTATCGTGATGACAACGAGATGCGGTTGTACCGTACTGCGCCCAATCCGCCGTCATTATATAAAGAAAATGAGTTGAATAACAATTAGATATACCATGCAAAACCGTCGTCCATATTCACTCTCAGTGCTGGGTGGCAGCCGTTGGCACGATGTGGCTTACTGGTTGGTGCTGGCGCTGGCATGTGTCGTGTTCTTCATCATGAATGTGTACACGACCTTGAAGGAGGACGACATGGCTTTTTCACTCGTTGAGGGTGTATGGACTCCCATTCGCTCATTGCTCGACGTGGTGCGCTCTCATGCCAATTTGTTCGTCGATGCAAATGGGCGCACAGCCAATCTGGTAGCAGCCCTGTTTTGCGGCTTGCTCGGCAAAGGGGTCTTTAACGTGTGCAACACGTTGGTGTTTGGCGCGTTGGCCCATCTGTTGAGCCTCTTGGCCACGGGGCGCCGCTCGCTGCTTGCGCTGTCGATGTTCCTGGTGGCAGTGGGTACCTGCTATCCCGTGCCTGGGGAGACGATGCTGTGGCTCGACGGCAGCTGCAACTACATGTGGGCGATCTCCTTGTCGCTGGCATTGGTTTATTACCTCCAGCGTGCCCATTGTGGCCCGTTAGGGTGGGGCGGGGCGCTGTGTTTGCTGCTGTTCTCGGTTGTTGCGGGCAGTTTTAACGAGGCGACGTCGTTTGGTTTCCTCTTAGGAATGGCGGCTTGGGTCATCGCTAATCGCGGCCGCTGGAATCGCCGTGCGGCAGTGGCGATGGCTGGTTATCTGCTGGGTATTGTGATTATCGTCGCTTCGCCGGGCGCGTGGCATCGTGCCGCGACAGGCGACATCTCGGTCAACATGGGGCTGGCGGATATGCTTCATAGCCGCTGGTTCATCTTCGGCGAGAAGATGATGCGTTTCTATCTGCCGATAGCGGCGGCGCTCGTGGGTATTGCAGCGCTGTTTCTCAAGCGCGGCAAGGCCATCAGTCAGAGCGTGTGGACCTATATCTTCCTGGGGCTTGTACTGGTGATGTTCGCCCTGGGGCAGACCAGCGAGCGTGCCTACGCTCCGCTATGCACTGTCGCGTTGCTGATCCTCATGATGGCTGCCGACAGGGTGCTGCGACGCTGGACGTGGGCCCGTGCGGCGGCGATTGCCGTCTGCCTGGGTTTGGCGGGATTTACCGCTGCCCGCGGGGTGGTCGAGTTGAAGCGTTACAAGGAGTTTAACGATCAGGCGATGAGCGAAATTGTCGCTGCTCCCGATCAGGCCGTGCTGCGGGAACGCCTGTATGACGGCTACAGCCGCTTTATCAAACCCATCAACTTCATCTCGTCCAGTTTCTTTGCCCATGAGGACATCTATCGGGCATACTTCGGGAAGAAGAATGTGCAGTTCGTGGGCGATTCGGTCTATGCGCGTTTCCACGAGAACCGTCTGCTCGACGGGGCAACCGCTTACTTGCCCAAGTCTAGCAATAGTGACCTCATTGGGCGATTGTATAAGTTTGATAATCAGGATTATATCGCCATTGAATTCAAGGCAAATACCCCTCCGGGAAGTTTTCAGACCGCTGAGTACCACAGCAGTGGCCTGCAGCCTGATGGTGGCGGATATAGTGAGAAGGAACAGCAACGGCGCCGCAACTACGGCATCACCATCGACTATGACCCAGCGGGCTTCTATCCCCTTGAGTATCAAGGGCAATGTTATCTCATCTGTAAGGCGCCCAATGCCAATGTCGAAAGCCTCGTCTTTCCCTTGTGGTTAGCGCTAGGAGAAGAGGAACAGAGCATCAAGGTGATGCTATGATCTGCCTCTTGCCGGACAGTTTGTCCTATCCTTTTCAAGCGGTTTTTTATCGGGCGTTTTTTGAAAAACTAAAGAAAAATTTGGCGGGTATGGAAAAAAGCTATACCTTTGCACCACTTTTTGGGAGATTCGCTAGCTCAGCAGGTAGAGCACATCCCTTTTAAGGATGGGGTCGTGGGTTCGAGCCCCACGCGAATCACTCAGTGGAGCGCAGGTCATAGCGGCCTGCGTTTTTTGTTTTTAAGTAGATGGTGAGTGCTATGAGCTTATCATAAAACAGGGGCCGTTGCTTTGATGAGCAGCGACCCCGTAGATTAAAATGAATCCTGTAAAGGATTAGTTGTTCAAAATGTAGTCGATTACAGTGTTGATATCGGCAATACCCACCTCGTTGTCGGCATTGGCATCACCAGTGATGTAACCGTCACCGTTGTAGTTGATTGTTCCGGTCAAGATGATGTCGATCAGGGCGTTGATGTCGGCGATGTTCACCTCACCGTCCCTATTCACGTCTTCACGCGGGAACTCGGGACGCGGAGTATAATACTCGTCGAGGAATGCCATGCGGCGACGTATCCAATCCTCAACATAATCCATTTCATTGTTGAGGTTGAGCGCTTTCCAATGCAGGTCAAGGTCTCTGGTCCAACGTTTCTGCTCACGGTTACCAGCACCGCACGCCATGATATCATCGATGACGCTGCGGTAACGGTTCACCAGGCTATCGGTGTTGAGCACGGTCTGGCGCAGTTCCTGATAACGTTGACACAACTCGTTGAAATAAGACCTGACGCCTAACATGTCAACCATGGGCATGTGGCTGATCCATCTAACGGGACGCTCGGGGCTGACCACGTCGGGCTGATCCAAACCGGGATTGATGTTGGCTCCCAAGCTGATGTCGGTATCCCAAGGGAACATGACTAACCTGGGGTTGGTCTGAACGTCATAGCAAGCGTAGAAAATGTTCTTGCTCTCGTTGTCCAGTGCCTGGATGGTGGTGATGAACAGGAAGTAATCCTGCATCACGGGCAGGTCGAAGTAGTAGCCCATGCTATCAACGCGCAAGCGCATGTTCTCGTCGGCGCGACCGGCAAAATAGACAGCGCTCTCAAGGGGCTTCCAATATACTGAACCGACCTCGCCATAGTCGGGATAGTCAATCTGGAAACCGTCCCAAGTCACCATACCTGGGGTGCGAGGGGAGGGATTACTCATGGTGACGGTGCGTGTCCACTGGTAAGCTTCCCACAGCACGCCATGGAACACCTTGTTCTGCTCATCGTAGCGTTTGAGCTTCAGCTGCTTGCGGTCAAGGGGTTCACGCAAGCTGTAAATGCCCATGTAGGTATCGTTGACAATCACCTCTACCATCTCGCCGCGGGAGCCTTTGCGTGCATTAGGCAGCGTGTCGGTATACCAAGCGCGGCGTGCCATGTCCTGCCAAAGACCCAGGTTCACATGGTTGCGGACGCGCAAGAAATCCTTTTGGCCCGCATCCAGAACCCAAGTGTTATCGTTGCGCAGGCCGACGAAACGGTGATTCTCCTTAGTGCTGTCTTCGGGGTTCAGTAACTTGATGCGGTAGTTGTGCTTGTTGCCGCTAAGGGTTGAATGGCCACGCCACTTGATCTTGGCAAACAAGGGCTCGCCCATTGCGGAATCGGGTTCGTTAACCACTATAGATCCATAGCGGTAATATTGTCCGAAATTGCCGTAGATTTCAACAACAGGCAACCAGGTGAAGGTGATGTAGCCTGAAATTTCCTGGTCGTTCATGATGGCGGAAACAGCATATTGCTTACCACCCTCTACATTCTCAAACATGAATTCCTCACCACTGGCAACCATGACGCTGTCGATGGCAAAGTCACTGATTGAATCTCCATAGTTGACCGTTGCCGTGAAGTTGTCACCAAAGCATGACTGTGGAATACTGCACAGCCAAACCGTATCGTTCTGAACGACACTAGGCACGGCACGATGCCCGCCGATATTGAGGATTTGTCCCCAAGAGGCCAGGGTCATCAACATGAGTGTTAATGTAATAAAAATCTTTTTTCTCATAAAAAACTCAAATGTGTAGAATGGATGTTAGTAAATTTGGCCGCAAAGATAGTAAAAAAGTTGTTATCAGCTTATCAATGATTTAATTATTTATGGTTTCAATCAATAAAAACCATTGCAAGGCGGTATGCAAGCGGTGTGTTTTAGTGTGAGTTCCAATCAATGACGCTGTTGTGGAAATTGAAAACCCCTTTAAGCATTTTTTAGAAAAATATTTCAACAGTTTTTGTGATTTTATATCTGCTGTCAGCTAAAAAATAAGTAATTTTGCTAGCTCATTTTTACCAACTGGAAAATCAATCATCATAAATGAAAATATTTACCAACGATGGGTTGCGTCGGATCGGCGACCGCACTTTGGAAAAAGAAAATATCACGATGCTCGACCTCATTGAGCGGGCAGCCTCGGCCGTGTCCTATGAGCTGATCTCTCGCTGGAGGACATCCAAGCGCTTTGTCTTCTTTGCCGGCCCTGGCGATAACGGTGCCGACGCGCTGGCTGTGGCGAGGATGATGTATGAGCAAGGCTATCGCCCCGAGGTCTATCTGTTTAACATCAAGTCGGCCCAGCTGTCTGATTGCTGCCTCGCCAACCGTGACCGCTTGATCGAGACTGCAGGTGATGACATCGAGTTTATCGAGGTCATCCAGAATTTCACGCCTCCTGCCCTCGATGAGAACGATGTGGTGGTTGACGGCTTGTTCGGCAACGGATTGCGCACGCCCCTCAAGGGAGGTTACACGGCTCTCGTCCAGTATATCAACACCAGTGGCGCATACGTCGTTTCGATTGACATTCCCTCGGGAATGTTCGGCGAGTGGAACATGGGTAATGACCGCCGCAATATTATCCATGCCAATCTGACGTTGACCTATCAAAGCAAGCGACTGGCCTTCTATTTTGCTGAGAATGCCGAATTTGTCGGAGACTGCAAGGTGCTCGATCTGGAATTGGACCGAGAGAGCCTGGCACGCACGCCGACCGATTTCTACCTGATAGAACGCGAGGATGTCCATGACGTGATGCAACCCCGCAATCCGTTCATCAACAAGTATGATAACGGCACGGTGCTGCTCATTGCGGGCAGTTATGGCATGATGGGTGCTGCAGTGTTGGCGGCTCGTGGCGCATTGCGCGCAGGAGCGGGATTGGTGACGGTTCACGCACCCCGTTGCGGCCATCAGATCATGCAGACGGCTGTCCCCGAGGCCCTCTTTGAGCCCGACCGCAATGAGATATTGACCACCGCGATCGATATACGTCACACCTACAGTGTGGTTGCCTTGGGTCCTGGCCTGCATGTCACCGACGAGACGCTGGAGGCTGTGCATCAGTTCATCATGAACTTCAAGAGACCGTGTCTGCTGGATGCCGATGCACTCAACTGCATCGCACGTCGTCCCATGCTGCTCAGGAGCATCCCGCCGCGTTCGGTCATCACGCCTCACGCCATTGAGTTTGACCGCTTGTTTGGCGAGCACCACACCGACGAGGAACGCCTCAAGAAGGCCATTGATGTTTCCAAGCTCTATAAGATCACGATTGTCCTCAAGGGTCACTACACGATGACCGTGCGTCCTGACAGCAAGGTCTATGTCAACAGCAGTGGTAATCCTGGCATGGCGACGCCTGGCAGTGGCGATGTCCTCACGGGTGTGATTTCTGCCCTTATCGCTCAGAATTATCAGCCCGACTGGTCGGTGGTTTTGGGTGTGTATCTGCACGGCCTGGCTGGTGACTTGGCCGCTCAGGAGCATGGCACCTATGGCATGTTGGCCAGCGATATCGTCGATAACATCGGTAAAGCCATCGTCGAAGTGATGAAGTAGGCGCGAGATTTGCTTATTAGTGATACAAAAATGACTGATAATCATTTGATTGTCAGTCATTTTTAGTACCTGAAGTGGGACTTGAACCCACACGGCCGCAATGGCCAAGGGATTTTAAGTCCCTCGTGTCTACCGATTCCACCATTCAGGCATCCGGTAAGGATTCGGGTGCAAAGATAGTACTTTTTGACAAAATACGTGTCTTTTCCTTCTTTTTTTTGGCAATGAATCCTTGTTTGGTGTCATCAGGCATCAAGCGCTTGCTTGATCAGTTCAAAGATGCCGTCGATGCTGCCCAGGCCGTTGATGGCGCGGTACTTGCCCTGCTCCTCATAGTAAGCCTTGAGGGGTGAGGTCTGGTTGTGGTAGGTCTCCAGACGCTTGCGGGCGGTGTCCTCGTTATCGTCGGAACGGCCACTCATCTGTCCGCGCAGCAGGATGCGCTTGATGAGTTCGTCCTCGGGGACTTCAAGACCCACGACGGCGTCGATTTGAGTGCCACGGTCGGCAAGCAACTGCTCCAGCGCTTCGGCCTGCGGGATGGTGCGGGGGAAACCGTCGAAGATGACGCCCTCGCTGGCTTTGTCCTTGTTCTCGTCGAGCACCTGGGCGAGGATGTCGATGATGAGTTCATCGGGTACGAGTTGGCCCTGGTCGATGAAGCCCTTGGCGATTCTTCCTAACTCGGTGCCTCGCCTGATGTTGTCGCGAAGCACGTCACCTGTCGAGATGTGAAACAGCTTGTAGTGTTCGATGAGTTTATCGCTCTGGGTGCCTTTGCCTGATCCGGGCGCACCAAAAATGACAATGTTCAACATAATCTTGAATTTATTTGTTATCTAATATCTGTTGTCTGTTAACTCTCCTTGAGCACATAGATGTCGGGCAAGTTGCGTGCCATGCCGTCAAGGTCAAGGCCATAACCCAGGATGAACTTGCTCGGAATCTTGAAGCCGACATATTCGGGGGCCTTGCCCACGGTGAGCGCATCGGGCTTGAAGAGCAGTGAAACCATTTTCACCGATTTGGGGTTGTGCTTGTCGAGTTCCTTGCGCAGTTGTGCTGCAGTCACTCCACTGTCGATGATGTCCTCAACGATGAGCACATTGCGGCCCTCGATGTCCTCGTTCAGTCCCATGATTTCCTTGACTTTGCCCGTCGATTCCATCCCCTCGTAGGACTTGAAGCGGATGAAAGAAATCTCGGCATCGTGCAGGTCGCAGGCACGGAACAGGTCGGCGGCAAAAATGAAGGATCCGTTAAGGACGCAGAGGAACAGGGGATTCTCGTTGGCGTAGTCACGCTTGATTTCCTGGGCAAGGCGGTGCACTTGCTTGGCAATCTCTTCACGTCTGATGTAGGGTACAAAGGTCAGACCCTGATAAGTTACTTCTTCCATGAGTCATATAGTATTAAACTGCAAAGGTAGGAAAAAGTTTTTAGTCCTTAGTCCTTAGTCCTTAGTTTTTTGTTTTTAGACTTTAGACTTTAGACTTTAGACCTTAGACCTTAGTTTTTAGTCCTTAGTTTTTAGTTGGTGTCTGGGTTGTTTGAAACAAGGAGGGCGTGCCACATTCATGGCGCGCCCTCAATATCGGTTGTGGGGTAGGTTACTTGGCGACTTTTTCGAGGCGCTTCATCATGATGAACATGAAGATGGCGGCAACGAGGCATACGCCGAGGAAGACGCTCCAGCATACCCACAAGGGTACCTTGCCCCAGAGGGCGCCGCCGACGAGCACGAGTTGGTTGCCCAATGCGGTCGATACGAACCAGCCGCCCATCATCGCTCCCTTGTATTTGGGAGGAGCGACCTTGCTGACGAAGGAGATGCCCATCGGGGAGAGCAACAGCTCACCGAAGGTCAGCACCAGATAAACGCTGATCAGCAGGTTGGGCGTCACGTCGGCCACGTGCTTGCCTACAAGGTTGCCACTGGCGTCGAGTGTCTGCTCGGGCATGGGCAGGCCTACCGAAGCGAATGCCATGATGGCATAGGCGATGGCGGCAACGACCATACCGTAGGCAATCTTGCGCGGTGCCGAAGGTTCCTTGCCCTTAGAGGCGAGCCAGCTGAAGATGGCCATGGAGACTGGTGTCAATGCCACGACATAGAAGGGGTTGAACTGCTGGAAAATGGGAGCGGCGATGTCGATGCTGCCAGTGGTGCGGGTATATTTGTAATACAGGATGCCCAGCGCAGCCAGGATGATGGCGCCCGATATGCCTTTGGCCTTGGCGGTCTTGCTCTGGAACAGCGAGAAGCCGGCATAAACAATGAAGATGATCAGTACCAGGTTCCACACGTCGAAGGCCATGCTCTGCAGGCCGCTCGATGAGTTGGCGGTGAACTCGTCGGCAAAGAAGGTGAGCGAGAGACCGTTCTGGTGGAATGCCATCCAGAAGAATACGACCACGGCAAACACGAGACACAGCGCCACGATGCGGGCCTTGGTGTCCTCCTTGCTCAATTCGGGTTCTTTAACTGCCTCGGTTTCGGCCGCGGCTGCCACCTTCTTGCCACCCTCGGCATGACGGAACGTGCTGCGGAAGGCGTAATAGATGGCAATCGAGAGAATCAGCGAGACGCAAGCCACGGCAAACGAAAAGTGGTAGGCATCGTTGGAGGAGAAGCCCCAAACGTTCTCGGCATATTCCTTGATCTTGACGGCGGCAGTGGGTGCGAACAAGGCGCCGATGTTGATGGCCATGTAGAAAATCGAGAAACCGGCATCGCGCTTGGCGGCGTAGCGGGTGTCGTCATAGAGATTACCCACCATGACCTGCAGGTTGCCCTTGAACAGGCCCGTGCCCAAGCCGATGAGTAGCAGTGCTCCGATCATGACGATCAATGCAAAGGTGTTGCCACCCAGAGGCACCGCCAGCAGCAGGTAGCCCAGGAACATGATGATGATACCGATGGTCACCATCTTGCCGAAACCGAATTTGTCGGCCATCCAGCCGCCGATGAGCGGGAGGAAATACACTACCATCAGGAATGAACTGTAGATGGTGCCGGCCACTGCAGGCGAAAGGCCGTAATTGGCCCTGAGAAAGAGGGCGAACACGGCAATCATCGTGTAGTAGCCGAAGCGCTCGCCCGTGTTGGCCAGAGCCAACGCGAAAAGTCCTTTAGGTTGTCCTTCAAACATAATTTTATCGTTTTTTACCAGAGAATCTAGAAAATCTAGATGTTCTAGATCTCCTAGATTCTCTTATTAATTAATCATGTGAATTGCGGATGAGGATTACTCCTTCTCGCCGGTGACGCGTTCGAGCCAGCTGACCATAAACCACATGACGCCCATGGCGACGAGGCAGATGACCAGGAAGACGGCCCAGCACATCCACAGCTTGGGCAGCTTGTTGAGCATCTCCGGACCAATCCAGATGAGCAGGTTACCCAGTGCGGTAGCACCCAGCCACAGACCCTGGCAGATACCCTGCAGGTGCTTGGGAGCGATCTTGGAAACGAACGACAGACCCAGCGGCGAAATGAACAGCTCGGCGACCGTCAGGAAGAAGTAGGTGGCAATCAGAACCCACCAGTGTGACTTCATGGCAATCTGCTGGTCAATGCCCAGTGCGCGGAAGTCCTCGCCGTTAGGATAGTTGTAGCTCATGCTCAGTACTACCAGGAAGAGGTAAGCCAGGCCTGTAATTGCCATACCGATGACAATCTTGCGCGGGGTGGAAATGGCATGGCCTTTCCTGGCCAGTGCGGCAAAGATGGCCATGATGATGGGCGTGAGCACAATCACGAAGAACGGGTTCACTGCCTGCCAGATTTCGGGTGCTACCTTGTCGGTTACGACATAGTCACGGGCGAATACCGACAGCGACTGGCCGTTCTGGTGGAACGACAGCCAGAAGAAGACGCAGACGCCCAGCACGGCGAACAAGGCAAGCATGCGTTGCTTGATCTCCTTAGCCATAGCGTGCTTCTCCTCCGCGGTGTAGTTGGCCACCTCAGCAGCCTCCTTCTTGGCGGGAGTCGGGAACAGTCTCTTATAGATGATGAAGATGAACAGCGAGATGAACATGGCGATTACCGAAGCAATGAAGCTGTAGTGAACGCCAGTGTTGAACACCTCAAGGTAGCTGTTGCAAGCAGCGGTCATGTCACCCAGGTTCAAGCCACCCAGATTCACTTTCTCCATCAGCGTGGTGAGGTTGGTCATCTGCTCACCGGTCATGCTGGCGGCGTCATTCAGGTACTGGTGGCACAATGCGGGAAGACCAGCATCATAGACCATACCCTTGACACCGAGCCACCACTGGCGCAGCAACGGGGCAACGAACGGGGCAACCAGACCACCGATGTTGATGAACACGTAGAAAATCTGGAAACCGGAGTCGCGGCGCTCCTTGATGGCCTTGATTTCCTCGTCGGACTTGCCGGCAGCAACGGCATCGGCCTCCATGTTGTCGTACATCTGACCCACGATGGCCTGCAGGTTGCCCTTGAACAGACCATTACCGAAGGCAATCAGGAACAGAGCCACACAGGTGAAGACGAGCAACCACATGTGGTTACCAGCCGAGTGGACGATGGGAATGGACAGCAGCACGTAGCCGATGGCCATGATGACAAGACCCCACTGGATGGTGCTCTTGTAGTTCTGGGTGCGGTCGGCAATGTAACCGCCGACAAGACTCAATACATAGATACCGGCGTAGAAAACGCTGTAAATTCTGCCTGACGTTCCCTCGTCAAGGCCGAACTTGGAGCACAGGAACAGCAACAGCACGGCATTCATGATGTAGTAGCCGAAGCGTTCGCCCATGTTGCTCAACGCGGCAGGGATTAGACCCTTGGGATGGTTTTTAAACATAATTCTTTAGGTTGATTTGGTTAATATAATTAATAATGTTGTTTATTGTCGTCGGTTTTAACAGCCCGAGTGCTCGCGTGCCTGATAGGCAATTGCGTAGGCTCTGATTTGCTTAATCATCGCCAGCAGTCCGTTGCTGCGGGTGGGGGAGAGGTGTTCGCGCAGTCCGATGCGCTCGATGAAGTAGAGGTCGGCGTCGAGCACCTCCTGCGGAGTGCAGCCGTCGAGCACACGCACGAGCATCGAGATGATTCCCTTGACGATGATGGCATCGCTGTCGGCCTGCAGTTGCATCTTTCCGTCGATGCAATCGGCCTGCAGCCACACGCGGCTCTGACATCCGTCAATCAGGTTGTCGGGTGTCTTGTATTGTTCGTCAAGCGCAGGCATTGCATTGCCCATGTCAATGATGACCGCATAGCGGTCCATCCAGTCATCCAGACCTTCAAATTCCTCAATAATCTCGTCTTGTCGCTCGTTAACTGTTGACATGTAAAGATGTATTTTTTGGTTTAACCTCCAAAATTAGAGTTTTTTTTTGAATTAAGGAGTCTTTAAGCGCCTAAAAATGCATTTTCCACAAAAAAACAAGCCCCGCGAGCCTTGACGGTTGCGGGGCCTGATGCTTGTGGTCAGCACTTCATCAATAGAAGTCGATGAGGCGTTTGCTTACCTTGGTAGCCTTGCTCAGGATGTTGTAGATGCCACGGGGGCTAGCAAAGATCTGAGCACCGCGACTCTGAGCGTAGCGGTTGTCGAGCTCTTCCTTGGTGGGCTTGCGCTCGGCCTTTTCCTGCTTAACAACCTGATAAACGTAGAGGGATTCCTGACCCTTCCAGGGACCCTGGAGAGCACCCTGCTTGGCAACGCTCATGCGGCCATATACGCCAGGCTCCACCTTGGGATCGCCAGAGGCAAATACCACGTTGACGGTGTCCACCTTGACGCCCATGAGAGAAGCGTAGCTGTCAACGTCCTTGGCCTTGCCCTGGTACTGCTTCAACAGAGCCTCGCCCTTCTTCTCGTTGCGTACGCGCTCAGTGAGAATGTCCTTGGCCTGAGCCATGGTGTGGGGCAGATAGCCTTCCTCATAGATCTCATCGACAGCCACTGCCAACAACACGTTGTTATTGTCGCTGAAGATGGGAGAAACCTCGTCCTTCTTGCTGTCAAAGGCCCACTTGATGGCCTTGCGGCTATCCTTAATGCCTCCCTGTCCATACGAACCCATACCCAACTGGGGAGTGCTGGGGGAAATCATCATCTCGGCAGCATTGTAACCAGCCTTGGCGGCGTTAGCCTCAAAGTCCTTAGCGGTCTTGTTCTTGTTCAGGAATTCCTGGAACTTGTCGCGCAGCTGCTCGCTGGTCTTGGTGCTAGCAAAGGCGTCGTAGCTAACGGTTGCCAGGGTGTAGAACAACTTGGCAGCCTTCTTGCTGTCCACCTTCATCAGGGTAGCGCCCTGATCGCCGCTCATATAGACGAAGAAGTTTTCACCTGCATTGGCGATCTTGGTCTTCATCGAGTCGGGAGCGTTATAGATGCGCTGCCACTCGTTGAGCTTGCCGTCCACCTTCTGGGGATAAGCCTTCTTCACGTCGTCGAGGGTCTTGCCGCTGTTGAGCTGGTCAAGGACGGCCTTCTGAGTCTTGGCGTCACCTTGAACGATCACATAGCTCAGCTCAACCGAGTCGAGGCTCGTCTGCTTGTTGATGAGCTTATACATCACGTGGTGGTTGCCCACGGTGCTGTCGCGGCGGGTGGTGCCCACCTCGGCGTTAGCAAAGAAGTCGCGAACCTTCATGGGCAGTTCCTTCTGAACCATCTTGGCGGTATCGATCTGTACGGTACCGAGCAGACGGACAGAGTCCACGCCACGACCCTTCTGCAGGGCGATATAAGCAGCGTCAGCAATCTTGTTGGCAGCAGCGATATCTTCCTGGCTGGGCTCAATGTTCACAGCGATATAGTGAATCATGCGAACGTCCTCGTCAATCTTGAACATGGGCTTGATCTTCTGCCACTCGGCCTTGATCTCTTCATCGCTCACGGGATACTTGTCGTCGGGGATGGTAGAATAGTCCTTCTTGGCCATCAGGACGGTATTGGTGATAGCCTCTTCCTCGGCCATCTGAGCGCGATCGAGGTCATTAGCCTGCATACAGCCAGCCACGAGGTTCTGCAGCTTAGCGAACTTGTATTGCTTTACCAGGTCTTCTTTCAGCTTGTTCCACTCGTTTTCCAGTTCTTTCACCTGTGACTTGTCAACGCCCTGCTTGCCAGGGTTGGTGATGAAGTCATAGAGCTCGAGGGGCGACTTGGCGCCAACCTGCTGGGCAAACTGAGTTACAGCGGGAGCGGGATTCTTACCAATCATCAGCTCGCTGATCTCGTTGTCGCTGACAGTGAGTCCCAACTTGGCATACTCCTGCTCGAGCAACTTCTCGTTGATCATCTCATCGAGTACCTGCTGCTGACGGACTGCAGCGTCCATCTGATTGTTCTTCTGATCCTGTGCGGCCTCCTGCTCAACGCGATGGGAGAACTGCATAATGTCGATTTTCTCTTTGCCGACTTTAGCGGCTGTGCTCTTGGCACTGGAGCGACCGATGAACTCAACGCCGGTTTCAATAATGAAGGCGACCAATGCGGCACCGATCACAATGGCGAGGATCTTCTTCCTCTGCCTAATTTTCTCTAATGTAGCCATTTACAATTATTTATATTACGTTATTTCTCTCTTTTTTAGGGCTTTTCGCCAAAAAATCACGCAAAGGTAGTTATTTTTTATATTATACCAAAAAAGTTGCTGTTTTTTCTTGCTTTTTTCTTCGTTTGTCGGTTTTGTCGTCGGTTTTTGTGTTCTCTGCAACATTTATCTTGCTTTTTTAGGAATATTTTAGACCTTGACGCGTCGCTATTTGGCAATTTATCGTTAAATTTGCAGTTATTATTAATGTGTAATGTGCGGCGGCTCTGTTATGGGTGCGCTGATTCTCAGGTAAATAACTAAATAATGACATATGGAGAAGATTAAGAAAGTCTTATTGTCGGCGCTTGTTGCGGCCCCCGCACTTGCGTTGGCACAACCTGGCGTGATGTCGAGTGAGGCTTCAGGCTATCTGGAGCGTGGCCGCCTCATGTATGAAGCCCATAACTATGTTGGGGCAATTGACCAGCTCGAACACATGAAACAGTTGCCCAGCGAAGCGTCGATGCGTGAACAGGCTGATTACTACATCGCCTTGAGCAAGTTTGAGCGTGGCGATGATTCCAGCCTTGCCGCCTTGCAGCAGTTCATTGACCAGTATCCTGCCTCCCCGCTGGCGATAGATGCCCAGATGAGGGTGGGTAACTTCTATTTCTACCGTGGACAGTGGGAAAGCGCGTTGCTCAGTTATTCGATGGTACGTAACCGCTCGCTTGACTTGAACAGCGACGAGGACCTGGAGTACCGCAGGGCCTACTGTAACCTGCGGTTGGGTAACTACCGCGAGGCCGAGCGCCAGTACTATGAGTTGGACCACACCGAGCGTTATGGCGGTGCCAGCGAGTTCTACAAGGCTTATCTGGACTATGCCCAGGGTGATTACGGCGAGGCCGAGGCCAAATTCAGCCGCATTCCCGAAGGGACGGAATTGGGTTTCCAATCGCAGTATTATCTGACCCAGATCGAATATAACAAGAAGCGCTACAACGACGTCATCAACAAGGGCAAGGCGCTGCTGGATGAGCACATGAACGATTACTTTGACGCCGAGTTGAACCGTCTGGTGGGTGAGAGTTACTACCATTTGGGCAATGACGTGGAGGCGCGCACCTACCTGCGCCGTTACCTCAATAACCCCGAAGGAGAGCCTTACCGCACGGCAGCCTACACGATGGGTGTGCTGGATTATCGCGACGGCAACTATGACGCCGTGGTGAGCGATATGCTTCATGTCACGGACGGCAGCGATGCGCTGGCACAAAGTGCTTACCTTTACTTGGGTCAGGCCAAGCGCCAGCTGGGCGACTTGAACGCCGCTAACATGGCGTTCCAGCAGGCTGCCGGAATGGATTGTGACCGCTCCGTCAAGGAAACGGCCTATTACAACTATGCCGTTGGCGTGAGCAAGGGCGCCCGCACACCGTTTGACAAGAGCGTCGATCTGTTTGAGGAATTCCTGAACGAGTACCCCAACTCGCGTTATAAAGATAATGTGGAGGGCTATCTGGTGGATGCCTACATGAGCACAACCGACTACCAGCGCGCCCTCACGAGCATCAACCACATCAAGAATCCTGGTGCCAAGGTGCTCAAGGCCAAACAGAACGTGCTTTACAACATGGGTGTGCAAGCCTTGGCCAATAACCGCAACCAGGAGGCTGACAATTATTTCAAGCAGGCGATTGCTGTGGGCAATTACGACAAGACGGCCCTCAACGAGAGCCGCTTGTGGCTTGCCGAGACGCAGTATCGCGAGGGCAATTACAAGGAGGCCGCCAAGCAACAGCAGGAGTATGTCAAGAGTATCAGCAAAACCGACGAGAATTACGGTTTGGCGCAATACAACCTGGGCTACAGCCTGTTGAACCAGAACAAATATGCCGAGGCCAAGTCGGCCTTCCAGAACGCCATCGCCAGCAAGCAGCTGTCAAGCGATCTCGCCGCTAGCGCTTATCAGGGTATTGGCCAGGCACAGTACTACTTGCGTGACTTCAGTGGCGCACAGTCATCTTACGACCAGGCGTTGCGCCTCGACAAGAACACCAGTGGCGACTACTCAATGTATCAGAAGGGCGTCATGATGGGACTGAGCCATCAGTATGCCGACGAGATTGCTCAGATGGATGCCCTCGTGGCGGCCTACCCCAAGAGTGATCTTGCCCCGCAGGCCCTGCTCGAGAAGGGTAATGCCCTGGTCCAGTTAGGCAAGAACAACGATGCGCTTAATACCTATGCCACCCTGCTCAAGAACTACCCCAAGAGCGTTGAGGCACGCAAGGGCCTGTTGCAGACCGCGCTTGTCAATAAGAGTATCGGCAAGGAGGATGAAGCCATCGAGGCCTACAAGAAGGTTATCCGTCAATATCCCACGAGCGACGAGGCCCAGGCCGCAGCCGAGGACATGAAACTCATCTATGCCGACCGCGGTCAGCTGGGCGAGTTCAGCAAGTTCTTAGGCAGTGTGCCCAATGCGCCCAAGATTGACGTGAACGAGGTGGAGCGCCTCACCTTTGAGGCAGCCGAGAAAGCGGCTATCGACACCAAGCCGAGCATCGACAAGATGCAGCGCTATCTCAAGGATTATCCCGGTGGTGCCTACACCGCCAAGGCAAAATACTACATCGCCCGCTACCACTACGGCAAGGGTGAGTACAATGACGCGATGACCGCCATCGACGAGTCCTTGCAGGGCGGCGGTGACGCTTCCTATGCCCAGGATGCGCTGGCCATGCGCAGCGACATCCTCGCCAAGCAAGGCAAGTATGACGAGGCCATCAGGAGTTACAAGGAACTCGCCGAACGCGCCACTAGCGATGACAACCGCACGCTGGCCCAACTGGGTGCCATGCGTGTCGCCAAGCAGGTGGGCAACTGGAACGAGGTGAAGAACCTCTCGGGCTTGCTGCTCGATCGTGGCGGACTTACCGTCAATGAGGAGAAGGAAGTGACGCTCGACCGCGCCTTGTCGCTCGCCCAGATGGGCAACACCAAGGACGCCGAAGCGGCCTTCAGGGCACTGGCCAAGGATCCCGCCAGTGAATATGGCGCTCAGGCATCCTATGAGCTCTCTCGCATGCAGTACGAGATGGGCAACTATAGCGGTGCAGAGCAAACGATCAATGCGCTCATCGCTGCCGGCACGTCCCACAACTACTGGTTGGGAAAGAGCTTCCTGACGCTGGCCGACATCTATTACAAGCAGGGCAATGTGGCTCAGGCGCGCGAATACCTGCAGAGCCTCAAGAGCAACTATCCCGGCAAGGAGAAGGAAATCTTTAACGAGATCGATGCCCGCCTGAACAAATGGAAGGGTGGCAATTCCTCGTCAACGTCCAACTCCAGTACAGACAACGGCAAGAAAAAGAATGCCAAGAGCACTAAGAGCAAGAATTAACCCGTCAAGCGTCACACATTCTATAATATAGTATATAGTGTTATGAATATGAACAAGAAGATATATATCGCCATGTTGTTGGCCGCGTTTGCCTTGAACGGGGCGTACGCTCAGGACAACACCAACTTGAACAAGGAAATCACCCTGGAAAAGGACATCGCGCCGCTGGAGAAGAAGGCGGTCAAGAAAAACGAGTTGCCCAAGGTGAAGAAACCCGCCGCAACGGGCCAGAAAACCCAGTTGGGCTACAGTGACCTCACTTCGCCCATCGATGTGCCCACCAGCATCCCCACGTTGCTGCCATACGGCTACCGCACGGCGCACAACTTCAGCGACAAGCGCGGTTACTTCGACATCGGTGGCGGCACGCAAGCCAACTTCCGTGTGGACTTCGGTTACCGCCTTATCGACGAGGAGCGTGAGAAGCTGGGCGTGTGGCTCAACCATAACAGCACCTGGAACGGCAAGAACTCCAGTAAGTTCATCACGCTCGAAGAGAACCGCAACAAGCAGAAGTATAATGACAACACCATCGCTGTGGACTATAGCAGGGGCTTGGGCAACGGCACGTTCACGCTGGGCGGCAAGGCTCATGTGGACATCTACAACTTCTATGGTGGCTGGAACACCTTAGATATTGATCCTGCAACCCTGCCTATTGGTATTCCCTATTCGACAATCAAAGCCCCTTATGACTGGGACAAGGAGAAGCAGACGTTCTTTGACTTCAACCTGAATGCGGGCTGGAAGAGCCAGTTCATGCTGCGCGACAATCCGCTGAAGTATAATGTGGGTTTGCAGTATGGCCATGCGGCTTACGACAAGTCTTTCAGCACTATGTTTGATCATGGCGTTCACGACAACTGGGGCATCCTGACCCTGGGCGGTTCCTATGACCTCACCGAGTTGACGACCGCTGGCATGACCATTAAGGGCGAGTACCTGCGCCGTGGCACCAAGGCCAAGTCGGACGCCGAGCTCGACCTGTTTGATGAAGTGGGTATGATTACCCTCTCGCCGACCTATACCGTGCGTGGCGACATGTTCAAGCTGCAGCTGGGATTTAATGCCCACATCAGCTTCAGCGACGGCGCTGTCTTCCGCCTGTCGCCTAACATCCGTGCCAACCTGGCCCTGGTTGACGGCTTCTCGCTGTTCGCCAATATTCTCGGCGGCAAGAATCTGGGTTATCGTGTGCCCACCCATTTCTACAATCACCGCTACGACAGTCCCCTGTTGATGTACGGCAGCATCTACACGCCGATTGATGGCGAGGCAGGTATCAAGGTCGGCCCCTTCAATGGCTTGAGTGCCAAGGTGTCGCTGGGTTATGCTATCGTCAAGGATCAGCCGGGCATCTGCTATAACAGGTTCTTGTCCACCGCGTCCGATTACACTGCATTGGAGACGGGTATGATGTCCACCTACAAGGTCATCGATGGCCGCGGCTACTATATCAATGCCGAGGTGGTGTATAAGTACCGCTCGCTCCTCGAGGCATCGGCAGGCATCAAGTATGCCCCGCACGATGATGAGATCTTTGATAGCGATAAGCACTACAACAATTACAAATTGGGTGTGGACCGCGCCTCCACCGTGGCCAACATCGACCTCAAGGTCACCCCGTGGCGCCCCCTGACGCTCGACTTGGGTCTTGAGTACCGTGGCGGCCGCATGGCGCTGTGGCGCAACCTTTATCAAGATACTCAGATGTCGCTGAGTGATCCGGATTCCTATACCTTTGAGAAGATGGCCGACGTCATCAATCTGCACGCAGGGGCTAACTACCGCCTGAACAGCAACGTTAACCTGTGGCTGCAAGCCCACAACTTGCTGAATCGCCGTTACGACGTTCTCTGGGGCATGGGAGCCCAGCGCATCGGCTTCATGGTCGGCGCCGGCTTCACCTTCTAGAGGAGCAGGATATAGCACAATACAGCAGTCCCCGTGGCGAATTGCCGCGGGGACTGCTGTGGTATAGTATTGATAGCAACTATAGTATTGATAGATTCTATAGTATCGATAGTTTTTGATAAATGGTTAGGGAAGGGTGGGGAGGGCGTCGCCGTGTTGGACGAAGGCTTCGGCGGCTTCGCAGCGGCATTCTAGGCCGCGGAAGTGTTCCATCGTCTTGTGCCAGTGGTAGATGTCTTCCATGTGCTGGCTGACGTGGCAATCGCAGGCCTCGTGTTTGCGATCCAGCACGGCCTCGATGTTTACCCAGTGGGTGGGATGGAACATCTGGCTCTGCGTGCCCGACATGGCCTCGAAGTAGAAGAGCTTGAAACGGCGGTCGAGGCGTCGCCAGGCATCCATGACGAGGATGCCGCAGATGGCGTGGTCGCGGTGGCCGTCAAGTGGCCAGTGGGTCATCACGATGTCGGGGTTCTCGCGGTCGATGAGTTCGCGCATCTCCTTGTAACGCTCCAGGTTGACCTCGGTGTTGCCATCGACCTGATTCATGAAGATGTGGCGAGCTCCAGTTACCTTGCAGGCGTTCTCGCTCTCCACCACGCGGATGGCTGCTGCCTCGCTGTGACTTTTGCCCGCGATGCCCGCCTCGCCACGCGTGAGATAAACACACAGCACATCGTGGCCTGCCTCAGTGAGCAGGCACATCGTGCCGCCACAGCAGGTCTCAGGGTCATCGGGGTGGGCACCGATGGCCAATACCTTGAGTCGGCGTCTCGGGCTCACGTTATTACTGTTCTCTTGGGCGCTCATGCCCACGGGAATTCCCAGTACCGTGGCACCCACGGCAGCGGCCCCCGTTTTCTTAATCATTTCTCTTCTGTTCATGGTTTCTGATATTTATTTTTCGCAAATGTACTTCATTTTTTGTTAATATGCTAAAGAAATTAGGCGAAATCGATAATTATTTGTTAACTTTGTAAGCTTATTTGATGAATAATCGATTAACCTAATACAAGAGAATTATATGTTTAAATTACGTTTTTCAGCTTTGCTGATGTTCCTGGCTGTCTTGGGGACAGCGTGGAGTGCGACTATCAGCGAGCGGCAAGCGAGGGATATGGCTTCCAACTTCATGGCGTCTCATTCCATGCCGACTGCAAGTGTGAATATGACTCATAAGGCCCCCTTGCTGGGCGGTACCGAGGCCACGGGCAAGAGTGCCTACTATGTGTTTAACGCTGGGACTGCGGGTCATGGTTTTGTGATCGTCGCTGGCGATGACCGGGTACCTGCTATCCTGGGTTACAGCGATCATGGCACCTTTGACGCTAACGATGTGCCGCCTGTGATGCAGGAATGGCTCGACGGCTATAGCGCCCAGATCGAGGCCATCTGCAAAGGGGCTGCTCCTGAGGCGCGTTCTACTGCGGGTGCTGCCATCGCCCCGATGCTCAATGTTTACTGGAGTCAGGGTATGCCCTACAACGTACTGTTGCCACACATCAACGGCAGCAGCAACGCCCATGCCTATGTGGGTTGTGTGGCAGTTGCCATGGCCCAGGTCATGGCTTACTGGCAATACCCCCCGCGTCCCACCAAGACCATCCCGGGCTACACGTCCAATGCCGGCAAGACCTATGCGGTGACCATGCCGTCGCTCTCGCCGATGGACTTTGACTGGGAAAACATGCAGAGTACATACTACACTAGCGACAGCACCAGCACCGAGTGCATGGCTGTCGCCAACTTCATGAAGTACAGCACGACTGCGATGCAGTCCAGCTTCGGCTTGACCTCCACTGGCAGCTACACCCGCAATATTCCCGCTAAGCTCATCGAGTATTTCGGTTACAAGAATTCTGCCCGCTACGTCTATCGTGAAAATTTCAGCACCGAGGCGTGGGAGGACATGATTTATAACGAACTGGCCGAGGGACGTGTCGTGGCCTATGGCGGCAACAAGCAGTCGGGCGGACATGCCTTCGTCTGCGACGGCTATGACGGCGAGGGCCGTTTCCACATCAATTGGGGTTGGAACGGCAAGAGCAACGGTTATTTCCTGCTCAATCTGCTCAATCCCAGTGCAGAGGGCATCGGCAGTGCTGCAGGCGCCTATGGCTACGTCAAGGGGCAGGGTGCAGCCATCGGCTTGATGCCTGTCGACGGTACCGATGGCGAGGCCGCTTTCTCGTTTGAGGAACTAGCCATCAACTCCACCAATACCGCCCGCAGTGGCGCTTCGAGTAACTTCTCAGTCACCGTGTCGGGCAAGTTTGTCAACAACACCAATGTCACCTCGCAGTTCCGTCAGGGTTGGGGTCTCTATAACTCGGACGGCGAATTACAGGAGGTGCTGTTTATCCGTTACACGACCAGTCCCATTGCCAATGGTGAATATGTTTCGGTTAGTTCCCGCCCGCTGAACTTCGGTGCAGGCATCACCAGCGGTACCTACCGCATCCTGCCTATTTACTCGATTTATCCCAGTGAGGATTACAAGCCCTGTATCGGATCGGATGTGAACTACATCGAGGTGACCTTTGGCGGCAACTATTCGTGCACCATCAAGGGCTACGGCACCGCCGGCTCGACGACCAAATACACCGTCAACAGCTGCACCACCGAGGGCACCCTTAACCACGGCAAGCCCGTGACGGTGACTCTCAACCTCAAGAATGAGGGCACCTCAAGCAACGACCAGATCTATATGTTTGTCGATGGCACATTCAATGCGATGGGCCTTGCCAATATCGCTGCGGGCGAGTCGGGTGACCAGGTTTACCGCTTCACGCCTGAAACGGCTGGCCGCAAGACGATGACCTTCTCCCTGAAAGAGGACGGCACCTCGCCGTTCTATACCAAGAATGTCACCATCAATACCATGCCTGCGGCGACGCTGGATGTGTCCTACCGCATCCTCAACATTACAGATGAGGAGAACCGCATCATCACGGCCGACCACTATACCATTATCGCCGACATCACCAATACGGGCACGACGACCTACGACGAGGACTTCTCCGTTCGCCTGTACCGCATCAATAATCCCGAGACCAATGTGGGCACCGAGTTGCTCAACCAGACTCAGCCGCTGTATCTGCCCGCTGGCGAATCGACCAGCCTGCAGTTCGACTTCGACCACGATCTGGTCGATGGGTGGCGCTACTTCTGCTACCTGTATTACTACAGCTCAGGCGCGACCGTGAGCAAGGGAACCAGGTGGTACACGCTCAACTTCCCCACGGGACCCGTCGAGACCTACCAGGTGACCACCGTGGTCAATCCCACCGAGGGAGGTGAAGTCACCTTCACGAGTGGCGTGACCGAGGGCGAGGCCCAGGTGGGCAAGACGGTATCTTTCACTGTGGCGGCTGCCGAGGACTATGCCATCACCGATGTCCAGGCTGTTGACGCCAATGGCGAGACCGTCAACCTCAGTTATAATGTCAACACAGGCAGGTACAGTTTTGTGATGCCTGCTGCCGACGTGACCATCACCGTCACGACAATTGCCACGCATCACATCACCGTGGCTGTAACCAATGACGCTGGTGGACGCGTGACTGCGAGCGCTGAGGCTGCCACAGCAGGCGAGCCTGTTACCGTTACGGTGAAGCCCAATGTGGGCTGGACCTGCGAACGCGTGACCGTGACCGCCAATCATTCCATTGTCCCCCCCACCGATGACGGCAATGGCGTATATACCTTTGAGATGCCCGATGCCGATGTGACCATCGATGCCCTGTTCTTGCGCTCGACGGGAAGCCTCTTTGAGCTGGTGGATGCCAGGAACAAGATCACTGAGGGCGACACCTACGTGCTGCTGAGCCGCAATTATGATAAGGTAATGAAACGCTGGAGTGACGCCGATGCCACCTTCCAGGCTGAGGATATTGTCGAGTGGCTTGACGATTCCAAAGGTGTGGCCCGTGTAGATGACGATGCCTGTCTGTTCACAATGATTAATGTGACCGACAGTACTATATCGAGTAACACACGCACGGCGGCCCATCTCACCACGGGCAACGGCGTGATGCGTACAGGCAACTACAACTTCTTCCTTGATGACGTCACCACAGACGAGAGCCGTGCCTGGATGTACATCGGCAACGCCAACAACTGCCTGATCCGCTTCAAGGATAGTTCCAGTGGCTCCAATGGCAACTGGGTGGTGCGCTATGATAACGCGGCCGACGATTTCAAGGTGATGAACTGGAACGTGACGGGTGCTGAGGTTTCGCGCGTGTGGCTCTACAAGTTGGTGGAGTCCTATAGGGTCGAGACCGAGTGCGTGCCTGAGGATGGGGCGACCATCGATCTCATGTGCTTCAATGTGGAGAACATGGTTCAGGCGGGCGAGACGGTGACCTTTACGGTGACGCCTAACGACGATTACGCCGTTGGCGAGGTGGTTGTTACCACTGCCGATGGTGACACCATGATCCCCGAGGTGGACGACGAGTACACATACTACTCCTTCACGATGCCCGCTGTCGACGTGACCATCAGCGTCGCACTGGAGGAGCCTCATGGTCCTTTCTTCATCCTGGGTGATGTGAACGGTGACGGCGCGGTTTCTGTGCTGGATGTGTCGATGCTTATCGACTATCTCCTGGGCGGTGGTGTTGAAATCAACCTTAACGCTGCCGACTATAATCAGGATGGGTTTATCTCGGTTCTGGACGTGTCGATGCTCATTGACATGCTCCTCGGAGCAAAATAGCACATCTGGCAGTACAGCAGTTAAATTTAATTTTGTCGCAATACCTAAATTAATTATAAACATTAAACTCAATTTAAACCGTTATGAAAAGTTTGAAATCTCTATTGTTACTGATGTGTCTCGCAGTCTGCGCAACTTCGTGGGCTGGGTTGATTAACGAGAACCAGGCGCGCACGATTGCTGCCCGCTTTATGAATTCTCACGCTATGTCATCCAAATCCCTGAAGATTGCTCACAAGGCTCCCAGTATGAACGCTACCGCTGGTGCCGACCAGGCTGCTTTCTATGTGTTCAACAGCGGTGAACGTGGCTTTGTCATTGTCGCTGGCGACGACCGCGCGCCGGCCGTGCTGGGCTATAGCGATCAAGGAACATTCGACGCTCAGGACGTCCCCGAAGCCTTGCAATACATGCTTGAGGGCTATGCTGCCCAAATTGATGCCCTGGCACGCGGTGCTATGATCGCATCCCCGCTCAGGACTGCTGTCCCCATCAGTCCGCTGGTGAAAGCCGTGTGGAACCAAAGCAGCCCATACAACATCCTGTTGCCCTTTATCACCTCGACCAAGCATGCCTATGCGGGTTGTGTTCCCACAGCGCTTTCCCAGGTGATGTATTACTGGAAATGGCCTGCACGTCCCACAATGCCCATTCCCGCTTACACCAGTTCATATTCCGATAATAGTACGACCTTGAACTTTGACATGCCCGAACTGCCGGTCATCGACTTCAACTGGGATGCGATGCAAGACACCTACCAGACGACCGATACATCGAGTGTTGCTGCCATTGCTGCCGGCACACTGAATCTGTATTGCGCTCAGGCCTTGCAGACGACTTTTAAGAAGGCTTCATCGAGTGCCTCTTCTGCCAAGGTTCCCTTCTATGCTGCTTCCTACTTTGATTATGACGCCAGCGCTCACGTGGAGAGTCGTGATTCCTACAGCACACAGGGCTGGGCCGACCTGCTCTACAGCGAGTTGGCTGCTGGTCGCCCCGTCATTTACAGTGGTGGCAAGGCCACGAGCTCTCATGCCTTCATCTGCGACGGTTATGACGGTAATGGCATGTTCCACATCAACTGGGGTTGGAACGGCAACAGCAACGGCTACTTCCTGCTCAATGTGCTCAACCCCGACGAGCAGGGCACAGGCAGTGCCGATGGCCCTTATGGATATATTTACAATCAGAGTGCAATCGTGGGTTTCCAACCGAACCAGGGTGGCGACCACGTCTTTGAGCTCACAGCTTCAGATGTAATACTCAACAGCTTCATCGACACGCGTGAAGACACGGACGATGAGTTCATGGCCTATGTATCGGGTGAGTTCCATAACTGTACCTCCGACACACTTGCCGTGCGCTTTGGATGGGGCCTCTTCAATGAGGGTGGTGAGATGATTGATAGACTCTACAGCGCCTATAATCTCACCCTCAGACCTGGCTACTACCATACCCACACTAACCGTGAGCTGGCCTTTGGCGAAGGCATCACCAGCGGCACTTACCGCATCATGCCCATGTATAGCGAGTATGGCCAGGACAACTGGCGTCCCTGCGTGGGTGCTGACCGCAACTACATCGAGGTGATTATCGATGGTGACAGGTGCTACTTCACTGGCTATGGCACGGCTGGACAAAGAAACTATGTGATCAACGACATCACGCTGACGGGCAACATGCACAACGGACGTCCTATTGACGTCAACATTAACATGACCAACAACGGCACGTCGAGCAACGAGTTGCTCTACATGTTTGCCGACGGCACCTTCTTTGGCACCGCATTCGTGGGTCTGGAACCTGGCGATACTGGCGATGTCACTTATATGTACATGAGTGACACTGCTGGCGACCACACCCTCACCTGGTCATGGAACGAGGATGGCAGCGATCCCGTCGCAACACGCACCATCACCCTCGACCCGATGCCAGCCGCAAGCTTGAGCGCTACCATCAAGGTGCTTGATGTGACCGATAGCGATAACAAGATTATCACCAGCAAGAGTTTCAGTGTCAAGCTCACCATCACCAACAACGGCTCGACGACCTATGACGAGGACATCTCGGCCAAGTTGTTCAAGAACACCCAGGGCACCAGCGGAAGTGCAGTGCAGGGCTTGAACCAGCACTTGACACTCGCCCCAGGTGAGACCACCACCATGCAGTTCGACATGACCAACGTGGTTGATGGTTGGAAGTACTTTGTTAAGACCTACTACTACTCCGAGGGAACCCAAACGAGTCTGAAGGGCACTTCAAGCTACACGATCGTCTTCCCCGAGGAACCCGAGTTTATTCTTGGTGACGTGAACGATGACGGTGCTGTTTCTGTGCTGGATGTGTCGATGCTTATCGATTATCTCCTGGGCGGTGGTGTTGAAATCAACCTTAACGCTGCCGATTATAACCAGGATGGATTTATCTCGGTTCTGGACGTGTCGATGCTTATCGACATGCTCCTCGGAGCGTAGTGATGAGGGCGTGTCATAATTATCGCCTGAAAACTTTGATCGAGCTTCGCTCGAGAAATTAAACAAAAATTTATATCAAAATTAAACATAAAAATTATTATAACATTATTTAGTTTGGCTTTGTCGAGCTAAAGGTTAGGGTTTAGAGTTTAGAGATTTTATTAGTATATTTATTATTAACGTTTAATACAATACTTCGTTAAAAAATTAATATATCGTGCTAAGCGGCATCTGCCGCCAAGCC
>CAMZFV010000013.1 GCA_947306175.1 uncultured Prevotellaceae bacterium
CCTTCCCCGACGACAGCGCCAACGGCGAGACCGCGTTCCTGACCAACTATGACACAGGCGACACCATCGCCACGGCCACTGTAGAGAACAACTCCTGCACCTTTGAGGGCACTGCCGACAAGGGCTTTTTCGCACGCCTGTATGCAGGTGGCAACCCTTACGGATTTATCGTTGAACCTGGCGAGGTGAAACTCAACATCGCCGAAGGTACCGCAATCAGTCCGCTCAACGACAAGATGGCGGCTTGGAGCAAGGAGGCACAAAAGATTGCCGATGACACCACGCTTACCGAGGCCGAAAGCGAAGCCCGTTATGCCGACGAGCTCAAAAAACTCTACCTTGACAACAAGGACAACGCCATCGGCCCCTGGGCATTCTGCAACTACCTGATGTATAAAGACTTCAGCGAGACCGATATCGACAACCTGCTCAAGGAAGCTCCCGTAGAGTACGCCCAACTGAAGCGTGTCGAAAAGGCCAAGAATGCCGCCCGCCAGCTTACCGTCACTGCCGAAGGCCAGAAATTCACTGACTTTGAGGTGATGGCCGAGGACGGTTCCATCCAAAAGCTCTCGGACTACGTCGGCAAAGGCAAAATCGTTCTTGTTGACTTCGGGGCCAGCTGGTGTCCGCCCTGCCGTGCCGAAATTCCCAAATTGCAGGCTTTGAAGGCCAAGCATGGCGATAGGTTTGACATTCTGGGCGTAGCAGTCTGGGACAACCCTGACGACACCCGCAAGGCCATTGAGGAGCTTAACATCACCTGGCCCGTCATCATAGGCACCCAGAAACTGACCGAGCCTACTGACATCTATGGCATCAAGGGTATCCCCCACATCATCATCTTCGGCCCCGACGGCACCATTTACTCCCGCGGCCTCACTGGAGATGAACTCGCCCTGCGCCTCAACTCCTACCTGAAATTCTGATTCTGATTGTTACGAGCCAACTCGTAACACTTCACGCTACACAACACAAGCGGTCGAGTCACTCATGACTCGACCGCTTGCTATAATCAGAATTGAATTCTTGCTCGCGAATTATGCGTTCTCAACTGCGGCCTGTGCGGCAGCGAGTCGTGCGATGGGCACACGGTAAGGTGAGCAGGATACATAATTCATATTCAGCGAAGCGCAGAACTTAACGCTGGCGGGTTCACCACCATGCTCACCGCAGATACCGAGGTTCAACTCAGGCTTCACGGCGCGACCCTTGCGGCATGCCATCTCGACGAGTTGGCCGACGCCTTCCTGATCCAGTACCTGGAACGGGTCAACCTTGAGGATGCCCAGGTTCTTGTAGATGCCGAGGAACTTGCCTGCGTCATCACGTGAGTAACCAAAGGTCATCTGGGTCAAGTCGTTGGTACCGAAGGAGAAGAAGTCAACAACCTGTGCAATCTGGTCGGCAACGAGGGCAGCACGCGGAATCTCAATCATGGTACCTACCTTGTAAGCCACGGTCTCGCCACGCTCGGCGAATACCTTCTGTGCGGTCTCGTTGATGATGTCGGCCTGCATCTGGATCTCGTTCTTCACACCGATGAGGGGCACCATGATCTTGGGCTTCACAACGATGCCCTTGGCCTGCATGTTCAGAGCGGCCTCGATGATGGCGCGTGCCTGCATCTCGGTGATCTCGGGATAGGTGTTGCCCAGACGGCAGCCACGGTGACCCAGCATGGGGTTGAACTCTTCCAGACCGTCACAAACCAGCTTCACCTCCTCAAGGCTGCGGCCCGTCTCGTCGGCGAGCTCACGCATGGTCTCGAGCTGGTGGGGTACGAACTCGTGCAAGGGAGGATCGAGCAGGCGGATGGTTACCTCATAACCGTCCATGGCCTCGAAGATGCCCTCGAAGTCGCCACGCTGCAGCGGGAGCAGCTTGGCCAGAGCAACGCGACGTGATGCCTCATCGGGAGCGATGATCATCTCGCGCATGGCCTTGATGCGGTCACCCTCAAAGAACATGTGCTCGGTGCGGCAGAGGCCGATACCGTGGGCACCCAACTTGCGGGCTACCTTAGCGTCGCGGGGCGAGTCGGCGTTGGTGTAAACGTCCATCTTGCTGTACTTCTCAGCCAGGTTCATAACGGCAGCGAAGTCACCGCTCAGGTCAGCGTCAACAGTAGCTACGAGGCCGTCATAAACCTCACCGGTGCTACCGTTAATCGAGATCCAGTCACCCTCGTTGTAGGTCTTGCCACCCATCTCGACGGTGCGGGCCTTGTAGTCCACCTTGATCTCACCGGCACCCGAAACGCAGCACTTACCCATACCGCGAGCCACAACGGCTGCGTGTGAGGTCATACCGCCACGGGCGGTGAGGATACCCTGAGCCACGCTCATACCGCGCAGGTCCTCGGGAGAGGTCTCCAGGCGCACCATGATGACTTTCTTCTTGCGAGAAGCCCATTCCTCAGCGTCGTCGGCAAAGAATACGATTTGACCGGTAGCAGCACCGGGGCTGGCGGGCAGACCCTTGGCCATGACCTTAGCGGTCTTTACGGCAGCCTTGTCGAACACGGGGTGCAGCAGTTCGTCGAGCTTACCGGGCTCCATGCGCTTGATGACGGTCTTCTCGTCGATCTTGCCTTCACGCAGCAGGTCCATGGCGATCTTCACCATAGCGGCGCCAGTGCGCTTACCATTACGGGTCTGGAGCAGCCAGAGCTTACCATCCTGGATGGTGAACTCCATATCCTGCATGTCGCGGTAGTGGTCCTCGAGCTTCTGCTGGATGTCAACGAGCTGCTTGGCGCACTCGGGCATCGACTCCTCGAGGGAGGGATACTTGGCGGCACGCTCTTCCTCGCTGATGCCCTGCATAGCGGCCCAACGGCGGCTGCCCTCGGTCATGATCTGTTGCGGGGTGCGTACACCAGCCACAACGTCCTCACCCTGAGCATTGATCAGGTACTCACCATTGAACAGGTTCTCACCAGTACCGGCGTCGCGCGAGAAGCAAACACCAGTAGCACTGTTGTTGCCCATGTTACCATAGACCATTGCCTGTACGTTAACAGCCGTACCATACTCCTCGGGGATCTGGTTCATGCGGCGGTAAAGGATGGCGCGGTCGTTATTCCAGCTGTCAAATACAGCATAGATGGCACCCCACAGCTGATCGTAAGCGTCGGTGGGGAAGTCCTTACCGGTATTCTCTTTCACTGCGGCCTTGAAGCGCTTTACCAGCTCCTTGAGGTCATCGACATCAAGCTCGGTATCAAACTTCACGCCCTTCTTCTCTTTCAGCTCCTCGATGATGGCCTCAAAGGGGTCAATGTCGGTCTTGTTGGTCGGCTTCATGCCAAGCACAACGTCACCGTACATCTGCACAAAGCGGCGATAGCTGTCCCATGCGAAGCGGGGATTGCCCGACTTCTTGGCGAGCGTCTCAGCCACCTCGTCGTTGATACCCAGGTTCAGGACGGTGTCCATCATACCAGGCATCGAAACGGGAGCACCCGAACGTACAGATACCAGCTGGGGATTGCTGGGATCATTGAACTTGTTACCAGTCAGTTTCTCGATGTGTGCTACAGACTTCATCACATCGTCCTTGATCATCTCAACGACAGCTTCGCGACCCTTCTGGTTGTAGAGGGTGCAAATCTCGGTAGTAATGGTGAAACCCGGGGGAACGGGGACACCAATCAAGTTCATCTCGGCAAGGTTAGCGCCCTTGCCACCCAGTAAATCCTTCATGTCGGCACGACCTTCAGCCTGGCCGTTACCAAAAGTGTAAATCGCTTTCATTTACTTAATCTTTTTCGATTTTTGAATATTTAGTAAATATTTATTAATCTCTCGTTTTGCGGTGCAAAGGTAGTGATTTTTACTCAATTTTTCGCAACAATGACCCCAAAAAACACATTTTTTATTTTAAAAGAATAAATTCTCTTCAAATCATTTCATTCCGCAATTAAAATATAGTTTTTTCATTACAATTCCATAACATCATCATGCCTCACTAGAGCCACGCCACTGTCAAGCCCATTAAAGAACGGACACAACACTCCATTACACATTATCACATCTCCCCACCACCCCACCTCATGAGGTGTGTTTTTTAGGGTCATAATCAAGTCACAATAAAAAAAAGCATTATCTTTGCCGATTGTAAGATAACAACACTACTACATATAATAATGGATAACTCAACAAAGAAACTGCTGGAAAACGACACTAACGGGTTGTTGACCTACGAGTATATCGCCAACAATATGGGCAGCATCGACGAGGAGTTGCCCGCACTGGTGGACAACATGATATTGAAAGACCGTACGGGGCAGTTTGTGGTGAGCACCGCGCGCTACCTCAACGCCATCGACCGCGAGAAGTATGCACCCAGTATCGACATGCTGGTCAAGGCCGCCATTGCCAAGGACCGCGACCATGTCTATCTCTCCTACCTGGCATCATCGCTATGGGGCACGGACTACAAGGAACACGCTGCCGAATTGAGTGCCAAGGATGACAATTTCCGCCGCATCTACAAGCGCCTCTACCCTGTCGGCATCTAAATATGTCGCTGAAGCGACAAGTTTAAAGTTTAAAGTTTAGAGTTTAAAGTGATGAGACGCAAGGTTTTGCGTCTCTACAAATAATCAAGAATAAAATGACTAAGAAATTTATTTATTCAATTGTTATGATGGCCTTCACGTTCATGTCGTGCTCGGCCAACAACGCCAGCAATCCCGCTAGCGGCCAAAACACAGACGATAACATGACAAAAGTTGAACTTAAGACCACGATGGGCGACATCGTTGTCGAACTCTACAACGAGACGCCCCAGCACCGCGACAACTTCATCAAACTGGTGGAGGCTGGTTACTACGACGGCGTGCTGTTCCACCGCGTGATCAAGGACTTCATGATCCAGACCGGCGACGGCAACTCCAAGACCGCAGGTCCCGAAGTGCCCTTAGGTGACGGTGACCCCGGCTACACTATCGAGGCTGAGTTTGTCTATCCCAAGTATTTCCACAAGCGCGGTGCCCTTGCTGCCGCCCGCACAGCCGATCAGGTGAACCCTGAGCGCCGCAGCAGCGGTAGCCAGTTCTATATCGTGACCGGTAAAATCTACAGCAGTGACGAGCTCAACATGATGTCACAACGCTTGGAGAACATGCAGAAGCAAGACATCTTCCGCCGCCTGGTGGCCGAGAACGGCGATAAAATCAAGGAGTTGCAGCAAAATCAGGACAACGACGGCCTGCAAGCCCTGCAGAACGAATTGATCCAGAAGACCGAAGCCGAAGCCGCCGAGAAGCCTTTCAAGATGACCGATGAGCAGATCAATGCCTACACCAGCGTGGGCGGTACTCCCCACCTCGATGGCCAGTACACCGTCTTTGGTGAGGTCATCAAGGGCATGGATGTCGTGGACAAGATCCAGTGCACCCCAACGGGCAAAGCCGACCGTCCCACCACCGATGTCAAGATCATCAAGGCGCGCATTCTGAAATAACCGCTCCACACGGGCAATAGCACAAGGGCTTGTGAGGCAAGAACGCCTCATGAGCCCTCTTTTTGGGGCAAAATGTGCCTTAAAATGAAAAAAAACGGGAAAATGGCTTTGCATTTGCGAAATAATGACTAAATTTGGGGTTTGTAATTCAACATCAGGGGTATTTTGCTCCTGAATAAATTTAACTAATTATGATGGAACCGCGTGAACAATCTGAATCGATGAACAATCTCGAGAAAGATCAAGTATTGAGCACTGAGCCCCAGAACGAGGCACAGGAAGTTGTGAGTGAAGAAGTTAAAGTTGAGGAGGCAGCACCTGTTGAGGAGACTCCAGCACCAGCCGAGGAACCAGTTGTGGAAGAGCCTGCAGCCGAGGAGCCTGCAGCCGAGGTACCCGTTGTGGAAGAGCCCGTTGCTGAGGAACCCAAGGCCGAGGATCCAGTTGTGGAAGAGCCCGTTGCTGAAGAGCCCGTTGCTGAGGAACCCGTTGTGGAAGAGCCCAAGGCTGAGGAGCCCGCACCAAAGTCTGACCTTGCCGGCAAGAGCAAGGCTGAGCTGGTGGACATGATGCGTGAGGCCGCTGCCCGCCCCATCGAGGAAGTCAAGGACGAAGTCCAAGCCATTAAGGCCGCTTTCTTTGCCCTCCGCCGCGAGGAGATTGCCAAGGAGAAAGAGGAATTCCTGGCCAACGGCAACGAAGAGAGCGACTTCACCGCCAAGGAGGACCCCGATGAGAACAACTTGAAGGAACTGCTCAACGTGCTCAAGGAACGTCGCACCGAGTTTAACGCGGCCCAGGAAGCCAATCGCGAGGCTAACCTCGAGAAGAAGCGCCAAATCATCGCGCTCATCAATGAGATTGCCAACGACCCCGACAATATCAACCGCCAGTTCAACCGCGTTAAGCAGCTCCAGCAGGAGTTCAAGGACGCCGGTGAGGTGCCCGCCACTGCCGATACCGAGGTATGGAAGGAATTCCAGCGCGCTACCGAGCGTTTCTATGATGTGCTCAAGATGAACAAGGAGTTGCGTGACTATGACTTCAAGAAGAACCTGGAACTCAAGCAGCAACTGTGTGAGGACGCCGAGGCCCTCGACGAGGAGTCGGACGTGGTAGCCGCCTTCCGCAAACTGCAGGAGATGCACAACGAGTGGCGTGAAATCGGCCCCGTGGCCAAGGAACTGCGCGAGGAACTGTGGGCACGCTTCAAGGCGGCCTCGAGCGCCATCAACAAGAAATACCAGGCCTTCTTTGAGGCCCGCAAGAGCAAGGAGAAAGAGAACGCCGATGCCAAGACCGAGCTGTGCGAGAAAATCGAACAGATCAAGACCGACGACCTCAAGACCTACTCCCAGTGGGACGAGGTGACCAAGCAGATCATCGCCCTGCAAGAAGACTGGAAGAAGTTGGGCTATGCCTCACGCAAGGCCAACGCTGCCCTGTTCGCAAGATTCCGCAAGTCGTGCGACGACTTCTTCAGCAAGAAGGCTGAGTTCTTCAAGTCGATGAAGGAAGAGCTGACGTCCAACCTGGCCAAGAAGATCGACCTGTGTGAACGCGCCGAGGCCCTCATGGACTCCACCGAGTGGAAAGAGGCCACCGACAAGTTCGTCGAGATGCAAAAAGAGTGGAAGACCATCGGTCCCGTTGTCAAGAAGCAGAGCGATGTAGTTTGGAAGCGCTTCATTGCCGCTTGCGACCACTTCTTTGAGCAGAAGAAGAAACAGAACGTCAACGTTCATGCCGTCGAGCACGAGAACCTCAAGGCCAAAAAGGATGTAATTGCCACCCTCAAGGCCACCATCGAGGAAGCTGGCGAGAATGCCGCACAGACCGTTCGTGACCTGATGGAGCGCTGGCAGTCTATCGGCCACGTCCCCTTCAAGGAGAAAGATAAGATCTACGCACAATACCGCGAACTCATCGACAAAGCGTTCGAGACGCTTAACATGCGCGGACCTCGCTACAGCGACAGCGCACCCCGCAGCGGTGGCCGTCAGTCGGGCAGCGACCGTGGCCTGAGCGAGCGTGACCGCCTAGTGCGCACCTACGAGCAGCGCATGAGCGAGTTGAAGACCTTTGAGAACAACATGGGCTTCCTCACCGCCAACACCAAGAGCGGTAACTCGCTGGTTCAAGAGATGGAGCGCCGCATCGCCCGTCTCAAGGAGGAGATCGCCGAACTCGAGCAGCGCATCAAGGAGCTCGACAACGACTAATTGACTGAAGTCATCACGAGGGTGTGTCAAAACTCGGTTTTACACACCCTCTTTTACCATCAAGATACCATCTCAAAACCTGAATGAAGAGCAAAGGGCGATACGGACAATTCGTCAGATGGATATTCAGCATCATCGACTTGCTGATTGTTAATCTTGTCTATTTTGCAACCATGTCTTGGGCAAGCGATTCCTTGCCCGTTCAGGGTGCGTTGTTCTCACGTCCCGTGTGGCTCGTGCTCAACGTGGCCATGGTGGTGGGACTGTACTTCTACAGTGACGTACACGAGCGCCGCGTATTCTATGCCGACAAGGTTGTGGGACAGGCCCTTAAACTCGTCCTTACCCATGCAGGTATCTTCGTCACCCTCACCTCTTTCCTTGCCCCCAACGACACGCCATGGCAGCCGTTGGTGATGTTCTATACCATCTTCTTCCTGGTACTGGCCACTTGGTGGGTAGTATCACGACAGATGGTGAAACTGTACCGCAACCGCGGTTTCAACTTCAAGCGTGTCATCGTCATTGGCGGCGGCACGGTGGGCGTGCGCCTTATTAACGAGATGCTGGCCGACCAAGGTTACGGCTATCACATCGTGGGATTCTTTGACAACAACCCCAAGGCCAGATCGGCTTCGGCGGCCTATCAGGGCACACTCGATGACGTGGAGCAGTTTGTCAAGACGCATCAGGTGGATGAGATGTTCTGCGCCGTCCCCGACATCGAAGACAACCAGAACGTGTCACGCATGATTCGCATCGCCGACAACAATGCCGTCGATTTCTACTATGTGCCCCAGTTCGGGCGCACCGTGACACGTCAGTTTGAACTCAGTTCGGTGGGCGAGGTACCCATTCTTGCGGTACACCCCTACCCTTTGAAGAACCCCATCAACCGTCTTGTCAAACGCGCCTTCGACCTGCTGGTATCGACGGTGATGCTCATCCTCTCACCCATCGTCATCATCCCTGTGGCCATCGGCATCAGGCTGTCATCACCCGGTCCCATCTTCTTTGTCCAGAAACGCACCGGCTACCGCGGACAGGCATTCAACTGCTACAAGTTCCGCACCATGCGCATGAATGCCGACAGCGACACGCTCCAGGCTACCAAGGGCGACCCCCGCGTCACAAAATTCGGCAACTTCCTGCGCCGCACAAGCATCGACGAGCTTCCCCAGTTTTATAATGTGTGGAAGGGTGACATGAGTATTGTGGGACCAAGGCCCCACATGGTGGCACAAACAGAGATGTACAGTGAACTCATCGACAAATACATGCTGCGCCACACCATCAAGCCCGGCATTACCGGTTGGGCACAGGTGCGCGGTTATCGCGGGCAGACCGAGGAACTGTGGCAGATGGAAAAGCGCGTCGAGTACGACGTGTGGTATGCCGAAAACTGGTCGTTCTTCCTGGACCTGAAAATCATCGTCCGCACCATCTGGAACGCCATCAAGGGCGAGGATAATGCTTATTAGAGTTGTAAGTTTTTAGTACGATTACTAACGCCTAAAGCCTAATACCTAACGCCTAAAGCCAAAAAATCATGACTCGTCTAGAGAATGCCTTGATGCTGTTGAGGAGCTGTTATGGATACGACAGTTTCCGAGGGCATCAATGGGACATCATCGACCATACGCTCGACAGCGGCGACAGCATCGTGCTCATGCCGACAGGCGGTGGCAAGTCGCTATGTTTCCAGATTCCAGGCCTAATGAGTGAGGACGGTTTTGCCATCGTTATCTCTCCCCTGCTGGCGCTCATGAATGACCAGATCGACGCCTTGCAGCAGAACGGTGTGCCTGCGCTGGCGCTCAACAGCGAGAAAAGCGATACCGAAAACCGCCAAACCGTTGACCTGCTCATGGCAGGCAAGGTCAAACTCCTCTACATCTCTCCCGAGAAACTCCTTACCGAAATCGACCGTTGGTCCAGTGCCATCACAGACCGCATCTGCCTGTTTGCAGTCGATGAGGCGCATTGCATCTCGCAATGGGGTCATGATTTCCGTCCCGAATACACTCAACTGGGCACTCTCAAGCAACGCTTCCCCCATATCCCCGTCATGGCGCTCACGGCTACAGCCGACCGCATCACGCGTAACGATATCGCCAAGCAGCTCCACATCCCTGATGCACGGCTGTTCATCAGCTCGTTTGACCGCCCCAACATCTCGCTTAACGTGGTGCAAGGCTCCACAGGAAGGGTGAAATTCCGCCAGATTGTGCAGTTCATCAACCTGCACCGCGGCGAGAGCGGCATCATCTACTGCCTGCGCCGTAAGGATACTGAAAGAATGGCCGCCGAACTCACCCGCTTGGGCATCAAGGCCGAGCCTTTCCATGCCGCCATGAGCGTGAAGGAAAAGACGCGTATTCAACGTGACTTCATCAACGATGACTTGAAGGTGGTGTGCGCAACCATCGCCTTCGGCATGGGCATCGACAAGAGCAATGTGCGCTATGTCATCCACAGCAACATGCCGCGCAATATCGAGAGTTATTACCAGGAAATCGGCCGTGCGGGCCGTGACGGCCTACCCGCCGACGCGCTCTTGTTCTACAACTATGGAGACATGGTAACCCTGCAACACTTTGCCCAGCAGTCGGGGCAGGTGCAGGTCAATATGGATAAGCTGAAACGGATGCAGCAGTTTGCCGAGAGTGGTGTATGCCGACGTCGCATCCTGTTGAATTACTTCAACGAGCGCTTTGACCACGATTGCCACAACTGCGATGTATGCGACAATCCCCCGGAGCGCTTTGACGGCAGCACACTAGCGCAGATGGCGCTGAGCGCCATCAAGCGCACCGAAGAACAGGCGGGCATGTACACCATTACCGACATCCTGCGCGGCAGCAACAAATCAGAACTCATCGAGAAAGGCTATGACAAACTCAAAACCTTCGGCGTGGGACACGACTTGGGCTATGCCGAGTGGAACGCCTACCTATTGCAGATGCTTCAGTTAGGATTATTTGACGTGGCATATGACGACAACAACCACTTGAAAATCACCGAATACGGCAACGAAGTGCTGTATGGAAGGCAAAAGATACAATTGAACCGATACGAGCGCCGCGACATCAGGAAACGTGAACCACGACCCGTTGAGGAGCCCACCATCCCCGATTTCACTTCCACTACCACAACCACAGCCAAGGTCATGGACAAGGAATTGTTCGAGAAACTGCGTGACGTGCGCAAGGCCCTCGCCCAAGCGAGCCACATCGCCCCCTATATGGTCTTCAGCGACAAGTCATTGCAGGCGATGGCGACCGAGAAGCCAACGACACAGGCCGAATTCGGCATCATTTACGGCGTGGGCACCGTCAAATGTCAAAAATACTGGCGCCCCTTCACCGCCGCCATCCGCGACCACCTCAACCACAACTAACCACTCAGACAACCAAGACAACAGGAATAGACAATAGTAACAACTTAATTATTGTTGTCACCATTTGTCAAATATGTTGTCTTTGTTGTCTGAAAAATTGAGGTCAGTTGGTGGGGTTGAGGATCGCATTGAGGATGGTGTTGATGTCGGCTATAGTGATTTCGCCGTCGCTGTTGGTGTCGGAAACCGGAGCGCGGGAATGGCCGCTGCTACCACCGCCGTTGACGATGACTTCGATTACGGTATTGGCATCGGCAATGGTGATTTCGCCGTCGGCGTTCACATCGTTAGGATCGTCGTAATTGACACCGACGATGCGGTAGAACTTCTGCCAATGTGCTTCGGCCTGATAGGCTTCCAGTGACTGCTTGGGCACGTAGAGCGTCGCAGTGTCATAGCAGCTGAATGGCTCATAGGGGCCAACGGTCGTCACCTCGGGGACATTGACGGCCCGGCTCACCACCCGATTGATGGCATCACACTTGTAAAACGCCATGTCTATCTTCTTCAAGCCCGCAGGCAGGGTGACGTGTTCCAAGTTCTCACACCCCCCAAAGACATAAGAGCTGAGCACACTCACTTTATCAGGAATTACGATGTCCTTCAGCGACGTGCATTGGGAAAAAGCGCTTGAGCCAAGCACAGCAAGCGAGTCAGGCAACGACAAATAGGTCAGTTGGTAGCAGCCGCTGAAGGCGGCATTACCAATCTTTATAATTCCCTGAGGGAGGTTAATCGACTGGAGGGATTCGCAATGCCCAAAGGCTCCGTTCCCGATTTCAGTTACCGCATCGGGGATGTTCACTTCGATTAGGGATGTGCAATCCAAAAAAAGTCCATAGGGAATCTTAGTGATTGAAGGAGGAAGCGTGACGCGCTTCAAGGACTCGCAACTATTAAATGCTTCTCCCTCGATTTCAGTCACTGTCGTGGGAATATCGATCTCGGGCAGACTGAAACAGTAACTAAAAGCCTCTTCACCAATCACTTCCAGCTCAGGTGGCAAAACCACATGCTGGAGTTTGCCACAATCCATAAAGGTGCCATAGGCGATACTTGTCATCGACTTGCTTAGCGTCACATCGGTAAGAGATGCGCAATTCTCAAAGGCGGATTCTCCTATTTCAGTCACCCCGTCGGGTATGACAATACTTTCCAAGTCTATACACTCCTTGAAGGCTTCACGGTCTATCTCCTTGAGGCTCTCGGGCAAAGTAAGACCATTCAACCTGTTGCAAGACTGGAACGCACGTTCCTCGATAATTTCCAGATTGTTGCCCAAGTTGACTGTGGCGAGTGCTGTACAACCCCTGAAAGCTGATTCCGGAATCCGTGTCACTCCGTTCCCAATGGTCACGGTGCTCAAGAAAGTGCAATTGTAAAAGATGCTCTTTGAAAGAGCTGGGACGCCATCCTCGATGACCACCTCCTTCAGTCCTATACAATTCCAGAAGGCATTCTGACCGATTTCCTGCACCGAACCAGGTATGGTAATCGACTGGAGCGTTTTGCAATCCACAAAAGCGTATGGGCCAATGCTCTGCAAACCATTGCCCAATGAGATACTCCGCAAGCCATTGCACTCGCGGAAAGCATCCTCGGCGATGCTGATTGTGGCATCGGGAATAGTTATCGACGACAACTTCTCACAGCGGAAAAAAGCGCGGTAACCGATGCTGGTCACCTTGTCCGACATTTCTACAGTCTCCAGTTTATAGCAATCCTTAAAGGCAATTTCGCCAATCGCGGTGATGCCACTTGGGAGTGTAATGGAAGTCAACGCTTCGCAACCCTCAAAGAAGCGGTAACCAATCTCGGTCATGCCCTCGGGAAGGGTGATACTCTTCAAGCGATAGCAGGCATGGAAGACGCCAATGCCAAACTCAGTGACTGAGTTAGGAACAACCATCTCGGTCATACTCCAGCTGCACCCTGAGAAGCCATAATTGCCGATGCTTGTCACTGATGACGGAATGATGGTATTATTCAAATAAACGCACTCCGAGAAAGCATAGTCACCAATGCGCTCAATGGTGTTCGGCATGCTCACGTTTTTCAAGTTTCCGCAGTTGGCGAACGCCTTTTCTCCGATAGCAACGACCTTGTGCCATTGATTCTGGATAAAAACGCTATCGGGGATTACGACATCACCGCTATAGGAGCTTGATGTCACTTCCACTCCTCCATCGCAGTATGAATAATTGATACCGTCCACGTAGTATGCAGCATAAGTCTTCGCACTGACTGTTGAGCCTAACAACAGTACCGCGAGCATTATCAAACGGATGAATTGTGATGTCTTTCTCATAATCATATCATGTTTGTTATCAATGTCTGTTTAGTGGTTGTTGAGGATGAAGTCGATGATAGCGTTGAAATCAGCAATGCCGACTTCACCATCGCCGTTGACATCGGCAGGTACACGGCTGTGACCGCTACTGCTACCACCGCCGTTGACGATGACAACGACCACGCTATTGGCATCGGCAACAGTCACCTCTCCGTCATTGTTCACATCCCAGGGATTGTCCAAGACCACATCCCCAAGGATTGACCCAAAGTTTTGCCAATACGTTGCTGACATATAGGCTTCTATAGATTCGGGCTGAACGTGGAGGGTGGCCTGATCATAATAGCTCGTATTATTGAAAAATCCACTATTCACATCGGGAGGTATGACGGCTGTACAGATCACATTGTTCAACTGGCTGCAATTATAAAAAATAATATAACCGATGTAGGTCACACCACTGCCAATCTTCACATTGTCAAGTTGACTACAACCTTGGAACACACCTTCACCGATGATGGTCACCGCATCAGGGATAATGATTGCTGTCAGTCCCGTGCAGTTGCTGAACGAATAACTGTCGAGCGTGGTGAGTGAATTGGGAAGAGCCACATCAGTTAATCCTTTACAGCCTTTGAACGCTTCAGGTCCAATGGCATTGACCGAATTGCCGATGACCAAGTCCGTTATTCCCTCGCAGCCTGCAAACGCTTCCCATCTAATCGAGGTGACTGAATTCGGAATGGTCACACTCGTCAACAGAGTCTTGTCTTTTGCGATAAGACTGGGAATACAACGCACAGCATCACCAAACACGATGGATTCCAAAGGGCAATCAAAGAACATACTGTAATTTCCAGTATGAGTGCAATCAACGGCATTGAAAACCACAGATTTAATCTGTGTGCAGCCATCGAACGCATCTCCACCTATCTCGGTGACCGATTCGGGGATAGTCATGCTGGTTAAGCCAGAGCATGCATAGAAAGCAAAATCACCAATGGTGATGAGCGCATCAGGAAGAGTAATGTGAGTCAAACCAGAACAGAAAGAGAAGACATCACTCCCGATAGATGTAAGTGCATCAGGAAGGGTGATTTCAGTTAGCGCCCTGCAATCATAAAACGCCAAGTCACTGATAACTGTCACCGAGTTGGGGATTGTGACACTGGTCATGTTGATACAGCTGTTGAATGCCTTTTCGCCAATAGCAACGACTGGATAAGTCATGCCTTCATAAGTCACTTCGGCGGGAATTGCAACGTCACCAATGTAACTGTTGGGGCGGCCATTGTAGGTGACAATGGCTTGGCCGTTCTCCACTTTATAGTAAATGCCATCGACCTTGAAGTCATAGCCGAAACCATCGGTAACCTCTGAAATGTCGATTGTCGCATCTCCCATGACTTGCAGGAAATCTTTCCAATACAAGGCCGATTGATAGGCATCAACAGATTCTGGCAGGACGTGGAGTGATACACGGGCATAGTCATCCACCCCATCAAGCAACCCGCCATAACACAGAGCGGGCGGTCTGATCGCCAAACAGGTCACATTTTTCAGCTGTTGACAGCCATGAAAAATCGTGTTACCGATCGTGGCGACCTCGCTGCCAAACGTTACGCTGTCAAGCTGGCTGCATTGCTCAAACAAATAATCTCCGATTGTATTCGAGCAGGGAATGACAATGTTGGTCAGACCTGTGCAGCCCTTGAATGCGCGTTCAGCAATGGCATAGACACCGTCACCAAGGGTAACGCTTACAAGTCCTGTACAACCGCTGAATGCTTCAGGGCCTATGATTCTGACCGCATCAGGGATGATGATCCGGGTGATGCCTGTGCAATTTTTAAATGCATGATGTCCGATGGAGATAAGTGCATCAGGTAGTGTAATTTCAGTTAACCCCTTGCAACCGTAAAACGCTGCATAGTTAATCGTAGTGACCGAGTTGGGTATAGTGACACTATTCAGGTTGGGGCAGTTGTGAAATGCATAGTCACTGATGCCAACGACCGGATAGGTAGTGCCCTCGTTGGTGGCTGTTTCGGGAATAACGACATCCCCACTATAGCAGTTGGACTGCCCGTCGTTGGTGACCTGGGCTTGGGAGTTATACACATTATAATAAATGCCATCGACCATGAAGTCATATCCCATTGCCGCCGTCGGCAACAGCATCAGGAAGGCCAGTAAGGCGGATATAATTAATGTTCGTTTCATGATTCTTTATGGTTTTGTTGTTCGTTGCAAAAATATTTTAGGTGACCGATGTCCACAATACCCAAATGGGTGATTATTGCTGCTTGAATTGGAGTGTTTGTCCGATGCAAAATTACTGATAATAATTGGAAAAACCATAAAATTTGACATCATTCCGACTTCATTTTAACAAATACAAATTATTGAAAATCAGATAGTTGAAAAATAAAAAGTTCATTCTGAGTAAATCCGTTCCATTAAGCCGAAAAATAATGAAAAAAATGAAGTATTTTTGCCCCAGAAAAACGAAATTCCAAGGTTGCATCAATACTATCGCCTAAAATCTTTGATCGTGCTTACGCACGAGAAATTAAACAAAAATTATATTTAAAATTTGAACACAATAGTTTCTTATTTTATTAATACTTTTGTTTAATTTGGCTTCGCCGAAGCTATAGGTTCTCGCCCGCAGGGCGATTAAAAAAATGGAATATTTGGGTACAACCTCTACAATAACTGAAAAGAATTATGAATTCACGATATCTGATTTTACCAGCCTTGGCGCTCGTCCTGGCGCTGACCTGTTGCCACAGCGGCAATCACACAGACACTGCCACCATGCGCGAGCTTGCCGGCATCGACTCCTTGATCACCTCAGCGCGGCAGTATGAAGCGGCACAACAGCGCTTAGACTCATTGAATCCTGAAGGCTTCAACAAGGCTGAGCAAGCCTATTACTCGCTGCTGCTCACCCAATCCCATTATAAAAACTATATCGACGACACGACCGACGCTGTCATCAACGTGGCTGTTGATTACTACCAGAACGCTAATGACCACGAGAAACGCACCCGCTCGTTGCTCTATCAGGGATGTGTGTATGAAATCATGGGCGAGGCCGAAAAGGCAATCGCGTCCTACAAAAGCGTCGAGGATGTTGCCGATGATAACGACCTGCAAAACAAAGCCTACGCCAAATTGCGGTTAGCCGTCCTCTATGCCAACAACTCTAACTATGCGCCACTGAAGATCAACAAATACAAAGAGGCGCTTGAGCTGTATCGACAGTTGGGTGACAAACATTACCAGATCGTATGCCTCACCGACATCGGAGGGTATTATCGCAACATTCCCGAGAGCCGCGACAGCGCACATTATTATATTGATGAAGCCATCAAACTGGCCGAGGCCGAACATGAGAACTGGTTCCTGTTTCAAAACCTGTATCAGCGTGCCGAAGAGTACTGCCTGATCAGCAAAGAGTATGGCAAGGCCAAGGTGGATATCCTCAAGGCATTAGCAGCAGGCAAGAACGAAATCGACCACCCCAGGGCACACTATATCGCCGCCGAGACCTATCTGAAGTTAGGGCAGCGCGACTCTGCCGTATATTATCTGAACCATGCGCCAGCCAGCAGTGCGGCCAGCCAGAATGTCAGCGATACGGTGATGTATTACCGCATCGTGAGCGAGATTGCCAAAGCCGACAAGGACTGGGAGAAATACACCACCTATTTTGAGAAGGCCAATGACATGGCCGACTCTATATTAATAGATAATGTCAACAAGAACTATCTGGCGGTCGAGAAGAAATATGACATCCAGTTGGAGGAGCTGAAGAAGGCAAAGTACCAGTCCCGATGGAGGGGAACATTGGCGTTAGTGGCATTATTGGCACTGGTGGCTTTGGCGTTGACATTCCTGGCATGGCATTACAAAAACCGCCTGAAACAGAAGGAAACGGAATATGAGTTGCAGAAGGCCGACCTTGAAGCATCGTTAGCAAGCCTGGAGCAGATGCGGAAGACCATCAACACCCAAGAACAGGACCTGAAGGCCGCTCAAGACAAGTTGCGAGGCAACGAGGCTCGCATGACCGAGGAACTTGCCGCACTTGAGGCCAAGCAGCGGCAGAGTGACGAGATGCGCGCCATCGTGGACAACCAGATTCAGGTGATTCACAAGTTGGTCGAATTATCCTATGGGACCACCGAGGGCTCCTTTACCCGCCAATTTAAAGAACTGATGGCTGTCCCCGACGAGGGCGCCGTGCCCACCGACTCCTACTGGAGCAATCTGCACACCTTGACCAATGAGCTGCATAACAACGTGCTGGTCGAGGCACAGCGAATCGCTGGCGGCACACTCAACGAAAGCGAGGTAAACTTCCTTGCCCTGTACTGTTGCGGTTTCTCCAGAACGGTTATCATGATCTGCCTGAAATACACCAGCTTGGGCACTGTTTCCAACAAGAAAATCCAGATTGCCAAGAAATTAGGCGTCAACAACCTTGATGACTTCGCCAACAACTACCGCTAACTGACAAGAAGAAAACTACACCATATTTGATAATAAGAAGACAATAAGCACAATAAATACTAAGGCATTAGCACTCAAAATTTGTATTTATTGTGCTTGTTGTCTTCCTTTTCTTGTTTTGTAGTGAGTGGTTTAGATGATGCCGGTGAGGAAGAGGAAAATGAAGATGATGGAGATGGGGGCGACATAGCGCAGGCAGAAGACCACGAAGGGCTCCATCGTTCCTTTGAGGCGACCGCCATTGGTCAGCTGCTCGTGAATCACCTTGCGATCCATAATCCAGCCCACATAAATTGCCGTGAACACGCCGCCTAGGAGCATAAAGATGTTGCTGGCCGCGTAGTCCATCATGTCGAAGATGTTATTGCCCCATAACTTAATCTGGTCAAGCACATTGAATGACAAGCCTGCCAATACGGCAAGAGCCACAGTAAACAAGGCTGTCCAGGCGATGGCACGGGGACGCGACATCTTGTGTTCCTCAATCATGAAGGTAATGGGAATCTCGCTCAAGGAGATCGTCGAGGTCAACGAGGCGAAGAATACCAGCAGGAAGAACAGCAATGCCCACACGTAGCCACCAGTCATCTGCTGGAAAATGCCTGGCAACACCTCAAAGATGAGACGCGGTCCCGCCGTAGGCTCTACACCAAAGGAAAACACTGCAGGGAAAATCATCACGCCAGACAGGATAGCCACCATTGTGTCAAGCACACCCACAGTCACGGCGTCCTTGGTGAGCGAAGTGTCATCCTTAAAGTAGGAACTGTAAGTGACTAGGCATGAGATACCGATGGAGAGTGACAGGAAGGCTTGACCCAAAGCATCGAGCACGCCATGTATCGTCAACTTGGAAAAATCGGGATAGAACAGGAAGCGCAGACCCTTGCCCGCACCCGGCAAGAGGAGTGAATGGATACAGAAAATGATGAGAATCAAGAACAGCAGCGGCATCATGATGCTCGCCACACGCTCAATGCCCTTTTCGATGCCACGGCTCATCACGAGGAAGTTGAAAACCAAGAACAGCATGGTCCAACCCACACAACGCCAAGGATTGGAAATCAATGCACTGAACATGTCGCTGTACTCCTCAGGCGTGTGGCCACTGAGGTGGCCTATCGCGGCCTGATACAGGTATTCGATAATCCAACCGCACACCACGCTGTAAAAGCCGATAACAACAAAACTGCCTAGGATGCAGACATATGTGAACATGTAATACTTCTTGCCTGGAGACAGTTTTTTGAGCGCTGCCTTCATGTTGCTGTGGGTGGAACGGCCGATGATGAACTCACTCAAAATCACGGGAATTCCCATGACGATGATACATGCGATGTACACCAGAATGAATGCACCGCCACCATTCTCACCTGCCTCGTAAGGGAAACGCCAGATGTTTCCCAATCCCACTGCCGAGCCCACTGCTGCAGCAATGGCGCCCATGCGTGTCGCAAATCCTACTCGTTTTGCCATATCGTTTCAGTTTTCGTTGATTTATCTATTAACATTATGTGTAAAGGCCGCTTCCATGGCAAAATCAAAACCTCAAAACTGAGGCACTGGATCCATGCGCCGCGGTGCCGGAGATGGCTTTGAAGGCCGTGGTGATGATTTCTTCTTTTTGGACTTGCGCTTGTCTGCACGAGGTTTCTTTGTCGGTGCGTTCTCATTCATGAGGATACGCGCCGAATCAATCTCCGCTTCAAACTGCACGAGTGCCGTATCCACCAATCCGATAGGAGCCTCAGCCTTGCAAGAGCGCACAATCACCGTGGATATCAGTATCAATGCGATGAGTAGCAGCACTACGATTGTGCCACGCCGCTCGCGCCTTGTCATGACAAAGAAGTCCTTCATTCCATCAGCGGTCTTTCACATTCTTTGTCACAAAAATACCCTAAAATCCCAATACGACCAATTTCCTCTTATCATTTTTTTTGAAAAATATAAGTTTCATTGTTTTTTTGTCACAAACTCAAAAAAAATGATTACTTTTGCAGATTGTAAGAATTTTGTACTAATGAAAAGTTTTATTCTAGCTATTCCTAAAGGACTTCCATCCATAGTCATGATTTTGGCTATGTTCTACTTTACATTTGCCAACAATCCCTTATGGGTGAATTCATTAAAGATATTTCCCTACGCTGAACAAGTAGGACACTTTATTTTATATTTCATCATAGCTCTTGTGTTTATCCTTGACTATGCCAAGGCCCGTCTACCTCATCACAGCAAAATCAATCAGGAGATCGCGCTTGCAGCTGTCGCTGGTGTTCTTTCCATCGTCATGGAAATCGCGCTGATGATCAGGACCCATGGATACAACTATGATTACAGGAACTTTCTAGCCGGCTGCCTTGGTGCCGCATTGGCTTTCCTGTTCTACCACTACTGGTTGTTGCATCCCTTCCGCCACTACCTGTATCATTCTATTCAGCACCACTGGCGCTACCAGCACCGTCGCAAGAAGAGAAAATAAGCGTTGACGATATACAGCACACTTTTTAGGCAATATTTTTGGACAGTTCCAAAATATTGCCTAAATTTGTCAAATTCTAACAAATCCACCTACTGTTATGTTATTCTCGGACAAAATCAAACAATTACGCATCGAGAGCGGCAAGCGTCAGAAGGACCTGGCCAAGGCCATCGGTGTGGATGTTCCTGCCTATAGCCGATATGAGCACGGTGAGCGCCGTCCAAAACGAGAGCAGGTGTTGAGACTCGCACGCATCTTCAAGACCGACCCCGACGAACTGGTCGCCGCCTGGCTTGCCGATGAAGCCTATGCCCACATCGGCCACGACAAGATGGCCACACGAGCCGCCGTTCTGCTCCAAGCCTCACTCAATGGCACAGAACCTGCCGAAGCAGTCATCCAACAAAATCAACCTGAAGAGCAAGCCCAACCAGAGCAGCCCGTTAACCGTGATATGGTTTCCAAGATGGGGCGCTCCTTGTTGCCCAAACTGGTACAAGGCGATGCTGCCACTGTTATGCAAAGCATCGAGGACGAGAGTATTGACTGCATCGTCACCACCCCGCCCTATTGGCGCCGCCGCACCCAGGGTACCGAGAGCATCAAGGCCGAGACGATGGAAGAATTCATTAACGAGTTGCTCCAGACCACAGCACAAGCGTGGCGCGTGCTCAAGCCGCAAGGATCGCTGTGGATCAATATGGGCGACGACACGACCGATGGCTTTGTGCAAGGTATCCCCTGGCGTGTTATCATCAATATGATTGACCAGCAGGGTTGGCGCTTGGTCAATGAGGTAGTATGGAACAAAATCACAACCTCGCCTCAGGGAAGCCAGGACCACCTGCGCAAGGTCCACGAGTTCCTATTCCATCTGGTGAAAAACGATGATTTCTATTATAATGATGAGGACCTGCGGCACACCTATGCCCTCATCGTCCAAAACGATGGCAAGTCCCGCAAGAAGCCAGCCAAGGTCAAAGAGCAATACCTGCAGCCCAAGGGCGGCCATGGCATGGTGCCAGGTGATGTGTGGACCATCGGCGTGCAACGCTCGGGTATCGCACACTATTGCGTTGCACCTGACACGCTCTACCGCCTGCCACTGGTTGCCACCTGCCCCCGCAACGGCATCGTGCTCGACCCTTACTGCGGAACGGGTACAACCTGCAAAATCGCCTACGAGATGAACCTGCGCAGCATCGGTATCGACATCAACAGCGAATATATCAAAAAAGCCAAGGCCAGCATCGAGCAGAAACCATTAAGCCTGTTCTGACACTGCAAGACAATCCAGTAAATCCAGACAAGGTTATCTGGATTTTGAATAAATCTGGTGGCTTCTCAGCAATTAAAGCAACCTTTATTGCGTTCGACTTGCACAGATTTTTTGTAATTTTGCGGCCAAAACCGCAACTCAAGAATGATTTCAATTCAAGGACTCAAGGTGGAGTTCGGCAGCCAAGTGCTGTTCGAGAACATCAGCTTTGTCGTCAACAAGCGTGACAAAATTGCACTTGTGGGCAAGAACGGCGCCGGAAAAACCACCATGCTAAGAATCATCACTGGTGAGCAACTGCCCACCAGCGGCACTGTCTCACGACAAGCCGATATCACCATCGGCTATCTGCCCCAGCAGATGAGGCTCAGGGATGAGATGACTGTCAAACAGGAAGCGGCACGCGCCTTCGAGCACCTGCAGCAAATGGATGCCGCAATCGACCGCATGAACCAGGAACTGGCCGAGCGCACCGACTATGACAGCGAAGATTACCAAGAGTTGATTGAACGCGTTGCCGAAAAGACCGAACTGCGCGCATTGATGCAAAGCGAGAACATTGAGGCCGAAATTGAAAAGACATTGATGGGTCTGGGATTTGAACGTAACGACTTCGACCGCCCGACGAGCGAATTCAGCGGAGGCTGGCGCATGCGTATCGAGTTGGCGAAATTGCTGCTGCGACGCCCAGACGTGCTACTTCTCGACGAGCCGACCAACCATCTGGATATCGAGTCCATCCAATGGCTGGAGTCTTTCCTGATAAACCGCAATGCCGCCCTTTTGCTCGTTTCACACGACCGCGCCTTTATCGATAACGTGACGAACCGCACCATCGAAATTTCACTAGGCAAGATCTACGACTACAAGGTCAATTACAGCGAGTTTGTGGAACTGCGCAAGGAACGCGTAGAACAGCAGATGCGCGCCTACGAGAACCAGCAGAAACTCATCCACGACACAGAAGACTTTATTGATAGATTCCGTTATAAGGCCACCAAAGCCGTGCAGGTGCAGAGCCGTATCAAGATGCTCGACAAGCTGGAGCGCATCGAGGTTGATGAGGTGGACCGCTCACGTATGAGGTTGAAATTCCCGCCCGCACCCCGCAGCGGCGATTATCCCGTCATCGCCGAGGACCTGCGTAAGGATTACGGCAGCCTGAACGTATTCCATGACGTTACTTTTACCATCAAGCGTGGTGAGAAAGTCGCCTTTGTGGGCAAGAACGGCGCGGGCAAATCCACCTTGGTCAAGTGTATCATGGGCGAGATTCCCTTTGACGGAAAACTGCAGATTGGGCATAACGTCAAAATCGGCTATTTTGCCCAAAACCAGGCGCAACTGCTCGACGAGACCTTAACGGTTTACGACACTATTGACTATGTGGCCGTGGGTGACATCCGCACCCGCATCAACGACATTTTGGGCGCCTTCATGTTCGGCGGAAAGAATGCCGATAAAAAGGTCAAGGTGCTGAGCGGTGGCGAGAAGAGCCGACTTGCGATGATCCGCCTGCTGTTACAACCAGTTAACCTGCTCATTCTCGATGAGCCGACCAACCACTTGGACATGCCCAGCAAGGATGTGCTAAAGGAGGCCATTCAAGCCTTCGAGGGCACTGTCATCGTAGTATCCCATGACCGCGACTTCCTGAACGGCATCGTCAATAAGGTCTATGAATTCGGGGAGCATCGCGTGCGCGAACACTTGGGCGGCATCTATGACTTTCTGCAGAAGAAGCAGTTAGACTCCCTGCAACAACTGGAAATCAAGAATACGCCCGTTGCCACTGTAGAGACGCAAAACCTTGAATCTCTCGAGCCTGCTACTAGCCAAGGCAAGATGGATTACCAACGCCAGAAAGAGCGTGAGCGCCGCATCCGTCAGGCCGAGAAAAAGGTGAAAACCTACGAGACCCGAATCGCCGAGCTGGAGCAACAACTCGCCGAGATTGAGGAAAAACTGTCCACCGCTTCCACCGATGATCTGGACATCTACTACACCCATTCCAAAATCGCTCGCGAACTCGAGGAAGTGATGACCAACTGGGAAACCGCCTGCGAAGAGCTGGAAAAAGTAAAGAATTAGGGGTTTTATGTTGAAAAAAGTCGAAATCCATAGCAAGAATGCTGAGAATGCTGCATTGAGGGAACTGTATGAGACAGCATTTCCTGCTGGAGAGCAGATTCCTTATGATGACCTCATCCACCTGCTTGATGCCATGGAAATTGACTATATCGCCTATTACGAAGATGAGCAACTGGTGGGTCTGACGATGGTGCTGCGTTTGCCCAAATATAACTGGGGATGGTATTTTGCCGTGCGTGAAGAGCTGCGCGGCAAGGGTTTGGGTCAGAAGATTCTATCGGCAGTGCTCGACAAATACCGTGACGGGCGCCCCTTCATTATGGATATCGAATCTCCCTTGCAGCCTGATGCGCCCAATCCCGAGCAACGCAAGAGGCGCCACGCCTTCTACCTGCGCAACGGCATGAAGGACACAGGCGCATATCGCACCTATAACGACATCACCTTTACTATCCTGACCAACAGCGACGAACCATTCACCCTTCAGGATTATGACGACATTGTTGCCGCCTTGCGTGCCGCTTGGGACAATATGCCTAGCGAACAATAAGACTATTTAACCTTTCCCGCTTGCCCATTTCAGCCAAATCGTCTATTTTTGCAGGCATGAAACGGGTATTATCCATAGTGACGGCATTGGTCGCCCTCGTTGGGCTGGCCCAGGATAATCAGACGATCAAACTGCAGTTTGACCAGTCCAAGATCAGTCCTCAGTTTACCATGCCCGAACTGCCCACTATTATCACACCAGCCACCAACATCAAGCCCACCTTCAACGCCAATCTGCCTACGTCAACAGACCTCAAACTAGATTTCAAAACCAGCGGACTGGTTGACTCGCTGGCCATCTATCAGCAGGACTGGCGCAGCAACTATGGCATCAACTTGCCCCGTTTCCATTACGATACCAACCCCTATAGCCGCGACTGGTCATCAAGCGGCGTGATTACCCGAGTCGGAGGTGGTTATCTCACTGGAGCGGGTTCCCACACGACTTATCCGGGCATGGGCAACCTGGCGAGTGCCAGCGTCGCCTTCACGATGCCGATGGGAGAACGGTTTCAGGTCACAGCAGGCTTGACGGGCAGCAAATATCATTTTGACCACAACGCGTGGAACGACTACGGCGTGTTTGGCAATGCCTCATTCCGCCTCAATGACCGCTTGTCGCTCAACGCTTTCGGACAATACTACGTCAACCAACAGTTCCACTCCGTCGCTGCGATGCCATTCTTGGGCAGCTCATCCTACGGAGGCACTCTGGGCTGGCATGTTAGCGACAAGTTTTCGCTTGATGTGGGCGCCCGACGCATCTATGACCCCTACACTGGCAAATGGCGCACCCTTCCCGTCGTGCAGCCGACCTTCAGCCTGCTTGGCGCACCTATCTCGATCGATGCCGGCCCTTGGATTTACCAACTGCTTGACTACATGTTCAATGGCGGCAAGAACAGCCGCGACTGGGGTGACCCCAAATACCGCCCTGTCACCGTCCCCGACGTCATCCGCAACCAGCCAGGCTTCAACGCCAACAGTCCCGTCCCCATCCCCGACGTATTCCGCCACTAACCTAATCACTTCTTTTATAAAACAGTTTTCGATATTTTTAGGGGTCTAGTCTTGGAGAAGTGGGAAAATGTGAGTAATTTTGCACGTTAAACCTATTTGATTGGGTTTACCAGGCATAGTAATGGTAAAAAAGAGCACGATTCAGGATATTATACGGGAAGATTTGGCCGATATTTGGTCCATCCTAAACAGTGAGGAGAAGCATCTCATCGCTGATAATTTCGTCATCCACACTTATCGGAAAGGGCAGATCATCTATGCCGAAAAAGACGAGCCGCAGTTCTTGTGGTGTCTGATCAAAGGCAAAGTGAAACGCTTTAAGAACGGAATGGGCGGCAAGCAACAGATTTTGCGCCTGTACCGTCCCATCCAGTACTTCGGCTACCGCGCATGGTTCGCTAAGGAGCCTTATGTGGCCAGCACGATGGCTATTGAGCCATCCCAAGTGGGATGTTTGCCCATGTCGGTGGTGAAAAAACTCATCGACGGCAATATGAAACTGGCGTGGTTCTTCATCCACGAGTTGTCCAAGCATTTGGGTGGTAGCGAATCCAAGGTGGTGACCCTCACACAGAAGCACATCCGTGGTCGTCTGGCCGAGGCCCTGTGTATGCTGGTGGACAACTACGGTTACGAAGACGATGGCAGAACGTTGAAAATCTACATGGCGCGAGAGGATCTCGCCAACCTGTCTAACATGACCACCGCCAATGCCATCCGCACCCTCTCTTCCTTTGCCCAGGAACGTATCATCACCGTTGACGGACGCCGCATCCGCATCGTTGACGAGCCCACATTACGCAACATCAGCCGTTTTGGATAACGCCTCTTGACGCTATGATTATCGCTCAACAGAAACGAAAAGAGAATATTGCTGAGTACCTCCTGTACCTGTGGCAGGTGGAGGACTTGTTGCGCGCATGCCAGCTGGATATCGATACTGTGGACAAGGCCATTATCTCGCGCTATGACGTGGACGAAAAGACTCGCCACGAGATCCGTGAGTGGTACGAGTCTCTCATCCAGATGATGGAGATGGAGAACGTGCGTGAGCGTGGTCACATCCGTGTGTGCCACAATGTGCTCATCCGCCTCAACGACCTGCACCAGCTACTGTTGGCCGATCAAGGCCGTTTCCCGGACTATCATGCTGACTACTACCGCACCCTACCCCACATTGTACAACTGCGCGCATCACTGCCCGATCAAGAGCGTCCCAGCGAGTTGGAGACGTGTTTCAACGCCCTATACGGCGTGATGCTGCTCCACATGCAGGGTAAGGAGATTTCACAAGACACCGCAGCAGCGATTTCACAGATTTCGCACTTCATCGGCATGCTTGCCGCATACTATAAGCTGGACGAGGAGAAACCGCTGTTTGGAAACGATTTAAACGATAACTGATATATGGCAACCATCAACATACTCATCACTGGCGCTAACGGCCAACTGGGCCACGAAATGCGCAACGTACTGGCAGGAGACTCTCGCTTCAATGCCATCTTCACTGACGTGGCGGGAGAAGACGTTTCCGCACTAGATATCACCGATGAAACAGCCGTTGAGCACATGGTTGCCGATCATGCCATTCACTACATCGTGAACTGCGCTGCTTATACCGCCGTCGATGCTGCCGAGGATAATGAAACCCTAGCTAAACTCCTCAATACCGATGCGGTGGGCATACTTGCCCATGTTGCCAAGCGTCATGACGCACGCATGGTGCACATCTCCACTGACTATGTCTTTGACGGGCAGGGCTGCATTCCTTATATCGAGGACATGACCACATGCCCTCAGTCGGCTTACGGACGTACAAAACTCGATGGCGAGCACCAGTTGATGGATACCCTAGGCGATGATGCCGTCATCCTGCGCACCGCGTGGCTATACTCGCCTTACGGCAAGAACTTCGTCAAGACGATGCTCACATTGGGCAATGACAAGCCTGCCTTGAAGGTCGTGTTTGACCAAGTGGGCTCACCCACCTGCGCCCGCGACCTGGCCCGTGCCATCGTCACAGTCATCACGGCTGACAAGTGGCACCCTGGCATCTATCACTTCAGCAACGAGGGCGTCATCTCATGGTATGACTTCACCAGGGCCATTCACCGTCTGGCGGGCATTACCACCTGTGACGTGCAGCCCTGCCACAGTGACGAGTTCCCCGCCAAGGCCCACCGCCCGGCCTATAGTGTGCTGGACAAGACCAAGTTCAAGACCACCTTCGGTGTGACTGTCCCCTACTGGCTCGACAGCCTTGAGGAAACCCTACATAAACTTGGCTTTTAACCGAAACGCAAGATTTTGCGTCTCTACATAATAACAACTGAAATAATGTCATTAACAACTGAAATCACCCGCCGCCGCACCTTTGCCATCATCTCTCACCCTGATGCCGGCAAGACGACGCTGACCGAGAAGCTGCTGCTCTTCGGTGGCGCGATCCATGTGGCAGGCGCCGTGAAATCCAATAAGATCAAAAAGACCGCCACCAGCGACTGGATGGAGATTGAGAAGCAACGCGGCATCTCGGTAGCCACTTCGGTCATGGGATTCAACTATGGCGATTATAAAATCAATATCCTCGACACCCCTGGTCACCAGGACTTCGCCGAGGACACCTACCGCACCTTGACAGCTGTTGACAGCGTCATCATCGTAGTCGATGTCGCCAAGGGCGTAGAGACCCAGACGCGCAAGCTGATGGAGGTGTGCCGTATGCGCAACACCCCAGTGATCATCTTTGTCAACAAGCTTGACCGCGAAGGCCGTGACCCGTTTGACATCCTCGACGAGCTGGAGCAGGAACTGCAGATCGACGTGCGCCCCTTGAGTTGGCCCATCAACATCGGTGCTCACTTCAAGGGCGTGTATAACATCTACGAGCACAACATCAGCCTGTTCAAGCCCGATAAGCAGCACGTGACCGACCGCGTTGACATCAACGACATCAATGACCCCGCCATCGACAAGGCTGTAGGCAAGGCCGATGCTGAAAAACTGCGTGCCGACATCGAGCTCATCGATGGCGTATATCCCGATTTCAACACGCTGGATTATCTGGATGCCAAGGTGGCGCCCGTGTTCTTTGGTTCGGCGTTGAACACCTTTGGCGTGAAGGAGCTGCTGGACTGCTTCGTACGCATCGCCCCGTCGCCCCGCCCCGTGAGTGCCATTGAGCGCACCGTGGAGCCCGGCGAGGACAAATTTACAGGCTTCGTGTTCAAGATTCACGCCAACATGGACCCCAACCACCGCAGCTGTATCGCCTTTGTCAAGGTGTGCTCGGGTGTGTTCCAACGCAACGGCAACTATAAGCACGTGCGCAGCGGCAAGAGCTATCGTTTCAGCGCCCCCACCGCCTTTATGGCACAGAAGAAGGAAATCATCGACGAGGTTTATCCCGGTGACATCGTGGGTCTGCCCGATAACGGCATTTTCAAGATTGGCGACACCTTGACCGAGGGCGAGGATCTCCACTTCAAAGGCTTGCCCAGCTTCTCGCCCGAGATGTTCAAGTACATCGAGAACTCCGACCCGATGAAGACCAAGCAGCTCAACAAGGGTCTCGAACAGTTGATGGACGAGGGCGTTGCCCAAATGTTCATCAACCAGTTCAACAACCGCAAGATCATTGGCACCGTGGGACAACTGCAGTTTGAGGTTATTCAGTACCGTCTGCTACATGAGTATGGCGCCCAGTGCCGTTGGGAACCCATCCACCTGTTTAAGGCCTGCTGGATTGAGAGCGAAGACGAGGAAGCACTCGAAGCCTTCAAGAAGCGTAAGCACCAGTTCATGGCGCTTGACCTTGAAGGACGCGACGTGTTCTTGGCCGACTCCAATTACGTCCTGCAGATGGCACAGCAGGATTTCCCGAAAATCACCTTCCACTTCACCAGTGAATTCTAATATCATACCCAATCAGTCACAATCAAAGTTAGATAGCAATGGAAAGACTTAGAAAATTATACGAGCAATTTGTGGGGAGTCAACCCACCGACGTGATCCTGATGGACAAGGCGGGCTCCAACCGCAGGTATTACCGCCTGCTCGGTGAGCGCTCCATCGTGGGCGTCATCGGCGAGTCTCGCGAGGAAAACGATGCCTTCATCTACATGGCGCGCCACTTCCGTGAGCAGGGATTGTCCGTTCCTGAGGTCTATGGCGTGAGTGATGACCACATGGCCTATATCCAGGAGGACCTGGGCAAGAAGCCCGAAAATATCCTGTGGAACAAAATCCGCCGAAGTGCCTTGACCCACGCCTTCACCAGTGATGAGAAAGAGTTGTTGCGCCGAGCCATGCGTGATCTGGTGGATATCCAGTTCCGCGGCGCACAGGGCTTTGACTACGACAACTGCTACCCTGCCAAGAGCTTTGACGAGCGCTCCATCAAGTGGGACCTGAACTACTTCAAGTACTGTTTCCTCAAAGCTACCGGCATCATCTTTAACGAGGACAAGCTCGAAAACGACTTTGAGAAACTGACCCGCGACCTGCTGGCGGTGCCCAGCGACACATTCATGTACCGCGATTTCCAGTCGCGCAACGTGATGCTCGTAGGCGATGCCGACCATCCCGCTGATTGCAAGCTGGCATTCATTGACTTCCAGGGCGGCCGCAGGGGACCGTACTACTATGACGTGGCGTCCTTCGTGTGGCAGTCCCGCGCCAAATATCCCGACGATTTGAAGAAAGACCTTGTCAAGGCCTACCTTGAGAAGTTGAAAGAGTATCAACCCGACCTCGACGAGAAGGAATTCTATGACAATCTGAGGCTGTTCGTGCTTTTCCGCACGCTGCAAGTGCTGGGTGCCTACGGTTTCCGTGGCTACTTCGAGAAGAAGCCCGACTTCATGAAGAACAGCATCGTGCCCGCAGTAGCCAACCTGCGCAAACTAGTGATTGACAAGCCTTTCACCCAATACCCCTACTTGAGCCTTGTTATCGACGAGCTGGTCAACCTCAAGGACTTCGTCAGCGAGGACAAGGGCCTCACTGTCAGGGTAATGAGTTTCGCATATAAGAAAGGCATCCCCCATGACGCCTCGGGCAACGGTGGCGGTTTTGTGTTTGACTGCCGCGCTTTGAACAACCCGGGCAAGTATGACAAGTACAAAGCATTCACTGGCCTGGACAAGAACGTCATCGACTTCCTGCAGAAGGAGAGCACCATCGACAAGTGGCTGGAGCACGTTTATGCCCTCGTTGACGAGTCGGTGGAGCGCTATGTAAAGCGAAGTTTTACCGACCTCATGGTTTGCTTCGGCTGTACGGGCGGTCAGCACCGCTCGGTCTATGCTGCCGAGCATCTTGCTGAACACATACACGACAAATTCAATGTGCGTGTCGAGTTGTCCCATCGCGAGCAGCCCGACCACGAGCGCACCCTCAACCCTGTTGACAAGCTATGAAAGCGCTGATATTTGCGGCGGGCTTGGGCACACGCCTGCGCCCCCTGACCAATGACCGTCCCAAGGCGATGGTCGAGATTGCCGGCAAACCCATGCTTCAGCACGTTATCGAACGTGTGGCGGCAGCGGGCTTTGACGACATCACGATCAACATCCACCACTACGGGCAGATGATTATAGATTTCCTGGAGCAAAACGGCAACTTCGGGCTCAACCTGCACATCAGCGATGAACGAGGTCTGTTGCTCGACACAGGCGGCGGCATCCTTAAGGCACGTCAGTGGTTAGACGGCGACGAACCATTCCTGGTGCATAATACTGATATCATCACTACACTGGACTTGAAGGAGTTCTACGACTATCATGTGGAGCACGATGCGATGGCCACCATCCTGGTTAAGGAACGCAAGACGCAACGCTATTTCTTGTTTGACGAGAACGACCGCCTGTGCGGATGGACCAACAAGGCAACGGGCGAGTTCAAGCCCGACCCCGAGAAGCTGCAGGGCCGCAATCTCAAGGAGCTTGCCTTTGGCGGTTTGCACATCATCTCTCCCCGCATCTTCCCCGAGTTGGAGCGTTACCATCGTCGCTGTGGGGAGGATAAGTTCTCGATTGTGCCCTTCTACATCGGAATGTGTAACCATCATCTTATCCACGGCTATCACCCCGAAACTGACTACCAGTGGCTCGACATCGGCAAGCCCGACACCTTGGCCCAAGCCCAGCACATGCTAGAAAACAATTAAACTTTTGACTTCTAAATTCATCTAAAGACAACAAAACAATGATAAAATGAAAACAATAAGTACAACAAATACAATATTGAACATCGACTGATAAAATTGTTTTTATTGTATTTATTGTCTTCATTTTCTTAGACTGACAACTATATATGAAAAAGACCATCATTATTGCAGCCATCATGCTGCTCGTGGCTGGCACCACATCGCTCGATGCCCGCACCAAAAAGAAAGCGACCACCAAGAAGGCCGCCACCTCACAGGTTATTTATACTGGCGACATCGCCAACAAGGTGATTGGCTATAACGGCACAACCCCTCTCAACATCACTGTCAAGAACGGCGTGATTGAGGACATCGAAGTGTTGCCCAATCAGGAGTCGCCAGGCTACCTCAAGCGAGCCAAAGAAAAAGTGCTGCCGCAGTACATCGGCAAGACCGTTGCCGAGGCCAAGAAACTCAAGGCCGACATTGCCACTGGCGCGACCTACACCAGCGAAGCCATCATCAAGAACATCCAAATGGGCCTCGACCAGTCAAAGTCAACAGGCTCTGCTAAAAACAAAGCGGCCACCAAGAAAAAAGCGACCGCCAAGAAAGGCACCAAAAAACGCCGTTGATTTTTGCATCGATAAACAACGTTTTTTGCCTGTTAAGTGTTCTTTTTCAAAATTTTAATCGTATTTTTGCAAGCAAGAAAAAACTAATCAAGCATAACATGGAACTGAGCACGACACAACTCGACACCTTCACCTTGGAGATCCCCAAGGCTGATGCTTCATTTTTCAAAGCCATTGCAAAAAAAATGGGATGGAAAATAAAACGTAATAGACGCAAAATGTCAAACTATGAGCGTGCACTCGATGACGTTGCGTGTGGACGCGTCAATGAATACGACACCCCCGAAGACCTTTTCAATAAACTTGGCATCTAATGGCGTATAAAGTCATAACCACCAATCAGTTTGAAAGGGATGTCAAGCGGTGCCTGAAACGCGGCCTGCCCATGGCTGAGCTGCGAAAAGTCATCACAACACTCGCAGCAGACGGTCAGTTGCCCAAAGTCTATAAACCCCACAAACTGAGTGGTAATCGAAATAACCAATGGGAATGTCATATCAAACCAGATTGGCTCTTAATCTGGGAACAATTTGATGACCAACTTAAACTGTTAATGTTAAGCACGGGCACGCATTCAGACCTCTTTGGCAAAAAGAAACGATAAACACATTTAAGATGAAGAGTTATCTTGAAATAAAGGTGCCTATCTCCTTTGACGATTATTGGTTCAGGGAATTGAGAGGTTTGTTGGATGGTGTCGACATCCGTTGGCAACGAGGTTTTTACCACATTACAATGGCCTTTCTGGATTATGCGCCAGACAACGTGAACATGATACCGGGGTTAAATGGGATCATTGAGGATGCCGTAGCTCCAGCTATCACCTTTGACAAGTTAGACGCCTTTGCATCGGGTTATCACAGGCAGGTCATTCACCTCACTACCACTGATGCTCCAGATGATTTCTTAGAGACGGTAAAAGATATCAGGCGTTATTTCTTGGCCAAAGGTTGCGAGATTCAATCCGACTTTAAACTGCACGTCACATTGGGCAGAGTTCAAGACCCGAGGATGAATGTACGCAAGCTGCAAGACATCATCAGCCAAGTTGATCTACCAGAACTCACCCTCGACTTGACCGACGTGGACTACCGCATCTTCAAGGACTACGGCAAGCCCCTCGGTCACTGGAAGTTACAAATGTAATAGAACATACCATGTATCTTCAAATCATCAGCATCGGAAAAACCTATGCTGATGATTTTCGTTTTTTGGGAGTGCGGGGATGCAAGATTAAGGGTACCTTTGTGTTTAAATTATAATAGATGTAAGATTGTGCCCAGTGACTGAGCAACAGATTGTCAACGGCGTGAAGAACGGAGACCAGAAGGCCATGCGTGAGATGTATGACTTGCTGGCGGGGTCGGTTATGGCCACCGCGATGCGTTATCTGGCTGACCGCGATGAGAGCCGCGACGTGCTGCAGGAATGTTTCTTAAAAGCGTTTACCCGCATCAGCGAGTTCGTCTATCGAGGGCAAGGTTCACTGCAGGCTTGGATGAATAGGATTGTCGCCAACGAGTCGATTAACCGCCTCAGGCGGCAATCCAGATTAGTGTTTCTCGACGAGACGAAGATGGAGATGTCAGACGAAGAGCCACCTGATGTTAATCATGTCCCGCCCGAGGAGATCAACAGGATGATTACCTCCCTGCCCACGGGATACCGAATTGTGTTCAACCAATTTGTATTTGAGCACAAGAGCCATAAGGAGATTGCCCAAGAACTGGGCATCAAGGAAAACTCCTCGGCTTCCCAATTGCTGCGAGCCAAGCGACTGATGGCCAAAATGATTCACCAATATCAACAAGAACACGATGAGCGATAATGACTGGATAAAACAACTGCAATCGAAGATGGAAGGGCACAAGGAGCCCGTCCCCGACGATTTGTGGAATGATATTGAGGCCAGGTTGCCTGAATCTCAGATGCCACATCAATCGATGCCAGCATGGCGGCGCTATGCCGCTGCCGCTGCTGTGGCGCTGGCCGTCCTCGGCACAGGTAGCTTGTTGTGGCAGAACCATCATCAAGTAGCTACCGAAAAGACTGCTAACATGGCCAAAACATCTGATCGGGTTGATAACACACCCATCGAAGAAGTGCTTGCCCAAAATGAAACGACTGCTCTTCCCATGGTTGATGAACACGCCAACCATACAACTGCCATTGTCAAAAAAGACAATTTGCGTTCCGTCAAAACCCAGCCTACTACGACCAATACCAGTGATCCCGTTGCTCAAGTAAAGACACCAGTCATTGAGGAAGCGCCACAAGACCTCGAGGGCGAACTATGCAAGGAACAGGAGCTCAAATCTGCAGAACAGACGCCGCTCCGACAAGCCATCATGCATGACAAAGTCCACACCACAGCTCAACCTCAACCCTTGACTGATGCAACCTCCAAATCTTCACGCCAGCGCTTGCCCTTGGCTCTAAGCCTATATGCCTCTAACAATATCAGCCCTAAAGAGAATGCCACCGAAAATTTAGTATTTTATACAGACGCATACACTCTTTTCCATCAAACTTCAGATGTGGCCAGCATATATTTACCCGAGGACATCTTTACGGAAAAGCACCATGCTCCCCTCTCGTTAGGACTGAACGTCAAGATACCGCTCAATCACCGCTTGGCCTTGACGAGCGGCATGGTCTATTCGCGTCTGAAGTCTGACTTCACCTCGTCACGTAAACGGAGGGAACAGACGTTACATTATTTAGGTGTTCCCCTAAACGTGACCTATACGTTATGGGATTACAGGCGCTTCAGCATCTATGTCATCGGTGGTATGCAAGCGGACTTCAACGTCAAAGCCTCCCTCAAAGAGACTACCATCCCATCCAACGATATCAGCATCGACAGAGATCGCGTGCAGTTCTCGGGCCTGATTGGTCCAGGTCTTCAACTTGACTTGACTCGCGATTTAGGTATCTACGTTGAGCCTACTGGCCGATACTATTTTGACAACGGCAGCCATGTGCTCAACTACTTCAAGGACAAGCCCTTGAATTTTAACTTTAATGCAGGTTTGCGGCTTACTTTGCATTAATCAACCACCCTACGATGCAAGATTTTACAATGTGAGCCGTTTTATTGACAGAACATTTAATAATACTTAATAATCAACCAAATGAAACGATTCTTGACATACACTATGACAGCCATCATCACGCTAGCATTATTTGCCTCGTGCAGTGATGACGACGGCGATCTCAACAACGACGATGTGGTATATATGCTGCCCGATGTCAAGCCCATCTCACTCACCCAAGAGCAACGGGTAATGCGCGACAACAACAATGCATTTGCCTTCCGACTGTTCCAAACCGTCACCGAACAGCAAGAGAGTCCCCACAGCATCGTGTTGTCGCCCATCAGCGTGAGTTACATGCTGGGCATGCTCAATACTGGTGCAGACGGTGAGACCCGCAATCAAATCACTAACGTGCTGGGGTTAGGAGGTTCGGTTCAAGAAATCAATGAGTACTGCAAGAAGATGATTGAAGAAGCGCCATACGTTGACCCAAGCGTGACGGTTAAAATCGCCTCCTGCATCTATGTCAATTCGGCAATGGGCATCAACCTTGTTCCGCAGTTCAAGGCCGACATGCAACAGTACTATCATGCCCAAATCGATGCGCTTGATTTCACCCAAAGCAGTAGCCTGGACAAAATCAACAACTGGTGCTACGCAAACACCGACGGCATGATTCCAAAGATACTTGATAAAAATGACCCTGATGCAGTCATGTATCTATTGAATGCCATCTATTTCAACGCCACCTGGACCGAGAAGTTCGACCCCAACGACACCCGCACAATGGATTTTGCAAAACCAGATGGAACAACCGTAAAGAATATGATGATGCACCGCAAAGCCATCGCCCATTATGGCAAAAATGACCTATGCGAGATGCTGTGCCTGCCCTATGGCAGCAAAGGCTACTCCATGTTTATCCTGCTGCCCAACGAGGGCAAATCCCTAAGCGACGTTATCCAGAACTTTCAGATCAATAATGACGATTTCATGCACATGAGAGCTCATGAAGTCGATATTCTGATGCCCCGCTTCTCCACGAGCAGTGAAACAAGGCTTGAGCGCATCTTGTCCTCGATGGGCATGCCTCTGGCGTTTGACATGAACTTTGCAGAGTTCCCCTTCATGGCTGAGAACCACTATCTCTACGTCGCAATGATGAAGCAGGTCGCCAAAATTGATGTTGACGAGCAGGGCACCAAGGCCGCCGCTGTCACAGTGAGTAAAATGTACGACTTAACGAATTCAGGCCCTCAAAAATATGAACAGGTCGATTTTCATGCCACTCGCCCGTTTGCCTATTACATCGTAGAGAGTTATTCCAACTCCATCTTTTTCATGGGTGCCTACTGCGGTGACTGACAACCGACATCCATTATTACTATAAATATAACAAGCCGCAGGCACCATTTGGCGTCTGCGGCTTGATTTCTCTATTCCTTAAGCTGTTGGCTTACTCTGGATTTGTTCTTATCTCGTAGATGACTTTGGCATTCTCGGCGATGGCCTCAATAGGTGAGCCAGCAGGGATGATGGTCTCGGTGGAAGCCATGTCGGGGTTGGAATATTGGTCGATGATGTTACCGTCCTCGCCATAAACCGATACCTGAACAATATTAAAGTTGTTCCAGTCGTCGGTGAACTTATAGAGGGTCAACTTGTAGGCCACAGTCTTGTCGTAGCCACGATCACGGGTATAAAATTCACGCGATTCAGGCACGTCAAACGAATTGCGTACCCATACCAGGAAACTCTTGCCGCCATCGGTAGTCGTTATATCGGGGTTAACGGCGATGGTCTCGCCACCATCACTGAGCACATCAAACCAATCAGCCGCCTGAACCGTGGGGGCGGCAAACATCAGCGCCACAAGCGCCATCAGAGAAACAAATAGTCTTTTCATTTTCATTATATATGATATTTAGTGGCAAAGGTATATATAAATCATTGTACGTTCATCAAAATTAGGCATTTTTCACACAACTATTTATCAACACAACATTCTATAACAACCTAAAGAGATTAAATTTTTGATAAAAAAGCGCAAAAAAAAGCGAAAAAACTTGCACAGTCCGCCAAACACTTTTATCTTTGCAGCAATATGATACTTTTTTCCTAGCAAGGCAGCTTCGTCGTGAGACGAGGCGCTTTTCTTTTTATCGGTATTTGATGCGTTTCACGATTACAAACTCTCAGATATCATTATCTGAAATAATACTCCATTTTCAATCAAAAAGTGGGATTTTATTTGGTAGAATTGAGGAATTTGCACTAATTTTGTAGGTTTAAAGAAATCAACTAAACATCAACCTTATAAACCGAACCAAGTATGTTTGACGAGAAATTATTACAAGACGTGACAGCAAAGGCCAAAACGTGGCTTAGTGAAGGTTATGACGAGAAGACGCGTGCCCAGGTGCACGAAATGCTCGACAACGAGGACAAGACCGAACTTGTGGAATCCTTCTACAAGATTCTCGAGTTTGGAACGGGTGGCCTGCGCGGCATTATGGGCCCGGGCTGCAACCGCATGAACATCTACACGGTGGGCAGCGCGACCCAAGGTCTGGCCAACTATCTGAAAGAGGCCTTCAAGGACCTGCCGCAGATCTCGGTAGTTGTGGGCCACGACGTGCGTAACAATAGCCGCCTGTTTGCCGAGACAGTCGCCAATATCTTCAGTGCCAACGGCATCAAGGTCTATCTGTTCGAAGGCCCGCGTCCCACTCCGGAGGTCAGCTATGCCATCCGTCGACTGGGCTGCCAGAGCGGTGTGAACATCACGGCATCCCACAACCCCAAAATCTACAACGGCTACAAAGCCTACTGGGATGACGGCGCCCAAGTGGTAGCGCCCCACGACGTGAACATCATCAACTATGTGAACGCCATCAAGGACGTGCGCGAGATCAAGTTTGAGGGTAACCCCGACCTGATTCAGATCATCGGCGAGGACATTGACGGTCCTTACATCGAGGACATCTACACCCTCTCGCTCAGTCCTGAGATCAACAAGAAATACCATGACCTGAAGATTGTCTATACGCCCATCCATGGCGTCGGTCGCTATATCGTGCCGCGCTCGATTAATCGTTGGGGCTTTGACAACATCATCCACGTGCCCGAGCAGGACGTGATGAGCGGCGACTTCCCCACCGTTGATTCACCCAACCCCGAGATGCCCAGCGCCATGCAGATGGCGATTGCCAAGGCCGAAGAGGTTCAGGCCGACTTGGCCCTCGCCAGCGACCCCGACGCCGACCGCATCAGCCTGGTCATCAAGAACACAAGAGGCAAATATGAACTCGTGAACGGTAACCAGATCCAGATTATCTTCCTCTACTACCTGATGGAGCGCAACCGCGAGTTGGGCCGAATCAAGGGCGACGAGTACATCGTCAAGACCATCGTGACCAGCGAGACCATCGCACGCATCGCCAAGCAGCAGAACATCAAGATGTTTGACTGCTACACTGGCTTCAAGTGGATTGCCACCGTGATGCGCGAGATGGAAATGGCAGGCAAGGGACGCTACCTGGGTGGTGGCGAGGAGAGCTACGGCTTCCTGCCCGAGACCTTCGCCCGTGACAAGGATGCGATATCGTCCATCCCCCTGATGTGCGAGATCGCTGCTTGGGCTAAGGATAAGGGCATGACCCTCAACGACCTGTTCATCAACGTATATCTGAAATACGGCTACAGTAAGGAGCGCGGCATCAGCGTCGTGCGTCCTGGCAAGAGCGGTGCCGACGAGATTGCCCAGATGATGGTCAACTTCCGCGAGAACCCTCAGAAGACCATCGACGGTTCGCCCGTTACCATCATCAAGGACTTCCAGAAGCTCGAACAGCGCGATATGAGGACTGGCGAGGTCACCAAGCTCGACATGCCCGTCACCAGCAACGTGCTGCAATACTTCACCGAGGACGGCACCAAGGTATCTATCCGTCCTTCGGGCACCGAGCCTAAGATCAAGTTCTACATGGAGGTGCATGACACCCTCGACAAGGCTGAGAACTACGATGCCAAGAATGACTGGGCTGACGCCAAGATGGACCGCATCTGCGAGTCCCTGGGCATCGCATAATCAGGCATCAGGCATTAGGTTTTAGGCATTAGGTGGCATCCGCAAACACCTAACGCCTGAAGCCTAAAACCTAAGGTCTACAGAGTTAAAGAAAACCATTAATATCAACCAAATAACAATTTTAAAAACAACATTTTATGTCAGAAAAGATTCAGACTTTAAGAGATTCTGCAGGAATGCGCTGGACGGCGCTGTTATTGCTCGCATTGGGTATGTTCTGCAGCTACATTTTCATGGACATTCTGTCGCCCATCAAGGACTTGATGGAGTCAACCCGCGGCTGGAGTTCATCAGCATTCGGTACCGAGGAAGGCGCTGAGGTATTCCTCAACGTGTTCGTATTCTTCCTGATTTTTGCGGGTATCATCCTCGACAAGATGGGCGTGCGTTTCACCGCTCTGCTGTCGGGTGCCGTTATGCTCGTCGGTGCCATCATCAAGTGGTATGCCGTGACCGATGCCTTCGTTGGCACGGGTCTTGAGACCTGGTTCACCAACCACCTGAACTACATCCCTGGCTTTGAGGAATTGGACATTGCTCCCTTCACCGCCAGTATGCCTGCCAGCGCCAAGGTGGCAGCCCTCGGTTTCATGATCTTCGGTTGTGGTGTCGAGATGGCTGGTATCACGGTTAGCCGCGGTATCGTGAAGTGGTTCAAGGGCCGCGAGATGGCATTGGCTATGGGTAGCGAGATGGCATTGGCCCGTCTGGGTGTTGCCACATGTATGATTTTCTCGCCCTTCTTTGCAAAATTGGGCGGTCACATCGACGTGTCCCGTTCGGTAGCCTTTGGTGTTGTACTGATGATGATTGCCTTGATCATGTTCATCGTTTACTTCTTCATGGACAGCAAGCTCGACAAGCAGACGGGCGAAGCCGAGGAGAAAGACGATCCCTTCAAGGTCAGCGATATTGGCAAGATTTTGACCAACAAGGGGTTCTGGATTGTTTCGATGCTGTGCGTACTCTATTACAGCGCCATTTTCCCCTTCCAGAAGTATGCCGTGAACATGCTGCAGTGCAACCTCACCTTCTCGGAGGTTGACCCCAATTCGTTCTGGGCCAGCGAAAGCCTGACTATCTACCAGTATATCATCATGCTCGTGGTTGCTGCTACTGCCTTTATGAGTAACTTCATGAAGAACAAGGGCGCCAAGTACGGCCTTCTCATCGTCTCGGTGGCCGCTCTCATCTGCTACTGCTACATGGGTTATATGCGCCAGAGCGCAGAGAGCGTCTTCGCCGTATTCCCCTTGCTCGCAGTGGGTATCACCCCCATTCTGGGCAACTATGTAGACCACAAAGGTAAAGCCGCTTCGATGCTCGTTTTGGGTTCGTTGCTGCTGATTGCCTGCCACCTGACCTTCGCTTTCATCCTGCCCTTGTTCAAGGGTAGCACAGCCGCTGGTTTCATCGTGGCCTATCTGACCATCCTCGTGCTGGGTTCGTCCTTCTCGCTCGTTCCCGCCGCCCTGTGGCCCAGCGTGCCCAAGCTGGTGGATTCCAAGATTATCGGTAGTGCATACGCGTTGATTTTCTGGATTCAGAACATCGGTCTGTGGCTCTTCCCCATGGCTATCGGCAAGGTGCTTGACAGGACCAATCCCGGTATCACCGACCCGACCCAGTACAACTACACTTGGCCGCTCGTGATGCTCGCTTGCCTGGGTATCGCCGCTCTGCTCTTCGGCCTCTACCTCAAGGTGGTTGACCGCAAGAAGCACCTCGGCCTCGAGGAGCCCAACATCAAGCCCGAGGTAGTTGAGGAAATCATTCCTGAGTAATCAACATTTAGCTATTAGCCGTTAGCTATTAGCAATTAGCTTTTAGGGACTTTAGGGACCTTAAGGACTAGACTTTAAGGTCCCTAGTTTTTAATTTGGAACACATGAGAGAACAGGTTAGAGAAACGATTGCGACCAAGGCGTGGGCACGGTGGACCGTGCTGGCCATAGTGTCATTCACCATGATGGCGGGCTATGTTGTCGCCAAGGAAATGTCCCCCCTTCAGTTCATGCTCGAGAAGGCCGCCGGCGAGGGCGGCATGGGCTGGACCAGCGGCGAATTCGGCATCTTTGCCGGGTCACGCGGCTTCTTCAACGTATTCCTGTTGATGCTCTTTGTGGGCGGTATCATCCTCGACAAGATGGGTGTACGTTTCACAGGCATTCTCTCGTGTGTGCTGATGCTGGCAGGCTCGGCAGCCGTCTATGGTGCCATCACTTATACCTCGCCCGACCCCATGTGGAGCGTGCCCCTGCTGGGTACCGTCAAGCGTCAGGTCGTGTTAGCGGCGCTGGGGTTTGCCTTCTTCGGTATCGGCTATGAGATGTGCGGCATCACCGTCTCCAAGGTCGTTGTGCGCTGGTTCTCGGGCAAGGAAATGGCGTTGGCTATGGGCCTGCAGGTGTCCATGGCACGCTTGGGTACCGCACTGGCGCTCAACTTCAGCCTCCCCATCGCCCTGAATTGGGGCCTGCCGCGCCCCCTGCTCATCGGCCTGTTCTGCGTGGGTGTGGGTCTTATCGCCTACCTCTACTACTGCACGATGGACCGCCGCCTCGACAAAGTGCAAGGCAAACAAGATACCGCCCAAGCTGACGACGAGAAATTCCATTTCTCGGACATGAAAATCACCATCAAGAATCCCGGCTTCTGGCTGATCACCCTGTTGTGCCTGTTCTACTACTCTGCACTATACCCCTTCCTTGACTTCGCCACCAAACTGATGATTTCCAAATATGGCGTCGAGGCAGGGCTGGCAGGTGCCATCCCCTCTATCCTCCCCTACACCAGCATCGTATTGACGCCGCTGTTTGGTGCATGGTTCGACAAAAAAGGCTATGGCGCAACGATGATGGTCATCGGTAGCGTCCTGCTGACCATCACCCTGTTTGTGTTCGCCATGCCGCTTAATTCCAGCTGGATTGCTGTAACGCTGATGTGCGTGCTTGGCATTGCCTTCTCGCTGCTGCCCGCCGCCCTGTGGCCTGCCGTGCCCAAGATTGTGCCGATGAAGCAGTTGGGCACCTCCTACTCCATCATCTACTACATCCAGAACATAGGCCTCATGCTCATACCCGTGCTCATCGGCAAGGTGCTGGAGAAAAATACTATCGGCGACCAGGTGGATTACACCCATTCGCTCATCATCTTCGGTGTGATCGGCGTTTGCGCCATCATCACCGCTACAGCCCTACTGTGGCTCGACCGCCGTCGCCACTACGGCCTGGAACGCCCGAATATTGACAAGCAATAACCTAACAAACTATCATGAAAAAAGGACTCTTGTTTTCAATCATCGCCTATGCAGGAATTTGGCTATTAATTGGCCTCTATTGGCTAACCGGGCAGACGCCCGAATCACCTTATTTTCAAGTCATAGGTGCGCTGTGCATGTTCACGCCGCTTGTTGCCACGATCATCACTCAAATATTCAACAAAGAGCCCGTTTTGCACGGTTTGGGCATCAATTGGAAGCCCAATCTTTGGTGGCTTGTCGCGTGGCTGCTACCTGTATTCCTCATTGCTGCAGTAATTGGAGTGTCATGCCTGTTGCCTGGGTTTTACTTTAGTTTTGAGAATCCGAAGGTGGCTGAAATGCTGGACAAGATCAATTCCATACTGCCCGAAGGCAAAAAACTCACCCCTGCGTTCTTTATTCTCTCACAGATACCCAGCGGCTTCATTGCCGGCATTACAATCAACGGCGTTCTCGCCTTTGGAGAAGAAATCGGTTGGCGCGGATACCTGTTAAAACAATTTGAGGGTAAGAAGTTTTTGGCCACTGCCCTAATCATTGGTGCCATCTGGGGACTATGGCATGCGCCCCTCATCCTGATGGGCCATAATTTCCCTGACCACCCGGTAATCGGTGTTTTTGTAATGACCCTGTCCTGCATATGCCTCGCACCTATCGTACAGTATATTCGGGTCAAGTCAGGCTCTGTCATCGCAGCAGCCATCTTCCATGGCACATACAATGCGTTCGCAACTTTCGTAGCCGCATCACTTAATCGAGTGGACGATTTATTGACCAATCCGGCAGGACTCGCCGGAATCATCGTGTTAGTCGCCACAGTGGGAATTCTTTATCTAACTGACAAGAAAACCCTCACATCAAAGGTTTAATGAAAGGGCCTATCTAAGTAACTTTGCAAAGTAAAATTTGCAAAGAGTACTGTCCAAATAATTAATTGTCGTACCTTTGTACATTATTAATCAATTAATTGTTTTAATTATGGTAATATTTCTTTATGTTATTTCCATCATTTGGTGGATTTTTTGCATCATTTTATCAATTAAGGTTTGGGGAATGTGTGATGATGTTCGCAAAATCAAAAACCAGATAGGCAGGAATGATGATTACAGCACTAGCATCGATTTCTTATTACGTATTGGAGAGAAAGAGAAAGCAAAAGAAATCCTTATCAATCGAATCCTGTCAAATGAGGCGATATTCAATTCCACCTCGACTCCTGTTGAAAAGATTGATGATATTTGTCAAATCTACAAAGATGAATTGGAAACACTTGAGATACAAGTCACAAAGGAATAAAAATTCCCTAATGCATTAATTATGAGGAATTACAGCATCAAGCGGACTGTAATTTCTCATTCTTAACTCTTCGTTTCTTAGCTGCGGTGAATCACGCTGCCGCTGGCTTGGTGGGTGGCGAGGACGAGGAGTTCAGCGACCTGGACGTGTTCTGGGGCGCTTACGGCGAAGGCAACACCGTGGGTGAGCAAGTAGATTACACCCACTCGCTCCTCATCTTCGGCGTGATTGGTGTCTGCGCCATCATCACCGCTTCCTTACTCCTTTGGATGGACCGCAAGCGCCACTACGGACTGGAAAGCCCGAATATCTCCTGAGCATCAAACGGTACAAATGATCGTGCTGTGCACGAGAAATCAAAGAAATCTTATCATTGACTTTTTTGATTTGGATAAACTTGGCGGCACCTCAACCATTAGAGCAAGCTCTATGGCCTTCGGCTTGCACAAGTTTTCTTGTGAGCGATAGCGAAGAATCCTAATTTTTTAATGTCATCTGGGGATGTTTTTTTCATCAGTTCATGCTTTTTTGCGTCAAGTGTAATATTGTGTAATTGATTTCTTGCAGCATTTCTGGGCTATATCTACTTTTGCATCGTCCGGACAGACAACCCGCTTGTTTAACGATTTAACAAATGAAAAAAATGAAAAAGATGATTTTATTGTCAATGATGGCTGTATTGGGCCTCATGACGGCGAATGCACAAAAAACAGTTGTTTCTCAGAGCAACAAGAATGTATATGACCAGGTAGAACAGATGCCGGAGTATCCTGGCGGCATGTCTGCCATGATTGAATTTCTTCAAACCAATATTAAGTATCCCGAAGATGCCATTAAGCAAGAAGTGGGAGGCCGGGTTATGGTCATGTTCGTGGTGGAAACCGATGGCACTCTTTCTAATGTGAGAGTTGCCAGGAATGTATTCCCTTCACTTGATGCCGAAGCCGTGAGAGTCGTGAAGACCATGCCCAAATGGAAGCCTGGTAAAGAGAAAGGGCGACTTGTGAGAGTAAACTACACATTGCCAGTCGTATTCTCGATTAAGAAATGAGGAACTTCTTATGTATAATCATCCTTATTATCATTGTGGGCTGTTCACATGAGCAGTCCCACAATGAATTGTTAACTAATGCCGAGCGGATCGTGTTCACTCAACCCGATTCGGTGGTGGGAATGTTGTCTCCATGCTGGAACGACACTGCAATGAGTGAGGCCGATCGTGCGCTCTTTGGCCTGCTCTATACCGAGGCCATTCACCGTAGCGGCCTCTATATCGGTACCGACTCGCTGATAAAGGCAAGCAAGGAGTACTTTGATCGGCATGGTGACGACGAGCGTCTTGCCCGGTCGATTCTTCATCATGGAATCATACTGTACCACCAGCAAAAGACCCGAGAGGCTATACTGTCCATGAAACAAGCCGAGCAAATGGCGAGTGGCTTGAATAAACCCGCTTTTGATTGGTATCTCTTTTCGGTACTGGGCGACGTGAATGACAATGTGGGCGACTACACCACGACACTACGGTATTACAGGCAGGCATTAAAAGCCGCTCAACAAGTTGATAATAAGCAGTGGACCGTGCAAACGCTTAACAACATCGCCACGACATTTGATGTGCTGGGCGAGAACGACAGTCTAAATTACTATATAGAACAAGCCAAGCCCCTTGCCGACAGCATTGAGGGCGATGTGCGAGCCAACTATCTCGTCAATTATGCCAGCTACCTGATCAAGACAGGAAAGACTGATGAAGCAAAACGTTTCCTGACCGAATCAATAAAGATCTCCCCCACCGACCGAGGGGATAAACTCCTGGCCGACATCTATGTGCAGGAAGGTGACACAGCATCGGCTATGATGCTATGGTACAGGCTCACCACTTCGCTCTCACCCGATGTAGCCATCCAGTCCTACCAACTGCTCATCGAATATCTAAACTCATTGGGCGACACCGAGAATGCGGCAGTCTATAGCCAGCGACTCAACGAGGTGTATCGTGGCCTTTACGACCGCCGAGATGCTGCAGGCATTGTAGATATCATGACGCAGTTTGATGAGCAGGTGAAGGAGCGCAGACAATACAGGACAGTGATTGCGCTGCTTGCCGCCATCATATTCTTAATGTTAACATCGGCAATCATAGTATGGTATAGTCGCCGTCGAATCGACAAACTCAATGCCCGCTTTGCCGAGAGCCAGCAGCAATATAATCTCACACGTTCAGAACTCACACAGGTGCGACGTCAGAAGGAACGCGAACAACGCGAGAACTCCTTGCAAATGAAAGAGACTGTTTCGCGCCTACATGCGGCGGCCAACAAAGGAAAGCCTGTATCCGATGAAGATGCCAACGAACTGGCGCAGCTCTCCTATGCGCAAAACCCGAAATTGCGCGAACTGCTCTCCACACTAAACTCAAAAGAGCAGTTGGTTTGCTTGCTGACGATTCAAAACTTCCTGCCCACCGAGATAGCGACATTGACCATTTCCACCCCTCAAGCTATCACCAACACCCGTGTGCGCCTGCTCAAGAAGCTCTTTGGCGCGACCGGTGGTGCCAAAGACTTTGATAACGCCATCAAGCAAATCGGTAAAGATTAAAAAGGGGCTTTTGCGCTATTGGCGGTGGATGACGCTGCCGCTGGCTTGGTGGGTGGCGAGGACGAGGAGTTCAGCGACCTGGACGTGTTCGGGAGCACTCACTGCGAAAGCGACGCACTCGGCGATGTCGGCACCCGTCAGCGGTTGGATGCCCTTATAGACACCATCGGCACGGTCTTTGTCGCCATGGAAACGGGTCACGGAAAAGTTGGTCTCGACCAGGCCTGGCTTGATGTTGGTCACGCGGACCTTGGTGTGGGCGACATCGATGCGCAGACCGTCACTCAGGGCCTTCACCGCCGACTTGGTAGCGCAATAGACGTTACCGCCCCCATATGCGGCATCGCCTGCCACACTGCCGATGTTCACCACATGACCATGGTCTCGCTCCACCATGCCGGGAACGACGAGGCGCGTCATCGTCAACAGACCCTTGATGTTGGTGTCAATCATCGTGTCCCAATCCTCGTAATTGCCTTCATACTCAGGCTCAAGGCCCCAGGCGCCACCGGCATTATTCACCAGCACATCAATCTCCTGCCACTCGTCAGGCAGACCCTGGATGGCAGCTGTGGCTGCCTCACGGTCCCGCACGTCAAACACGAGGGGCAACACCTCGACATCTAGAGCATGCAATTCGGCGGCTATCGCCTCTAAGCGTTCGGTTCTGCGACCTGTAATAATCATATTATAGCCATTCTCGGCCAGTTTGCGCGCACAGGCCTCTCCAATGCCGCTCGTCGCGCCAGTCACTAAAGCAATCTTCTTCATTTTCATTATCGATTAATCAGATTTCACACCCACAAAGATACAACAATCTCTCCACACCACCAACCCATCGACATCAAGTGTTTCGAGTCAACGATCATCAATACAATGATATGTGCCAATGGTCAGGTACTGCGAGCCGTTGGCTCGCATGCCCGTCTGCACAGTTCATTTAGTTGCAAGCATTGTTTGCGAGTAATCACTCGACGGTCGTTATGATGAGGCCATGGAGCCACAAGAAGTAATCTCCCTTGGGCACATGCATCAAACTGTCGCCCAAAGGGCTTCTGCATTGGGGCGAAGCCATTCTCCAGTAACACAATCTGCGGAAAGCCACACTCAAAAGCCCTTTTCATGATCACTTTCTCCCCTGGGCTAATACAAGGCGACACAAGTACCGCACCATTCTGTGCAAGAGACATGATGCGGTTGCTCTCACGATCTATTTCTTCGGGTGATAATCGTCGAGAACACTGCACCTGAACTTTTTCTGGATAATCCAGCAAAAAATGATTTCCCATTACTGTCACTTGCGTCCCGCCAAAATCCAGTCCACGCAGAGCGACGAACAAATCAGGATGCTGCCGTTTTTCCCAAAGTCGGCGTGGATTGTCTTTCAAGTATCTTTTCCATCGATCAAGTTGATGTTCACCTCGTAGGATCTTATCATTATAACCGTCCTCCCATAATGATGTTCCAGTGCGAGCCAGCGGCTCGCAATACAATGACTGCGATAACCACTCTCGCAGGAGCAGGTTGCATCCATGCTTAAAACCATTAATCACATGCCCCAAATGGTAAGGCAATCTTGACGTCACATAGATGATGCCATGCAAATGGTCGGGCATCAGTTGCACATCGTATAATTTTATCTCGGGGTGGAATTTTGAGATAGCATGCCACTCATGTAGCACCTGCTGGCCCAACTCTGTGGGCTTCACATGAGGTGAGCCATCATCGTTTTCAGGGCCACATAGTGTCCCCAATAGCGGTTGCCTTTCATTAACAACCAACGTCACCATGTAGATGCAACGGCTTTGGTAATCATGTCCCACTTTACGCCGTTTCATCGATGGCTTTGCCTCTATCTCGGGATGCTTTTCAGCCCACCGACGCCGACTCTTATCATGCTCAGTTTCCATGCCAGCAAATATACAATAAAACACCGACATTGGCAAGCTGACATAAGCAGGAACAGATAAGGTTATAGGTTAACGAGGTTTTGGGGGATGGATGGGACTCTGAACCTTTTTTCGAGTCGGGGCTGCAGGGGTGAATAATGGTCATCACCAGCAGTAGATTCCTTCACGACATATATGCGAGGTTCGACGGCTCGGAATTCAGGCATACATTTGCCAATGGAGGCACCCACATAGGAGGGGTCGCAGATGAGATAAAAATTGCCATCAACATAATAGCCGTTACCATAGGTCATGCAATCGGTGAAACGCACACCAGTACACTCGTGATCCGGATATTGTACAATCTGAACGTCAAGACCTAACAACGACCGCACTAGGAAAGCGTAAAGGATGGAACGGTCCTCGCAGTCATTGTTGTCGTAGTAGAAATTCTCCTCGATAAAATAGATCTTTTCATGCCCATAAGAATCGTTATCTGACTTATAGCCAAAAACATATTGCACAAAATGCAGCAAGGCATTGGCGGCATCACACTGGGTCATGTCCTCAATCTGTGGTTTCAACTGACCAAGGATAGTATCTTGGAATTGGGGCATCACGACTGATGTGACATAGTTATGGATGTCCATCGTCGGATAGTTGCGCAACATTTCCATGACGCCCTCATTGACCGTGCAGGCGAGGCTGATTTTACCATCGTCAAGTTCACAGATGCGATCCTCGCCAGAACGCACTTTCAAGGGTGAACCCTCAAACAGCAGGCTGAATGACTGACCCTTGCCAACGTCCTCCTTGGATGGGTCACAAGGCATGATGACAGACAACTTTTCCTGAGTGGATTCCAGGTCATCAAAAAACAGATAAAACTCCTTGCCGTCGGCCCTGACGAATTCATGCTCATACACTGGCTGCTGGATGGGCACCAGCAACAGCAACTGTCGCTCAGTACGTGCCAAGCGAACGTCATAGCCCATGTTTACAAGGAGATAGTGTTCCAGCACCACCCTATCTAGAGGGGAACCGGTTTTCAATAGTGTATTCACATAGTTCCTGACCAGTTCAAAGACAAACCAGTCATTCAAACCCATTTCGTCGGACAAGGAACGCAACGAAGACACGACAGCAGCCATATCCTTTTTCTTATAGCCATGCCATGCCTCGGCAATATCGTATTCACTCAGCGACTTCACTTTGACTGACTTTGACTTGACGGCCCACAACCGATTGCCATAGAACGGGAAAGACATCTCGGTCTCTGGTACCAATAAATCTATAGACTTAGGGGGGGCCACATCGCCTGCCGATACAGGCACAACAAACAGCCATACCATGCAGCACAGCGACAACCATCGGTATATCCTATTCAGTTCCATAATCGATGACACTTTATTTCCAACACCGCAAATATAATGACAATTTCACATAAAAACAATCATATTCCCAATTTTTTAGCAGAAAACAAACTAAATACTAAAATCTAAGGCTTTTCATTTTGTTCTGTCCATGACTTGCACTTCGTTGACCTGCGGTCGAAAGTAGGCGGCGTCATGACATAAAAAATGAAAATCTAAGGCTTTTCATTTTGTTCTGTCCATGACTTGCACTACCTTTGCACCCAAATTCGATAAGGCATTATGCAAAACATCCGCAACGTGGCCATCATCGCACACGTCGATCATGGCAAGACAACTTTGGTAGATAAGATGTTAGCGGCAGGAAACCTGTTCCGCGACAACCAAAATATGGGTACTCAGATCCTGGACAGCAATGACCTGGAGCGCGAGCGCGGCATCACGATTCTGTCCAAGAACGTGTCCATTTCCTACAATGGCTACAAGATCAACATCATCGACACCCCGGGGCATAGCGACTTTGGCGGCGAAGTGGAGCGCGTGCTCAACATGGCCGACGGCTGCCTGCTACTTGTGGACGCCTTTGAGGGTCCGATGCCCCAGACGCGCTTTGTTTTGCAGAAAGCTCTTCAACTGGGCCTCAAGCCCATCGTGGTTATCAACAAGGTGGACAAGCCCAACTGCCGCCCCGACGAGGTCCAGGAGATGGTCTTTGACCTGATGTGTAACCTCGACGCTACCGAGGACCAGCTGGACTTCCCCACCATCTTCGGCTCGGCCAAGGAAGGCTGGATGAGCGAGGACTGGTCTCAACCCACCGACAATATCACTGCCGTGCTCGATGCCATCATCGAACACATCCCTGAGCCCGAGATGATCGAGGGAAATGCCCAAATGCTTATCACGTCGCTGGACTACAACAGCTACGTGGGACGTATTGCTGTGGGGCGCGTTCACCGTGGCACGCTCAAGGACGGCATGGAAGTCGCCCTGTGCAAACGCGACGGTGAGGTCGTAAAGCAGAAGATCAAGGAACTGCGCACCTTTGAGGGCATGGGACAGAAACATGTCGAGAGCGTGAGCAGCGGCGACATCTGCGCCATCATCGGACTGGAAGACTTTGAGATCGGTGACACCGTGACCTTGCCGACCAATCCCGAGGCCCTTCCCCGCATCGCGATTGACGAGCCCACGATGTCGATGCGCTTCTGCATCAACGACTCGCCCTTCTTCGGCAAAGATGGCAAGTATGTGACTTCACGCCACATCTGGGACCGCCTGCAGCGCGAGTTGGACAAGAATCTGGCCCTGCGCGTAGAGCGCACCGAGAACGAGGACGCCTGGAACGTCTTCGGCCGCGGCGTGCTGCACCTGTCGGTGCTCATTGAGGAGATGCGCCGTGAAGGCTACGAGCTCCAGGTGGGCCAGCCCCAGGTCATCATCAAGACCATCGACGGCGTAAAGTGCGAACCCATCGAGGAACTGAGCATCAACGTACCCGAGGAATATTCCAGCAAGATGATTGATATGGTCACCCGCCGCAAAGGCGAGATGACCATGATGGAGACGCAGAACGACCGCATCCACCTCCAATTCAAGATACCTTCACGCGGCATCATCGGCCTGCGCACCAACGTGCTCACCGCCAGCGCCGGCGAGGCCATCATGTCACACCGTTTCCTCGACTATGAGCCCTGGAAGGGCGAGATTGCCCGCCGCATCAACGGTTCACTCGTCGCCATGGAAGGCGGCACGGCCTATGCTTATGCCATCGACAAGCTGCAAGACCGCGGACGTTTCTTCATCTTCCCGCAGGAAGAAGTCTATGGCGGACAGGTCGTCGGCGAGCACACCAAGGAGAAAGACCTCGTCATCAACGTCACCAAGTCCAAGAAACTCACCAACATGCGTGCGAGCGGTGCTGACGACAAGGTGAAAATCGTTCCGCCCATCGTCTTCAGTCTGGAAGAGGCTCTTGAATACATCAAGGCCGATGAGTATGTGGAAATCACCCCAAACCACATACGTATGCGCAAGATCATCCTCGACGAGCTGGAGCGCAAGCGCATCGCCAAGGCGAACGGCCAAGACGAAGATTAACGGCTGCATATCAGCCGTTCAACCTATAAAGCAATAACACCAGGATGATAAAGAACTGGTTGAACAAGCTGAAGAATCACAAGAAATGGCGGGCCATTTCGGCCATTGCCATTATCCTGTTTGCGGGCTTCCTCATCGAACTCATGTCGCTAGCCCAGTACAATTACGCACACAACCTTGTCGAGGAGGAACTGGACCGCCACGTGGAGAACGAGCTGACCTTGAAGTCGGTGCGTGTCAAGAGCATGCTCAAGTCATCCGAGAAAATGGTGCGCAACTACCTGTGGCCTATTCAGCAGCAAATCGATCATCCCGAAGCCATCTACAACATCATCCATCGCCTCGTCTCCACCAACGATGATGTGACAAGCAGTTTTGTGGCCTTTGTCCCAGGCTATTATCCTGACCGTGAGGATCTGTTCGAGCCCTGCGCCATCCGTCGCGGAGACAGTATCTATAAAGAGCAGATAGCCGGTACGACTCATGACTATACCAAGAGAGAATTCTATCACGAGGCCGTCGAGAATGGCAAGTCACTCTGGACCGACCCCTATCTGGATGCCGATGCCAGCGGCAGGCATGTCACCACCTTTGCCATGCCTTTCTGCGATGAAGAGGGAAGTATTGTGGGCGTATTTGGCATCGATTTGTCCACTCGGGGCATTATCGACACACTGAACACAAAACACAACTACCCCTCAACCTTTTTCCTGCTGCTCACCGAGGACGGCAAACTCATATCCCAACCCGACTCTAGCCACACCCAGCAGAGTGATGTGACAGAGGTGGTGAGAATGATCAACGACAGCACCTATGAGCGCAAACCCAGCAGCACTGGAGTCAGCAAGGTCATCACGTTCAATGACAAGGAGAACGGCAAGGGCTATGCTTATTATGCGTTCATGAAAGGTCAGCCACACTGGCAGGTAGTAATGGTGTGCTATGACGACGAGGTGTATGGCAGACTCAAGGACATGCGCCGCAACTTCATCTTGATGATGCTGGGAGCCTTCACGCTGTTAGGATATATCCTGTACAAAGTCAACCAATTTGTGAGACGTCTGCATGCAAACAGATTGAACAAGGAGCGCAGCGACAGCGAGTTGAATATCGCACAAAAGATCCAGTCCGAGATGCTTCCTCATGGTGACATTACACGACCTGACGTTGACGTGAGCGGTAAACAAATCACCGCACTCGAGGTAGGAGGCGACTTGTACGACTACTTCATCCGCGATGAGAAACTGTTCTTCTGCATTGGCGACGTGAGCGGCAAGGGTGTTCCGTCGTCGTTGGTGATGGCGGTGGTACATTCCTTCTTCCGCAGCTTGTCCCAGCATGAGAGCAATCCCGCACGCATCATGACGGGCATTAACGAGACAGCCAGCGATGGTAACGAAACCAATATGTTCGTCACCATGTTCATCGGCGTGCTCGACCTGCCGACAGGTCGCCTGCGCTACTGCAATGCCGGCCATGACGCACCACTACTCATTGCCGATGGCGTGAAACCGTTGCAGGTAAATGCCAATCTCCCCCTTGGCGTAGTCAATGACTTCAAGTATAGCTTGCAGGAGACACAACTACCTCAAGAAGCCACCTTGCTGCTCTATACCGACGGCTTGACTGAGGCGGCTGACACCAAGCGTCAACTGTTCGGCCTGCAACGCATCATCGACGAGGCTCAACAGTGTCTGGGACAAAATAAGACGACGCCTGTTGTGCTGATGGATTCACTGCAAGAAGCGGCCCAACAGTTTGTCAACGGTGCCCAGCAGAGCGACGACCTGACGATGCTAGCCATCCATTACCACCGTCGCGACGAGGCTACTGTACTTAACGAGACGCTCACCCTGACCAATGACGTGCACCAGGTGCCCGAACTCAATAATTTTGTCAAAACGGTGGCCGACAGATTAAACCTTGACTCGTCATTATCATCTCAACTGATGCTGTCTGTCGAGGAAGCAGTGGTCAACGTGATGAACTACGCCTATCCCATTGGCACCCAAGGTGACATTTCAGTTGAAGCCCAAGCTACTGAGCAATGGCTGAAATTTATCATCACTGATGAGGGAAAGGCCTTTGACCCGACACAAGGCGGCAACGCCGACACCACGCTCAGTGCCGAGGAACGTCCCATCGGCGGCCTTGGCATCCTGTTGGTACAATCTTTGATGGATAGTATCAATTATGAGCGCATCGACGGCAAGAATGTGCTGACGCTAAAGAAGAAGATTAGTGATTAGTGATTAGTGATTAGAGATTAGTGAAATTAATAAACAATATATAAATAAAAAGATGAAAACGACATTTGAAGAACTTGACGAGAAAATGATCGTCACCTTGGTTGGCTCGCTCGACACCGCAGCCGCCATTGAAGCTGAAGAGACCTTGAAGCCCGTCACTGCCGACGAGGTGGCAAAGGATATCGTGTTTGAGTGCGAAGAGTTGGAGTATATCGCATCCAGCGGCTTGCGCATCTTGCTCGATGTGCTCAAGAAAACCAAGGCCAAAGGTCACAAAGTCATTCTGCGCAATCTGAATGACGACATCAAGAACGTGTTCAAGATCACGGGGTTCATCAACTTGTTTGAGTTTGAGTAATCGCCCCATGTTATTCAAGCACATTAGGCCATGGTTGCTGGCGGCAATTGCTGTCAGCCCGTTGCTTGTTCTTGGCCAGAATGCCAGTGACACTGTTACTGAGCAGCACAACGAGTTGAGCGTTGACCTGCAATTCCTGGCTCGCGGCGAGTCACGTTATGGCGGTTTTTCAATCGAAGATCCATCCATCGAAGAAGAAGCAGTAGAACAGAAAGCCGCAAAATCCAACTTCATTCTGGGACGTACGCGTCTGGCCATCAACTACAAGCGCGACTGGCTCGAGGCACGTGTGACCCCTCAACATTCAGGCGTGTGGGGTCAGACAGGAAAAGGAGCCTTCAACCTCTATGAGACCTGGGTGAAGATGGATGCACCTTTCGGTTTGTTCGCACAGGTAGGCCGCGTGGCGCTCTCCTATGACGACGAGCGCATCATCGGTTCAGATGATTGGGCGATGGCATCGCAATCACACGACGTGGTGCGTCTGGGATATGAGGGCCACGGACACAAGGCCCACGTGATCTTGGCCTATAATCAGAATGCCAACGTACTGACCGACGGTGGCAGCCTTTATGTCGGCGGAGCCCAACCCTATAAGACCATGCAGGATGTGTGGTATCACTACGATTTTAAACGTTTCCCATTGGGTGTATCGGCTCTGTTCATGAACATCGGCATCGAGAATGAGGACAACAACTACGAAGGGCAGAAAACCTGGTTCCAGCAACTGCTGGGTGGCTACCTAACGTTCCATCCTAAACGTTGGAATGCAGAGGCCTCCTATTATCACCAGTTTGGCAAGAACGAGCAAGGCATCAAGATTGACGCGTGGATGGCAAGTGGCAAGGTTGCCTTCTCGCCAAAACCCAACTACGGTTTTGTGGGTGGTTACGACTACCTGAGCGGTGACAAAAAATTTGCAGTAACGCCACATGGCGGTCTCGGTGTGGTGCGGCATGAAGTCATCAAGGGCTTCAGCACTGTCTATGGCTCGCATCACAAGTTTTATGGCGCAATGGACTTCTTCTACGTGAGCACCTACCTGAACGGATTCACACCTGGCCTGCAGAACACTTACTTTGGAGGATTCTACAGTCCTTTGAAGGGTCTTAGGTTTGATGCCAGCTATCATTATTTTGCCACTGCCACCAATCTTGAAGACATGGATATGTTCCTGGGACACGAATTTGAGTTCCAAGCCGCATACGCCATCACGCGCGATGTGAGATTGATGGCTGGTGTGTCCTTCATGTCAGGCAGTGAAGCCATGGAACGCCTCAAGCGTGACACGAGTAAGAATACCCTGCGATGGGGATGGATCTCATTGATTGTCACCCCGCGCATCTTCACCACTAAATGGTAAATTAGTTTCCACTCCCTAATTTTTTAACGCATATAACCCAAAAAACAACAAGTATATGAAACTGTCAGCCCCCCTATCCAAATCGCAATTTGGAATCTATGTGGAATGTGCCGACCACAACGGCGAACCCTGTTATAACCTACCATACATTTATGTGTTGGACCGCTCACTTGACGGAGAGCGCTTACTTGCTGCCATCGAAACGGCATTCAAGGCCCACCCTACCCTGTTCACCCGCATCGCCCTGAACGACGACGGCGAACCCATGCAGACCATCGACATGAATAACGAGCCTTTGTCGCTCGCCATCGAGGACATTGAGGACATCGAGACGGAAAAAGCAAAACTGGTCACTCCATACAATATCAATGGTGACCGCCTGTTCCATGTCAAGTTGATGCGCGACAAGGAGCACTATTATCTCTTCCTCGACTACCACCACATTATCGTGGACGGCACCTCGATGCAAATCATGTTGCAGGACATCGACAAGGCTTATCACGGTGAGGCCATCAACTCCGAGGAACTGACCCTGATGGATGTAGCCAACGATGAGGCTGCACGTCGCGAGACGCCAGCCTTTGGCGAAGCCAAGCAGTGGTATGCCGCCAACTTTGACTGCGGCGACACCTTCACCCAGTTTATGCCCGATATGGAAGAGCCAGAGCACCGCGAGGACAACCTGCTGCGCACCCTCTCGCTTGATCTGGACCATGTGGAGGCCTTCTGCAAGCAGAACGGGGTCTTCAAGAGCAACATGTTCACGACCGCCTTCAGCTTCCTGTTGGCGAAGTTCAACAATGAGCAGGAATCGTTGTTCACCACGGTTTATAACGGCCGTTCTGACAAACGCTTTGCCCGCTCGGTGGGCATGACGGTCAAGACCATTCCTGTGTATGCCAAATTCACAGGAGAGACAACCGTGCTTGATTTGCTGCTGCGTGCTCAAGAGCAGATGAGCGGCTGCCGTAAGCACGAGATTTATACCTACAGCGACGTGATGACCGACCTGAACCTGCAGACCAACTCGATGTTCGCATGGCACGGGCAGCTGTTTGACAACGAGACGATGGGTGGCAAGCCCATGCAGACCATCCGTATTGGCAACAGCACACTGGACGCTTCGTTCTACCTGAAAGTGTTCATCAAGGACGGCAAGTGCCAGGCCAAGGCCGAGTATAACGCCAACGAGTATTCCCTTGAGTTCATCGCACAGATTTTGGAGAGCTATGAGGCGGTGCTGGAAGGTTTCCTCACCCAGGAGTATCTGCGCGACATCAACATTGCTACCGCATCCCAAGTGCAGAATCTCGACAGTTTCAACCAAACCGACGTCGAATACGATGACAGCCAGACCATTGTGTCGCTGTTCCGCACTCAGGTTCAAGCCACGCCCGAGGATGTCGCTGTCGTTTATCAGGACAAGAAATTTACCTACGCCCAAGTGGACGAAATCAGCGACCGCATCGCCGCCTTTATCGCTAGCAAGGGCCTTGCTACCGAGGATGTCGTCTCGGTACTCATACCCCGCAGCGAATGGATGTCTATCGCCTCGATAGGCGTTTTGAAGGCGGGATGCGCCTATCAGCCGCTTGACCCCAGTTATCCCAAGGAGCGTCTCAACTTCATGATGCAGGATGCCAACGCCAAACTGCTCATTGCCGATGAGGAACTGCGCCCCATCGTTGATGAATACCAAGGCGAAGTGCTGCTGACCAAGGACATCATGAACCTGCCCAAAGCGACTGCGCCCCAAATGGACATCAAGCCTGACCAACTGTTCATCCTGCTCTATACCTCAGGATCGACAGGTGTGCCCAAAGGCTGCCAGTTGACCCACGGCAACCTAGTCACCTTCTGCCACTGGTACCAGCGCTACTACAACCTCAAGCCAGAGCACAATGTGGCTGCCTATGCCAGCTACGGCTTTGACGCCTGCATGATGGACATGTATCCCGCATTGACCTGCGGCGCAACGGTACATATTGTCCCCGAGGAGTTACGTCTTGACTTGATTGCTCTCAACGATTACTTTGAACAAAACAACGTCACCCACTCGTTCATGACAACCCAAGTGGGCTACCAGTTTGCCACCAGCATCGAGAACCATTCGTTGTTGCACCTCTCGACAGGCGGCGAGAAACTGGCCTCGTTAACGCCTCCCAAGGGCCTGAATTTCTATAACGGCTATGGTCCCACCGAGTGCACCATTTTCACCACGACTTATCTCGTGGACAAGAAAATGAAGGAAATCCCCATCGGCAAACCGCTGGACAACATGCGACTGTACATCGTCGATGCGCAAGGTCACCGTCTGCCGGTTGGAGCCGCAGGCGAATTGTGGGTATCAGGACCGCAGGTAAGCCGTGGCTACCTGAACCGACCCGAAAAGACTGCCGAAGTCTATATCACCAATCCCTTCACGAGCGATGAAAAAAATGCCCGCGTATATCGCACGGGCGACATCGTGCGCTATCTGCCGTCAGGCGACATCCAGTTTGTGGGCCGCCGTGACGGACAGGTAAAGATACGCGGTTTCCGCATCGAGTTAAAGGAGGTGGAAGGCGTCATCCGTGAGTTCCCGGGCATTAAGGACGCTACAGTACAGGCCTTCGACGAGGAAGGTGGCGGCAAGTTCATTGCCGCCTACATCGTGAGTGACAGCCAAGTGGATATCGAAGCGCTGAACAACTTCATACTGGATCAGAAACCTCCCTACATGGTGCCCGCCGTGACGATGCAGATTGACGCTATCCCCCTGAACCAAAACCAGAAGGTGAACAAGCGTGCTCTGCCCAAGCCCGAAAAGAAAGCAGCTGCCGTGGAGGCTGTCAATGTGCCCATGAACATACTGGAACAGGAACTGCATCAGATTGTGGCCGACATTGTCAACAACACCGACTTTGGCGTGACCACTGTGCTGGGATATGCTGGTCTGACTTCTATCTCGGCCATCAAACTGGCTGTGCAGATCAACAAGCGCTATGGCGTGACCCTCGACTCCCGCAGCCTGGTAAAGACCGGCACCATCCAAACAATCGAGAACGAAATCCTGGAGAATCTATTAGCTGGAGAGAATGTAGATACACAAAATCTTGCGTCTCCTGCCCATGCTGAAAGGACCAGCGCCCCGCTGTCCTACGCTCAAACGGGTGTCTATTTTGATTGCTTGAAGAATCCCGCATCCACCATTTATAACATCCCCTACCTGCTCTCCTATCCCGAGGGCACCGATGCCAACGCCCTTGCCGATGCCGTGAAACGCGTCATCGAGTCACATCCCGAATTGAGCGTCCATTTCACGACCGAGGGCGATGCCATCGTCCAAACAACCGATGACAGCGTTCCTGTGGAGGTGAGCATCACCGAGATGAGCGAGGAGGAACTGGCAAAATACAAGAATGAGTTTGTGCGCCCATTCAATCTGCAAAAGGCGCCGCTATACCGCGTCGAGGTAGTCAAGACCACCTCTGGTGTTTACTTGCTACTGGATGTACACCACTTGTTGTTTGATGGTGGTTCGGCCGACCTGTTCATCCGTCAACTTAACGCCACCATCGAGGGCAAGGCGGTAGAAAAAGAGTCCTACAACTATCTGGATTTCGTCGCCGACCAGCAGGCAGCCGAAGAGACCGAAGCCTTCAAGCAGGCACAGCAGTTCTTTGCCGAAAAGTTGCAGACTTGTGAGGGTGCCAGCGAAATTCCTGCTGACCTGCCCAAGAGCGATGAACAGGGCTTCATCGGCGAAGCCGTTTGTCATGTCGATCTGGAGAAGGCAACCGCATTCTGCCGCGAGCAGGAAATCACGCCCGCTCATCTGTTCCTCGCTGCGACATCCTATGTCGTTTCGCGCTATACCAACAACCGTGAGGTTTATCTGTGTACCGTGAGCAGCGGACGCAGCAACCTCAAGATTGCCGACACCGTGGGCATGTTTGTCAATACGCTGGCCCTGGGCATGAACATTGATGACGTGACCGTGAGCCAGTTCCTGAAACAGACCAGCGACACGTTTGACCAGACCTTGCGGCATGAGGACTACCCCTTCGCCCGCATCGCCACCGACTACGGTTTCCGTCCCGCGATAGCCTATGCCTATCAGGTGGGCGTGCTCTCGCAATACACCGTGAACGGTAAGCCCATCGGCCAGGAATTGCTGGAGCTCAACGTTCCCAAGTTCAAAATCAATATCAAGATAGAATCCCGCGGCGTGGTCGTGCAATATGACGATTCAATCTATAGCGAGCGCGTGGGACAGGGTCTTGCCGAGAGCATTGTCGCCGTCGCCACGAGAATGATGGAGCAGCCCCAAGAGCGCCTGCGCCACCTGTCCATCGTCAGCGACAACCAGGAGAAAGAATTGCGCCAGTTGAGGCAGACGGCAACGGGTGAAGCGCCGTTCAAACTCTTCCATGAGTGCATCGGCCATTTTGCCCAGTCTCAGCCTGACCACGAGGCACTGGTGGCCATTGATGCCCGTTTCTCCTACAAGGAAATGGATGAGGTGACCAACCGTATCGCTGCCGCCCTGCGCCGCCGTGGCGTGCAGGAGCGCGACCGTGTTGCCTTGCTGCTGCCTCGTACAAGCCGCCTCGTCCTAGCACTATTCGGCGTGTTGAAATCGGGTGCTTCCTACATCCCCTGCGATCCTGAATATCCCGCAGACCGCGTGAGACTCATCCTTGAGGATAGTGATGCCCGTTTCATCATCACCACTGCCGACCGCATGGACTCTGTTCCCGCGGGCAAAGCCATCGACGTGGAGGATCTGATCAATGATGATAACGACGGTAAGGTCAATACTGACATCACCCCTGACGACCTCGCCTACCTGATTTACACCAGCGGTTCGACGGGCCGTCCCAAAGGTGTGATGCTGCACCACAAGGGCATCTGCAACTATCTGTGCGGCCACCCCGCCAATGTGTTTGCCAATGGTGTGATGACCGACGCCAAACGCATCCTGAGTGTGACAACCATCTCGTTTGACGCCGCCCTGCAGGACATCGGCACAGCATTCTTCAATGGCAAGACGCTCATCGTAGCCACCGAGGAACAGGCCAACAACCCGCTTGACCTGGCGCATCTCATCAATGAGGAGCACATCAATATGGTGTCAGGCACGCCATCACGCTGGATGACGTGGCTGACGAGCGAGGACTTCTGCGATGCCATCAGCCGCATCAACATCGTGCGTGCCGGTGGTGAGAAATTCTCCGACCAGCTGCTCAGCCAGCTCAGGAAGGTGACCAAGGCCCGTATCTTCAACTGCTACGGCCCCACCGAAATCACCGTCGCATCCAACAACAAGGAACTGACCGATGCCAAGATGGTTACTGTGGGCAAGCCGCAGTTGAACGTCATCGAGTATATTGTTGATCAGGACGGTAACGAGTTGCCCGTGGGCGTTGTGGGTGAACTGTACATCGGCGGACGTGGCGTAGCCCATGGCTACAACAACCTCGACGAGATGACCCGTGAGCGATTTGTGGATTATCACGGCACACGCATCTACAAGTCGGGCGACTATGCCAAGTGGCTGCCCGATGGCGATGTGGTCATCCTGGGCCGTACCGACCACCAGATCAAGTTGCGCGGCCTGCGTATTGAGTTGGGTGAGATCGAGAACGTGATGCTCAAGGTTGATGGCATGAAGAAAGTCGTTATCCTGATCCGCAAGATCAACGACAAGGAGCACCTGTGCGCCTACTTTACCGCCGACCGCGAGATAGCTCCCGACGCACTCAAGGCCGAAATATCCAAGAGCCTGACACAATACATGGTGCCCACGGCCTACCTGCAGCTCAAAGAGATGCCCATGACTCCCAACGGCAAAACAGACGTCAAGGCGCTGCCCGAACCCGAATTGGCCATCAGTTCGGCTCAAGTCGAACCTGCCAACGACACCGAGCGGGCTTTCTGCGACATCTTTGCCGACATCCTGCAGATGGACAAGGTGGGCGCAACCGACAACTTCTTTGAGTTGGGCGGCACCTCGCTTGTCGTTACCCGTGTCATCATCGAGGCCGACAAGGCGGGATTGCATGTGGCATACGGTGACGTGTTCGCTAATCCCACGCCACGCCAGCTGGCACGCCTCATCACGGGCGAGAGCGGTGACGAGAGTGGCGACGAGGTAGCTGGATTTGACTACACCGACATCAACAACCTATTGCAGCACAACGTGCTGGACAGCTTCCGCAATGGAGAGCGCCAGCAGTTAGGCAACGTGCTGGTGACGGGTGCCACAGGTTTCTTGGGCATCCATATCCTGCGCGAGCTCATTGATTCCGATGCCGAGAACATCTATTGCCTCGTGCGCGGCAAGAGCCTTGAGGCCGCCGAAGGGCGACTGCGTACCCTGCTGTTCTACTACTTCTCTGAAGCATTCAAGGACTTGTTCGGCAAGCGTCTGCACATCGTCTTGGGCGACGTGACCAGCGACTTCGGCGAGGGATTGCAGGTGGATACGGTATTCAACTGCGCGGCCATCGTAAAACACTTCAGTGAAGGCACCGAGATTGAGGACGTAAACATCGGCGGCGCACAGCGTTGCGTCGATTACTGCCTCAAGACTGGCGCCAAACTCATCCACGTCTCCACCGCCAGCACACGTGGCTTGTGGGCAGGCGAAATCAAGAATGACATCTTCACCGAGCAGCGCCTCTACATGGGCCAGTATTTGGGCAACAAGTACATCTACTCCAAGTTCATGGCCGAGCGTCTGATCCTCGATGCGATAGCTCATGACGGGCTGAATGCCAAGATCATGCGTGTGGGCAACCTGGCTGCCCGTTCGACCGACGGCGAGTTCCAGGCCAATTTCGCCACCAACTCGTTCATGGGTCGCATCAAGGTCTATAATATGCTGGGATGCTGCCCCTTCAGCATGCGCAACAAGCAAGTGGAATTCTCACCCATCAACGAGGTGGCACACGCCATCGTGCTGTTGAGTTCCACCCCGCGCGAGTGCACCGTATTCCATCCATACAACATCCACGGCCAGTTCCTGGGTGATGTGCTCATGGGATTGATCAATGTGGGCGATGGCGTGAAGTTTGTTGAGCAGGAAGAGTTTGAGCAATCCATGGATGCCGCTAAGGATGATCCCGTCAAGGCGAAATCCATGTCGAGCCTGCTCGCCTATCAGGACATGGCCCATGGCCAAAAGACCGCCGACGTGAAGCGCGACAACGACTACACCACCCAAGTGCTCTACCGCTTGGACTTCGCCTGGTCACCCACGTCATGGGACTATGTGGAGCGCATGTTGACAGCAATCAGTTCACTCGGTTTCTTTGATATGTAAACGACAATTATGCGATTACAAGAAAACGATATCACTAAACAGTTCTACAACTACCTGTGGGCATACATCCTGGTTGCCCTCTCGGGATGCCTAGGCAATGTGGTGGACGGTATCATCGTGGGTAACCTCATCAGCGAGGATGGCGTGAGCGCCATTACCCTGGCAAAGCCCATCAACCAGTTCATCTTCACCCTGCACCTGCTTATCAATGCGGGTGCAGGTATGCTGGTGGCATACGCCATAGGTCAAAAAAACATTGATAACGCCCGCAATCTCTTCACCCGCGCGCTTACGCTGAGCGTGGGACTAGGATTGCTACTTGCCATCGTCGGTGGACTGATCTTCCCCACCCAGACATCACAGATGCTATGCAACAACGAGCGCATCCTGCCCCTTGCCAAGGACTACATTCAGGTGCTGCTCATCGGTAATCCCGCCTTTATCCTGATGTGGGGTCTATCAACGATGGTCGGGGTTGACGGCAGCCCGCGACTGGTGTCGATGGCTGTGATTATCGACAACGTGGTGAACCTGCTCCTCGATATCGTTTTCATCCAGTGGTTCGGTTGGGGCATCGCGGGTTCTTCAGCCGCTACGGTGGTGGGCCACCTGGTGGGTATCGCTATCCTGCTCAGCCATTGGCGCAAACCCGAGAACAGACGCCTGAAACTCGTTTTCTCGACCGAGGGACTGGCCGCCTCATGGAAACGGATCATCTCACAGGGTGCGCCGCTCGCTGTGGCCTCCATCTGCTTGACGCTGCTCCTCTTCAGCGCCAACAAAATCGTTCTCTCCACCACTGGCCGCACTGGTATGTTTGTATTCGCCTTGTGCATGAACCTGCTGCAGGTCTATAACCTGTTCCTGTCGGGCACCTGCCAGACGCTGCAGTCGCTCGGCGCTATTCAGGTGGGCAAAAAGAACGACGAGGGTGTACGCATGGTCATCAAGCGAGGCTTCCGTTTCATCACCACAGCCATGGCAATCACATGCCTGCTGGTGTGCCTGTATCCACAGGGCATCGCTCGGTTGTTCGGCTGTGATGAGCCCGAGATGATAGCCCAAAGCATGACCGCCCTGCGCGTGTTTGCTTTGAGTTTCATACCATTCTGCTACATCTACGTGCTGATGATCGTCTATAAGCTCTACAGCCACCACAGCATGGCACTGTTCATCTCGTTTGCGCTTTCGCTCACGGTCATCCCCGTGCTGTGGCTCGTGGCAAAATGGATGCCACAGTACATCTGGCATAGCTATCTCATCGCCTACCTGATTGAGGCAGCAATTATCTTCGTCCTTCACAAGGCCCGTCACATCCAGTTCCAACTGAAGGTATGATTTACCTGGATGACCATATCTGGGATTTTGACCTGCAGGAGGCGCTGGCTGCAGTCAGTACGAAGCGCCGTGAATATGCCCTACACTACCATCACGAGCGAGACCAGCGCCTCTGCGTTGCTGCCTATCGCCTGTTGCAACGGGCTCTCCATGATGAATACGGCATCAACGAACTGCCGCAATTCATTTACACAGTTCACGGCAAACCGTTGCTTGAGGGGCATCCGGACATCCATTTCTCGCTAAGCCACTGCAACATGGCAGTGGCTTGCGCCGTAGACAGTCAGCCCATCGGCATCGACGTGGAGACCTTTGACCAATACAGTCAGGAATTGGCCGAGCAAGTGATGAACGAGGACGAGATGCAACAGATTCTCAACTCGCCCGACCCAGCCATCGCCTTTACGCGCCTGTGGACGATGAAGGAGAGTTACTACAAACTCACGGGTGATCCGTCTTCATCAGACATCCCCCATCTGCTCGAGCAAGCCAGGAAATACCATTTCGATAGCATCATCCAGCCCAACTACATTGCCACCCAATGCAGTATCAAGTTGGCCAACCATTTCGGTGTCATCGATTAAACCCTGATGATGTTTCCACGTCTAATCTGACTAGAAAATGAAACTATTCAATAATCAATTTCAATAAGCAATGAAAAAGGTTTTATTATGGACGTTAACCGCCATCACCGCACTGACATGTAACACCTTCACAGCCTCCGCCAAGGACATTCCCACAGGAATGAGGATGGAAATCGTCGAGGCCGAACAGGACGATAACGAGTTTGCAATCTTCACCTATAAGGACGAAGACGGCACTATGGGGTATTACATGAGTCTCGCATGGGACTTTAATATCTCCGAGGTATTCGATGTCCAAATTCTTGGTGGCTCACTCAGCCACATCGATGAAGTGTGCCTTTACCTTGGTGGGACTGCCGACGAGGCATTAGAGTCGCTCAACTCGCTCATGTCCCTCTATGATAAGGATGCCAACACCACGGTCGAATTGCCAGCCCGCTTGTCAACCGGTGCCGACCGTCTCGGAGACAACACAACAGTCCAATGCATCGTCAAGAAGAAATTCCTTGGAGGCAAATCCCTGCAATTCCACTTCATCAGCGGCAAACACACTGCAGAAACCAACCTCGGCAAATCAACGCTCAAATTCCTCCGCAAGGGTTTGGAACTTGACATGAAACGCAACAAAAACAAATAATTCCATTTTTGACACAAACCCCAACAACAGTCGGCTAGCAACCTGATAATCAGATTACTAGCCGACTGCCATTGTGAACCCGTGGGGAGCACTTTCAGTGGAAACAGACCATTTTCATAAGTTCCTCGATATATTGATATTTTACACAAAATAGATTGATTATAAAACACTTACGAAGACAGAACTATTTCTTAGTGAACCCGTCTATTTCTCATTATTTCAGAATAACTCACCAAAAACTCACCAAAAATTTTGCTATTTTACTAAAAATCGACTATCTTTGCAATATCAAATATATCACAAAAAAGGAATTAGTAATGGCGACGATAACACTAACATTATCAAAGAAATCCGACAAGGTCAATCACCGACACGAGATTATGATGGAGTTCTGGCACGGCCAGAAGATACATCAGAGGGCGAAGACCAACATATTCATACTTCCCGAACACTGGGACGAAAAGACACAGAACATCGTTATTCCCAACTGGCGCGTGATGTCCAAAACGCGCGAGCAGCTCACGAACGAATTACAGGCCAAGAAAGAGAGCCTCGCTGCGCTCACCGCCTTAGTGCACGCATCTTTTCAGACCTTAGACAAGGGCAACGTGCCTAACGACTGGTTGAAAAAACTGATCCATGACTTCAACTTTCCTGCCGTCACCGCTACAGCCAAGCCAAAGCCCAAGCAGAAGAAATCGTTTTTCGACTGGTTTGAGCTGTTCCTCAAGACCAAAAACTATCCACACGGCAGTACCAAGTCATTCAGGGTACTAGAGCGGGCACTGGGACGCTACCAAGGTTACAAGCGCAAACGCAACAAAGACTTCGCCCTCGATATCGACACCATATCCAAGGAGACTATCATTGACTTCTTCGATTACTTCAGACGGGAGCACGAGCTTGCTCAGAAGAACCCAAAGTTATTTGAGAAGCTGCTGCGGGATTATCCAGCCGAGATCACACAAAAACACAAGTCGCCTAAGATCACGGAGCGCGGCGACAACCATATCGTAAACTTGCAGAAGAAGCTGAAGCGCTTTTTCCTGTGGCTCAACAGAGAGGGGTACAGCACCAACCGCCCATTCGACGGCGTTGAGATTAAGGCAGAGAAATACGGCACTCCCATCATCCTCACTCTAGAGGAACGCAACAAGATTGCCGACTTTGACTTATCGAGCAAGCCGCACCTGGAGCGCCAGCGAGACGTGTTCATATTCCAATGCTTAATAGGTTGCCGTGTAGGAGACCTGCTGAAGATGACACCCGACAATGTTGTGAACGGTCAGATCGAGTATATCCCAAGAAAGACCAAAGATAACAAGCCGGTAACGGCAGAGGTTCCCTTGAATGACCGAGCCACCGCTATCCTCGAGAAGTACCGTAACGTTGACTTATCGCCTTACAAGAGTAAAGTCAACAGCAACCCTTTACTGCCGTTCATCAGCTCGCAGAAATACAATGAAGCCATCAAGGAGGTGTTCAAGATATGTGGTATAGATCGTATGGTCACAGTTCTTGACCCCGTATCAGGTGAGCAAACCCAAAAGCCCTTCTACGAGATTGCCAGCAGCCACCTTGCGCGCCGTACATTCGTGGGTCTGTTATACAATCAGATCCAAGACCCCAATTTGATCAGTTCAATGTCAGGCCATGTCGAGGGTAGCAGGGAGTTCGCTAGATACCGCAAGATCGAACGTGAAGCGAAGAAGAAGGCGGTTGACCTGATTAATTAGCGTTCAGTCATTCCGCACGTGAACAACATGAACATTTGAACAAGTTGAACGCGCCCTTCCCAGCTCGTGAACGCATCATCATCGTGCGTGGATACCTGGTAATTCTGGGCCGGAAGAACCCTTATATGTAAGAGAAACACATGCCCCCGAGAGGACCGCTGGCAACAATGAGCACGCTGGCGGCATGAGGGGCAAAGACAATATAAAACCCGATGGTATGGACTGGGTGCGCGAAGAGCCACTCAGCACCGCCATCACCAGGCGTTATCACCTGTCGGGGAGACCGTGCCCTCAAGACGGCATAATCAAACCGACAGCGAGTCTGGAAAAGAAGCTAACGAGGCTGACACCGAAGAGGTGCCGGTCTCGCCTTCTTTTTTTTCGCTATGATCACTTTATGAAAAATTTGAAAAAACCTGATAAATCACTATCTTTGCGGATGGAAAAAACATGATCAACCAAATAAATCAATAACAATGAAGAAATCATTACAATCCTTAGTATTGCTGTTGATGGCCCTCATGATGCCGGTGACAGCCACGCTCGGCAAGGATCAGCACCAGCTGCGTGAACACGTTGTCGATCTCCTCCTTGACGCGGTTGCGGAAGTTGTTGATGGTCTTGTGGTCGGGTTGGTCATAACCGGCCAACCAGATGAAATGGACGTCACGCTTGAGCGCATCTTCTCCATCTGCACATTCCGCCATCCCTGCCACCGTCAGTGGTACAGATACCC
>CAMZFV010000014.1 GCA_947306175.1 uncultured Prevotellaceae bacterium
TGGTGCGCTCGTCGGGAGTCAGGTTCTGGAAGAACAGGTGCAGGTCATGTACGCCATCGGCAGCGATAACCTTGGCATCGATTTCCTCCTTGCCGTCGAGGATAGCCTCGCGGATGCCGGGAACGAATACCATGTCACCGGGGTTGTAGTTGAACTCAACATCGGGAGCGATGGTGAAGGGAACGATACCCCAGTTGATGCAGTTGCTGCGATAGCGCTTGGTAGCGTACTCGTAGCAGATGTTGGCGTCACCGCCGAGCACCTTCTGGCACGATGCAGCCTGCTCGCGGGCGGAACCGTCACCAGGCTTGTGGGCGAATACGCAAGAACCGAATGAGGTGTTCTCGGGCTTGGCACCTACCTTAGCGAGAGCGTCGAGCACGTTCTGCGGGCACTTGCCGTCGCGGCGCTCGTGATCCTGCTCCTGGATGCGCTTGCTCAGGCCAACGTACTCGGGCACGCGGCGTGACAGGGCGAACTCAGAGAGCTTCAGCGGGTTGGAGCGGTAGCTCGAGGTCTCGCCGCTGGGAATCAACTCGTCGGTGGTGGTTACGCTGTCGTGGATAACGGCTGCCAGTTCGAGCAGCATGTTGTCCTCCATCTGGTACATCTTGGGCCAGTCCTTGATGTTGGGACCATAGCGCAGCTCAACGTCGGCATTAGCCTTGTCGAAGCCGTAATAAACGCGGCGCTCATAGATGCTGGCATCGTACTGATAAGGTTTGTGGTCGTCGGTGTAGTCAACGTCGGTAGCTGCAGTGATAATACCGCCGTTAGCTGCGGTAGCAGCAATGGAGCGGGCATCCATCAGGGCAACCAGCGAGATCTGACCCTGGCCGGGCTTGGAACCCTCGCGGTTGGGGAAGTTGCGGGTGGTGTGGCGGATGGACAGGCCGTTGTTGCTGGGCACGTCACCGGCACCGAAGCAAGGACCGCAGAATGCGGGCTTGATGATTACACCAGTCTCGAGGAGCTCTTCAACGATGCGCTCACGAACGGTAGCCATGTAAACGGGAACCGACTGGGGATAAGCGCTCATGGTGAAGTAGTCGTTACCGATGCTCTTGCCGCGCATGATGCTAGCAGCAGCGCTCAGGTTGTCATAGGTACCGCCCGAGCAACCGGCGATGATACCCTGGTCGGCCTGAACCTTACCGTCCTTCATCACCTTGTCAACGAGGTCGCACTGTACCTTGTCGCCAAAGCGCTTCTTGGTGTCTTCCTCGACCTTGCGCAGGATCTCGACGGGATTAGCCTGCAGCTCGTGGATGGTGAAGGCGTTGCTGGGGTGGTAGGGCAGAGCGATCATACACTCCTGAGTGCTCAGGTCGATCTTGATCATGCTGTCATAGTAAGCCACCTCACCGGGTTGGAGCACCTTGAAGTCCTCGGGACGCTCGTGGATCTCGTAGTGGTGCTTCACCTCGTCGTCGGTAACCCAGATCGAGCTCAAGCAGGTGGTCTCGGTGGTCATGATGTCGATACCGTTACGGAAGTCGATGGGCAGGTTCTTCACGCCAGGACCAGCGAACTCGAGCACTTTGTTCTTTACAAAGCCGCTCTCGAAGGTGGCCTTTACCAGCGAGATAGCAACGTCATGGGGACCTACACCCTTCTTGGGTGCGCCTTCCAGCCATACCAGGACAACCTCGGGAGCGTTGATGTCCCAAGTGTTGCGCAGCAGCTGCTTCACGAGCTCACCACCGCCTTCGCCGACGCCCATGTTACCGAGCGAACCGTAGCGGGTGTGGCTGTCGCTACCCAGAATCATGTTACCGCACTTCACCATTGCCTCGCGGGCGAACTGGTGGATAACGGCCTGGTTAGCGGGAACGTAGATACCGCCGTACTTCTTGGCAGCCGAGAGACCGAACACGTGGTCATCCTCGTTGATGGTGCCGCCGACAGCGCACAGCGAGTTGTGGCAGTTGGTCATTGCGTAGGGCAGGGGGAACTTCTCGAGACCACTGGCGCGGGCGGTTTGGATAATGCCCACGTAGGTGATGTCGTGCGACATCATCGCGTCAAAGCGGATGCGCATCTTCTTGCCCTTGCTGCCGTCCACGTCGTGACCGCGCAGGATGCCGTAGGTGATGGTGTTCTCACGAGCCTCGTCAGGCGTGGGAAGACCAGTAGCATCAGTGCGAATTTCGTTACCGTTGATTAAGTAAACTCCTTGTTTGATTAATTCTACCATGATAAAATTTTAATGTTAATTGATATTGGGTTATTAATTCAAAATTGTGTGAATAAATAATGTTAGCGCAACCATGTCGGCACTGCCGCCGGGGGAGACGTTGCGCGCAATGAAATCGCGGTTCATCTCTTCCATACCAGTGGCGCTGTAGCCGTTGAGTAGCGTCAATGCCTCTTGCTTGACCTGCTGGGCCTGGTCATAGCCCACACGGTGGATGACGTTGGTGTCGTCCAGCTGGCTCATGATGAGCAACAGCAGTTTGTGGCAGGCGGTCTCGGCATTCTCAGCAAGGTAGCCGCGATAGGCGGGCAGCCAGTCGTTGAACAGTCGCTCGTAACCTGCTTTGGCCAGGTCAAGGGCTCCTGTCACACGGTGCGCATTCACGGCATCGTTGCCGTGGGTGCCCGCCGTAGGAGCAAAGCCTTTTGCGACCTGCATGATGAGGTCACGCAACTGCTGTTCATCAACATTCCCGTCATGCTTCATGCACCATGCTCCAGCCAGCGTGGCCAGTCCCATCGAGAACAATGCGCCGCGGTGGGTGTTCACGCCGCCAGTGGCATTAAGCATGGCCCGCTCGGCCTCAATGCCGATCTGACGCACTTCCTCAGTCTTGGGCATTGTTTCATTATAGCCCAGTAACGCCAGTTTGACGAAGTAGGGCTGCAAGGCATCGATGCTCCTGCCCATCAGTGCCAGGTTCATGTCCTTGTGGGCCCCGTTGTCGTTGCGGTCCACCAGCCCGGGCTTGGGTGTGGTGTGCAGCTCGGTGCGCAGGGCATCGGTTGCCAGATGGGCGATGAGGTAGGGGACAGTGGTCGCAGGCACGAGGGCTGCGGCTTGGCTCAGCGAGCCTTCAGCCAGCGCTTGGCGCAATCGTGTGGCGCTCACGGGTTGTCCGTCTTTCGTCAGGCGTTCGATGGTTTTTACCGTGATGCCGTGTTGCGGCAACTGTTCCTGCATGAGCTCGTTGTACCGTGCTGTCAATGCGTCAATTGGCTCGCTGCCCACGTAGCGTGTCGTTACGCCTAGGGCGGGATCGATATGGCGGGCGAACAGGTCCAGATCCAGCGTGATGTGGGTATCGGTCGCGTCGGTTACTTGCTTGAGGAAGTAGGTGGGGAAGGTCAACTCGCTGATGGCGTAGTCACTGCCCTCGACCACCACGACGTTGTCCAGCCCCATGCAACCGGCCTGTATCATGGCCAGCCGCTCATCATAGCTGAAGATGGAGCGGTCCTCACGCACGGCGATAACATACAGTGTCGATGAGTTAGCGGCTGCCTGTTCCACCAGATAACGGTGTCCCAGGGTAAACGGGTTGGCGTTCATCACGATGGCAGCAGCGCCATCGGGGCGGTCACCACGCGTGCGGCGCAGGTAGTCAGTATAACGGCTGATGCCTCTCATGCCGTTCTCCATCAGGATGGCACGGGGAGCGCTGGCGATGATCCTGAAGCCCATGCTCTCAAACACCGTTCGGTTGTCGGGCTTGGTATAAACCTTCACCGAGTCGGCTCCCTGCTGGTTGGCCATGCCGATGAGGTGTGAAATCAGCTTGTTGCTCAAGCCGGTCTCGCGGGCGGCCTCGCCGACGGCTATGCACTTGATCACGTTGCCCTGCAAGCCCCCACCGGCAATGATGTTACCATCGTCATCGGTGACGGCGGCATAGTAGTCCACGTCTTCCAGGCGCAGGCCACTGTCGGCAAGGAAACGCTCCACCCGTGTCCTGTTGGACTTGAGCGAGAGCGGCATGTCGCAGATTTCAAAGTTATCGTACATAGTCGTCAATCATCTGTTGGATATGGGCCATCAGCTCCTCTTGCGAGTGGCTGTGGTTGCGCATACACCAGCGGGCCTCATGGTCGCACAATAGGCAGCGGCGCGGTTCTCCACCCACCGTCTGGCGGCTGATGGGAGTGCCGTCGGCACCCATGACATCAATGTCGAACAGCCGCCCTAGCGGGTGGCTGTCTTCGATGTCGCAGGTCACACGTTTGGCCTCCATCGCCGGCAAGTCGGTGATGAGGTAAGCCTCATAGCCGGTTGCCAGGTCGCGGGCTCGTGCCGCTTGCACATGCTCGCCCAGTCGGTCGAGCAGTGCGGTCAAGGCCGCCTGTGCGGTCACCACCGAGTAGAGATTACGCTTGACGCTGCCGGGCATCACCACCGTCAGGCACACGAGTGTGCTGCCGGGATGCTGCTGCATTAACTGCTGTTGCAGCGCGTGACGGTTGTCACGGCTTTGCAGTAGGGCGTCGAGCGTAATCTCCATCGCTGATGTTATAGGGTCAGTCTAAATACGTTGATTTAGCCTACGATGTTCTTGATTACGTCCTGTACCGAGCCGTCGCGGTTCAATACGACGCCCACAACCTTGTCACCGAAGGGCAGGGGAGCGGGATCGCCGATGATCGAACGGGCCTTGGCAGCCAGGTCGTGGATGTCCACGATGTTCAGGCCAGCGGCAACAAGGCGCTCTTTGATTTCGGGACGGTTGGGGTTAACGGCGATACCGTACTCGGTAACGACAACGTCAACGTTGCTGCCCGGGGTGATCAAGGTAGTTACCTCGTCAACGACGCAGGGGATGCGGCCGCGCAGCAGCGGGCAAACGATTACTGACAAGGCCGAGTCGGCAGCAGTGTCGGGGTGACCGCCGATAGCGCCACGGATAATACCGTCGCTACCAACGAGCACGTTCACGTTGAAGTTCACGTCAACCTCGAGAGCCGACAGGATAACGACATCCAGGAAGTGGGTAGCGGAACCCGGCTCCAGCATGGCGGCATACTCGTTGGCCGAAACACACTTGTGCATCGGGTCGGTCATCAGTGACTCGGCAGCTACCTTGTCAAACGACTGAACGTCGATCAGACGGCCAATCAGACCCTCCTGGTGCAGTTTCACCATGTGACTGGTGATGCCACCCAGGGCGAAGCTGGCCTTGATGCCCTTGTCAATCATTCCCTGACGCAGATACTTGGTCACGGCGAGCGAAGCACCGCCCGAACCGGTCTGCAGTGAGAAGCCGTTCTCAAAGTAACCGCTGTTCATCACCACCTTGGCAGCCTGCTTGGCGAGCAGGATGTCGCGCGGGTTCTTGGTGTCGCGGATGGCACCCGAGGAAATCTTGCTCGAGTCACCCACCGAGTCAACGACAACGACGTAGTCCACGTCGGCCTCGCTGATGGCGTTGTGCTGGTTGGGATAGTCCACCAGGTCGTCGGTCAGGATGACAGTGTGGTCAGCATACTTGGCATCGGGTAGGGCGTAACCTATGGAACCGCAGATGCTCTTGGCATTCTCGCTGGTAGAGAAACCGGCAGCGTTGCCCAGGGGGTCGCACGACGAGGCGCCCAGGAAGGCGACATCGATGTGCAGCTCACCGCTCTTGATGGCATAGCCGCGCGAACCGTGGCTACGGAACACAACGGGCTTCTCCATCAGGCCGTGCGATACCTCGGTAGCGAGGGCACCGCGCAGACCGCTGGTGTGCAACTGGGTGATCACGCCGTTCTTGATGTGGTCGATCAGGGGCTCATGCACGTCGATAAGACTCGACGAGGCAAGAGTCAGGTTCTTGAAGCCCATCTCGGCGAGCTTGGCAACTACCATGTTGATGACCTTGTCACCGCCGCGGAAGTGGTGGTGGAACGAGATGGTCATACCGTCCTTCAGGCCGCTCTTCTTGATGGCTTCCTCAAGGGTCACCACCTTGTTGCGCTTGCGCTGCAACTCGAAGCGGGGGGTCGGGTCTTTCTTCATCGTGGAGTCGTTATAGACTTCCTTGTTCATCTGCTTTGCAGCCTCGGCAATCAGGGCTGCTCTATCTTTGATACTGTTCATGCTAAGTCCTCCTTTGTCAAGATGCCCGACGCGATGGCCAGGTCGATGGTACGTTGTGCTCTGATAACCACGGGGCGGTCAACCATTTTACCGTTGACGGCGATAACGCCACTGCCGCGCTTCTCGGCTTCCTTGATAGCGGCGATGATGGTCTTGGCCTTCTCAATTTCCTTCTCCTTGGGAGCGAATATCTCATTGACAACCTCGATTTGGCGAGGATTGATGATGGATTTGCCGTCAAAGCCCATAGCCTTGATCATTTCAACCTCGCGACGGAAGGTGTCCATATCGTTGAGGTTGCTGAACACGGTGTCCAGAGCGTCGATGCCGGCAGCACGGGCAGCCGTTACGATGCACTGACGAGCCATGAGCAGCTCCATACCGAAGTTGGGCGAGTCACCCGACGTGCGTTGTGCCTTCAGGTTAGCGCAGTAGTCCTCAGCGCCCAGGGCAATACCCATCATACGCTTGCTGGCGGTGGCGATGGCATAAGCGTTGAGCGCGCCCAGCGTGCTCTCGATAGCGGCCATGATCTGGGTGCGGCCTACGCAGCCCAGTTCGGTCTCCACCTTGATGATTTCCTCTTCGAGCTCCTTAACCTCCTCGGCGGTCTCGGTCTTGGGCATGCGGATGACATGCACACCAGCCTTAACCACGGCCTCAACGTCCTTCTTGCCGTAGGGGGTGCTCAGCGGGTTGATACGTACCACCATCTCGGTCGTGCCATAGTCGATGGTCTTGAGTGCGTTGTGAACCAGCAGACGCGCAGCGTCCTTCTCGGCCATCGAGACAGAGTCCTCGAGGTCGAGCATGATTGAATCGGGACCGTAGATGTGAGCGTCGGCCATCATTCCCGGGTTGTTACCAGGGACAAACATCATTGTTCTTCTGAGTCGTTGCATAACAATTTTCTCGTTTTTAGTTGATGGTTTAGGTTAATTAGTCGGCCCACACGTCTTTGCCTGTGGCGCGAACGGCGGCTGCCGTCACGCGGGCGCGGATGGTGCAGTCCAGGGCTCCCTTGTCCGTGGCTTTCACCTCGGCTTGGTCGATGCCCAGGCCCTGCAGGGTCTCGGTGATAACTTTCTTGATTTGGTCGCCAAACTGATAGGCTACCGTACTGTCAAGATCAATGTGCAGTCCAGCGTTGTCGTTGGGCGCAATCTGGATGAAAATGTCGCCGGATTCAAGCGTTCCGGCCATTGCCGTTTTGATCTCCATTGTGTAGGTTAAAAACGTTTTTAAAATATGATTAATAAATGTTCGTTAATGTAGTCAATTAGTTGATTGTTCAAAACCTTGCGCAAGCTCATGTGCCATGATATTTTGCTTTCAATGGTTGAGGCTTAGCAGGGTTTATTAAAAAACGCTCAAAATTAGGCATTATTTTAATACTGACAAAATATTTTCAGCACCTTTTTTCGACACCTGAGCCCACTGCTTATGGCACTATTTTATAGGCTATTTCAAACTCTAGTTTTACTACATGCAAAAGTAAAAAATGACGCCTTGGCGCCGCTTTTTACTTTCAGTCTGTCATTTTTGCTGATTTTTCGATAATTCCCGTTTTTGAGGGCTTAATTCCGCTTGCTGGAGCCGATGGTCAGCAGGCGCTGCAGCGGCCTCACATAGAAGTGGTGGGATGCCCATGCGGCAAGCAGTAGCGTGGCATTTTGAACCACGAAGTGCAACACCAGTCGCTGATCGTTGGCGATGCCTAATCTCTTGCACAGCGGTTCCATCAGGAAGTATATGCCCACTTGCAGCAGGTAAATCTCAAACGTGTACTGCTGCATGACTTTTAGCGGTTTGATGCACAGTAGTTTGGAAACCTGGCCCATCTTGTTGCTCGTCAAGGCAAAGGTCATCAGCATGACTACAATCGACGGGGCCTGGATGCAGAATGCCCTGAAACAATGGTCATTCAAATATGTCTTTTCTACCCAGTACAGCACGCCGGTCAAGGCGATGCCACCCAATTCAATCATGGTGGATAGGCTCGGCGTGAGTCTGTCGGCCAGGCGTTTCCACCATGCGCACTGGGTGATGTTGTACAAGACAACGCCAGTGGCAAAATCCAGTATCCTGAGGGGCGGGAACTCATACATGTGATAGTAACTGAGCAACAGGCTGGGCGTCTGCTCGTCACGGCGATAGCCGCCAATGAATTCCAGCAATAGGAGCACCACGATAAGCACTACTTGCCACCTTAGCCTCATGCGGCGCAGTAGCCTGATGATCAGCGGGGAAATCAGGTACAGGAAGAACAGCACACAGATCCACCAAGCCACCGCGTTGTAGCCAAAGTAGATATCATGGTTGGAAGACCACGGACTCAGCAATGTCAGATGGAAAAACAACGGCTTCAAGGCGATGGCGGTTTTTCCCTCGAGATAGACGAACGCGATGATGCAGATGAGCAGTGCCAACAAATGCATGGGATAGAACTTGGCCAGTTTGTTCCACATGAACCGTACGTGGTCCTGTAGCCCGTAGGACTTGTCAAACCGATGGAACTTAGCGGTGAAAAATCCGCTGTAGGTAAAGCAGAAAGACGCGCAGACACTGTTCATGAATGTGCTGTTGTCAATCCACAGGTGACCTAACACGATGGTGACAATCGCTAACAGTTGAAGTGTCCCGAGGGCGTATAGGTGGTTTCGTTGAGTTCCCATGATGAGTTTTTTAGTTTGTCGCTGCAAAGGTAGTGTAATTATTTTACATCAAGGCTGCTGATTTCCTGATAATCTGCTGTAGCCCACGTCGCCTTCCGCGGCAATCATGCCTTCGTCGGGCGTGTCGTAGCGTAGGGGAGAGGCACCGCTGGCCTGCAGCACGATGCGGCTCAAGGTCACATCCAGCTCCCGCAGCGTCTCCGCGCGGTTCCTCGCGTTCAGCTGGCATTCCCAGATGACAATCACATTCCATCCCGCGGCCTGTAGCAGCGCCTGGTTGCGGGCGTCGCGTTCACGGTTGCGCTCAATCTTCTCCCGCCAGAATTCCGCATTCGTCGCTGGCCGACGTTTCTGGCATTCATGCCCGTGCCAGAAGCACCCATTCACAAAAATCACCGTCCGCCACTTCCGCATCACGATGTCTGGGCGCCCAGGCAACGACTTCACGTACAGGCGATAGCGATACCCCTGACGCCACAGCCACCGCCGCACCACCAGCTCCGGCTTGGTATCGCGCCCCCTGATGCGGCTCATGCACCTTCGCCGCTGCTCCCGTGTCATCCTATCCCCCATCCAATCAATCTATATCATATATGTTATAGCTTCTATGCCTTCGATAGTTTCTATTGATTATCTAGTAGCTTTTTTTGAGCATCATTAAGTATCTTATCAACAGATTTTTGTATTATGTCATGATCCTTTTTAATATCTTCAATGACTTCATTTGATCCTTCGAATGTTTCCAAAGGTTTGTGTTCATTCTCATTAACTGGATCACTTGATTTCAGAGATTCATTGATGTCATCCTTGGGATCATCTTTGCTTTTCTTCTTTTGTTGCCCGAACCAATAACTAACAATTACAATCAATCCAATTAAGATGGTGATTAATAATACTATTAATACAATTAATGAAGAATAATTAGTTGTCATGATGTAAAATGATTAAATTGATTAAACTTATATTTCCCCGCTCATCAGTTCGGGCAGGAGACGGTCTCGAGCCTCGCTGAGGTTGCAGATTTAGTTTTAAATGATTTAGTTAAAGTAGAATACTATGTATTCTAAATTGCAAAGTTAATAAATTATGATGAGATTACAATGAAGTGGGGTGACAAAATGAGGTGGGGTGTGCTTTTTGGCATGGACAGGAGGGTGGCGTTGGTTTTATCTTTGTGAAGCGATGGGCGGATTTGTGCTTTTAACACGCCCCCCGCACCTATGTGTTTTTGAAATTCTCGATTTCTTGTGATGTCAGTGGACTGTCAATCAGCAGTTTGTGTAAATGGGTGCAAGATGTGGGCAATTTGCTTTTTGACAGAAAAAGTTCGGGAGATTGGGTGATGTAGTGAATTTGTTGTAACTTTACACTCTGAAAAAATGAGGGAAATATGAAGTTCAGTGAAGTTTTAGGCAATGAGCAGGCGATAGGGCAGATACGGCGGATGATTGACGCCGACCGTTTGCCCCATGCGTTGCTCCTCTACGGTGAGCCGGGGGTGCCCAAGTTGGGCCTGGCGATGGCTGCGGCACAGTATCTGCACTGCAAGAACCACGTTGATGGCGACTCGTGCGGGGTGTGCCCGCTATGCCGTCAGCATCAGTCGTTCAACCAGGTGGATACCCACTACAGCTACCCCTTTACCAACCGCAAGGGCGACAGCAACAGCCCCTGCGATGCCAATGACTATATCGACGAGTGGCGCGAGTTTGTAACGACCTATCCTGTGGAGGATTACCAGGCATGGCTCGGCTTGTTGAAGAATGACAATGCGCAGCCGCAAATCTTTGTGCGCGAGGCGGATAGCATCATGCGCAAGATGACCCTCAGTGCCTATACCGCCAAGTATAAGGTGCTCATCATGTGGCTCCCCGAGAAGCTGAAAGACGAGGCGGCCAACAAGCTGCTGAAACTCATCGAGGAACCTTATGACGACTGCAAATTCATCCTCGTGAGCGACAACGAGAAAGGCATCCTGGGAACGATCCTGTCACGTTGCCAGCGCATCGAGCTGCGCAAACCATCCACACCGATGGTGGCACAGTACCTGGTGGAGCGCTATGGCATGGACATGCAGGACGCTCTCGCCCTTGCCGCCCCTGCCGACGGCAACGTTACCATGGCCGAGCGCATGGTGCAGACGGGCAGCGAGTTCCATGAGTTCCGCGACCGCTTCATCGAGCTGATGCGACTCTCTTATCAGCATGATCTGGCGAAGCTCAAGGCCTGGAGCGAGGTCATTGCCGACTTCAAGCGTGAGAAGGCCCGCCGTTTCCTCAGCTACGCCGTGCGTCAGGTGCGCGAGAACTTCATCTACAACCTGCGCAACCCGGAGTTGAATTACCTAACCCGTGAGGAGGAGGCCTTCTCGACCCGTTTTTCGCCCTTTATCAACGAGCGTAACGTCGAGGGCATCGTGAGCGAACTGGAACGCGCCAGCACCGACATCGCCGGCAACGGCAATGCCAAGCTGATCCTCTTCGACCTCACCATCCGCCTCTCCATCCTCATCCGGAAATAACGTCTAAAGTCTATCAACCATGACACCATTCCTGAAACAAGTGGCCCGTCATTACCTTGAGGTTCAATCGCTTGAGGACTACTGCTTCGTCTTTCCCAACCGCCGAGGCGGCCAGTTCTTTCTCCATTACCTGCAAGAACAGCTCATTGCCGCCGACAATCAGCAAGGGGCCACCAAGCCTCACCTCATGCCCTGTGTCACCTCGATCAACGACTTTGTGACCGAACTCACAGGCAAGGCCAGCGCATCCAACATCGAAATGATGTTTGCCCTCTACGAGGCCTATTGTCAGGAGATGAAAGACCACGCCCAGGAGTTTGACCGCTTCATCTACTGGGCCCAACTCATCATCAGCGATTTCAATGACATCGACCGCTCGCTGGCCGATGCCGGGGAGATTTACCAGAACCTCGAGGACCTGCATGACGTGACCAGCAACTACCTTGCTGAGGAGGTCAAGGAGAAGGTCAAGAGCATATTTGGCGAGAACCTGTTCACCGCCTTCTTTGACACGCGCGCCGATGCCAACTTGTGGCGACTTTCCGATAAGTCCTCAAGCACTGACGAATCGGCCGACGCCAAGGTGAAACAAGAGTTCTTGAGTCTGTGGAATGTGCTCAAGCCCATCTACGACGCCTATCATGAGGTGCTCAAGCGCAAGGGCGTCGTTTCTCCAGGCCGCCAGTTGCGCATGGCCGCCGAATGTCCGCCCGAGACGACACGTTACAGCCGTCTGGTGTTTGTGGGATTCGGCGTGCTGTCCGCCGCCGAAATTAAGCTTTTTGATCACTTCAATAACATGAGTCAGGCCGACTTCTGGTGGGACAATGCGGGTATCAAGAAACAGTTGGAGATTGCCCCGCACGACCCTGGCGCACTGCTGATTGAAGGCTATTGCCAGCGTTTCAAGGCGCAGCCGCTTGAACCGCTTGATGAGACCCCGCCGAGCCTTCGTGTCGTTGCCGTGCCATCGACTGTCGGTCAAGCCAAACAGGCCTTTGATGAAGTCGCCCTCATGCGGGAACAGAACCGCCAACTTGGCATTGAGACCGCCATCGTCCTGCCCGACGAGAGTCTGCTGGTGCCCCTGCTGCACTCGGTGCACGGCGTGGACCGCCTCAACGTCACGCTCGGCTACCCCTTGCGCAGTTCGGGCATCGTCTCGCTCATGCACATTGTGGCGCGGATGCACCACCAGGCCAGCAAGGAACACGGCATGTGGACCTATTACCGCGAGGATGTGAACGACATCCTGTCCCATCCGCTCATCAAGACCCACTTCACCAGCGAGGCGCTGGCGATGACGTTCGAGTTAGCCTCGACCAACCGTTTCAGGGTGCCTGCCAGCGAGTTTGAGCAGTTGTCTTTCTATGCCTTGTTCAAGCCGGCGATAGATAGTGAACAGGCCACCGATGACCACTCGCAGCAGACGGATTACTTGAGTAATCTCCTGTCATTCTGTGATTTGCTGATACAACGGATGCAGCAACAGACCGATGCCGATTCAGCCGATGAAGATGACGAAAACGCTGTGGAATTGCCCTTGCAGCAGGCGTTCCTGGTCATGTATATGGACGTGCTCAACCAGCTCAAAGCCTCACTCGACGAGTATGGCCAGACCTTCGAGCGCAGCATTTCCACGCTCTTTTATGTCATCGACCGCCTCACCGCCAGCGCCGTTGTCCCGTTCACGGGAATGCCGCTGGAGGGCCTTCAGGTCATGGGTCTGCTGGAGACCCGCGGCCTGGACTTCGAGAACATTGTCATCCTCTCGATGAATGAGCGCATCTTCCCGCGCCACCGTAGCGTCAACTCGTTTATTCCCAACTACATCCGTCGCGCTTATGGTATGTCAACCCTGGAGCAGCAGGAGGCGATTGTGGCCTTCAATTTCTATCGCCTGCTCAACCGTTCGCGACACGTGACGTTCATCTACGATTCCAGTGCCCAGAAGTTGGGTTCCGCCGAGCCGTCACGCTACATTGCGCAATTGGAAAAAGTCTATAACATTGACATGGATCACGTGGAGATGACCGTCGAGCCGCATACCTCCAACCCGATTGCCATCCAGGTTCCCAATGAGGGCGTCAACTTGCGAGAGCTTTATACCAAGAGCGATGGCAAGTTCCTCTCGGCCAGCGCCATCAACAAGTATATCACCTGCCCGTTGATGTTCTATCTGCACTATGTTCAGCGGTTGAGCGACGACAACGAGTTGTCCGATTTCATGGACAAGGGCACCTTTGGCAACATCATTCACGACACCCTGAGCGAATGCTATCAGCCCAGGGAGGGCGAGGGCGGTCCCCACACGTTCACGAGCGATGAAATAGAGTTTTTCATCAAACGCCGCCTCGATGAGGTCATCAAGCGCAACATCAAGCACCACTACCTGCACGTGCCCGAGGACCAGCTGGAGACAGATACCAAGCCGCTCAAGGGTGAAGCGCTGATGCTCGTGGATTCCATCAGGAGCTATATCAGGTTTGTATTGGATTACGATAAGGCTTTGGCACCTTTCACGGTGCTGGAATGTGAGGAAACGCACGATGTGTCTGGATTGCGCATTGGCGGCGAGGTGTTCAACTTCACCTATAAACCTGACCGCGTGGACAAGCTGGCCGATGGCACAGTGCGCATCGTGGACTATAAGACGGGTGGGGATGTGACCAGTTTTGCTAATGTCGAAGGTTTACCCGACCTCTTTGACGTGAAAAAGCCAAAACGTCGCAAGGCGATTTTGCAGCTATTCCTCTACTGCTATGCCTATATGACCGAGCATGCTGATTTGCAACAGGTTACGCCCGTGATTTACAAGATAGCCTCGATGAAGGAAAGCGGAGTGTTTGTTGGGGCTCCGAGGTCAAGGAGCAAATCTCAGTATGTCTTTTCCAGGGAGGACGGCACGGCGCAGGATTTCGCCAGTTGCATGACTGACGTGATAAAGTCCCTCTTTGATGACGATTTTACACAGACGCCTGAGAATGCCAAGTCGGGTGGTTGCAACTATTGCCGCTTCATTGACATCTGCCGTCGCACGCCCAAGGTGCGTTTCAATTTTTGATACCTTTTCCCCTTTACGGGAACACTTCATCAGTCCTGACGACGCTTGCGCTGGCTCTCAATGTCGGCGTTCAGGCGTTCCTCGTCATCCTCGGTCCACAGGGGATTTTCCTCCTCTTCCCAGTCGAAGGAGTCATCCAGGGGCATCGGGTCATCAAAGCCGAAGAAAGCGTCGTCGGTGAACTCTTGCAACTCGCGGCCCTCCTTTTTGGTGGGGCGGCCCATGCCGCGCTGGCGGTTGACAAAGCCGTCGATTTTCACCATCTCCAGCAGGCGCAGCTGGTCAGCGCTGGTGACGTTCTTCAAGTAGAGGGGCACGAGTTTGGCGCCCACACGGTTGTTGAGCAGGCCAATGACCTCGAAGGAATAGGTGATGGGGGGCTTGCGCACGTCGATGCGGTCGCCCACCTTGATGCCGTGGGACGGCTTCACCGTCATCCCACCCATGGTCACGCGGCCCAGCTTGCACGCTGTGGTGGCAATGGTGCGCGTCTTGAACACACGCGTGGCCCAGAGCCACTTGTCGATCCTCACTTCCTTCATAGTTAAAATAGAACCCTCTCTAAACTCTAAACTTAAGTGGCGCAGCCACTTACTTATTATTGTAATTGTTCATGGCGAACGTCACGCCCGACAGGCAGAAGGCCTTGATGGCATCAACGGCCACTTTGGCACGCTCAGGCAGTATCGCCAGCTCCTCGGGGGTGGGGTAGCCCAGCACGTAATCCACTTGGGCTCCTGGCGGGAAATCGTTCCCGATACCGAAGCGCAGCCGTGCCCACTGCTGGCTCTGCAGCATCTCAGTGATGCTCTTCAGGCCGTTGTGGCCGCCGTCGGCACCCTTGGGGCGGATGCGCACCTGTCCGAAGGGCAGCGCTATGTCGTCAACAATCACCAGCAGGTGGTCCAACTCGATGTGCTCCTTGATCATCCAGTATCGCACGGCGTCACCACTCAAATTCATGTAGGTGGACGGCTTCAACAGCACCAGCTGCTGGTTCTTGAGACGCATCTCAGCCACAGCGCCGTAGCGTTGTGGCGAGAAAACAATATTGGATGCCTCGGCGAGTGCATCCAATATTGTAAATCCTATGTTGTGGCGGGTACCCTGGTATTCTGGACCAATGTTTCCCAAGCCGACAATGAGATACTTCATAGGTTGTAAGAGTATTCTGGCGTCTATCGCCAGCAGGTCGATGATTACTCGGCAGCGGCCTCGCCTTCAGCAGCTTCCTCACCTTCCTCGGTTGCGGCAGCAGCAGAGTTACGGGTGGCGCGTACACCAGCGATAACCAGATCCTTAGCGTTAACCAACTCGTAGTTGTCGAACTCGCAGTCGCGAACCTTGATGGTCTTGCCAATCTCCAGATGATCCACGTTGAGGATGATGGTCTCGGGAATGTCCTTGTACAGACCTTTAACCTTCACCTTCTTCATGCTCAGGTAGAGCTTACCACCGGCCTTAACACCGACAGCGTGACCCTCGAGGTGCACGGGAATCTCAACAACAACGGGCTTGTCTTCGGTAACTTCCAGCAGGTCGATGTGCAGGACAGCGTCGCTCACGGGGTGATACTGCAGGTCCTTCAGGACAGCCTTGCGGGTCTGGCCATCATAAGTCAGGTCGATTACATACACGTCGGTGCTGTAAACCAGCTTGCGGATGTCTGCAAAGTTCACTACCAGGTCAGTGGTGATGATACCCTTGCCGTCACGGCCGATGGGAACCACCTTCTCGCCAGCGAGCAGCTTGCCATTGTACTTGCCGTCCTTGTCGAGCTCAACGAGCTTGCCACCATTCAGGACAACGGGAATCTTGTTCTCCTTGCGGAGCGCCTTAGCGGCCTTCTTGCCGAGGTCAGTACGAGCCTCTGCGTTCAATTGAAAAGTCTTCATTTTTAATTGGTTGTGTTACTCAAAATTAAAGTAATTGGTTCGTAAAAACGCTTCCTTTAATTTCCCATCACACGGGAAAAACTTGAAAAAGCGGGGCAAAGATACAACAATTTTTCCAACTGGCAATACCATTGCCCATAAAAATGAATGTCAGCGACCCGATTGAGGGTGCTGACATTCATCATGTTGCTGTATCTCTGTTCGAGAATTAGTCAACGTTGAGGTTGACGCGCTTCAGGTCGATGGCCTTGAGGTCCTTGTCGGCGGCAGCGAGGAACTGTGCAACAGTCTCCTTGTTCTCGCCGGCCTCGTAGATCTGCTCCATCAGGACGCTCTCCTGATAGAACTTGTTCAGGCGACCCTGGGCGATGTTCTGAATCATCTGCTCGGGCATGTTGGCCTCCTTCTGCTTGGCGGTCTCGTCCATGAGCTTCAGAGCCTCAGCAACCTGCTCCTCGGTCATGTAACCCTTGCGGATAGCCTCGTCGCGGTGCTCCTCGGTAGCGCAGTAGTAGGGGTTGAAACCAGCCTTCTTCAAGGCATTCTCAACGGCCTTGCTTACCTGCTCGGCACGGGTCTTGTCAACAGCCATGCGGAGCTCCTCGTCGATAACCTCCTGAGGAATCTGCTCGCGGGTGGCCTTGATGGGATTCATCGAGGCAACCTGCATAGCGATAGCCTTGGCCACGTCCTCAGCCACGTTCTCCTGGTTGAAGGCAACAGCAGCCGACAACATACCGTTGAAGTGGTTGTAAACGACGGTCGAGGGGGCATTCAAGCACTCATAAGCGCCCAACTCCATCTTCTCACCGGTGATACCGCTCAGGGCGGTGATCTGCTCGCTCACGCTCTTGCCGTCCATCTGGAGGGCATTGAGCTCGTCGAGGTTAGCAGGCTTCTGAGCCATTGCGAGGTCCAGGATAGCCTTGGCGAGGTTGACAAACTTCTCGTTCTTGGCAACGAAGTCGGTCTCACACTTGAGGGCGATGATAGCAGCGAACTTGCCGTCGGTCTTACCGATAGCGATACCCTGAGCTGCCTGACGGTCTTCACGCTTGGCGGCGATGGCCTGGCCGCGCTTGCGGATCAGCTCCATAGCCTTGGTGATGTCGTTGTCGCTCTCGATGAGCGCCTTCTTGCAGTCGCTCAAGCCTGCGCCGGTCATGTCGCGCAGTTTCTTGATGTCATTGATGGTTACAGCCATAATTCTGTTTTAATTAACTAATTGGTTAGTTGTTATTGTTGGGAATTATTCCTCTGCTTTGGGTGCCTCTTCGGCGGGAGCCTCTTCAGCCTTGGGGGCCTCTTCGGCTGCGGCAGCAGGACGACGAACGCGCTGGCGGCGGGGCTTGGGAGCCTCTTTTACCTCCTCGGCATCGGCCTCGGCGTCCTTGTTGTCGATCTGCTCAACCTTGCGCTCTTCCAGACCTTCCTTGATGGCCTCGCAAACGGTAGCCAGGATGATGTCGATCGACTTGCTGGCGTCATCGTTAGCGGGGATCACAAAGTCAACATTGCTGGGATCGCTGTTGGTGTCAACGATACCAAACACGGGGATACCCAGGCGGTTAGCCTCGGCAACAGCGATGTGCTCCTTGAGCACGTCAACCACGAACAGTGCGCTGGGAAGACGGTTCAGGTTCTTGATGGAACCCAGGTTCTTCTCTAACTTGGCGCGCTGACGGCTCAGCTGCAGCTTCTCGCGCTTCGACATGTTGGCCATAGTGCCGTCGGTCTCCATCTTGTCGATGGTGTCCATCTTCTTCACAGCCTTGCGGATGGTGGTGAAGTTGGTCAGCATACCGCCGGGCCAACGCTCGATCACGTAGGGCATATCAACGCTCATGGCACGCTCGCGGGTCACGTCCTTGGCCTGCTTCTTGGTGGCAACAAACAGCACGCGCTTGCCACTCTTGGCAATGTTCTTCAGGGCGTTTGCTGCCTCTTCCAGCTTAGCGCTGGTCTTGTATAAGTCGATGATGTGGATACCGTTACGCTCCATGAAGATGTAGGGCGCCATAGCGGGGTTCCATTTGCGTTTGAGGTGACCAAAGTGGCAAGTAGCCTCCAGCAGTTGGTCAAATTTAGGTGTCTGCATTGTTTTGTTTTGTTTTTAAAAAAAATTGTTTACGTTCGACTGAATCAATCGCATAGTAGCCACCGCAGTTCCCAGTGTGAGTCTATGCGATTTGGATACTAAACTCGATATAGTTCACGCTACACGTAGCGCATCTATATTTATAATGTGGAGCAAGCATCCGGACCACGGCAAGCCGCAGCCCGTCGTCATGCGGCGATTAGCGCTTGCTGAACTGGAATCTCTTGCGGGCCTTGGGCTGACCGGGTTTCTTGCGCTCTACAGCACGCGGGTCGCGGGTCATGAAGCCCTCCTTGCGCAGTGCGCTCTTGTCCTCGGGGTTGATCTTCACCAGTGCGCGGGCGATAGCGAGACGCAGGGCCTCGGCCTGTCCCTTGTAACCGCCACCAACGAGATTAACCTTGATGTCATACTTCTCGGCAACATCCAGCGTGTTAAGCGGTTGCTTGATCACGTATTGCAGGATGGGGTTGGGGAAGTAGTCTGCCAACGGGCGTTTGTTCACTGTGATTTCGCCAGTGCCTTCTTTCACATACACGCGAGCGATAGCGGCTTTGCGGCGACCTACTGCATTAATCTGTTCCATGCTTCTTATTTGAGTTTGTTAATGTCAATAACTTTGGGATTCTGAGCCTCGTGGGGATGCTCGGGGCCGTTGTAAACGTGAACGTTCTTCAACAACTGGGCGCCCAGGCGGGTCTTGGGAAGCATACCCTTCAACACCTGCATGTACAGCGGGTGCATACCCTTGCGGAGGTCCTTCTTCTTCTCACTCTTAGCTTGCAACTGAGCAGGGGTCGTGAAGCGCTGACCACCGGGATAGCCGGTGTAGCGTACATACTGGTGCTCGGTCCACTTCTTGCCAGTCATCTTGCACTTGTCGGCATTGATGATGATGACGTTGTCACCGCAGTCAACGTGCGGGGTGTAGTTGGGTTTGTACTTGCCGCGCAGCAACTTAGCCACCTTCGAGCACAAGCGACCCAAAATCTGGTCGGTAGCATCGACTACCACCCATTCCTTCTGAACGGTTTCGGCATTTGCCGAAATGGTTTTGTAACTTAAAGTATCCACTTTTTTAAAATCCTAATTAATAGTTAGTTAATTGCCCAAGCAACATCCTGCGGAACGGCCAAATTCCACACGACACTGCCATAACGGGCTCTTACCATGATAATAATCGGCGCGCAAAGGTACTGCTTTTCATTTTCCTGACCAAAACTTTTCCTTCTTTTACCCCCTCAACTCGCCCAAAAACACCCCCAAAACCCAAATTTTTAACAAAGATTAACAGACGGAGGCGGTCGTTTCTCCTGTTTTTGGTGCCAAAATACCCCAAAATAGGGTCTTAAAAACCTAGTGACGAGCTACTGCGTTGACCTGTTTCTTATAGAGGCAGAGCCCCGGCCACGGGACACGTCGCTGTGGTTGTTGCTATCTCTGAGAGCAGATGAGGGCGGCGAGGTCGTTGAGGAACAAGCACTGGTCGCGAGTGATGGCGTGGCGGTCGGTGTGGTAGGGCCATGGGGCCACAAGCAATACCTGGCCGCTGGCACAGGCGTCGAACATCTCTCCACCGGGTTTCCACATTGGGGAGAATCCGTTTTCAAGTAATTGGATGAAGGGGAATCCTGCTGCCTGAATCATATCCATTACGTCTTTCTCGCCTTGGCTGATGCGGGGTGAGACGAGTACGGCACCACGTTGCGCCATCATCAGGAACCGCATTATCGTGCGCTCCTTTTCTGCTGCGGTCATATTGCGATGACATTTCACAGCAACTTTATTGGGATTATCGAGCAGAAAGCGGTTTCCCATAACGGCCACTATCTGGTCGCCGATCTTGACTTCCTGTTGTGTTCTAAAGAAATCGGGGTGGTTACGCTTGATCCACAGACGGCGTGGGTTGTCTTTCAGGTATCTGAACATAGTATTGAGCTGGCCTTTACTTTGCAGGATGCGGTCATTGTACCCTTCTTCCCAAATGGGAGACAATGACAGTTCTTTCATCACTCGGTTGCATCCGACCTTGAAGCCGTTGATAACCTGACCCAGGTGCCGAGGCAATTGCTCTGTCACTTGAATGATGCCATGCAGGTGGTCAGGCATGAACTGCAGGGATAGTAATCTAATTTGGGGGTAGAATTGGGGTATCTCGCGCCAGCACTGAGCGATGCGTTCCCCGAGTGGAGATGGGCTGAACCAAGGCTGAGGGTGGTCTTTGTCAGGGTCAACGACCTTACCGAGCAATGGCCTGCGGTTGTTGACAACAAGCGTGATCATGTAGATGCATGGCGACTGGTAGTCGTGATGGTCATGCCGCCGTTTCATGGACTGGTGTCGACCCAGTTCGGGGTGGGCGGCCAGCCAGCGCCGCTTCTTCTCACTTAATGCCATTGTAACTCTTTCTAAACCGAGGCACAGCCTCGGCCCACGGGACATGTCGCGGTGTCATTGTCCTGTGGACCAAGGCTGTGCCTTGGTAATATTACTTCTCGATGCGGATGCGGGCGTCGACGGCGGTGACATGGTCGGGGCCTGCCAGCAACGGGTTGATGTCCATCTCCTTGATTTCAGGAGCGTAGTGCAGCATGGTCGAGAGGCGCATGATGATTTTCACATAGAGTTCCTCGTTTAGGCCCTTCTTGCCGCGGGTGCCTTGGATGATCTTGTAACCCTTGAGCGAGCGCACCATGCGTTCAGCCTCGGGTTGCGACAGGGGAGCGAGGCCAAACTGCACGTCCTTCAATACCTCGACGAAGATACCGCCCAGACCGCACAGCACGTTGTGGCCGAACTTCTCCTCGTACTTGGCGCCGATGAACAGTTCGGTGCCGCTGATCATCTTCTGGATCATCACGGCGGTGGCATCGGGAATCTGCATCATGCGGTCAAACTCAGCGATGAGTTGGGCATCGTCCTTGACGTTGAGTGTCACGCCGCCCACGTCGCTCTTGTGAACGGGGCCAACGACCTTGACAACAATGGGATAGCCCATTTCGCGGGCTGCGGCAACGAGCTCGTCACGGTTGGCCGATACCTTCTCGGGAACAACGGGAATGGCGGCTGCCTGCAATAGGGCGCGCACCTGGTCGGGAGCGATGTAGCCGTCCTCCTTGATGCCGTCGATGATGGTGCGTACAGCCTTAAGGTCAACTTCGGGGCAGAGGTTGTCGGTGGGGGCGGGCTTGGGCGTGTTGATGACGCGGATCATGGCTTCGGCCATATTCACCTCGTCGGCAAAATTCACGTGACCCTTGTCGATGAATTCCTTCACCTCGCGGCTGGCGGTGTTCTGGCTAGGCATCACGGGGAAGATGGGTTTCTTGCAGGTGAGGATTTTCTCGTGCAGCATGTTATAGGCGTCGTCGCAGGGTACCAAGCCCGGAGTGCCGAAGATGACCACGATGGCGTCCACGTTGTCGTAGCGCTTCTCGCAGTAGTCGATGCAGATGCCCAAGTGCTCGGGAGTGCCCGTTGCCAGGACGTCGATGGGGTTGGCTACCGATGAGCCGGGATAGAGCTGTGCCTTGAGCTCCTCGCCCACCTTCGGGTCGAGCAGGGGCACGTTCATTCCGCCCTTAGAGAGGGCATCGGTCAGCATCACGCCAGGGCCGCCAGCGTGGGTGATGATGGCGACATTGCGGCCTGTCACCTCAGGCAGCGTGAGCACGCAGCCGACGGTGGTCAGCTCCTCACGCGAGTAGCAGCGTACGATGCCGGCCTTGCGGAACAGGGCATCAACGGCGGTGTCGCTTGATGCGATGGCACCAGTGTGGCTCGATGCGGCGCGGCTACCGCTTTCGCTCGAACCTGACTTGACGGCGGCGATGCGGCAACCCTTGCTGATGAGTGAGCGGGCATGCTTGAGCAGGCGCTCGGGATGGGAAATATTCTCGATATAGAGCAACTTGACCTTAGAGTCACGCTCGGGGTCAAAGTGTTCATCCATGTATTGGAGCACGTCCTCGATGCCGATTTGCTTGCCATTGCCGATGGACCAAACGCTGTTAAACTGTAGACCCTTGCTCACGCCCGAATCGATGATGAACACGGCAGTAGCGCCCGAGCCGCTGATGAAGTCAGCACCCTTGGGGCTCAAGGCGGGGATGGGCAGGGTGAACACGCTGTGATGGTTGGTGGTCAGCAGGCCAATGCAGTTGGGGCCGATGAGGGCGGCACCATATTTCTCGCAGGTGTCCAGGATGTGCTGCTCGAGCAAGGCACCCTCGTGGGTCTCCTCGCCAAAGCCGGCGCTGATGATGATGAACGCCCTGACGCCCTTGTGCTCGGTCAGGTAGTCAACATACTCGGGGCAGTACTTTGCTGCCACAACCAGGATGGCCAGGTCGGCGTTGGGCAGGTCCTTCATGTCGTGATGGGCCTGGATGCCTTGCACCACGTCCTCCTTGGGGTTGAGGACATAAAGGTCACCTTTGAAACCGCCCTGCTTGAGGTTGCGCACGATAGCGCCACCGGGCTTCTGCTCGTTGTTGCTGCCGCCAATGACGACAATACTCTTGGGATTCAGTAATTGCTGGTTAATCATTATATTTTAGTTTTTAATTGTTTATGTTCTCGCTAATTCGGGTGCAAAGGTAGTGCAAGTCGAGGGGAATACCAAATTTATTTGACTATTCCCAAGGCGCAGCCTACCTTCGCCGCATGCGGCAAAGGTAATCAAAATTCCCTTAACCCACAACCCTGCTCTTTACCAATAACTGAAAATGGGCTTGACGGCCTGAAATCAATCTACAGGGTGGGCAATTCGGCTGTGCCTTCAAAGGCGATTGTTGCCGGACCGCTCAGATAAACATGGCCGTCCGCCTCGCGCCAGTCGATGTCTAGGGTGCCACCGTCCATGATGATGAGTGATTGACGACCGCAGCGCCCCGTGATGGCAGCAGCCACAGCGGTCGCGCAGGCGCCGGTGCCACAAGCCATGGTGATGCCGCTACCGCGTTCCCACACGCGCACTCGGATGCCATCCTCCCTGACCTGGGCAAACTCGATGTTGCAACGCTCAGGGAAACGGGAATGATGCTCCAGACGAGAACCCTCGCGGGTCACGTCTACAGCGTCGATATCGTCAACAAAGATGACGTAATGCGGGTTGCCTATCGAGACAAACACGCCGTCGGGCAGCGTTTCGCCGTCGGTCAAGAACAGGCTCTCATCTTCAAGTATGGGAGCCATCATATCCACAGTCACGCGCTCGACGATGCCATTATCGTTAACAGTCAGGTCTAGGATCTTGATGCCCGATGCTGTTTTCAGGCGGATTTGCCGCTTGTCGGTCATGCCGCGCTCATAGACGTATTTGCCGATGCAGCGGCTGGCGTTGCCGCACATGAGCCCCTCGGAACCATCGGCGTTGAAAATGCGCATCGTGAAGTCGGCATCAGGCGTTGGTGACTTGCCGATAAGCACCAGACCGTCGCTGCCGATGCCAAAGTGGTAACGGCTCCAGGCGATGGAGACAGCCTCGGGATTCTCGATAGGGTAGAGGGAAGTGTCCACAAAGATGTAGTCATTTCCCACACCGTGCATCTTGATAAAATGGATTGTCTGATTCATCATATTTTGAATTAAGGTTTGCAAAAGTAATCATAATTCAGAAAAATACCCTAATTTTGCCGCCAGATTTATCAATACTTATTCTCCTTAAATCAAAAATAGACTCTAATGCCAAAATATAATTTTGACAAATACATTGATCGACGTGGCACCCATTGTAAAAAAGTTGACATGTTGGATGACGTCTTTGGACGTCACGATTTGCTCCCCTTGTGGATAGCTGACATGGACTTCCCTGTGTGTCCCGAAATCAGTGATGCTCTGGTATCGCGGTTCGGTGACCATCCCATTTACGGATACACACTTCCGTATGACGAGTATTGGCAATCGATTATCGACTGGCAACGTCGTCGCAACGGATTCGAAATCAGCCGAGAAGAGATGACATTCATGCCTGGTGGAATGCCTGCCCTGGGCATGGTCCTCAACTTCTACACCAGTCCCGGTGATCGCGTGGTGCTACAAGAGCCTGTGTACTACGACTTCAAGGATGTAATTGAAGGGAACCGTCGATTAGCGGTGCGTAACAATCTTGTACCCACTGGTGATCATTTCTATCGAATGGACCTTGACGACCTGGAGCGTGTTTTCATTGAGCAGAAACCGCGACTCATGATCGTATGCAACCCGCAGAATCCTATAGGCATCGTGTGGAAAAAAGAAGAACTGCAACAAGTCGCTGCACTGGCTCGCAAGCATAATGTGATCATCTTCAGTGACGAGGTGTTCGGTGACATGACACTCTTTGGGCACAAGCACATCCCACTGGCGACAGTGAGCGAAGATGCGGCAGCTGTGACCATTACCTGTGGATCACCTGGAAAGACATTCAATATTCCAGGTGTAAAAAGCACTTGGCTGGTCATCAAGAACCCGGAATTGCGTCAGGAATTCTATCGTTGGGTAGAGGTGAACGAGTTGTGCAATGCCAATATCACGGCACTGCTCGCCACCGAGGTGGGTTATCGTCGTTGTGAGCCTTGGCTCGAGGCTTGCAAGCAATATATTGAGCAGAATGTTCTCTATGTTGCTCAATTCTGCAAAGAACACATCCCCAGCATATATGCCATCAAGCCGCAAGCGTCGTTCTTGATGTGGCTCGACTGCAGGCGATTAGGACTTGATCATGCCGAACTGGTGCGTTTCTTTGCCGAAGAAGCACATCTTGGTCTCAATAATGGCGAAATATATGGCGTTCCAGGCTATTGCCACATGCGACTAAATGTAGGAACTCCGCGTCAACGCCTTGAGCAGGCTATGCACCAGCTTGAGGCCGCCGTCAACGCCATGAAATAATCCCATCATTTGAAATCGATCATAAACGGAAAGGAGACAGCCATATCTGCCTCCTTTTCTTGTGATATTGGTCAAAAATCCTTAAAAATTTTGTGGGATGCAGATTAATGTATAACTTTGTGGTTTGAAAGAGACTTCTAATACTTACTTAAAAATAGATAAATACTAGTTAAACCTTATAATAATGAGAAAGTTACTCTTAGGTGATGAGGCTATCGCCCAGGGCGCGCTTGACGCGGGTCTGAGCGGTGTGTATGCCTATCCAGGTACTCCTTCGACCGAGATCACGGAGTACATTCAGAATTCTAAGTTAGCGGTGGAACGCAACGTTCATCGCCGCTGGTGTACTAATGAGAAGACGGCTATGGAGGCTGCCCTGGGTATGTCCTTCATGGGCAAGCGTGCGCTGGTCTGCATGAAGCATGTGGGCTTGAACGTGTGCGCCGACCCGTTCGTTAACTCGGGCATGACGGGTGTGAACGGCGGTCTGGTGGTCCTCGTGGCCGACGACCCCTCGATGCACTCCTCCCAGGACGAGCAGGACAGCCGCTTCTATGGCAAGTTCGCGATGATTCCCACGCTGGAGCCCAACACTCAGCAGGAGGCCTATGACATGATGGAGAAGGCCTATGAACTGAGCGAGGAGGTATGCCTCCCCGTGCTCATGCGCGTAACCACCCGCATGGCCCACAGCCGTGCTGTGGTTGAGGTGAAAGAGACTCCCCGTGCCGAGAACGAGTTGAACTATGACGCCAAGGCCAGCCACTGGGTATTGCTCCCCGGCAACGCCATCAAGCGCAATATCACTGTTACGGGCCAGCAGGCTGACCTCGAGGATCGCGCTGTCAAGAGCGAGTACAACAAGTATATCGACGGTGCCGACCACTCGATGGGCGTTATCGCCACTGGTATCGCTTACAACTACCTGATGGAGTGCTACCCCGATGGTTGCCCCTATCCCGTGCTGAAGATCAGCCAGTATCCCATGCCCAAGGAACTCATCCGCCGCATGACTGCTGAGTGTGACGCCGTGCTTATCGCCGAGGAAGGCCAGCCCTTCGTCGAGGATCTGGTGCGTGGTGTGATGCCTGGCAATGCCGTGATTAAGGGTCGCCTCACTGGTGAGCTGCCCCGTACGGGCGAGTTGAGCCCCGATGCCCTGAAGATGGCTCTGGGTCTTCCTGTTAGCGAGGGTTATCCCAGCTGCGAGAATGTCGCTCCGCGTCCCCCCGCACTGTGCCAGGGTTGCGGTCACCGCGACGTTTACACTGCCCTGAACGAGGTACTGAAGGAGTATCCCAATGCACGCGTGTTTGGTGACATCGGTTGCTATACGCTCGGTTTCATGCCTCCCTTCAAGGCTATCCATTCCTGTGTTGACATGGGTGCCAGCATTACCATGGCCAAGGGTGCTGCCGATGCCGGTCAGTGGCCCGCCGTTGCCATCATCGGTGACTCGACCTTCACCCACTCGGGTATGACGGGTCTGCTCGATGCCATCAACGAGAATGCCAACATCACCGTCATCATCAGCGACAACCTCACCACCGGTATGACGGGTGGTCAGGACTCGGCAGGCACCAACAAGTTTGAGGCCATCTGCCGTGGCTTGGGTATGACCGACGAGCACCTGAAGGTGGTTGTTCCCCTGCCCAAGAACATGCCCGAGATCACGCAAGTGATGCGTGACGAGATCAACTACCGCGGCACCAGCGTGATTATCCCGCGCCGCGAGTGCATGCAAACATTACAACGTCATCTCAAACAAAAGAAAGCACAGGAGGCAAAGCAATGAAAACTGATATCATCCTTTGCGGCGTGGGCGGACAAGGTATCCTCTCCATCGCCACCGTGATTGGCGAAGCAGCCATGCACGAGAATCTTTATATCAAGCAGGCCGAGGTTCACGGTATGTCGCAGCGTGGCGGTGACGTGCAGTCCAACCTGCGCATCAGCAGCAACCCCATCCACAGCGACCTGATCGCTAAAGGCTCGGCCGACGTGATCATCTCGATGGAGCCGATGGAGGCCCTGCGCTATCTGCCTTTCCTGAGCAAGGAGGGCTGGATCATCACTTCGAGCAAACCCTTTGTGAACATCCCCAACTATCCCGAGATAGAAACCGTGATGGCCGACCTGGCCAAGGTGAAGAACGTCATCACCCTCGACATCGAGCAGCTGGCCAAGGATAACGAGATTCCCCGCTCGGCCAACGTCATCCTGCTGGGTGCTGCCCAAAAGGCCCTCGGCATCGAGTATGACAAGTTGGAGAACGCCATCCGCCGCGTCTTTGGCCGCAAGGGCGACGCCGTGGTTGACGCCAACCTCAAGGCGCTTGCCATCGGAAAGGAGGCCCAGCGATGAGACCCACACCCATTAGCCGCGAGATCATCGACCGCGCGATTGACGAGTATGGCATCATCGACTATGCCAACGCCACCATCCGTGAGGTGAAAGCCATCGCTGAGCGTGCCGAGCGTGAGTCGGGACAGGAATTTATCAAGATGGAAATGGGTATCCCCGGACTGCCCGCTGCCAAAATCGGTGTCGAAGCACAGATTAAGGCCTTGCAGAACGGCTGTGCCCGTCTGTATCCCGCCCTGCCCGGTGAGCCCATGATCAAGGAGGCCACCTCCCGTTTCATCAAGGCATTCATCGACATTGACATTCCTGCCGAGTGCTGCATCCCCACCGTAGGATCGATGCAGGGAACCTTCGCCTCGTTGCTCACCATCACCCAGAGCAACAAGAAGAAAAACAAAGCCCTGTTCATCGACCCCGGCTTCCCCGTGCAGAAACTCCAGCTGGAGATCCAGGACGTCCCCTACGAGACATTCGACATCTACGAGTTCCGTGGCGCCAAGTTGCGTGCTAAACTCGAGGAGTACATGGCCAAGGGCGACGTGTGCTGCCTGATTTACAGCAACCCCAACAATCCCGCTTGGATTTGCTTGACCGACGAGGAATTGAAGGACATCGGTGAGTTGGCCACCAAGTATGACGTGATTGTGCTTGAGGATTTGGCTTACTTTGCCATGGACTTCCGTCTGGACATCAGCAAGCCCTTTGAGCCGCCCTTCCAGCCCAGTGTGGCCAAATATACCGACAACTACATCATGCACATCAGTGGCAGCAAGGCGTTCTCCTATGCCGGCGAGCGCATCGCGATGACCTGCATCAGTCCGGCCATCTTCAACCGCCACTATCCCGATTTGTCGGCCCGTTACGATGGTCTGCCCTTCGGCAAGGTGTTCATCACCCGCACGCTTTATGCCCTGTCCTCGGGAACGAGCCACAGTGCCCAGTATGCCTTGGCAGCCATCATGGATGCCGCCAGCAACGGTGAGTACCACTTCCGTGACGACGTCATCGTTTATGGTCAGCGTGCCCACAAGTTGAAGGAGATTTTCACGCGCCACGGTTTCCGTATCGTTTATGGTATGGACGGTGACCAGCCCATTGCCGATGGCTTCTACTTCACCATTGGCTACGGCAACATGACCAGCGGTCAGTTGGCCCGCGAGTTGATGTACTACGGTGTGAGCGCCATCTGCCTTGCCACAACCGGCTCGTGGCAGGAAGGCCTGCGCGTTTGCACTTCGTTCATCCAGGATCATCAGTATAAAATCCTTGACGAGCGCATGGCCATCTTTGCCGAGAACAATCCCATCGAGTAATCGACGATGACCTGTTAAGAAACTGTATTTTATTTGATACACGCGCGTTCAATGCGGGAGTCCCTAAAACGACTCCCGCATTTTTTATCCCCATCTTGCTTTTCAAGTCCTCCGTTTTCTCCTGAACCTGCTTGATGTGATGTTCTGCTCCCAAGGCCCTCTCTTCTGGAATGGCCAGAGCCTTGAGATAGTGCTCTATCGCCTTGCCGTAGTAACCAGTATTATCATAAAAACGGCTGATGTCACTGTTGATTGAAGGGGTGTTGGCGGGGCAGGCAATGTGTATTTTTATCTTTAAAAATAGTAGATTTTTTATGTTTTTTTACTGAAGCTGGTGATTTTTGTGGCGATTGTTCCGTAAGATAATAAAAAGGTACTACTTTTGTAATTTATATAGATGTGAAAGTTACATCAAGGTTTGTTTTTAAACTAATATGAGAGAAAACAATGTTTTGAAATGGATGGCCCTGTTCATCGTGATTGCTATAATGAACGCTTGCGGTGTTGACATCCCCAAGGAGACGGAGTCGTCTTTTGAAACGATGGTAGTGGACACGACCGATATCGAGTCACCGATGAAATTCAGCGCCAAAATGAAAGGACGCGCCGACGTGACGATTTCGCCCCAGGTGAGCGGTGGAGAAACATGGCTATTATCACCGCCAGGTAGCAGTCTTAAAAGACGCTTACAAGGGAACCCATGAACTCATGGATAACGGCAAAGCGAGCTATCTTGAAGTGCTCACGGCCCAGGAGACCCTCCTGAATGCCCAACTCAACGAGGCAGTGAACATGTACAATGGTGCCATGGGCATCATTGCCCTCTATATCGCCCTGGGTGGCGCTACACGATAACTAAATAAAATAAATAATAGTTTCGATATGAGAAATTTTCTTTTTTATCACCTGCTAGCGGCATGTGCGCTGGTGTCGCTCGCGTCGTGCTCGCACGACGAACCCGTCAACCCCATCAAGTCGGTTGACGAGCGCACGGTGCTGGTGCTGTCCCACAGTGGCGATGTCCTTGACCAGTACGGTGATACTGTCACGCACTTGCCGTACTGTGTTTTTGCCGCTGAAATCATATCCGACGGTGATGACTATTTCGTGTCGGGTAACCATTCCAAGGGCCGTGTGGGTTATTGGAAAAACGGCAAGTGGAACACCCTGCATGTCGATTTTATCGATGATGTGGACCACTGGACCTACGGTATCGGCAAATGGGATTATTATATCTATTTGCTGGATGTTCCCAACGTACTGAAGAACAGCGGTATCTTCCCGCTTGAGAATTTCCATGACTTCATTCCCGCCACCCATGCGCTCGCTGTGAGTGAAGGCAAATGCTATGTAATCGGTCATGGCTTCGGTGACGATGATGACGCAGATGGTCATTACTTGCCGGTGCTGTACACCAATTACAAGAAAGAGTTCCTGCCCATGCCCGGGGCTGCCATAACGGGCGAGTGCCATGCTATCTATGCCTATGACCGCGACCACACCATCATCGGCGGTATCATCGGCGGCTTGCCTGCAGTCTGGGTTGACAAGGAATATGAGATTTATCCTGTCAGCTATCCCAGGGAGTTGAAAGAAGGCGAGTACATCATCGGGAGCGTGGAGTCGGTGACGAAGTGCAACGACCACATCTATGCTGCAGGTTTTGAATATGATTACAACAATAAGTCGTTCGCTACCCTGTGGACCGATGGCGTCCCTGAACATTATGTGTCGGAATGGGAATTCACCAGCTCGCATGCCATCGAAGTCCACTCCTATGGCGATGATGTGTATTTGCTCACCCAGGAGTATAACAACGATACTGATAAGTCACGAACTCACTTGTGGATGAACGGCAAGATCATCATGACCTATGCTGATATCTCTCCGGCAGGATTTACGATATTTTAGCGATAATAGAAACAACGATATAAAAAACACAAAATTGAAGTTATGAAATACACGAGAGCATTATTTCTTGTCATTCTGGCACTGGTCGGTTTACCTATGATGGGCCAGATAGTTACGTCAATAAAAGGCGTGGAGCGAGAAAAAATCAATGTGGACAGCGTTATTGAAGACTTTGACAGCCGTCCGGCCTTTGGCATCTACAAAGACACTTACTTTGTCGGTGGTACGGCACTCAACCACAAGCCCACCGAGTTCAACAGCGACGTGAAGTTCCAAATCAGTTTCCGCCACAGGCTCACCAAGTCCATCCTGCCTTTCCACAGCCACCTGTTCCTGCAATACTCACAGAAGGCGATTTGGAACGTGTTTGAGGAGTCATTGCCCTTCCATGACCTGAACTTTAATCCCGGTATCGGTGTTCAGAATCTGGTTGTGCATAACGGAAGACTTGTGGGAAATGCTACGATCATGCTGGAGCATGAGTCCAACGGGCGTGACGGCGAGGCATCGCGCAGCTGGAACAAGGTCACCTTCGGCTATGCGGCGGTTATTGACCCTCGACTGGAGGTGTATGCCAAGACGTGGATTCCCATCATCGACGGGCAGCAGAACAAGGATATCCTCAAGTACAGCGGTATCTTCCAGGTGGGTTCACAGTTTATCTCGGCTGACAAGCGCTGGGTGGCTGATGTCACCTTTGTGAAACGCAAGGGATGGAACCTCAACTTCAACACGATCCTGAATGTGGGATTCCGCTTCAGCAAGAGGGATAACCAGTACTTCATGCTGCACTTCTATGACGGCTACGGCGAGAACCTGCTCGACTATAACAAGTACCACTGCCGCCTGCGCATCGGTCTGCTCATCCGCCCGAATTTCTTCAGCGACTTCTAAAATGTAGAGACGCAAAATCTTGCGTCTCCAAACAAGAGTCGACAGAGAGACGCAAGATTTTGCGTCTCTAAAACAACTAGAAACTGAAAAATGAAACACTTCTTGATATTGTTGCTCATGCTGAGTGTGCCGATGTTGTCCTGGGGACAGTCGTCGGGGCAGGTCAACTTGTCCGACCAAGACACAATTCAGAATCTGAATAAAATGCAGCAATTCAAGGAGCGTATCAAGGAACGGGCTCAAGAGAAGATCAACGAGCCCTATGACACGACACGAAACAGCGGTTACTGGTGGCGTGCGCTTAAACACGGCAAGGTAGACTTCAACGACAGCACAATGGGCTATCCCAAGTTCGTGAAATTCTGCTACAGGACTTACGTCTGGGGCGACCATGCTTTCAATAGCTACGACAGCGCCTACGTCGTGGGCACTGGCAAAAACTGGAAATTCATCCTCAAGAGCAACAATTGGGTGGACTCCTACATCGGTCGCCCTTTAAAGGACACATACATGATTATGAACAGCAACCTGGTATCCAATATCGGTGTTTCGCTGTCATTCATGGCGGTGAGCGTGGGCTATTCGGTGGCTGTGAGCAACCTGATTCACGGCGACAAACTTTCCAATAAAGTCGAATTCTCGTTCACCTGCGCCCGCTTTGCTGCCGATGCCTACTATTGGGAGAACAATAATGAGACCAATATTACTTACAGGGACAAGAGTAAGGGTAATGAGCGCATCACGTTCAAGCAATCGGGCCTGAGTCGCAAGGCGATGGGGTTGACCGCCTATTACTTCTTCAACAACCGTCGTTATGCCCAAGCCGCGGCCTACTGCTACTCAAAATACCAGAAACGCAATGCTGGCTCATGGCTGGCAGGCTTCAGTCTGCAGCATTACGATGTGAAGTTTGATGTAGAAAAAATGCCCGAGGAAGGTCGCATCTACATCCCGACGCAAGAAGATGCCCCCCGCATTCTCTATAACGACTATTGTCTGCTGTTCGGCTATGGCTACAACTGGGTACTGGGCCGCAAGTGGTTATTGAATGCCACCATCACCCCCTATCTGGGCTACCGTTACAACCATTTTCACAATGCCGACACCCAGTCTAGCTCAATCTCGCTCAACTGTCGAGCACGCATGGGTGCCGTGTATAACCACAAACAGTATTTTATCGGTTTACAGAGCTTTGCCGACCACCACCGCTACAAGTCACGTAACTCCAAACTCGTCAGCTCCCTCTTAGACTTCTCCGTCCTAGCCGGCATCCGCTTCTAACCTATCCAGAAGAATTCTGCTTCAGCCCTCTATACTATAGCCCCTTCATTTCTTTGCGTGATCCTCAAGATGCGGATGCCCTTCGTATAATTCGCGTAATTCGTAGTTTTAAAAATATCAGAACTCGAAGCCGAGGTTGATGTAGATGCCAATTTGCTTGGTGAAGTTGCTCCAACTCAGGGAGCCGCCTAGGGGACCAACGATGCTGTTGTAGGCGTAGCCGACTTGTGCGCCCCAGATGGGTTTGCGGTCAAAGATGCCGTCCAGCTTGTCGTTCTGCTCGGCGACGTGTCCCTTTACCATAATGTAGTGCTCCTTGAAAAAGCGTTGCTGCAGCTTGAAGCCCGCAACCAGCAGTTTGCTGTCCATCACGTGGCAATGCCCGAAGCCCGAGAATGGCATCTGTTGGGCATAGTATATGCCTCCGCGGTTGCCGCCCAGCATATTCATGATGGGAGCAGGCAAATCCTTGCCAAACAGCAAGCGGCCATAGACCGTGGGTTGCAGACTGGTCGTGCTGGTCAACGGCAGGGTCATACGCCACCTTGCGCTCACCTCACTGAAACCCGCATGACCTTTCCATTGGGCGAAGTTGTCAGTATAGTAGGCGTATCGGACTTGGGCACGCACACCCTTGCGGGTGAAGTACCAGTGGTCCTCGGTGTTGTATTGTGCGTTCGCGTGGTAGTTGAAATAGTATTCGTTTTTCTTGAAGTCGCTGACGCTGTATTCGTTGCTCAAGATATCATAGTGGTGGTAATGTTCCCACGAGAGGCCTAAGTCAAAATTCAAGTTGAGCGCGTCAAACGAGAGTAGGGTGGCGTTAGCCTTCTGATAGATGAACAACAGATTGTCTGAACGGCGTTTGCCCTGGTAAAGGTTGACGTCTTCGTGCCAGATTTCGTAAGAAAGTCCAATCTTGCGGTAGTTTCTGGGAATCATGTTCCAAGACAGTTTGCCCATGGTGCGCTTGCCTAACCTGAGCGTCAGGTCTAGAGTCTTATCCAGCTTGTTGCCAAAGTAATAGGTGCCACCAATCTGGGCTGCCACCAGTTCCTCGTTATCGTAGCGCAGACCCACACTCGCCTTGATGGAGTTCTTGGCGTTTTCCTCATTCACGAGTTTGCCTGCCTCGGTGTTATCAATGTCGCTCAGGCTGATGATGCTGTAATCGGGCTTGTAATCCTCAGGCACACCCACCATTCTCTTGAGTATCATGATGGAATCCATTTGGGCCCTTGTGGCTTCCTCGCCGCGCTTAATCAGTTCCTTGATGGCTGAGTGATAAAAGTGGGCTGCAGAATAACCTCTAACAGGCACACGGATGATGAGGTCGCAATACTTGTCATTCTCATCGCTGCGGTTGTGGATGTCAGCTCCCACCGAACGCTCCAGGATATCGGACGTGGAGTAATACTTATCGTTCAGGCCTAGGTCGGTCCTGATACCGATAACGATGTCGGCTCCCATTTTGCGTGCCAGGTCGGCGGGGAAATTGTTCTTGGTACCGCCGTCAACCAGAATATAGGGGTCCATTCTCACGGGAGCGAATACACCGGGCACTGCCATGCTGGCACGAATTGACCGGGCCAGCGAGCCATGGTCGAGCACCACCTCGCTGTCGGTGATCAGGTCGGTCGCGATGCACCCGAAGGGGCGGGGCAGCGACTTGAAGTCGATGTCCTCGGGCTGGCGCAGGTAGTGGCGCAGGGTCTTCTCGACGTTGATTCCTCGGATGAATCCTCCCGCCAGCGTGTCTTGGCTTTTGTCCAGGAAAATGCGGTAGTCAAACAGGTAGATATTTTGTTTCTCACGCTCGTCAAGTGTCTGGTTTCTCATCGACAAGCGGTCGCGCAGGATGTCGCCCCAGTCCATGCTGTTGACGATGTCCTCGATATCGGTGGCATCATAGCCTACGGCATACATGCCACCGATGATGCTGCCCATTGAGGTGCCAGTAACCATATCGATGGGGATACCTGCCTCTTCCAGCACCTTGAGTGCGCCGATATGGATGGTACCCATGGCACCGCCGCCACACAACACGACGGCTACTTTTTTACGTTTTTTATTCTCAGGCTGGGTGACTGTCTGGGCGACCATACCGAAAATCGCCAGCATCATGAAGAGGGATGTGATGAACCGTTTCATTGGATAGTGATTTATTTTGTTGCAAAGATACATGTTTTTTTGATGATTATTGTTACCTTTGCCCATGAACTAAAAATTGACAGAAATTATGAAGACTTATCTCGTGACTGGAGCTGCCGGATTTATCGGCTCGAACTTTGTGAAATACATTCTCAATAAGTATGGCGACAACATCGAGGTCATCATCCTTGATGCTTTGACCTATGCCGGCAACCTGGCCTCTATCAAGGAGGAAATAGAGCGCTCCAATGTCACCTTTGTCCGCGGTGACGTGGGTGACCGCGAGTTGGTGCAGGACATCATGCGCGACTACGACGTGGACTATATTGTCAACTTTGCCGCCGAGAGCCATGTGGACCGCAGCATCACCAATCCGCGCCTTTTCTTGGAGACCAACATCCTGGGCACCCAGAATATGCTCGACTGCGCCCGCGAAGCCTGGTTTACAGGCAAGGACGCCCAGGGTCACAACACCTATGCTCCAGGAAAGAAATACCTTCAGATTTCGACCGACGAGGTCTATGGCTCATTGAGCAAGGACTTTGACGAGCCGCAACCCCTTGAGGTGAGCGACGACGTGCGCGAGGTCATCCAGGGTCGCACCGACCTTAAGACCTATGGTCGCCGTTTCTTCACCGAGGAGACGCCGTTGGCACCACGTTCGCCCTATTCGGCCAGCAAGACCAGTGCCGACCTCATTACCATGGCCTATCACGAGACCTACGGCCTGCCCGTCAACATCACCCGCTGCAGCAACAACTACGGACCCTATCATTTCCCCGAGAAACTTATCCCGCTGATCATCAAAAACATCCTTGAAGGCAAGAAATTGCCCGTCTATGGCAAGGGCGAGAACGTGCGCGACTGGCTCTACGTCGAGGACCACTGCAAGGGCATTGACCTCGTGTTGCGTCAAGGCACCGTCGGCGAGGTGTATAACATCGGCGGTTTTAACGAGGAGAGCAACATCAACATTGTCAAGCAGGTCATTGCCATCATCGCACGCATCATGCGTGAGGAACCCGAATACCAGCAGTTGCTCAAGTGTGACCTCGACGTCATCAACGACGGCCTCATTGAGTTCGTCACCGACCGCCCAGGCCACGATATGCGCTACGCCATCGACCCCACCAAGATTGCCCGTGAACTCGGCTGGTACCCCGAGACCCCCTTCACCGAGGGCATCGAAAAGACCATCCGCTGGAACCTCGACCACCAACCCTGGGTCCAGAGCGTCACCAGCGGCGACTACCAAAAATACTACGAAGAAATGTACGGCAACCGCTAACCTGCTCTAGTTCATATATCATTTAGGTATGCTGAGATTCTATAGTTTATTAGCTTTGTATTTACTGGCCAGCGTCACTTGGGCCACTGTCATTACGTTTGATGCTACTGTTGACCTAGGCACTGGCAGCGTCACTTCAGGCCCTTACAAGATCGTTAAAGAGGCTGAGGGTGTGACAGTCACTGTGGACGTTACAAAGGGTGTTGCCAATGGCGCTCATTACCGCATCTATAAGAATAATACTGCGACCATCACCACTTCGATTGGCGCTATCACCCAAGTTGTGTTTGAGTGCACAGCCAGTGGTGAGGCCCAGTATGGTCCTGGTTGCTTCATCGCAGCTCCTGATTCCTATAGCTATGAAGGTAATATTGGCATTTGGACAGGATTAGTGACACCTGTGGTGTTTACCGCCGCAACCAATCAGGTTCGTGCGACTAAGATTATCGTGACTGTAGATCAATCTTTCATTTCAGTTCCCATCATAACACCTACTACCGGCACTTATTATGCCCCAATCGAGGTGAACATTACTTGTGCAACCCCAGGTGCTAAGATTTATTATACGACCAATGGAACTACCCCGACCACTAACTCTAATGAGTTCAAGAGCCCCTTTATTGTGAATACTGATATGACAATCAAGGCAATTTCGGTTCTTGAGTGTAATGTGAGTAGCGTATCAGTAGCTGAATATCAAACGTTTAATGGTATATTCTTTATAGATAATATCCTCTATATTGGAAGTGGTGTTACTTCCATTAAAGGACTACAAGTGAATCCGAGTGCTATTTATTCGTTTGCTGTTGCACCTCCTGAGTGTGATGAGAACACTTTCATAAGCTATAATGCTCCGCTCCATGTGCCAGGCGCATCGTTTACCGATTATTTCATGGCTGACTATTGGAACAACTTTTGGGATATCAGAACCGATGCGGTGCCGCCAGCTAGTGTGACTCTTAGCAGTGATGTTGCCGATTTGATAGTGGGCCACACGAAAAAACTAAGTGCAACGGTCTCACCGAATGATGCAATACCTAGGTCGGTTATTTGGACTTCCACTGACCAACAGATAGCCACCGTTAGTGATGGAACGGTGACAGCGAAAGGAGCGGGCGAATGTGATATTATAGCTTATTGTCTTGATAAGCAAGCAACTTGTCATGTGACAGTAGTGGATCCCATATCAGTGACTTTGGATCAGACTGAGATAACTATTGAGCAGACTTCGCAGGTAACTCTCACCGCGACGATTTTTCCCGATGACTCGAATGCCGAGAATGTTATCTGGTCAACGAGTGATGCTAATGTTGCCATTGTCGATAATGGTGTTGTGACAGCAGTTGGTCTGGGGGAGTGTGATATTACTGCATCTTACCTTAATAAGCAGGCGGTTTGTCATGTGATTGTCGTCGAGGCAACAATCCGTATTTCCCTTGACAAGCGCGAAGTTAGGGTTTTACCCAATCACATGATTACACTTAATCCCCTAATTTCTCCATTGCCTACTGAACTTGAGGTGACTTCTAGCGATTCGAATATTGCCGTTGCTCGCATAGTAAATGGGGTCGTTCAGGTTGCAGGAAGATCCGAAGGAACAACTATGATAGTAGTTGGTTCCGCTGATGGGAAAGCTGTGCCTGATACCTGCGAAGTAACAGTCTATACAGAGTTGGGAGATGTTAATTGTGATGGTTATGTAAGCATTAGTGACATAACCTCATTGATTGACTACCTATTAGGTGCTACTGACACGTTTTTTAAAGAAAAAAATGCTGACACTGATCGTGACGGCTATGTGAATATCAGTGACCTGACAATGCTAATTGACTATCTGTTGGGTGGCTTCTGGCCTTGGGAGATTGAGACTTTTACTATCAATGGAGTGGCGTTCAATATGGTGGCGGTCGAGGGCGGAACCTTCACTATGGGTGCTACAGTCGAGCAAGGCAATGACGCCTATGATAACGAGTATCCTCCTCACCAAGTTACGCTGTCTAGTTATCAGATGGGTCAGACTGAAGTAACGCAAGCATTATGGCTTGCGGTGATGGACTATAATCCAAGTTCATTTTCAGGGAACTTAAACCGTCCCGTAGAATGTGTTTGTTACTATGAATGTCAAGAGTTTATCAATAGGTTAAGAGAATTGACAGGATTGGCATTTCGATTGCCAACTGAAGCAGAATGGGAGTTTGCAGCCCGTGGTGGTAATAAAAGTCTGAATTATAGATATTCAGGCAGTAACGATATTGGCAAAGTGGCGTGGTACTTACTCAATTTACCTACTCAGGATTGGAATAATGAAAATTGGGGCACTCAACCTGTTGCAACAAAAGAATCTAATGAATTAGGGTTATTTGATATGAGTGGTAATGTTAGTGAGTGGTGTGCTGAAACATGTGTGTATTATTCTAGTGGTGAGCAATACAACCCAATAGATACTTCTGATGCTTTGATGGATTGTTACCGAATTATTAGAGGCGGTGATTGGAATGATTCAGATGTTAGGCATTTTCGTGTTTCGTATAGGGATTCCTATCCTGCACCATATAGTGGATCAAGTAGCATTGGTCTAAGGTTGGCTTTATAGTCAAAACTATAGATATTTGCGCTTTCTTAGCGAAAAAGTTTATAATTGTGTGATAAAGGAATATGGGAAATCTTGGATATGGCGCTTACCCGACCCACCCAGGCGAGGTGCTGAAAGATGAAATTGAGTATCGTGGCATAACCCAGCGCAAATTGGCCGAAAGCATGGGCTTGGCCTATTCGGTTGTGAACGAGATTCTTAATGGGTGTCGTCCGCTGACAGCAAAGACCGCCTTGATGTTTGAGGCGGCCTTGGATGTGCCAGCCGACTCCCTCATGTACCTCCAGTCGAAGTACAACATGCAAACGGCACGTTCAGACAAGTCTATCATTGACATTCTCAAATCCGTCCGCAAAATTGCAGCCGTCCTTTGATGACTAAAATTGAAATCTCATGAAGTATCGGGTGGTGTTTGAATATCAGACGGAGGACGGCGCGATGAGCGACGTCTATAATTGCCGGGACGAGCAGCAGGCGCAGGAAAAATTTGACGAGTTGCGCGACAGCCTCATGCACGCCATCGACCCCGCGTCCTGCGAGGTGGTTGACGAACCCACACATTACAGCTTGATTAACCGCGAGGTGGGCTTCTATGGCTACGTCCGCCTCCTTGCGGATTAAGGTGTGTCATTTCAGGCTCTTAATCAGCAAAATGGCCGAAACCTTTTCGCTTCGGCATTGCCAATTTTGATACAGTTACGGTGGCATGATAGCATCAGTTCGATAGTATCATGTCGATTATGTTGATGACGTCTGCTGTGCTGATTGTGCCGTCATGGTTGAAGTCGGCGCGATAGGTATTGATTTCGGTATTTTGTGTTCCCAGCAGATAGTCAATAAGGGTTGTGGCATCTTTGACGTTGACGAGTCTGTTAAAGTCCACATCACCCATCGGGTAGGGGATGAACACATTGTTGTCAAGGAAGGCAATGTGGCGTATCCACCAGTCGCGCAGGTATCTTAATTCGATGTCAAAGTCCAGGTCGTATCCCCCCAGGTCGCTTGCGTCTTTACTCCAGCGTGCAATCTCACGTTTGTCGGCGCCACAGCTTTTCATTTCATTGAAGTAAGCCTCGTAGCGAGCCACAATGCTGTCGGGATTGAAGGTGGAGTCTCGCAGTTGCCAGTAGCGCTCGGTTGCCATGCCGTGGAATGAAGGATTCATGCTCCATAACCGCTTGAATGCCTTGTGTGCTCCTAAAAAATCTTCACTTCTGAACTCAACTTCAGGACCCGCATCATGGAAATGGTACCAGCCCCCTGTATTACTCCAGTATTGTCCCTGAGTGCAGTCCAAGTCCCATACAGCTATAGTCAGGCGTTTATCGGTCTGGGTGTCGTAGCACGCATAGTAGAGGTTTTTGCCGATATTGTCTGGAGCCTGAAGCAGAATCGTGAAAAGATAGTAGTCACGGAATACGGGAATATCAAAGTAATATTGGGCGCTGTCTGAGAATACCTTATCACTGGCCTGCATGGTGAATTGTATCGCATCATACAGGGTCTTGTAATTGGTCGGGCTCACATTGTCGATATTGGGATATTTAACGTCGAATTTGTCCCATGACTTTTGGGTCTCGTCAAAAGCTGTCAGCAGGTTGAATGTGGTGACGTCGCTCCATTTCATGGGTTTCCACAGTCCCCCATGAAACACCCCGTTCTCTTCGTCATACTTCTTGAGCTTGAGCTGCTGACGGTCCATGTGCTCGTTCAGGATGTAGATGCCCATGTATTCATCATTGAGAAACACCTCAACAAAGTCTCCGCGCACGTAGCTGCGCGGCGTTTTGGGCTCATAGGAAGCATAATAGGGCGCAGAAGCGAAGTCGGCCCAGATTTCAGCTGCTATTCGGTTGCGTACCCGTGAGAAATCTATTTGTCCAGCGTCTAATCTCCAGTGGAAATCGCTGCGCAGACCGAAGAAGGACATATCCTTCTCGTTATCCTTCGTTCTTGCTTCATCGGTATAAAACTTCAAGTGGAAGTTATGTTTGTTTCGTTGAGGATAGGCTGTCGAACTGCCTGCCCAGCGCACACGAGAATAGATGGTCTCCTGTGAGCTGGAGTCGGGAATAGTAACAATGACCGTGCCGTCATGATAGGGCCTTTTCTCATAATTGCCATAGATCTGGATCACGGGCCAATAGGTGAACTGGATGTTGGCTTCAATCGTTTTTCCGCTGCTGACTGCAACCAGATGATAGGTCGAGTCGGGGCCAACGTTGTGAAACGTATAGCTGTCGGTCACCTGCACGCCACCGATAGAACATTTTGTCACCGATTCATCAAGGGTCACCGACGCAGTGTAATCGGTGCTGTAAACTGTCTTTGGCACAGCAATCAGCCATGTCCCTGTCAGGTTGTCAACAGCGGCTTTCTTGCCGTCAAACAGTACTTGAGCCGACAATGACATGACACTCAAACAAACGCATATCAGCGAAATGATGATACTTTTGTTCATTGCAATTATTCTGAAGGTTTAATATCGGGTACGTTTATGTGTTATAGACCGCAAAAATAGCAATAAAAAAGCAGACACGCCAAAAATAGTAGTGTTTTTCGGCGAGTAAATTAATGTGGTTTATTATGTCTTTATTCGGTGTTACAAAAAAACACAGCACCGAAGCTTTGTGCCTCGGTGCTGTGCCCTTTAATATCTAAAGGATTGGTTTTGAGTTTACTTCTTCTTGGATCCATCGTCACCACCTTGGAGCTTGAAAATGAGCGGCAGGTTGTACCACACCGGAACAGGCTTGCCGTCCTGACGGCCGGGAATGAACTTGGGCAATGACTTGACCACGCGGATGGCCTCGGCATCAAGTTCCTCATTAACCGAGCGGGCGATACTGATATTGCCGATCTCACCGGTCTCGTCAACGATGAATCGCACAATCACTCGGCCCTCGATGTTGTTCTTGGCAGCGCTTTCGGGATAATGTACATTCTGTGACAGAAAAGCGATCATTGCTTCCTGGCCACCAGGGAACTCGGGCAGTTGCTCAACAGTTTCATAAACTTTTTTATTACCCTCGGTAGATGCTGTTTTGGTTTGCGGGTTGGCAAAGGCCAACAGCGCCAATGCGACCACAGGCACCACAGCCAGCGCACGCAGTTTGTTCCATCGGCTGCTTTTGTTAATCGTCATCATACGGATTCGTTTTTTTAAAGATTGATAATTGAAGCTATTTGCCATCGAGAATAGCTGGTCCCCGACGGACTTTCTGATCAGCAGCAACTGGTACTGCTTAGCGTCGACGCCTTCTTTAAGTACGGCCTCATCGGCCTCATATTCGTGCACCTGCCTCAATTCATGGCACATCAGCCAGGCGGCAGGGTTCCACCATTGGAACAGGGTGACCAGCCCCATGAACAGCACGTCCCAGGAATGACGCAACCCGATGTGGGCCTGCTCGTGGATAAGGATTTCGCGCGCGTTGTCACGATAGTCCTGTTCATTGATCACAATGTGCTTGAAATAGCTGAACGGGGATATATCGCCAGGAAGCACATGCAATGTGATACCGCCAGGCAACGACTCTTTGCGACCCGTTTTCATCAGTCGGTGCAGGCTCCATTGGCTATGCAGTAGCCAGGCAAGCGCCATGACAACCCCAACGAAATAGACTACCGTGGCCACGTTCAGCGCATTCCATGGCTGTGCCCCCTGCTGGGTCTGGACGTCACTGGCAGGACCAACGATGATGTCATCCAGCACGATTATCCCTCCGGCGACCGCTGCGGGAGCATCCAGTGTGAGCCGGATCCAGGGCAGCACCAGGGCAAGCGCCATGGTTGCCAACAATGCCACGCGGTTGAAGCGGTGGAAGGTCTCGCGGCTGAGCAGCAGTTTCCACAGCAGGTAAAATGCGATAAGGCAGAGGCCCACTTTGATTTGATAGATGAGTAACATGGCGATAGGGATTTTACTGTTGGTTGTTCTGTTCCACTTCACGAATGAGTTCCTTCAACTCCTCCACGCTGACCTTCTCGCTCTTGACAAGGGCCGAGACGGCACTCAGGTAGGATTTGCCGAAAAACTTGTTGACCACGTTGGTCAACGAGCCGCCACGATACTCCTCGCGGCTGATGCGCGCAAAATACTGGAAGCAGCGGGCAGTGATCGCCTTGTGGCCCAGGAAGCCTTTCTCCTCCAATATCTTGATCAATGTAGCCAAGGTGTTCACATGGGGGCGGGGCTCATCATAATAGGCCTGCAACTCGCGCACAAGCATGGGACCGTGATCCCACATCCGCTCCATGATTTCCTCTTCTTTTTGTGTTAACTGTTTCATTTTTCCAGCCTTTTTTTGGTTTTACGATGCAAATTAACTAATTCATTTAGTTATGTGCCAAATTATTTTAGTTAATAAAACTAAAAATATTAGTTTTTCTTTTTTCCCCACATAATTTCGCTCGATTTTTTGTTGATGTTTTATGACTGAAACGACGAATTACCTTGAAATGACCTTTTTCTTTTTTTAATAGTTGAAAATCAGATATTTTTGTCATGAAGAATGACCATTGAATGCTAGCCGTTTTCCGTAAATTCGTTGTAATTTTGCAAGCGAGAGTTAATCCGTTTTTATCAACCAAAATCAATTGACTGATATGAAACACACTAATTTTATTGTAATGATTAAGGCCACGAAACTCATTTTTCTCTCGGGTTTTGTGATGATGACCATCTTCTCGGCTTTCGCAAACGGCAACGGCAATGCTAATGCTGGGGTGATGCCTGAGAACGAGAATGCCCCATTGGCCGTATCTCAGCAGAATGAGAGCAGCAGCAAGGATGATTTTGCTTGCAACCTGTTCCGTACCATCTACGAGCAGAAAAAGCGCAGCACCATCGTGTCGCCCATCAGCGTGGGCTACCTGTTAGGAATGCTCAACGAGGGAGCCGACGGCAAGACGCGCAGGCAGATTACCGAAGTGCTGGGTCTGGGTGATTCGGTACAGGAAATTAATGAGCACTTCAAGAAGAAGATGAATGAAGCTCAATCTGCCGACCCGAGTGTGACGGTAAAAATCGCCAACTGCATCGATGTTACTCCGAAATACAGCATCAACCCGCAGTACAAGGCCGACATGCAGAAGTATTACAATGCCCAGGTTAGCACGGGTCCCTTCGATGCAAAAAGCATCCTGAACAGAATCAACAGCTGGTGCAGGACACACACCGACGGCATGATACCCAAAATCCTGAGCAAGAGAGAGCTCAACCCCAATCGCGTGATGTACCTGTTAAACGCCGTCTATTTCAAGGCCTCTTGGACCGACAGATTTGACCCCGAAGAAACGCGCGACATGGATTTCACAACGCTTGACGGCAAAACCGTCAAGCGCCCGATGATGCACCTAAGGACAAAGGCGGACTATGTCAATTACAACCTGTGCAAGATGTTGCGCCTGCCTTACGGCAACAAGGCCTACAGCATGTATGTGCTGCTTCCTAATGAGGGTAAGACGATCGAGGATGTCATCCAGAGCCTCTCGTCGCAAAAACTGAAGGAATGGCAATCATACATGAGGATTCAAGACGTCGATATCCTGATGCCCCGTTTCACAACCGAAAGCGAGACACATCTTGAGAAAGTGCTCTCTTCATTGGGCATGCCGTTGGCTTTCAAGGGTGGAGTTGCCGAGTTCCCCAACATGCTTCAAGGTCACAAGGACAATCTGTATGTGTCGATGATGAAGCAGAAAGCTAAAATCGAGGTCAGCGAAGAGGGAACCAGGGCCGCGGCTGTCACAATTGCTGAGATGAGTGAGTTGGGTCCGAGCAGAAATGAAATTGTGATGTTCCACGCTACGCGTCCATTTATCTATTACATCATGGAAGAGAGCACTGGCTCCATCTTCTTCATGGGTGCCTATTGCTTTGACGAGAATGGTGTACCGGTGACCATAAAAGAATGTGAAAAAGAGCCTGAAATAGGAGTTACAGACGTCAATTCATTTCCTGTGCTGATCGATGTCTGCGAGAAGCGAAAAGAAGATGAGATTTTCACGTGTGTTGAACAGATGCCTAAATTCCTTGGAGGTGATGAAGCGCTGAAGAAATACATCGATGATCACATCAACTATCCTCCCGAGGCCGCTTGCGCTCAGGGTAAGGTGGTAGTCCAGTTTGTTGTTGACAAGGAAGGCAAGGTCGGTGAAGTCAAGGTTGTACGCTCAGTGGATAAGGACTTGGATGCCGAGGCCATCCGTCTCGTCAAGACCCTGCCCAAATTCATCCCGGCTCGCCAGAATGGTCGTCCAGTGTCCGTATGGTATACCTTGCCTGTGACATTTAAATTGAAATCTTATTGATAAATCTTTAAAACGACACGAAAATGAAACGATTTTGGATATTTGGCACAGTTGCCACAGTGGTGTTGATGAGCACCATCCTGATTTTCGCAAGCAGCAGCGTTATTAATGCTGGAGTGACGCCTGAAAAAGAGGACGCCCAATTGGCCGAATCCCAACGCAAGAAAGAGAACGCCCGATTGGCCGAATCCCAACACAAGAAAGAGGATGTCCAATTGTCGGAATCCCAACTCAAGATGCGCGACAACAACAATGATTTTGCCTGCAACCTGTTCCGCACCATCACCAAGCAGAAAAAGGGTAGCACCATCGTGTCGCCCATCAGTGTGAGCTACCTGTTAGGCATGCTCAACGAGGGTGCTGACGGCTATACGCGCCAGCAGATTACCGATGTGCTGGGACTGGGCGGTTCAGTAAAGGAGATCAACGAGTACTTCAAGAAGATGATGAATGAAGCCTCTAATATTGACCCGTGCGTGACGGTAAAAATCGCCAACTGCATCGATGTCAACTCGGCAATGCACATCAGCCTCATTCCGCAGTACAAGGCCGACATGCAGAAGTATTACAACGCCCAGATTGATGCTTTGGACTTTTCTGACCTCAGTAGCCTAAGACACATCAACAACTGGTGCAAGACCCACACCGAGGGTATGATACCACAAATCTTAAGCGAGAAGGAGTTCGAACCCTCTACAGTGATGTACCTGTTGAATGCCGTGTATTTCAAGGCCTCATGGGCGTGGGAGTTTGACCCCGAAGACACCCGCGACATGAACTTCACAAGAGAGAACGGCACGACTGTCAAACGCAAAATGATGCATCGTGGCATCGAGACCGCATACTGCAAGAACGACCTGTGTGAGATGGTGTGTCTGCCTTACGGATGCGACAGTTGGAGCATGTATGTGCTGCTTCCCAACAAGGGTAAGACGATAGGCGATATCATCCGAAGCCTCTCGGCAAAAAAACTCGAGGCACTGCGAAATAACATGTCTTATTATGATCATGTCGATATCCTGTTGCCTCGTTTCGCTACCGAAAGCGAGACACCTCTTGAGAGTGTGTTATCATCGATGGGCATGCCATCGGCATTCAGCGGGGGTGCCGAGTTCCCCAACATGGCTCAAGGGCACAAGGACGATCTGTATGTGGAGATGATGAAGCAGAAGGCCAAAATCGAGGTCAATGAGGAGGGCTCCGAGGCGGCTGCCATCACGATTGCTGGGATGATGACATTGTCAGCAAGAATCGACGAAGAGCCAAGAACGGCAAAGTTCCACGCCACGCACCCATTCGTCTATTACATCGTTGAAAAGAGCACCGGCGCCATCTTCTTCCTAGGCACCTACTACGGAGACTAACCCCCACTCATCGGCTTCCCTGTCCATGCTGCGCTAAGTGGGCCCCAGACCTTTAAAAAGCAAAATCGGTTGGTTTACCTCCAAGGCAAACCAACCGATTTTACATGATGATGCTCACTATCAACAGGCGCCTGAGTTCAGATTGAGAGAATGCGATGAAAATGCATTTTCATCGTTGGGCTTTTAAAAAAAAGAAGAGGATTTCTTGTGTATATTGATGGAAATATGTAATTTTGCCAAAAATAAAGTACAACTTTACTTTTGTCAAGTCATAATATATCTTTATGTATAACAGGATCTTATCACAGGAATTATTGCGGCTGAAACGGCTATTTCGTGTGGTTACAGTCATTGGCCCACGCCAATCAGGGAAAACGACTTTGTGTAAAATGGTTTTCCCCAGTTACCACTATGTGAACCTTGAAGATGAGGTCATTGTAAATGAAATGGAGCTGAACCGCAAGGGATTTATTGAGCGTTATTGTGATGGCTTAATCATTGATGAGGTGCAACGTATGCCCGAGATATTGAACGCTGTCCAAGTTGTCGTTGACACTAATCCCCATGCCAACATTGTACTGACGGGAAGCAACAACCTGCAATTGTCGCAAAAGGTGACTCAATCGCTTGCAGGCAGAACCGCGATGCTTACGTTATTGCCATTCGCATTGGCCGAATTGACGGCCCAGGACCGCTCGCTTGATGATTTTGAGATTATGCATCGCGGTTTCTATCCTGCTGTGTGGGCCGGTAATATACCTGCGCAAGACCTGTATCGTCAGTATTATAATACCTATCTGCAGCGTGACATTCAGCAGGTGATGAACATCCGCCATTTGGCGGAATTCCGCAAGTTTATCGTCATCAGTGCGTCGCGGGTAGGGTGCGAGTTCAATGCAAAGAGTATATCAAATGAGTTGGGGGTATCTCTACCTACGATTCAAGAGTGGATGAACGTGCTGGAAGCGACATATGTGGCGTTCAGATTGCAGCCGTTTTACCGAAATATTGGCAAGAGGCTTGTAAAAACCCCCAAGGTTTATTTCTATGATGTTGGACTCGTGTGCTATCTATTAGGTATCAGCGATGCTCACCAACTCGAAACTCATCCGCTTCGTGGGCAGATATTTGAAAACATGGTGGTGGCGGAGGTGATGAAACACCAGTTCAATCATGGCTTGGACAATAATTTGTATTTCTATCGTGATCGCAGTCAGCACGAAGTGGATATTGTGCTCGATGAGGGACTGAACTCACTAAAGGCTTTTGAGGTGAAACTGTCGCCAGTTGCTCATCGTGATTTCTACAAGAGCCTGCAATACTTCAAGTCATTATTCGAGCAGGAAACAAGGCAAACTCAGGTAATAAATACGGGAAATGACGATAATGATGATTTGGAGATGGGTCATTTCAATTATCGCAATATTGAGAATCATTTGCTTCGGTGGTGAGAAGATAATAGTGGGCTGAACAGGATAGCGTTCATAATCTGGCGGTCCTCATTCGTTCCATTCGCGAAATTAGTAGTTTTAAACGTTTTGTCATTGTGGTTGAGGACGCTCAAGCCGTATCTTTGTAGCGTGGGGAGACTGTGCGCTTTTTGCGCGTTTAACAATCCCCACCCCTTCTCATCTTCTTGAGTGGACTATATTATGGTTGAAACAGGTCATCCATCGTAATGATGTTGACAACCTCTGAGGCATGAGCGTTTTGGTTTAGGCCGAATGTGGTAATAACAGCCAGTTGGACGGCGGCTCTTACTTTTGTCTCTTGTTCAAAGGCGTAGATACGGTTACGCAGTTTGTCTTCTTCATTGGCATTGATTGAGTACCGAGCCTTGCTGTATTTGATTTCGCATAGGCTGATAATTTGGTCTGCTCTTTCTATGATGAGGTCGATTTGTGCGGCTGGCTCGCTCTGCTTACTGCGCCATGAGTAGTATTCCGTTCTGATGCGGTCAACACCAAGTGCTTTCTTGATTTGCGGGATATGTGCCATGCATAGACGCTCGAATGCAAGTCCAAACCAGTTGTTCTGTTTTGGCGTGTTGATGTTGTTTGCCCAGTAGTGTTCATCTGTGCTGTGAAGTTTGCCAAAGTCATTGTGAAAATGAATAAAGAAATCTGTCAACTGATAAATACCGTTATTGACATTTATCTTTTTCTCTCTCACATTATATTTCCTGATAAAATCGCATTTCTCCAGATTCTTCAATAACATTGATAGGTGTCCGCCAGTTTCTTTATCAAGTTTTTTGCTCAATTCCGTTCTTGTTAATCCCTGTTTGTTCTGGGATAGCAGATTGATGATGCTTGAATACGGCTGAGGGCTCTTGAATAAAGAACTCAAGAGCCTATCGACTTCTTGTCTCAATTCACCATCAGGTGAGAAATACAAGCGGTCGATATTTTCAGGGAGACTTTGTTTGTTGTTGAGAATGCTCAGGTAATAGGGAATACCCCCAAAAAACATATAAGCTTGGCAAATGGAAAGTCGATTCCATTTAAAGTGGTTGGCCTTGATGTACTTTTCGGTTTCGTACAATGTAAAAGGATGGATATGCATCTCGTGGGTGATACGGTTGTGCAGACCACCATGATTGTCAATGATGTTATCAATAATCCACGATGTAGCCGATCCACAAACGATTAATTTGACATTCTTTTGACGTGTCGCCCATCCATTCCAGAACAAATCCAACGCCTTGATTAGATTGGAGCGTGGTGTGTCCAGGCAGGGTAATTCGTCGATAAATAGAATGACCTGTTTCTGGTTTTTTCTCTGCTTCACCACTTCTTTAAGGGCCTCGAATGCCTCGTACCAGTTGGTGGGGAGTGAACCACAGTAACCACTTTCCTTCAAAGAGACGATAAAACTTGTTATTTGATCATTTTTGTTACCTTCAATGACACCTGTCATGTCAAAGTCAATGCGTCCATTCAGGGTTTCGGTTACGAGATATGTCTTGCCTACACGCCTTCTGCCATAGATGGCGATAAATTCAGATCGCTTGCTGTCAATGTATTGATTCAGCAAGGTCTGTTCTGTCTCACGTCCAATAAGATTTGCCATAATTGTTTTAGTTTTAGGTGACAAATATAGGGAACTCTATTGGAATAGACAAGGAAAGTGCGCCAAAATCGTCAATTTTGCACTACTTTGGCGCAGATTGAGGATTAAAGTGCGCCAAAATCGTCAATTTTTTATGATTTTGGCGCGGTTTGAGGCCATGAAAGGTGCTTGTGTTGTGAACCGATGGCTTTTGTGGTAAGGAAATAATGGAAAGGTTGTATAGAAGTTTCCTAATAATTCTGCAAAGTCTGTCAGTCGGGGGTGACGATTTGTCACCTTATTATATACTTATTGCGTGGTGGCATGTTATTTGATGTGCAGTGGAGGTGTGGCTCTGCGGGGCTAATGCTAATTTCGCAAATTAAACTAATTAATTAAATTCGTGTAATTCGCATTAAAAAATCAAGGAGAACTAACAACTAAAAACCAAATATAATTATGCCAAAAGGAACTATTGGGGTAACGACAAACAACATCTTCCCCGTAATTAAGAAATTTCTGTACAGTGACCACGAGATTTTCCTGCGTGAGCTCGTGAGCAATGCCGTTGATGCCACGCAGAAGCTGAAGACCCTGTCTGGGGCTGGTGAGTTCAAAGGCTCGACCGAGGGCCTGAAGGTGAACATCGCCGTCGATAAGGAGGCCGGAACGCTTACCGTTAGCGATAGCGGCATTGGCATGACCGCCGAGGAAATCGAGAAGTACATCAACCAGATCGCCTTCTCGGGCGCCGAGGAGTTCCTCGAGAAATACAAGGACAACGCCAACGCCATCATTGGCCACTTCGGCCTGGGCTTCTACTCGGCCTTCATGGTCGCCAAGAAGGTGGAAATCCGCACGCTCAGTTGGCAGGAGGGCGCCAAGGCCGTACATTGGTCTTGCGACGGCTCGCCCGAGTTTGAGATGGAGGAATGTGACAAGGCCGAACGTGGCACCGACATTATTGTCACCCTCGACGACGATGAGAAGGAATTCCTCGAGCCCGCCCGCATCGAGGGCCTGCTGAAGAAGTATTGCCGCTTCCTGCCCGTGCCCATCATCTTCGGCAAGGAGCAGGAGTGGAAAGACGGCAAGTATCAGGACACCGACAAGGACAAGGTCATCAACGACGTGGAACCCCTGTGGTCACGCATGCCCGCCGACCTCAAGGATGAGGACTACCTGAAGTTCTACCACGCCATTGAGCCGATGCAGGACGATCCCCTGTTCTGGATCCACCTCAACGTGGACTATCCCTTCACCCTGACGGGTATCCTCTACTTCCCCAAAATCAAGAACAACCTGGACATCCGCAAGGACCGCATCCAGCTCTACTGCAACCAGGTCTATGTCACCGACAGCGTCGAGGGCGTTGTGCCTGACTGGCTGATGTTGCTGCAGGGCGTCATCGACAGCCCCGACATCCCGCTGAACGTGTCGCGCAGCTATCTGCAGAGCGACCGTGCCGTGAAGAAGATCTCGACCTATATCACCAAGAAGGTCGCCGCCCGTCTGGAGGAAATCGCTAAGAACCAGCCCGACGAGTTCGAGAAGAAGTGGAACGACATCAAGATCTTCATCGAGTATGGCATGTTGAGCGATGAGAAATTCTGCGAGTCTGGCCTTAAGTTTGCCTTGCTGGAGAACACCGACGGCAAGTACTTCAAGATCGAGGACTACCGCAAACTCGTCGAGGGCGAGCAGAAAGACAAGGACGGCAACATCATCTGCCTGTATGCCACCGACAAGGAGGCACAGTATGCCTACATCAAGGCTGCCACCGACAAGGGCTATGACGTGCTGATGATGAACGGCGAACTGGACGTGCCCTTCGTGAGCATGCTGGAGCAGAAACTGGAGAAAGATAAAATGCGCTTCGTGCGCGTGGACAGCGACGTGCTTGACAACCTCATCCGCAAACAGGATGACAACAAGCCGCAATTCACGCCCGAGCAGCAGGAGATTGCACAGACCCTGTTCAAGTCGCAGATTCCGCCCGTGGAGAAGTCCGAGTTCATGATCACCTTCGCCGCCATGTCGCCCGATGACCAGCCCGTGGTCATCACCCAGGCCGAGTACATGCGCCGCATGAAGGAAATGGCTCGCTTCCAGCCGGGAATGAGCTTCTACGGAGACATGCCCAGCATGTACAGCATGGTGCTCAACACCAAGCACCCGCTTATCCAGAAGGTCGTCGAACTGGCCGAGAAATCGCTTGACGCAGAACTCAAGCCTGTCAACGAGGAGATCAACGCCACCCAGAATGTGGTCAAGGCCATCCGTGACCTCAACAAGGACGGTAAGGGTGTGCCCGAGGACAAGAAGAAAGACCTCGAGGACAACGAGAAACTCCTCGACGAGCTGCGCACGAAGAAAGAGAACCTCATCACTGCCTATGCTGCTGGCGAGAGCCGCGTCCATCAGCTCATCGACATCGCCCTGCTGAGCAACAACATGCTTAAGGGCGAGGGCTTGACCCGCTTCTTGAAGCGCTCCATAGGCCTGTTGAAGTAATAAGTTAGTTTCAAAAAAATAGGTTTATAATGGGTTAGATACCGTCTCTTAAGGGCGGTATCTAACTGTTGTATCAAGATGCTTTTATCGGTAGAAATCATTGCAGAGTGGCAAACAATTATTACCTTTGTCTGTCAATAATGATGAAAAGCATTAAACGGTCTGCTTAATTTCCTCAAAAGCAGATGATTGATAGAGCGTGTTTAATCCTAAGAATGAAGTTTTTAACGATGAAAGCATTGATGACCCTATTTGCCGTTCTGATCATGGCACTTGCTGCCAATGGTCAGGTTCCCCAATTCTCATCAAAGAGTTTTGCGGGCTGGGAATACAGCAATTCCACGATTGAACTTAACGAGTCTAATATCTTGGGTAACAAGATCGCACTCTATGTGAATAGTTTGGGTAAGGCTTTGACGTTGACCTCGCCGCAATTTAACTGTCAGCCGGGAGAGACCATCGACATGAAGGTGATATGGGTAACCGACCAATGGCTGAACGAGAGCTTTGTGGCAAGCAAGGTGGCGCTTACTGCTGCACTGCTTGACAAGGACGGTGTGGCAGTGGATTCGGTCACGTGGGCGCCTGCCAATCTGAGCCGTTTTAACGAGGTCAATCTCTCGATCATGGTGCCCAGGGGAATAAGGTCGGCGCGGTTGCGCTTTGCTTCCTGGAAGGCCGATGTTTATAGCTGTGGGGCCGTCAGGCAAATTGAAATGACTTCGGAACTCAAGGGCGATGTGAATGATGATGGCGAGGTGACCGTCGCCGATGTCAACGCTGTCATTTCTGTGATCATGGGTGACAACGTTAGTGAGGATTTGATAGCCCGTGCCGATGTCAATCGCGATCATGAGGTCACAGTTGCTGATATCAACGAGGTCATTGACTTCATTTTGAAGTGAAAAACGGCCGTTTTTTAGCCATTTAATGGCCAAACATGCTGTTTTTGGAAATAAGCGGTAATAAATTTGTGTGAAAATTTGTATATTTCAAATTATTGATATACCTTTGCTTGATTTCTTATCGTTATGACCAAAAGGCAACGGAAAAATTAAGAAAATAGGGCAAATCCTCGCAAAAAAAGGCTTGTTTGACCACTTTGAGTTCTTAATAAACGTTAAATTTTGGAGGTGTGAGAAATTTGTATTACTTTTGCCGAAAATTTATATAATCATTAAGTGTTTAATAAAGTTTATTAAAATGAAAAAGATTATCTTGATTTTAGCCCTTATGATGGGCGTGTTTGCTGCTCAGGCTCAGTCTCTGGAGCAGAACAAGTTCTTTGACAACATGTCAGTAACCCTCAAGGGTGGTGCTATCATGCCCTACCAGGGTTATGCTTTCTGGCCCAGCGCTCGTGGCATCTTCGGTATGGAGATCAAGAAGCAGCTGACTCCGGTCTTCGGTTTGGGCATTGAGGGTGAAGCTACCATCAATACCACCAGCTGGGAGAAGCCTGACAAGTACTGGGGTCCCAAGAGTCCCAACATCATCGACCACACTCTGGCCGGTCTGTTTGGTACCGTTAACCTGAGCAACCTGTTCGCAGGTTACAAGGGTATCCCCCGCGTATTTGAGCTTGAAGGTGTAATCGGTGCTGGTTGGCTCCACGCTTTCCACCGCACTGAGGCTGCCAACATGTATGGCAACGACTACAACAGCTGGTACACCAAGGCAGGTGCTAACCTGAACTTCAACTTTGGTGAGAGCCGCGCTTGGACCTTCAGCCTGAAGCCCGCTGTAGTTTGGGACATGAACGGTGACATCATGATTCCTTATCGTGACAACACCAACGCTCGTGCCCGCTGGAACGGTGAGCCCCACAATGGCAAGAGCCAGATGAACGCTAACCACGCTGCTGTAGAGCTTGAGGCTGGTCTGACTTACCACTTCAAGGGTAGCAACGGCGAGCGCTACATCACCTTCTGCCCCTACAAGTACAGCCAGGATGACATCGACGCTCTCAATGGTCAGATCAACGGCCTGCGCAACCAGCTCAATGGTATGCAGGGTGACCTCGATGCTGCTAACGCACGCAACGCTCAGCTCCAGCGCGATCTGGATGCTGCCAAGAAGGCTGCTAACGTGAAGTCTGCCAACACCACCGAGGTGATTGACAACACCGCTAAGTACATGAACGTTCTCGTGCACTTCAAGGTTAACAAGACCAACATCACTGCTGATCAGCAGGCTAATGTTGAGCGCGTTGCCATGTACCTCAAGAACAATCCCGGCTCCACCGTTGAGATCAAGGGTTATGCTTCACCCGAGGGTCCCCACGACAACAACATCCGTCTGGCCAATGGCCGTGCCGAGGCTGTTAAGAACATGCTCATCAACAAGTACAAGATTGATGCTAACCGCATCAAGGCTCAGGGTTGTGGTGAGACCGACATGTTCCAGGAGCTGAGCTGGAACCGCGTTTCGATCTGCGAACTCGTTGTTAAGAAGTAATTCTTGATACCGCAAGAGAAACAGCGTTTCTAGATAAACGCAACAAATTTCCCCGCTGGCATCGCGCTGGCGGGGAAATTTTTGTGATACCCTGTCAAAAAGTTTAGGAGAAGGCAACGACTACTTGAGCATCCTCATGTGCTCCTGGTCGAGCTGCTTGCCGTAGCGCTCGCGGATGATGCGTCCCACAGCGTCGCCGCGGTTGATGCGCTCCACGGTGATGCGCTGCAGCGAGTCGTTGAGCAGGCTGTCCTGGCGCATCATGCGCAGTTCGTCATCTGCCTTGAGTGATGAGTCGGCAGCCATGTTGAGATATTCCTGCCAGGTGGCCACACGTGAGTCCGTAATGCCGTTGCGCTGATTGATGTAATGCAGGTATTCGCTGTTTTTGGCACTGCCCTTGATGTCCCATGACCCAGGTCTGATGGCAATGTCGATATTTCCGCCCTCCAGCACAAAGTAGAAAGGATTGGTCGAGTCATTGTCCCAGCGGATGATGGCCACTTTGGGCCTGTCAGTCTGTCCCGTAAAAGTGAACGTACCGTTGTCGCTGCGAGAGGCGCCACACACCCTCAATTGCCCGTAATCGTCCTCCAGCACGAGCAAGGTGGCGCTATCATGCTTCAGCTTGTTGTCCACCGTGCAGGTCACATTGTAATCCATGCCGTGTGAACCGTTGTTGTCACAACCCGTCAAGGCAGCGATCTGCAGCAAAACACCGATAGAGAGAATGATTTTTTTCATGGCCGCAAAATTACGAAATCTTTTGTAAATCCAATAGAAAAGCATACCTTTGCGAATAAAATAGAAAAAACCAAATTACCATTGACGATGAAAATGATGAAACGAAAAAGCTTGGCGCTCTTGCTCGTGGCGCTCGCAGTGCTGCCCGTGATGGCGCAAAAGCAGTTCACCCTAGAGGACTTGAACTTTGGTGGCGAGAATTACAAGAACATGATTCCTAAGAATCTCACGCTCACATGGTGGGGAGATCAGTTGGTGAGACTGGCCGATGATACCTGCTGGACGGTGAATCCGGTTAATGGCAAGGAAAAGGTGTTGTTTACCCGTGAACGCCTCAATAAGGGGGCAAAGCTTACTGCCGACTCCTTGGAAGTGATGAGCCTGGGAGGTGCAAGGTTCCCTTATCCCGACAAACCTCTGGTGCTGCTGGATAATGATAAGGAATCTCTGCTCATCAACTTCAAGACCCGCAAGGTGGAGTGGCGGCAACCGCAGTGCGGGTCGGCTCAAGCGCTCGAGTGGAATAAGCAGAGCCGCGCTGTGGCCTATGTCCAGGACGACAACCTGTATGTCACCGATGCCTCGGGTAACACCCGCCAGGTGACCAATGACGGTTCGCGCGACTTGGTCTATGGCCAGAGTGTTCACCGCAATGAGTTCGGTATCGAGGGCGGCCTGTTCTGGAATCCGCAAGGCACACGTTTGGCTTTTTACCGCATGGACCAGAGCATGGTGACCGACTATCCCCTGATTACTGTCCCCGAGCTGAATGACAGCACCCAAGTCATCGCCACACCGGCCCCCGAGAAATATCCTATGGCAGGTCAGACGTCTCATCTGGTGACTGTTGGCGTGCTTGACGTGGCAACAGGCGACACCGTGTATCTCAGGGCTGGTGACCCCACCGACCGTTACTTTTCCAACATTTCGTGGAACCCTGACGGCAACATCGTCTATATGATAGAGGGTAACCGTGACCAGAACGAGGTGGACCTAGTGGCTTATGACGCTGTGACAGGCAACCGCCTCAACTCGCTTTACCGCGAGACCCATCCCAAATATGTCGAGCCCCAATGCCCCATCACATTCCTGCCCTGGGACAAGGAGAAATTCATCCTCTGGAGCGAGAAGGACGGCTATAATCATCTCTACCTCTATGACACCACGGGACGGGAATTGAAACAGCTCACAAGCGGCGAATGGGTGGTAATGGATATGCTGGGATTTGATACTGAACGTCAAGCCGTTATCATCAGCGCTAATGCCGACAACCCCATCCAGCAGAACCTCTACCGCGTGGACGTTGCCACGGGCGAGATGACCCGCATCGACGAGGGAGGACGTGGATGGCACAGTGGCCGCTTGAGTGACAGCGGCGCATGGCTCATCGACAGATATCAGGAACCCGACGTGCCCCGCAATATCGCCATTGTTGACACGCGCAACAACCGTCAGTACCGCTATTTCACGGCTCCCGATCCTTGGGAGGGCTATACTGTGCCCGAATACCGTTGCGGCACAATCAAAGCTGCCGACGACAGTACAACACTCTATTACCGAATGGTCATGCCCGTCGATTTTGACCCGACAAAAAAATATCCCACAGTGGTTTATGTCTATGGCGGACCCCACGCCCACAATGTGGATGCTCGCTGGCATTGGGACAGCCGCAGTTGGGAGACCTACATGGCTCAAAAGGGTTATCTCCTCTTCATCCTCGACAACCGTGGCAGCGAGAACCGCGGACGCGACTTTGAACAGGCCACTTTCCGTCAGCTGGGACAGGTCGAGATGCAGGATCAGATGCGTGGCTTGGACTTCCTGCGTACCCTCAACTATGTGGATACCGCCCGCCTGGGTGTGCATGGATGGAGCTTCGGTGGTTTTATGACCATTAGCCTGATGACCAACTATCCTGACGTGTTCAAGGTTGGTGTTGCCGGTGGTCCTGTAATTGACTGGAAATGGTACGAGGTGATGTATGGCGAGCGCTATATGGACACCCCGCAGACCAACCCTGAGGGTTATGAAAAAACCAGCCTGCTCAACAAGGCTGCTGACCTCAAGGGCCGTCTCCAGATCATCATTGGCCTCAACGACCCCACTGTCGTGCCACAGCATGCCTACAGCTTCCTCAAGGCCTGTATCGCCGCTGGCACACAGCCCGATTTCTACGTCTATCCCGGCCAGGGCCACAACATGCGCGGTCACCAGAGTGTGCATCTGCACGAACGCATCACCCGCTACTTCGAGGACTACCTGAAATAACTTGTAAATTTATAGATATTACTGTCAGGAGACGGCTGGATTTACAGTCGTCTCCTTGTCGTAGTGGAGTAGGTCAAAATGCTGTGATTAGAGAGGTTATCTATGTAATAGATAAAAAGTTGATAAATTATTGTAAAGAATGGCTGAAAATTGGCGAAATTTTTCTATATTTGCAGCCAATTATGACATAAACCAATATATTCCAAATCATAAACATTATGAACAAACAAATCACATTGCAACAAGCCGTCGAGAAGGTACAGGACGGCATGACTATTATGTTTGGCGGTTTCTTGGGTAACGGCAGTGCCACCCAGATTATTGACGCTATTGTAGAGAAGGGTGTTAAAGACCTCACCATCATTGCTAACGACACCGCCTATGACGAGGTGGCTCACGGCAAGCTGGTTTCCAACCACCAGGTAAAGAAAGCTATCGTGTCCCACACGGGTACCAACAAGCAGACCGCATTGCAGAAGAATGAGGGCACCCTCATTGTGGAATACGTTCCCCAGGGCACCCTGGCCGAGCGCATCCGTGCGGCAGGTGCTGGTTTGGGCGGCGTGCTGACCCCCACTGGCTTGGGCACCATCATGGCCGACGGCAAGGAGATCATCAAGGTCGATGGTAAAGACTTCCTGCTGGAGAAGCCCCTGCGTGCCGACATCGCTTTCCTGCGTGCCAACATCGTTGACGAGTTCGGTAACATGGTATTCCTGGGCACTACCAACAACTTCAACCCGCTGATGGCTACCGCTGCCGACTATGTGGTAGTTGAGGCCGAGAAGCTGGTTCCCGTGGGTGAGATCGCTCCCGAGCACGTTCATGCATCAGGTATCTACGTTGACGGCATCTACGTCGAGCAATAAGCTATTAGGTTTTAGGCATTAGGCGTTAGTAATCATACTTACAACTTAAAACTAAGAACTTATAACTTAAATCAATGGAATACAAAACAATGATCAGACTGCGCATGAGCGCAAAGGATGCCCACTACGGTGGCAATCTGGTGGACGGAGCACACATGGTACACCTCTTCGGTGACGTGGCTACTGAGTTGTTGATTATGCGTGATGGCGATGAAGGTCTCTTCTGCGCCTACGACAATATCGAGTTCCTGGCACCTGTCTATGCTGGTGACTTCATTGAGGCCGAGGGTTGGATTGACCGCGAGGGCAATACCTCACGTCACATGGTGTTTGAGGCCCGCAAAGTGGCCCAGGCTCGTCCCGACATCTCGGCATCGGCTGCCGACATCCTCGACGAGCCCGTTGTCGTTTGCCGCGCTTCCGGCACCTGTGTAACTCCCAAAGACTGCCAACGCAAATAAATAAGGCTTTAGGTTTTAGGCATTAGGCGTTAGTAATCATACTTACAACTTAAAACTAAAAACTTACAACTCAATCAATGGATAAACTGATTATCACTGCCGCCATCTGCGGCGCCGAGGTCACCAAGGAGCAAAACCCCAACGTGCCCTATACCGTAGAAGAAATCGTCCGTGAGGCCAAGTCAGCCGTTGACGCTGGTGCCGCCATCGTCCACCTGCACGTGCGCTGGGACGACGGTACGCCCACACAGGACCGTGCCCGCTTCCAGGAGTGTGAAGAGGCCATCCTCAAGGTGTGTCCCAATGTCATCCTGATTCCGTCAACTGGCGGTGCTGTGGGTATGACCCCCGACGAGCGTCTGCAATCGACCGACACCACCCCGCTGCCCGAGATGGCAACGCTCGACTGCGGTACATGCAACTTTGGCGACGAGATTTTTGACAATACGATGCCCACCATGCGTGCCTTCGGCAAGCGCATGATCGAGCGCGGCATCAAGCCCGAGTATGAGTGCTTTGAGATGGGTCATCTCGACACCATTCTCACCATGGCACGTAAGGGTGAGGTTCCCGGTGCTCCCATGCAGTTCAACTTCGTGCTGGGCGTTCCCGGTTGCACCCCTGCCACAGTAGCTAACCTGTGCTGGCTCGTGAACGGCATCCCCGCAGGCTCCACCTGGACCGTGACCGGCGTAGGCCGTCACGCCTTCCCGATGGCCGCTGCCGCAATCGCCATGGGCGGTAACGTGCGTGTGGGATTTGAGGACAACCTCTACCTCTCCAAGGGCGTGCTGGCCAAGAGCAACGGCGAACTCGTTGAGAAGGTCGTACGCATCGCCAAGGAACTGGGCCGTCCCATCGCTACCAGCGACGAGGCCCGCGAAATCCTGGGTCTTCCCAAACGCAATTAATTCACGTTTTGCGAGCAAAACGTGAAGTTTAGAGTTTAGGGTTTAGAGAATTCTTTGAACCAAAAACAAGAATCTAAGGACTAAAAACTAAGGACTAAGAACTAAGGACTAAGAACTAAGGACTAAAAACTAAGGACTAAAAACTTAATAATAACTATTAAACCAATTAAAACAATGCAGAAACACGGAAACAGATTCGGTACGCACCGAGTAATCGAACCTAAGGGCGTTCTTCCTCAGCCCGCCAACAAGTTGGACAACAACATGGACGAGATCTACGATAACGAGATCCTGATCGATGTACAAACCCTGAATATTGACTCCGCTTCGTTCACCGACATCCACAACTATGCCAAGCAGCAGGCCAAGGATCCCAACAACGAGGCCGAAGTTCTGGAGGAAATCAAGAAGGAGATGCTCCTCAATGTCGAGCTGCAGGGCAAGCACCGCAACCGTCGCACCGGTTCGGGTGGTATGCTGCTGGGTAAGGTAGAGAAGATCGGTGATGCCTTGAAGGGCAAAATCGACCTGAAGGAAGGCGACCGCATCGCGACCCTCGTATCGCTGTCACTCACCCCTCTGCGCATCGACGAGATCCTAGAGATCCGTGCCGATGTTGACCAGGTGGACATCAAGGGTAAGGCCATCCTGTTCGAGAGCGGCATCTATGCCAAGATACCCGATGACATGCCTGAGAAACTGGCGTTGAGCGCACTCGACGTAGCAGGTGCTCCCGCACAGACTGCCAAATTGTGTCAGTATGGCCAGAACGTTGTTGTCCTGGGTGCTGGTGGCAAGAGCGGTATGCTCTGCTGCTATGAGGCCAAGAAGCGCGTGGGCGTTACTGGTAAGGTAATCGGCCTCGCCAATAGCCCCAAGTCAACCCAGCGCATCAAGGATCTCGGCTTCTGTGACGTGGTCGAGAGCGTTGCCGGTATGACTCCTGTTGAGGTGTATGAATTGGTGAACAAACTGACCGATGGCAAGATGGCCGACGTGACCATCAATTGCGTAAACGTGCCTGATTGCGAAATGACGGCTGTGCTGTGTACTAGGGACGATGGTGTGGTTTACTTCTTCTCGATGGCCACCAGCTTCACCAAGGCAGCCCTGGGTGCCGAAGGTATCGGTGCAGACACCAACATGATTATTGGTAACGGCTACACCAAGGGTCACGCCGACTTCACCTTGCAGGAACTGCGCGAGTGCCCCGAGTTGCGCAAGATCTTTGAGGAACTCTACGCCTAATCAAGAAATTTGATGCCGATGGGGCACGTTTACGCGTGCCTCCACGGCATCATCATTTGACACAATCATGGTAGAATCAAGAAGAAAACAGATGTTTCCCGATGTCACCGACGAACAGTGGAATGACTGGAAGTGGCAGGTGAAAAACCGCATCGAGACCCTCGATGAGCTCAAGAAGTATGTGAGCCTCACCGCCGAGGAGGAAGAGGGCGTTAAGCAGACCCTCAAGACCCTGCGTATGGCCATCACGCCCTATTACTTGAGCCTCATCAACCCCGATGATCCCTGTGACCCCATCCGCCGTCAGTGTATCCCCACGGGTCTGGAGACCCATCAGGCTGCTGCCGACCTGCTCGACCCCTTGCATGAGGACGAGGATTCACCCACGCCTGGCTTGACCCACCGTTATCCCGACCGTGTGCTGTTCCTCATCACCGACATGTGCTCGATGTACTGCCGCCACTGTACCCGTCGCCGCTTTGCCGGACAGACCGACAACGAGTGTGGCATGGATCGCATCGAGAAGGCGCTGGAGTACATCCGCAACACGCCCACCGTGCGCGACGTCCTCCTCTCGGGTGGCGATGCCCTCATGGTGAGCGACAAGCGCTTGGAATACATCATCTCGGAACTGAGGAAGATACCTCATGTGGAAATCGTCCGCTTGGGTACCCGCACCCCCGTGGTTTGCCCGCAGCGCATCACGCCTGAGTTGTGCGATATGTTGAAGAAGTATCATCCCATCTGGATCAATACCCACTTCAACCATCCCAACGAGGTGACTCCCGAGTCGAGCCGTGCCTGCGAGATGCTGGCCAACGCCGGTATCCCTTTGGGCAACCAGAGCGTGTTGTTGCGTGGTGTGAACGACTGCGTTCACGTGATGAAGAAACTCGTGCATGAGATCGTCAAGATCCGCGTGCGTCCTTACTACATCTACCAGTGCGACCTGTCGATGGGTCTGGAGCACTTCCGCACTCCCGTCAGCAAGGGTATCGAGATCATCGAGGGTCTGCGTGGCCACACCAGCGGCTACTGCGTGCCCACCTTCGTGGTGGACGCTCCTGGTGGCGGCGGCAAGACGCCCGTCATGCCCCAGTACATCATCTCGCAGGCACCGGGTAGAGTGGTATTGCGCAATTTCGAGGGCGTGATCACGACCTACACCGAGCCCACCGAGTATCACAGCGAGTGCAACTGCCCCGAGTGCCAGGCTGCACGTGCCAAGGAGCAGGTGGCTGCCGACAAGGCTGTGGATGGCGTTATCTCGCTGCTTGAGGGTGAGCGCATGAACATCGAGCCCAGGGCGCTGAAACGCCATGAGCGCAACGAGGTCCGCAACAAGAAATAAAACTTGACGTTGGTTCCGTGGAGATGTACTGAATGATACGTCTCCACGGGAACCAATTTGAATGCGCAGTGCTTCCTTTCATCGATGACATATTGCGGTACGATAGCCTGTCTATCGTGGGACTGGAGAAAAACACCGGCAAGACCGAGAGCCTGAAATATGTGCTCGACCGTCTGCCTGTCCAGACCAAACGCATCGCCGTGACCTCAATCGGCATTGATGGAGAAACCACCGATCAGGTGACCCGCACCCAGAAACCCGAAATCATCCTCCGTGAGGGGATGTACTTCGGTACCAGCGAGACCCACTACCGCCAGCGTCGGCTGGTCTCAGAGCTCATCGACGTGAGCGACGAGAGCACATCACTGGGCAGGGTAGTGACCGCAAAGGCTGTCACGGGAGGCAAAATCCTCCTCTCGGGGCCTTCATCGGCCAGCAGCCTCAAGCGATGGATGACTGAGATGCAGCAACGCTTCAACATCGACCTGGTCATCATCGACGGTGCCTTGTCTCGCATGAGTTCGGCTTCACCCGCCGTCAGCCAGTCGATGATATTGGCAACGGGTGCTGCCTACTCGGCTAACATCAGCACACTGGTGAGCAAGACCGCCCATGTGGTGGATCTCATTAACCTGGACTTGACCAATGAGCGAAACATCCAGATGCTCACCCCCATCGACAAGGGCCTGTGGTTCATCGACAAGGAAGGGAAACTGCACTCGCTCGATACTGTGACGTCCTTGTCTCAAGACATCCACTTCCAGGGAATGGACGGTTGTGAGACACTGTATGTGGCAGGAGCGCTGGTGGACGGCTTCCTTGAGAAGGTGAGAAAGAACAAGGACCTCAAGCAGGTGGAACTGGTGGTGAGGGATTTCACCAAGATTTTCGTCACCCCGCAGCAGTTCAGGCTATTTATCAAGGCTGGTGGCCGCATCCATGTGTTGCAGCGTAGCAAACTGCTTGCCGTGACCGTCAACCCCACTTCGCCCAGCGGCTATGTCCTTGACTCGGACACCCTGTGCGACAGGCTCAGCGAAGCCATCGGGCTTCCTGTTTACGATTTATTAAAGAACGAACTATAACGTGCAACTGAAGAATGTCATAGAATCGCCTTGCGGCTTGCGCTTTATGCTCGACCAGCTGGATTTGCAGTCGGGTTTTGCCCGCCGTTGGCTCCTTGACTCACCCATGATGACCGATGGGGAGGAAATCAAGGAGGCCTATGACGTCTTGCACTGTTTTGCGGACTTCATCGAGCGGGAGGACAAGACCTATATCGACACACTGCAATTCAGATTGCAGGGACTGAAAGATATCAGGACAACCATCAAGAACCTCGCTCAGAAGTCTACCCTCGATGATATCGAGCTGTTTGAAGTCAAGCACCTCGCCATTCTGGCTACCGACGTCAATCGGTTGCTGCAGGAGCATAGCATGGCTGGCGTGGTTGAGATTCCCGCCCTTGACGAGGTCATCTCCATCCTTGACCCCGATGGGATGAAGATAGCCACATTTTATATATATGATTCCTATTGCGCCCAACTCAAGGACCTGCGCACTGCCATGCGACAGCATCCCGAGCAGCAGGAAGACCTCTTGCTGCAAGCCAGTGAACTGGAGGAGGGCGTGAGAAAAGACCTGAGCCGCCAGTTGCATCCCTTTGCAACGGCTATCGAGCAGGCACAACTCGCCTTGGCTAGCATCGACGTGAATTTGGCCAAGGCGATGCAGATAAGGCAGATGGGTTTGACCTTCCCCACAGTATCCGATGACGGAATCAGCCATTATGAGGCCATGTTCCATCCTCAGGTAAAAGAGGCGTTAGCCAACCACGGCAGGCAGTTCCAGCCTGTAAATATCGGTTTTGGCTTGCATCCCACCCTTATCACGGGTGCCAACATGGGTGGCAAGACCGTGGTGCTGAAGACGTTGACCCTGTGCCAGCTGCTGTTCCAATTCGGGTTCGGCATTCCCGCGGCTTCGGCCAAAATTGCCGTGAAAGACGAGATTTACTTCTGCATCGGTGACGAGCAGTCGGTCGAGAAAGGCCTGTCGTCGTTTGCCG
>CAMZFV010000015.1 GCA_947306175.1 uncultured Prevotellaceae bacterium
TTGCGATACCGAGAGCGGTGTTCACAAGTGCCTCAGAAATACCGGTTGACAGCTCAGTCGAGTCAGGAGCACCCGAAGCGGACAGTGCCTGGAACGACTTGATCATACCCAACACAGTTCCGAACAGACCGATCAGGGTACCGAGGGTGGTCAGGGTTGCAAGAACGGGGAGGTTCTGCTGCAGTGCCGGCATCTCCAGTGCGGTAGCCTCCTCGAGGGTGCCCTGAATGGCAGCGAGCTTCTGCTCCTTGCTCATAATGGTTTCCTTCTCCATCTCTTTGTACTTCTGGAGGGTTGCATAAACAACAGCGCCTACAGTACCTTTCTGCTTGCGGCAGAGGTCCTCAGCCTTAGCAAGGTCATGGTTGCGGAGGGCAGCCTTCACATCCTCGACGAACTTGGTGGTGTTACCTTTGCCTTTAGCCTTTGCAAGAGCGATCCAGCGCTCTACACCGAGAACAATCACAGTGAGGAAGCAGGTAATCAGTACGGGCACAACGATACCGCCCTTGTACACAGTACCCAGCAGGTTAAGGGGACCTTCCTTGTTCACAGTGTCCTTGAAGTTGCTCGGCATACCCAAAATGAAGTAATAGAAGCAAACTGCTAAGATTAAGCAAACCAAAATGACGAGCGAAGCGCTCTTGATACCACTAACATTGCTGCTCACTTCTTTTTTAGGAGCGGCCTGTGGCTTCTGAATGTTTGTTTGTTCAGCCATAATTTAAAAAGGTTTTAAAAAATGAATTAATAAAATTAGTTATTTAGTTATTAAAGTCTTGTTAACACATCATGGTTTTGACGTATCTCTCGACCAACGGACAAAACCGCAAGCAGTTGAGACACAACAAATTTCATAACACCTGGCGGCTCATAGAGCGCTTTAAAGTAGCCATTTTGTCTAAAAAATTAACGCAAATATATCACAATTATTTGAAAAGACCATACTTTGAAGCACTTTTTTTCACGTTTTTTTATTAACAATGACGATTTGCCAGCTTAAGCCAGAACATGAAGAAGTGAACAAATGAGATATTTTGGCATATCTAAAGAGAATTTATTGACAATCGGATGGAGAGTTAACAATTATTTTGTATCTTTGCCCACATTATTAAATATAATATAACAACAATAACAATACTACTAACATTATGGCAACTGTAAGACTCAAGAAAGGGCTCGACATCCATCTGGTGGGTGACATCGACGATAATGCCATTGTCGCTGCCACGGCGCCCCAGAGCGTTGCTGTCGTTCCCGATGATTTCCACGGGATCATCCCCCGCATGGAAAAGAAAGAGGGCGAGCATGTCGCAGCAGGCGAGCCCCTCTATCACGACAAGAATTATGAGGCCATCAAGGTTGTATCGCCCGTGAGCGGCATCGTCAAGGAGGTGCGTCGCGGCGAGCGTCGTCACATCGACGCCATCAGCATCACTCCCGACGGCTCCAACGAGACCGTCGCCCTCGACACTAAACGCCCCGCAACGGAGGTGTTATTGGAGTCGGGACTGTGGGTGATGATGCGCCAGCGCCCTTACGACATTGTGCCCATTCCCGGCGAGAAGCCCAGGGACGTGTTTGTAACCGCGTTTGACTCAGCTCCACTAGCCCCCGATCTGAATCTCGTGCTGGGCGACAAGCGCCAGTACATCAAGAAGGGCATCGAAGTGCTCAAAGGACTGACCGACGGCAAGGTGTACATCGGTGTACGTGAAGGCCAGGAAATTGATGCGTCCGGGGCAGAAGTTAACACCTTCGTCGGCCCCCACCCCGCTGGCAATACTGGCGTTCAGGCTGCCAATGTGGCTCCCGTCAACAAGGGCGAAACCATCTGGACGATGGATATAGTCACCCTGGCCCGCATCGGTGAATTGTTCACCACCGGCAAGGTGAGCCACGACACCGTGGTGGCAGTCACCGGCGAGATGGTTCAGCGTCCTTGCTACATCAGCACCGTGATGGGTGCCGATCTGGAGACGGTTCTCAAGAACCAGACGACCAACCTGGCACAAAGCCGCATCATCTGTGGCAATGTGCTCACTGGCGTAAAGGTCGAGTCCAACCAATGGCTTAGAGCACCCTATCGCCACATCACCGTTATTCCCGAGAATAACGACCCCGATGAATTTATGGGTTGGGCATCGTTACGTCCCAGCAGATTCTCGATTTACCGCACCTTCACAACGTGGCTCGGAGGCTTGAAGAAGCCTGTGAGCTTTGACAGCCGCATAAAGGGTGGTGAGCGTGCCATCGTACGCACCGGCGAGTATGACGCGATGCTGCCCATGGACATTTATGCCGAGTTCCTCATCAAGGCCATCATAAGCGGCGACATCGACAAGATGGAGCAGCTGGGCATCTATGAGATTGCTCCCGAGGACTTTGCCTTAGCCGAATTTGCCGATACGAGCAAACTGGAGCTGCAGCACATCGTTCGCGAGGGTCTGGACAGGCTGCGTGCCGAGATGTCTTGATCTACACATTATATTAATAGTCTATAACAACGCTATTCAACAATATCATTGATATGAAAGCAATAAGGAATTTCATGAACAAGATCGAGCCCACGTTCCGTCCTGGCGGCACTCTGGCCAAGCTGGAGTCGGTCTATGACGGTATGGAGACTTTCTTGTTCACGCCCAACACCACATCGCGGTCGGGCGTACACATCCATGACGGCAATGACTTGAAGCGCACCATGATCACTGTGGTGGCCGCTTTGATCCCCGCATTGCTGTTCGGCATGTACAACATCGGCTACCAGCACTACCTGGCCATCGGCCAGTCTCATGAGGGCTGGTTCACGATGTTCCTCTACGGTCTGCTGGCCCTGTTGCCCGTCATCGTGGTTAGCTATGCCGTGGGACTGGGCATCGAGTTTATCAGCGCTCAGATTCATCACAAGGAAATCCAGGAAGGATTCCTCGTTACGGGTATCCTTATCCCCTTGATTGTCCCCATCAACACACCGTTGTGGATGACCGCAGTGGCCACCGCATTTGCCGTGATATTTGCCAAGGAGGTATTTGGCGGCACGGGTATGAACATCTTCAATGTCGCCCTAATCACCCGCGCATTCCTGTTCTTTGCCTACCCGTCACGCATGAGCGGTGACGAGGCGTTTGTCAAGTTAGACAGCGCTTTCGGCATGGGCCGTGGAACCATTCTGGATGGCTTTACTGGCGCCACACCGCTGGGTCAGGTCGCCACTAATGTGGGTGACAGTCTGCACATGACCAATATCCTGGGGGAACCCATGTCGGCCATGGATGCCATACTCGGCTTTATTCCCGGTTCTCCTGGCGAGACCTCGATGATTGCCATCTTGATTGGTGCCGCCCTGTTGCTGTTCACTGGTGTTGCCTCATGGCGCATCATGTGTTCGGTATTTGTCGGCGGTCTGGCGATGAGTGCCCTCGTGCATGCGTTGCCCAGCGCCACCTACCCCGCCTCGATGCTTGACCCCGTGACTCAGTTATGCCTGGGCGGCTTTGCCTTTGGTGCCGTGTTCATGGCGACAGACCCTGTGACGGGCGCACGCACCAAGATAGGCCAATACATCTACGGTTTCCTGATTGGCGTGTTTGCCATCCTGATCCGTGTTTACAACAGCGGTTACCCCGAGGGCATGATGCTGGCCATCCTGCTGATGAACGCCTTCGCCCCGCTCATCGACCACTGCGTGGTATCGTCTAACATCAAGCGCCGCGCCCGCCGCGCCGCTTCTAAAGAATAAGGAGGATAAGTCATGAACAAGAACAGTAACACTTATCAGATCCTGTATGCTGCCGTGATGGTGCTTCTCGTGGGCACCGTGTTGGCGTTCATCTACATGGCCCTCAAACCCAAACAGAACGAAAACATCGCCAATGACACGCGCAAGCAGATCCTGAGCGCCCTTCACATCGCTTCGCCCGATGACTCCCAAGTCAAGGACGTGTATGAGAAATACATCATCCAGGACCTGCTGGTTGACGCCGAGGGCAACATTGTGGACAGCGCCCAGAATGTCGCATTCAACGTTGACATGAAGAAGAATGTGAAACTTGCCGAGCGTCAGTTGCCCGTCATGAAGTGCAAGATCGACGACGGCAGTATCAAGTATGTACTGCCCGTCTATGGTGCCGGACTGTGGGGACCCATCTGGGGCTACATTGCCGTGAACGACGACGGCAACACCATCTACGGTGCCAACTTCTCGCACGAGGGTGAGACACCGGGACTGGGAGCCCGCATTACCGAACAGTCCTTCCAGGACGAGTTCAAAGACAAGCACCTGTTTGTTGACGGCGAGTTCAAGAGTGTCGCCGTACTCAAGCGCGGCCAGAAGGCGACCAACGGTGCCGAGCAAATCGACGCGTTGACTGGCGCCACCATCACCAGCCGCGGCGTGAGCGACATGATGGCCGACTGCCTCGCCCCCTATAGCGCTTTCCTCAAGAAAATGCAACAAGCCGAGGTGGTACCCGTACCCGAGCCTGCGGCCATTGAAGAAGTTACCAACGATAATCAACCCGAATAACCCGACACGATTATGTTATCCAAGAAAAATAAAGAAGCTTTCTTCAACCCGCTGTCCAAGGACAATCCCGTTCTTGTCCAGATTCTAGGTATATGCTCCGCACTTGCTGTCACCGCCAGTCTGGAGCCCGCCATCGTGATGGGCATCTCGGTGATTGCCGTGCTGGCATTCAGCAACGTGATTATCTCATTCCTCCGCAAGACCATCCCCACCAACATCCGCATTATCGTGCAGCTGGTGGTTGTTGCTGCGCTGGTTATCATTGTGCAACAGATCCTCGTCGCCTACAACTATGACGTGAGCAAGAAACTGTCAGTGTTCATCGGTCTGATCATCACTAACTGTATCTTGATGGGGCGTCTCGAGGCGTTCGCGATGCACAACACCCCCTGGCCTTCGTTCCTCGACGGCATCGGCAACGGACTGGGTTACACCATGGTCCTGCTGATTGTGGCCTTCTTCCGCGAATTGCTGGGTTCAGGCACACTGTTCGGTTTCCACGTGATTCCCCAGTGGTGCTACAACCACGGCTATATGGACAACGGTTTGATGATTCTGCCGCCCATGGCGCTCATCACCGTAGGAGTCATTATCTGGGTTCACCGTTCACGCAATAAGGAACTGCAGGAGAACTAATGAGCATGTTTAACCATTAAATCCACAAGAACAATGGAAGAACTTAATCTGTTTATCAAGTCGATATTTATCGACAACATGATATTTGCCTACTTCTTGGGCATGTGCTCGTTCCTGGCTGTCTCCAAGAACGTGAAGACGGCTTTCGGCTTGGGTCTCGCAGTTACCTTCATGCTGGTGGTGACACTTCCCATCAACTATCTGCTCAACAAGTACGTTCTGCAGGAAGGCGCGCTCACGTGGCTGAACTCGGCTACTGGAATTGACTTCTCGAGTGTTGACCTGAGCTTCCTGGCGCTCATCCTGTTTATCGCCGTAATCGCCTCGGCCACTCAGCTGGTCGAGATGGCAGTGGAGAAATTCTCACCCTCGCTCTATGCGTCGCTGGGCATTTTCCTGCCGCTCATCGCCGTGAACTGCGCCATCCTGGGAGCATCGCTGTTCATGCAGCAGCGTGACTTCGGATCGGCTGGTACGGCAATGATATATGGCGCTGGTTCGGGTATCGGATGGTGGCTTGCTATCGTAGGCATTGCCGCTATTCGCGAGAAACTCGCCTACAGTGACATCCCCAAGCCGTTGCGTGGTGTGGGAATTGCGTTCATCATTACTGGTCTCATGGGCATTGCCTTCATGAGTTTCCTGGGCATTAGATTAGGATAAGGAGGACCTGCAACTATGATACTACTGTTAACAAAATCATCCCTTACGGTATTGGCGAGCGCACTGGTATTCCTGGTGCTCACCTTGTTGCTCGTCATCCTGCTGCTCGTCGCCAAGCACTACCTCGTGCCGTCGGGCAAAGTGAAAATCAACATCAATAACGGAACCAAGGAACTGGAAGTGAACAGCGGCAACACCCTGCTCAACACCCTGCACGAGAATGGCGTGATGCTGTCAAGTGCCTGTGGCGGTAAGGGCAGTTGCGGACAATGCAAGGTCCAGGTGATAGAGGGCGGTGGCCAGATCCTGCCCACCGAGGTGCCCCACTTCTCCCGCAAGGAGCAGATGGACCACTGGCGACTGGGCTGCCAGGTCAAGGTCAAGGACAGCATGTCGATTCAAGTGCCTGAAAGCGTGCTCTCGGTTAAGGAATATGAGTGTACCGTCGTGAGCAACAAGCTCGTGTCGTCATTCATCAAGGAGTTCATCGTGGCCCTGCCTCCTGGCGAGCACATGGACTTCATCCCCGGCAGCTATGCACAGATACGCATTCCTGAGTACGAGATGGACTACGACAAGGACATCGACAAGGAGTCGCTGGGCGAGTACCTGCCCACATGGGAGAAATTCGGCCTGTTCAGCCTCAAGTGCCGCAACGATGAACCCACCGTACGTGCCTACTCGATGGCGAACTATCCCGCCGAAGGTGACCGATTCATGCTCACCGTGCGTATCGCCACCCCGCCGTTCAAACCCAAACCCGCCACGGGCTTCATGGATGTGATGCCCGGTATCGCTTCTAGCTACATCTTTACCTTGAAGCCGGGCGACAAGGTCATCATGAGTGGTCCTTACGGCGACTTCCACCCCATCTTCGACAGCAAGAAGGAGATGATCTGGGTGGGCGGTGGTGCCGGCATGGCACCCCTGCGTGCACAGATCCTGCACATGACGCGCACGCTCAACACGCGTGACCGCGAGATGCACTACTTCTACGGTGCACGCTCGTTGAGCGAGGTGTTCTATCTTGAGGACTTCCTGCAGTTGGAAAAGGACTTCCCCAACTTCCACTTCCACCTTGCACTGGACCGTCCCGATCCCGTTGCCGACGAGGCTGGCGTGAAATACACTGCAGGCTTTGTAGCTCCCGTGATGCGCGACACCTATCTGGCCAACCACGAGGCCCCCGAGGACTGCGAGTACTACATGTGCGGTCCCGGCATGATGAGCCAGACCGTCAACGAAGTGCTCGACTCCCTCGGTGTCGATCCCTCATCCATCCACTACGACAACTTCGGGTAATTCTACACTACCCTACTTCACTACAACGGGCGACCCACATCGGGCCGCCCGTTTTAAATCATGAGACTGCAAGATTACTTCAGGGTCTCTACCCAGACTTTGAGACTGTCAACAGGGGGATTGCCGTTGAGCACCTTGCCGGGGAGAATCCAGTTGGCATTGGGGGCACTGGCCTTCTTCAGGTCCTCGCCGCTCTTGCCGATGTCGCTGCCGCCTGAGGTGGCAAACGGGATAATGGTCTTGCCCGTCAGGTCATACTGCTCCAGGAAGGTGTTGATGATGCGCGGAGCGGTATACCACCAGATGGGGAAGCCCACATAGATGGTGTCATACTGGTCCATGTTCTCTACCTTGCTGATCACTTCGGGACGCGCGGTCGAGTCCTTCATCTCGATGGTCGAGCGGCTCTGCTCATCATTCCAGTCGAGGTCCTCGGTGGTGTAAGCCAGCGCAGGAACAATCTCAAACAGATCGGCATCAGTGGCCTTGGCAAGGTTCTTGGCAACACGCTCAGTAGCACGTACCTCGCTGGCCGAGAAATAGGCCACGAGGGTTGTTGTTTTCACGCTATCGGCATCATTGTCGGCAGCATCACTGTTCTGGTTGTTTTGACAAGCGTTCATTACAAACATTAATACAATTGTAAGTGCAAATAATAAGGAAAACTTCTTCATGACTATAAATAATGATTGAGAATAATCGTTATAAAAAACTGTCTGCTATCGCACTATGATATGCAAGCAGACAGTTCCCACATAAAAAATTAATTATGAAATAATCAATCCTTTTTCTTCAGATCAACCTGACCCGGAGTGGCAGGCTTCTCGGCGCTCACCTTGGGAGCAGCCGTTGTCGTAGCAGCTTTCTCAGGAGCCTTGGCGGGAGCAGCCGTCGAGCCACCCACCTTGTTGTAGCGCTTGTTCAAGCCCTCGATGACCTCCTTGGTCACGTCATACTTCTCATCGATGAAGAGCGTTGCACTCTTGCGCAGCACCATGTCAAAGCCTTTCTTCTTGGCATAGTCCTTCATGAAGTTGTCGATGGAGTCGAGCAACTGGATCTGGCTCTGGTTCAACTCGTTCTGGATGCTCTGCTGGAGGCTGGCGAGGTAATTCTCGGCATCGGCCTGCATCTTCTGCAGCTTGGCCTGGTCGGCATTGAAGGCCTCCTCGGTGAGGTATTGGTTGTTCTGGTACTTCTGCTGCATGGCATTGCCAAACTTGCTGATCTCGTTGCCGCGCTGCTTCTGGGCAGCGTCAAACTGGTTCTGGCGACGAAGCATGGCCTCATTGATGTCCTTGGCCAGGTTATAGTTGGCCATGATACTGTCCTCGTCGATGTAACGGATCTTGAGGTTCTCAACGGCGGGGCCACCAGCCTTGGGAGCCTCGGCAACCTGCTTCTCGTTACAAGAGGTAGCGGCCATCATCACAACAGCGGCAAACACAGCAAACTTGGAGTAGTTCTTAATGAAATTCATTTCAAACGATGTTTTTTGACTTTTTCTTTATTGTTATTATTCTTTGTTATTCAAAAAAATCCTTGTCCTTTGCGCACTTGATGCCACGCTTGCGCATCTCGGGATTGTCATGGATGTGGGTGTTGGGGAACTTCCCGCCTTTGACGAAGAAAATCTTCACGCCCAGCAGCAACACTGCCAGCCCCACAATCACCAATGTCAACAGTAACGTAGCCATCTTCAAGTTAACTACAAATTACGCTAATTACACAAACCCGCAACTCAGCAAAGCTATTGGTCAGAACATTAGAGTAATTCGTGTAATTCGTAGTTTATTAAACTTTTCACGAAAAGACCTGCAAAGTTAGTGATACTTTGCGACTTTCAACACCTCAACCAACCATTTTTTGCCCAAAACGCCACCCCAACCCTTTGTTTTAACTAAAATTAGCACAAGCCCAACACGATGATACTTGTTTCTATGGTTACAGGGTCTTAGTCCAGGATGCGGGGTTCAGGGATTTCCTGGCCGCGGCAGAAGCGGACGGCGATGTGGCGGTCGTCGCCCAGGTAGATGAAGCGTTCGAGGCGTTGGGGCAGCGTGTAGTCGTTGTGGTTGAGGTCGCTGTCATCAATAACAAGGGCATCGAACTCATAACCTGGCTCAAAACTGCCCACGCGCCCGAAGAAACTGCCTGCCGACTTGGTGGCAATCCAGAATACCTCGGAGAGCGAGAGGAAGCGATCGTTCTTGTACTTCTGGTTGTAAAGTTTGCTTACCTGAATGGCATAGACCATCACGCGCATGATGCTCATGTCATGGCCTCCGCTGATGTCGCTGCCCAAACCCACTTTTATGCCCATGTCGAGGAAGGTGCGGATGGGCGCGATGCCGGTTATCAGGTTGATGTTCGACGTGGGGCAATGCGCCACCATCACGTTGCGACGGCTCATCAGTTCCAGCTCTTCGCCTTCACTGAAGACGCAGTGTGCCATGATGGTTGGTGTCTGCCCGAACAGGCCGTAGCGGTCGTAGGCGTCGCCATAGAAGCGGCTCTCAGGCTCCAACTCACGCACCAGGGCGATTTCACCCAGGTTCTCAGACAGGTGGGACTGCACGGGCACCTGGTACTTTTGTGCCTGTTCGCCGCACAACCGCAACATGGCTGACGAGCATGAGGGTATGAAACGTGGCGTGAGGATGGGTCTGACGAGACTGTCGGGGTCGTTCCACTCGGCGATGAGCGCCTCGTTCGCGGCCTCGGCCTCATCGACGCTCTCCAGCAGGGCGTCGATGGAGTTGCGGTCCATATTTACCTTGCCGACCAATGCACCCATGCCAGCCTCGCGGAACAGTTCCATGAGCAGGCGCGTGCTCTCCAGATGGGTGGTGGCGAAGGTAGCGGTGCGCATCGTGCCATAGCGCCACAGGTCGTGCACAAAGCGGCTGTACATGCGCCTTGCGTAGCGCGTGTCACTGAATTTCGCCTCCTCGGGGAAGGTGTAGCTGTTGAGCCATTCCAGCAGTTCCATGTCCATGGAGATGCCCTGATTGCGGTATTGCCCCGCATGGACGTGCATATCGTTCATGGCAGGTATGAGCAGACAGTCGCCATAGTCAATCACTTCTTCGACCTGCCGGTCAAAGGCGTCGGCGCTACTGGCCACGTCCACGACGCGCCCGTTCTCGACACCCACATAGCCATGTTCAATAACCTCAAAGCGGTCCTTCTCGCGAGTAAAGATTATGTTAGCCTTGTACAGTTTCATGATGTCTATTTATAATGGATATAGATCCTGATTAATTACTTGTTGCAAAGATAGCAATTTTTTATTTGTAACAGGGATTTTTTATTGACAATTGGGTGCTGTTTCAAGAAAAAGTAGTAACTTAGCGGGTCAAAACAGGCTTTAATGAGCACAAGTTTATCAACCATAATATTCACTAACATTTAAAACCATTTTTTACAATGCAAGTAAAAGATCTGAATCCGCAAGCAGTTTGGTCGATCTTTGACGAGATCACCAAGGTTCCCCGCCCCAGTGGCAATGAAGAAGGCAAGTTAGACAAGATCCGCGCATGGCTCGTGGACTTTGCCAAGAAGCACAATCTCGAGTACAAAATCGACAAGACCGGCAACGTGGCTATGTTCAAGCCCGCCGCTCCCGGCTACGAGAAGTGCAAGGGAATAGTACTGCAAGGTCACATGGATATGGTCGCCGAGAAAGGTCCCGGCTCGACCCACAACTTTGACACCGACCCCATCGAGACCATCATTGATGGCGAGTGGGTACGTGCCAACAACACCACGCTGGGTGCCGACGACGGTATGGGCCTGGCTATCGCTCTGGCTGCCGTTATCGAGCCCTCGCTGCAGTGCGGTCCCCTGGAGGCGCTCGCCACCGTTGACGAGGAGACCGGTCTGACCGGTGCCAGCAACATCGAGGCCGACATGCTCGTGGGTGACTACCTGCTCAACCTCGACGAGGAGGAAGACGCCACCATCACCATGGGCTGCGCCGGTGGTCTGGTGAGCATCTTCAAGTTCAACTACAAGCCCGAGGCCGCTCCCAAGGATCGCACCTACTTTGAGATCAAGTTTGAGCACTTCCACGGCGGTCACAGCGGTGCCGACATCCACCTGGGCTTTGCCACCACGACCAAGCTGATTGCGCGTCTGTTGTGGAACATCGGCGAGGAGATGGACTATGTCCTGGCCAAGATTGATGCCGGTAACCTGCACAACGCCATCGCTCACGCCGCTACTGCCGTCATCGGTATCAAGCCCGAGGACAAGGAGAAACTGAGCGTCGTGCTCAACACCTTCATCGCCGAGGTGAAGAACGAGTACAAGCGCACCGAGCCCAAGATGGAAATCACCTGCAAGAGCGTTGACGCCCCCGAGACCATCATCGACACCGACACCGCCCGCCGCGTTGTCAATGCCGTCTATGTAGCTCCTCACGGCATCGCTGCCATGAGCATGGAGGTGCCCGGTCTCGTTGAGACCTCGACCAACCTTGCCAGCGTGAAGATGCGCGAGGGCAACCAGATTGTTGTCGAGATGTTCCACCGCTCGTCGCTCGAAAGCGGCAAGTATGACCTGACGCACAAGTGCGAGACCGTCTTCCGCATGGCCGGTGCCGACGAAATCATCAGCGAGGGCGGCTATCAGGGATGGGAGCCCATCAGCGATAGCCATCTGCTGACCGTTGCTACCGAGCAGTGGGAGAAGCTCTTCGGTGTTCGTCCCAATGTTCGCGCTATCCATGCCGGTCTGGAATGCGGCCTGTTCCTCAAGGTACGTCCCGACATGGAGATGATCAGCTTTGGTCCCACCCTGCAGGATGTACACTCGCCCGCCGAGCGTTGCCACATCCCCGCCGTGGAGAAGGCATGGAAGCAAGTACAAGCCATTATCAACGCCATCGCCCAGGAGAGCAAGTAAAAAAAGTTGTAAGTTTTGAGTTGTAAGTTTTAAGTACAATCACTACCGCCTGAAAGCCATTAGGCTGTAGTATTATTACTTACAACTTAAAACTAAAAACTTAAAACTCAAGAAGAAACAATGGACATTAAAGGAAAGATTATCCAGAAACTCGAATTGCAGAGTGGCACATCCAAGGCCGGCAATCCCTGGAAGAAGCAAGAATACATCTTGGAAACGCTCGACAGCTATCCCAAGAAGGTGAAGTTTGACTTCTTCGGAGACCGTGCCGACCAGTACCCCCTTGAGGTGGGTGATGTCATCACGCTGAGCTACGATATTGAGAGCCGCGAGTTCAACGGCCGCTGGTACACCGACATACGCGGCTTCAAGGCCATGAAGGAAGATCCCAACATGGCTGGAGCTCCCGCGCCTTATCCCCCTGCAGCCGGAGAGCCCGCTCCTGCACCTGCGCCCGCAGGTGGAATGGACGCTCCCGCACCCATTCCTCCTGTCGATAACACCTTCGACCAGGGTGGCATGGGCGACGACCTGCCCTTCTAATCAAGAGATTAGCATTTTTACATCTATTTAAACGTCAGCCGCTGGAGTTGTGAGATTCCAGCGGCTTTTATTGTATCACAACTTCGGGTCAGTTAGCGATGATGAGGCACTGGCCGTCATGGTATTGGATGGAGACGACGCCCATGCTGTGGAGGGCGGTGACAATCCTGGTGGCGCTTTCCTCGCTAATGTGTGCCAGTTTCATGTAACCATCAAGGGTGATGCCACCGTGGTTGCGCAGGTAGTCGAGCAACACCTGCTCGCGCTCGCTGTAGGTGATTGTCTCGGCTGTGCGGGTCTCCTCCGTCGCGGTCTCGGCGCTAAGGATGCGCTCATGCAGGCGGCTGGCCAGCACGTTCTCATCGGCGACACGGTAATAGACATGCCACACGCCGTTATCATCTTGAGCCTCAACCGGCTTTTCCACGGCCTCGGCAATATCAGCCTTGACCACCGATTTGCCATTGATATTAAATACCTTGAAGGACACCTGTTGCTCGGGGCGGCAATACATCTGTGCTGCCGTCTCAATCATATAGATTTCTTCCTCGCTACGCACTCCGGCGATATTACCGTTGTCCTTCACGCCGATAAGCAGATGACCACCGCTGTTATTGGCAAAGGCAGCAATGGAGCGGGCAATCTTGCGGGCATCAGTGATCTGATATTTAAAATCCTGATGCTCGTGCTCACCCTCAAGGATAAGGTCTTGTATATAATGGCTTTTCTTGGTCTTCATTGTTCTGCCTACTCACATTAAACTATGAATTACGCGAACCTTTAACTCGGCGAAGGCTCCTAGTTATGAATCATCGGGGATTGTCAACGCCTGGTTCCTGCGGGATGGGGGTGCCGTCAAGCACGGCTCGCAGGTACGGCTCCAACTTCTGCGCATACCACCAGAAGCCGATGTCGGTCAGGTGGATGCCGTCAACTGTGCCCTCGTTGTTGGGACCAAAGAGGTCTTTGCAGGTGATATAATACAGGTTATTGGGGTTGTCGGCTTTGAGTTTCAGGTAGTTCTTGTGGTATTCGTTGTTCTTCTGCGGCAGGTATTCGCTGTAGAAGGCGCTGTACTTGGCATAGCTGTACATTTGGCCTTCGACCATGAAGATAGGAACCTCGGGACGCAACGTGCGCAGGATATTTACAAAGCCATAGGTCAACGTGTCGCACATGTCCTTGGTACAGTTGGGAATAGGATCCAGGATATAGGCAGCGACATCGGGGATGGTTGCCATGGCACGCGCCATGCAGGAATCCATTTTGCCCTCACCGCTAAATCCCAGGTTCACACATTCCACATCCAGGTCTCGCTGGATAATGCTTGTTCCCACCATGCCAGGGCGGCAGGCACAACCGCCTTGCAGAATGCTCGTGCCATAGAACACAAATTTCTTTCCCCGCTTGGGAGAATCCAGCATGGGTTGTCGGAGGACCGCGCTACTGTCCACACCGATCTCGATCCACCGCACGCCGTCATACAGCGGCAAATAAAGCATGTACTCGTGCATCTTGCCATCCAGACGGTCAACATAGACTTTGCTCTGAATAGAGTCCTGACGGGGGCGAATATCGTTGTCGATGCGCACAGGTCGGTTGCAGTTCACAAACTGCCAACTGTGGGTGTCTTCGTCCCAGATGTAGAGGTCAGTGCCCTTGATGCCCGTGTCGGCCATGTGCATCATGTGCATGTTGGTCAACAGGTTATAGCGCACTGCAACAGCCGTTGAATTAGTGGCAAAACGGAACCCCTTGCCGCTGGTGCAGTAAGCCCTATCCCACAACGTGGGTCGAACACTATCCTTGAAGTTCAGCGGGATGCGCGATGCCAGCGTGTGGTCAAACGCCCAGTTAATCATCCTGAACTGCATTGCATCCACATAACACAACGTGTCCTTATTGGTAAAATCCTGAGCCTTTAAAGCGCTTGGCAGTAAAGCGATAAGCATCATCGCCAACCCTATCATCATTTTTCGTCTCATAATCATATCTCTTGAAAAAATGGTTTTTATTTACAACACGTTAAGGAGTTTAATGGCTTCCATGCGGCCATTGTTGAGCAAGGTGGGATAATGGGTGTCGCTGTTGACGATAACCGGGGCATTGAAATGCTTGAGCATCCCAAAGTACTTGAGGTTAGGATAGAAGCGGTTGCGTTGCAGCCAGGCCTTGGTATTCACCTCGATGGTCAAATGATTATCCATGATGTTCTCAAACAGGTCGATGACCAACTTGTCATACCACGGCTCCTCATCAATGCCATCACGATAGCAACTGGCGTTGAAACCGATCTTATCCATGTGACCCACAACATCAAATCCACCCTCCTCGACCATCGCCGACATCTGTGAATAGAACGTCTTAATCACATATTCGATGTCGCCGTTGAAATGCTTAGCCATACGGACTTTGAAATCAGGGAACTTACCGTCAATATCCACCATCTCGCTAGGGTTATCAATCGCGGGGATGAAGTGAACCGAACCTATTATGTAATCGAGCGGCAGTTGCTGAAAATAGTCACTGGCAGGGCCGTCGCCCACGCTCACATAGTCCACTTCCATCGCCGTGTATAAATTGATGCGGTTACCATACAGTTCACGAAGCCGTTCCATCTCAGCTAAATAAGCGGGTACGTCATCACGACCCATATTGCAGGGGCTCTCGACCGAAATGGGCGAATGTGGCGTGAAGCCCAAGTGTTGGAAACCTTGCTCAATTGCCTCGGTCACAAATTCCTCCATCGTTGCTTGCCCATCACAAAACTGTGTATGGGTATGGAAATTATACAGGTCGGTTTCGTGGGTGATTCTTTTAAAGTCAAACATGGTTCTCTAAGGTTAAAACAGTTTGTTGATTTGATCCATCGGGATGACATTGATGATCGTCTTCCCATCGGGCGTGTAATTAGGCTCCGGAAGATGCAGCAGGTCGGCAACGAGCATCTCCATTTCCTCTTGCATCAACAATCGACCTGCGGGAATTGCCGCCGAGCGTGCCACAGTGAGCGCCAGGTGGTCGAGAAGACGTTTCTTGATTGACACACCGCCATTTTCCACCGAGTCGATAATCTGGTGAATCATTGCCGAAGCATCAACCCCGTCAAGCCCTGAGGGGATGGCATTCACTGTCCAGTCATTGCCACTGAGCGGGGACAACGAAAATCCCATCGACTCCATCTCAGGAAGCAAACCCTGCAAAGTGACTGCCTGAGCGGCACTGAGGTGGAGCACCTCGGGGAAGAGGATAGTCTGGGATGCCATGTTACCCGCTCCGACCCGCTTGATATACCTTTCAAACAGGATACGTACATGAGCCCTGTGCTGGTCGATAATCATCAGGCCCGACTTGGCGGGCGACAGGATATAGCGGCCTTTCAGTTGCAGATAAACCGACTGCAAGTCGCCCAGCGGCAACTGCGCCTCTTGTGGAGGGGCAGCGTTATCAGCATCTGGCAAGTCGACTGGAGGTTGTGCGTCATTCGCTTCCATACCTTCACGCTTCTTGCGCTCAAAGTTGGCAAACAGTTCATCCCAGTTGCTCATCGGCTTGTCAGCACCATGGTGGCGGGATTGACCAGCCGAAGAAGTGGCCTTTTCTGCCTTAAACGGGTTATAGGTCGGATCCACGGCAATTTCAGGCCGATGCACCTCGACATGACTGTTGTAGGCTGGAATCTGTGGCGCATCTTGCGTATTAAAGTCGATGGAAGGTGTCTCACTGAAACGACCCAACGTCTCCTTCACGCCAGCCGCCAAAATCTGCCAGATCGGCAATTCGTCCTCAAACTTGATTTCGGTCTTAGTGGGATGGATGTTCACGTCGATAGACTGCGGGTCCACCGTGAATTTTAGGAAATAATTGGGTTGCTCACCCTCGGGGATCAGCTGCTCATAGGCCGTCATCACGGCCTTGTGGAAATAGGGGTGTCGCATGTAGCGCTCGTTGACGAACATAAACTGCAAGGCATTGCGCTTGCGGGCATTCTCGGGTTTGCCCACATAGCCTTGCACATTAACCAGCGACGTGTCGATGTTGACAGGCAACAACTGCTGGTCCAAGCTGTTTCCCATGAGGGCCGCAATGCGCTGGCGGAAGGTTCCCTTAGCCAACTTGTACATCAAGTTGCCGTTGTGCATCAGGGTAAACTCCACCTGATTGTTGGCAAGTGCCAGTTTCTCAAATTCCTTGACGATATTGCTCAATTCCACCTGATTGGACTTGAGGAACTTGCGGCGGGCCGGAACATTGAAGAAAATGTTCTTGATCATGAAATTGCTGCCAACGGGACACATGTCCGGTTCCTGGCTCTCGCATTGCGAGGCATTGATGACCAGCCTAGTGCCCAACTGGGCATCTTGACGGCGAGTGCGCAGTTCCACCTGGGAAATGGCCGCGATTGAGGCCAGCGCCTCACCACGGAAACCCATCGTTTGAAGGGAGAACAGATCATCTGCAGTGCGTATTTTGCTCGTGCTATGGCGCTCAAACGCCAGGCGTGCGTCGGTATCACTCATCCCTACCCCATCATCTATAATCTGTATCAAAGTGCGGCCCGCATCCTTGAGGATAATCTGCACATGGCTCGCCTGGGCGTCGATGGCGTTTTCCACCAGCTCCTTGATGACGCTGGCAGGACGCTGTATCACCTCACCAGCAGCAATCTGGTTGGCGACTGAATCGGGCAACAGTTTGATTACATCACTCATGGTGTCACTTTGTTTAAAGGGTTGTTCTCTTCTACCACGCCCATGGTGGTCCCACTGCCTGAACGGCGACGGGTACTACCCTCTACCGACTGCCACAGGCGTAGCTGTTCCTCATCGAGGTCAAAGATATCCTCAGGCGTCTTGGGGCGCAATGCGTCATACCACTTGAACTGTGGCAGATACATGTCTGCACGCTTTGCAAGAAAGAGCGGGGTCACCTTGCCCGACACCTCGGGCCACATGACAATGCGGTCCACCTCCTGTTTAGCCTTGAGGTTCAGGCGCAGGTAGCTCGACTCGGCATTGACCATCTTGTTATAGGTGGAGTCCTTTTCTTGCGGGAACATGATTACCTGCACGTTGCCGTCAACGTCAAGTTGGCGTAATTCCTTGTTCTCAAACCAAGCCTTCATTTTTTTGCCGCTCAACTGGTCATAGTAACCCTCTCCCAGGTGTTCGGCCATGAATCCACCGGTAGGCAAGGTTGCCCAATCCGCAGAACTGTCGTTAAGGTGAACATTGATCTCGTCACCAAAGATTTGCCTGTCCAGGTTCCATACCACGGCATGGCGGTACATGTTGATGATGGTGTCGGCCTCGCTCAACTGGAGCGAGTCACAGATGCCTTGGACGTCGTTGCGATAGAAGCGCACCTGATTGAAGGCCCGCAGCACGCGCACAGAATCATTCACCGAGTCATTGACCACGTTATTGATGAGTGTGCATAGGGTGTCGGCATGCAGGTACAGGGTATCCTTTTGGGAAAACTCGCGGGCAAGAGCGCGACGGGTCACATAGCTGTAGTGAGCATTGTCGTCATGATAGCCGTAGTCGCCCTCCAGGATGACCTTGTTGTTGGGGTCGGTGATGACCACACTGCCTCTGGCCTCGCCATAGTTGTGCTTGCGGTTATAATACACGGTGTCGCCCAGCAGCGTCTTGCCATCCTTGGCGGTGATAATCGCACGTTCGTAGAGCGTCGCGTCGTCGGCACTGGTGTTATACCAGCCGTTGGTGGTGTTGATGGTGTTACTGTCGCTCACGATGAGGGTCTCGCTGGTGATATGGGCAATGTGGCTCTGGGTGTTGTAGTCGAGCAATTCGGTGAACATTTCGTAGCGGTCGTTGACCAGATGAACATCTCGCGAGAACTCGGCCTGTTTGGTATCCAGCTCGTAGCGGCCATACTGCGACGACAACTCGGTGTTGTTGCGGTTGTCCACGATAGTACCGCCGTCGAAGTAATAGCCCACGTTAGAGTTGATCTCATAGTCAAGGGCGTCGGTAATCAGGGTCGTACTGCGGTTTTCCAGACGCACGTTATTACGCAGTTCGGCAACGCCCTGCTCGCCGTAGTAGTGCAGCACATCGCTATACACCCACAGGGTGTCGCCCTGGGTCATGCGCACATGGCCGAAGGCATCGAGCGAACTGGTCTCGGCATAAAAATAGGCGCTGTCGCAGAACATGTACATGTCGCCGCGACGGAAGCGCACATTGCCTTTCAACACCTGATAGTCAGTGCTGATGGCCTCGTTGGCCTTGAGAATATCGGCGTTTTCCAGGAAGACCTTGTTGGTCTGATTGCGGTTGGCTTTAGGAATCTGCGGCGTGATACGCTCCACCTTGGGCCCCTTGGCGCCTTTACGGGCAGCTTGTGGCGGCTGGGGGTTGGTGGGGACCTTAGTATTGGTTTTGACGGGAGTGCGGGGCTTGATGGTCTTTTGGGGTTGCTGCGCCCATACCACGGGCGACATCATCAGCGCCATAAGGCAGCATGCCACAATGACGTGCCGCCACTGGGAAGTGACGGAAAAATGCCGCTTGATGTTGTGTGATTGCCGCATCCCCTTCTTTGTTTTAAACTATGAATTCCGCTAATTACACTAATGTGTTATTTCGTTAAATTGGCGAAAATCGCAGTATCAGCCTTAAGCCTATTTCCCTGTCTTGAGCCAGTCGTACTTGAAGTCACAATTGCGCCAGCTTTCCTCGATATAGACGTAAACGCTCTTTTGTTTCTGAATCACCCAGTCGCGCAGGATCTTTTCCTTGCTGGTGGCCTCGCACATATCCTTGATGATCATGTAATCCTCGGCAAGGTCAGCCTTGTGGCCATCGATGCGCTTTACCAGGCGCACCATAGCGACCTGCTCACGGCGTGTCTTGGGATTGATCATCACGAAGGGCTCGCTGATGTCGCCAGGCTGCATCGTGCTGATTTTCTTACCCACCTCGGCGGGCAGGTCAGCCATCTCGAAGCGGCTGCTATGATTCTTCTCATTGAGCATGTTGCCGTTATTGTTACGGGAGTCCTTGTCTTGGGAAATAAACAGGGCCATCTCGTCAAAGGTCCTCTTGCCGGCAAGGATGTCGCTACGTACCGAGTCCAGACGGACCAGCGCGTCGGTCAGGTCTTTGTCGCTCACTTTGGGTCGGAGCAGGATGTGGCGTGTATTGACACGGTCGCCGCGTTTCTCGATCAGCTGGATGATGTGGTAACCATCATCAGTCTCCACGATGTTGGACACGCGCTTGTTGTCGTTGAGGTTAAAGGCGGCGGTAGCATATTCGGGCAGGAGCACCGAACGGCTCTGGAAACCCGTCTCGCCTCCATAGACCGCCGTGGCCTGGTCCTGGCTGTAGAGGATGGCCAGGGTCGAGAACTCGCGCTCTCCGCTGTTCACCTGGTTGGCATAGTCACGCAGTCGCGCCTTCACCTCGTCTATCTCCTGCTGAGGGATGACGGGGTTGATGGTGATAATCTGCGTCTCGACCTGCATGGGGATGAAGGGCAGCGAGTCCTTGGGCAAGTCGTTATAGTAACGGCGCACGTCGGCAGGGGTAGCCTTCACGTTCTTTGTCAGGTTACTCTGCACCTGCTGGATGCTGTACTGGTCGCTGATCATCTCGTTAAGCTTCTCTCGCAGGCGGGGCAAGGGCATACGGAAGTATTCCTCCACCTTCTCCTTGCTTCCTAAGTTGGCAATGAAGTAGTTGATGCGGCTCTCCACCTCGGCGCTCACACTACTGGCCTGCACCTCGACCGTGTCGATGCGCGCCTGGTCCAGGAATAGCTTATCCACTGCCATCTGCTCTGGAATCACACAATAGGGGTTGCCGTTGATGGGCACCCGCTCATAGAGCGCCTGCTGGTACTGTTCCTCAATATCACTCTTAAAGATGGGTTCATCACCGATTACCCACGCAACTTCCTCAGCTACATTATTTTGTGCCAGCATCGCAAAAGCGGTCACGGCAAATGCCAAGGCTGTAAAAAATCTCAGTTTCACTTGTATCGTAGTTTTAGTTAGTTTCAAACTGCAAAGATACTCATTTTTCAAGATTTAGATATATAATCTTTGTTAAAGCTACTTCTTAGGGACTTTGGTTTTATAGATGTCATCCTTCTTGACCTTGACGATGGTGCCATAACGTGCTAGCGCCTTCATATCAAGCTTCTTGACGTCACCCACGATCATCAGCTGGCAGGGCTGGCCCTGAATGTGCTGGCGGTAGAAGTCCTCGACGTCGGCTGCCGTCAAGGTGGGCAGGTGCTCGACCATCGCAGTGCTGGGGTCGGCGGTGTAACCGTTACGTTCAGCAAGGGCAATGGTCACGGGCTTACCACGGAAAGTGGGATAGCTGTTGTTGATATCGCTGAGCAGACTCTGACGGGCGACTTCGAGGTTTGCTGCGTTAACGGGCATGTCGCCCATGAGCGAGTCAAGCAGGGCAATCGCCTGCATCGACTTGTCGCCCTGAGTGGCAACAACTGCAATGTAACCCGAAGGGCTTGCTGAACGGGCCAGCGAGGGAGTAAGTGTTATGCCTTGAGCGGCATAAGCCATGGAGCGGAACTCGCGCACCTCCTGGAACAGCACCGACGACATGCCGCCGCCAAAGTACTCTCCCCACATCTCCAGACAGGCCTTATCATGCTCGCTCACCACATCGGGCAAGGGGCAGTAAAGTCCAATGACCGTCTGCCTCGACTTGGGTAAGTCAAAGACATAGACCGTCCTCTCCTGCGGGCACAGCAAGGTGTTCTCCTGAACAGCATTCTCTACAGTGCCACGCAACTGGGGCAACTGGCGGGAAATCTTTTCGGCAACTTGGGCAGCGGGCAGGTTACCGCTGTAGCTGATGTCAAAACAGCAGTCATACAGACCCTTGAACGAATTGACGAGCGTTGCGGCCTTCTGCTTCTTCAATTCTTTGGCCGTCAAGCGGGTGAGATAGGAAGAGCGCTCACCGCGCACGACTTTCTCAGCCAAGGCCCTGAACACGTCGGTATTCTCTTCCCAGAATGACTTTTCAGAAGGGCCTGCGGCGTCCTTGACAGATTCCAGTTTCTCTTCGTCGGGCTTGATGTGGTCCATGAAATGCCCCAATAGGTGCAATGTCTCTTCCAAGTGCTGGTCTTTACCCTTGAGCACGAGCATCGTCATCTGATCGTCGGCAGCTATCTCCAATTGCGCTCCCAACCGTTGCATGGCGGCCCCAAAGGACTTGACGTCCAATGAATCCGTCCCCAATTCGACGATATAATCGGCTGCGGCTTCGAGCAGCTTGTCCTGCCTCGTACCCTTGTGGAAATTGATAATCAGACTGAAAATGCCGTTTAACGGGTTGGGGCCTGCATAAAGGCGATTGCCGCCTGGCATATCCACCTTGACCGCATCACGGTCAAAGTCGAGCAGACGGGGTGCCACATTGTTGACAGGAATCCGCTCCAGACGCTTGGCATACGCCGATTGATCCCCTGCGTGCTGGGGCTTGACGGGGGTATATTCGGGCTTGGCAATCTGCTCAACCGGCACACGCCCGTTCTTCTTGTGGAAACGGTAGAAGTTATCGGTGAAATACTTGCGAGCCACCCGTGTGACATCGTCGCGGGTAATGTCGGCAATACTCGACGACAACTCCATGCAGCGCTCCCACGATACGCCAGCCGACATGGCGGCCACCATTTGCTCACTGCGCTTGGAGATGCTTTCCAGTTCCAGTTCAGCGTCACGGGCTAGCATCTGCTTGACGGATTGCAGCTGCTCATCGGTAAACTCGCCGTTTTTAAGTTTCTCAAGCTGTTTCAGGCACAGGTTCTCGGCGGTTTTGACCTTACACAGTAGTTTGGGAACGACCATCACAGCGAGGCCTGACGTCTGGTTCAGCGCCAAGTTCATGGCCATCGACAGATAAACCCTGTTCTTGTTGGTCAACTCATCGAGCAGGCCAGTCTTGTTGTCATTGTTCAGCAACGCTAGAGCCACCTTCATGGCCGGAGCGTCTGCATCATAGTCGGTGGGACCGCGAAAGACCATCGCGCTCATGCCGATAATGGGCATCGGGAATAGGACTTTCTCCACGGGCTGACCGTCGATGGCTGGCGCCACAATCTTTTCACGCACGGGCTTAACACCACGATCCAGCTGGCCGAAAGTGCGCTCCAGAACGGGCAGCAGCGTCGATGGGTCAATGTCACCCGAAAGTATCAGGCCCATGTTGGAGGCCACATAATACTTCTTATAAAACGCCTCCATATCGGACTGACGCGGATTCTTCAGATTCTCAGTACTGCCGATGATGGGATAGGCATATGGCGTACCCTCAAGGAACTTGCTCGACACCTGCTCCAGCAACATGGCCGCAGGATTGTCGGTGTACATGTTCTTTTCCTCATAGACGGTTTCCAACTCACCCTGGAACAGGCGGAAAACGGGGTGCACAAGGCGGTGGCTGTTCAACTCGCACCACTGCTCGATGAACTGAGGCGAGAAGGTGTTGTGGTAATAGGTGAAATCATAGGATGTGCCCGCATTCAGGCCTGAACCTCCATACTTGGTGATCAAGCGGTTGAACTCGTTGGGGATGGCATACTGCGAGGCTTTGATATTCAACTGGTTGATGTCATGTTGAATGGCTTTGCGCTGACGCTCATCGGTCGTGCGGGCCAACTCGTCATACTTCATCGAGATGGAGTCGAGATAGACACGCTCAGCGTTATAATCGACCGTTCCCAACTCGTCTGTGCCCTTAAACATGATGTGCTCAAAGTAGTGGGCAATACCCGTATTCGGGCAATCGACCGCACCAGCATTCACCACCACCGCGCCAAACACCTTCGGCTGGCTATGGTCCACATTGAGCCACACTTTCATGCCGTTGCTCAACTCCAGTTCCTGCACCTGCAACGCCGGATTTAATTGCCCTGTTGCCAACAACGACAAGAACAGGCATGACACACCAAATAAAAAAACTCGTCTCATATCTTTTTAGTCTTGAGTCATCGTCTTATCAGTAATTCAAAAAAGGAAACCTGCGTGGGCGCATCGACTCATGCAGGTTTCCTTGATATCTGGAAGATGATATTACTTCACCTTCTTGAGGACTTTCTTGTTGATCTTGGCGGGATATTTCTTGGCCAGTTCCTCTTTCCAACGCTGCTCCAGCACGTCCTGGTAGTCGCTGGTGACAGCACCGCGAACGTCGGCCATCTCCTCGGGCTGATTGATGACGCCACCCTCAAGGATCATGAACGACTCATAACCCCTGCGTTCGGGCTTCTGACCCTCATGGAAAGCGAGATAATCGGCGAAAGCGTTCTCGCCCTTCTTTACGACCATGCGCTCCATACGGATGTCTAAGCCATACTTGTTATGGAGGGCATCGGTAAGGGTGTCGGCGCCAAACTTGGCGATATCGGCCTTCACCAGATCGAGGACGCTGTCATTCTTAGCGCTGAGGATAATGCCCTTGAAGTGAGGCTCATCCCAATTATACTTGGCACGGTTCTGAGCAAAATACTGTTCCAGACCCACAGTGTCCTTGGTGGCAGCCTTCCACACGCGGCGGTTGCTGATTTCAAACAGCAACATGCCGTCACGGTACTCATTGAGCAGGTTGCGGTACTCGGGATTGCTCTTCACCAACTCATGACCATGATAATCGAGGAGTGTGGTCTCGGCAACGGCATCCACCTTCGACATAATCAAATTCTTTGCGCCGTCGATGGTGGAAATCGACAACTTGGGATTTAACTGCTGGAGAAGTGCACTAACGGGAACCGATTTATTGTCACCATAGAAGAACAGCGGCAACTTTGAGCCCTTGATGTTCTGAGCAACAAATGCAGAGTCATAGCCACCATTGGCAACAAGCGCATTGGTGAGATATGATTCAAACTCGGGATTTACCTTGTAGGCATACTTAGACTTGAGGTCATTCAGGCGGCGCTCCTTGATGAGCGTGGAACGGTTGTCACGGGCAATTGCGTTCTCGATCGTGGGACGCATGTCGGCCAACGTGGGGGTACCGTGAGCCACCTTCTTGATGATGTGGTAACCAAACTGGGTAGCGAAAGGCTCACTGATGGCGCCGTCAGCAAGATCAAAGGCGATATCCTCGAAGGGCTGAACCATGCGGCCACGGCCAAACCAGCCCAGGTCACCGCCACGACGGGCACTGCCATCCTGTGACTCGACCTTGGCCATTTCCTCAAAGTCAGCACCAGCCTTCAGCAGGTTGTAAATCGAGTCGATTTGAGCCTTGCACGCGGCCATCTGCTCCTCGGTAGCATCCTTGGGGAACAGCTTGAGGATGTGCTTGGCATGAACGTCGTTGCGGTCACGCATCTTGTTCACGCGGATCATGTGAACACCAAACTGGGTTTTGAAAGGCTTGGAAACCTGACCAACGGGCGTGTTGTAAACCTCGTTCTCAAAGTCATAGGGGAACATATTGGCCGACACGTAACCATAGTGGCCACGGTTGCGCTGCTTGGAGGGGTCACTGGAGTACTCGTTCACCAGCGTCTCCCAGTCCTGACCGTTCAGGATGCAGTTGCGGATGCTGTCCATACGCACCAGGTTTGCTTCGGTCTCGGCCGGATTGGCGCCCGAGGGCAGCATGAAGTGGTCAATGTCAACCTCTTTCAAACTGCGCTGGTAAGCCTCATTGACAAACTGCAAATGATAAGTAGAATCCTCTGTCATGTAGGGGGCGGCCAGATCCTTCTGATAGCCCTCAAACTCTTTTATGAACAATTCGGTAGTATCAATACCAGCGGCCTCGGCATCAGCCACCTTCTGCTTGTAGAGCACAAAGCGGTCAACGTACTGTTCCAAGGTCTCCTTCTCTACCTGTTGTTGATTGTTTTTTTGATAGAGGTACTCAAACTCCGAGAGTTTGATGTCTTTGCCGTTGATGGTCATGAGAACAGGATCCCCCTTAGCAATAGCGAGGATCGCAGTACCCAACAGCAACGAAGAAATCAAGAGTTTTGCTTTCATCTTAGTTGGTTTCAAATCTATATTTTACGTTTTTTCATTCTATATTACTATTGTATAACGCACGCGCATGGGAAAAATTATATCCCACGCGCATTTTTTATCAGCATTTTATTTGATTAACTCCGATTTTAGGGTTTAGTTGCCCATTTCGCTGAGGAACTTGATGCGAACGAGGCGGATTTCTTCCTCAGTGTAATCGTCGCCCAGTTCCTGCATGGCGGTCTCGATGTCGTCGGTGTCGCTTTCCTTGAAATAGTCGAAGATGTCCTCCTCGATGTCGGCGTCGATGGCCTCATCGATAAAGTAGGATACGTTGATTTTGGTGCCACTATAGACGATGGCCTCCAATTCATCAAGCAACTCATCAAACTCCAGATCCTTGCTCTCGGCCAGTGCATCAAGAGGTACCTTGCGGTCGATGGCGGTAATGATTTCCACCTTGAGTTTGCTCTTGTTGGCCACGGTGCGCACACGCATGTCTTCGGGACGCTCTATCTCGTTCTCCTCGACATATTTCTTGATCAGGTCGATGAACTCCTTGCCATAACGCTTGGCTTTACCAGGACCCACACCGGGGATGTTCTGCAACTCCTCGATAGTGATGGGATAGGTCGTTGCCATTGCATCGAGCGACGGCTCCTGGAAGATGACATAAGTGGGCAAGCCGTGCTGCTTGGCAATCTTACGTCTCAAGTCCTTGAGGATGCTGAACAGCTCGGCATCGACAGCTCCACTGCCGCCACCGCGCATCTCCTCGTCAAGCATCTCGGTATATTCGTTGTCCTCGACAATCCAGAATTTCTCGCGTCCCTTGAGGAATTCCTTACCCTTGGCAGTAACTTTGATCACGCCATAGTTCTCGATATCCTTGACCAGATAGTCGGCAAACACACCCTGACGGATAACAGCCAACAGGAACTTCTCGTCGCGATCATCGGCACAGCCGAACACATCCAGTTCGTCGTGCTTATAGCTCTTGATCTCGTTAGTGGCATCACCCATCATCACATGGGCTATATATTCCGGCTTGAAGCGCTCACGCAATGCGAGAATGGTATCGATGGCAGCACGCAACTCTTCTCCAGCCTCGACGCGTTTCTTGGGCTTGAGACAGTTATCGCAATTACCGCAGTTGTCCTGCTCGTAGGTCTCGCCGAAGTAATGCAGCAGCGAGCGGCGACGGCACACCGACGACTCGGCATAGTCGCGTGTCTCCAGCAAGAGCTGTTTGCCAATCTCCTGCTCGGATATCGGCTTGCCCTGCATGAATTTTTCAAGTTTGTCAAGATCCTTGCGGGAATAGAAGGTGATACACTTGCCCTCTCCACCGTCACGGCCGGCGCGGCCTGTCTCCTGGTAATACCCCTCCAGACTCTTGGGGATGTCATAGTGGATGACAAACCGCACGTCGGGCTTGTCAATACCCATACCGAAGGCTATCGTGGCGACAATCACGTCAACGTCTTCACTCAGGAAAGCATCCTGGTTGGCGCTGCGCACAGCGCTCTCCATACCGGCATGGTAAGGCAATGCCTTGATATCGTTCAACCGCAGCACCTCGGCCAGTTCTTCCACCTTCTTGCGGCTCAGGCAATAGATGATGCCCGATTTGCCCTCATTACCCTTGATGAACTTGATGATTTCACGGTCCACATCTTTGGACTTGGGACGCACCTCATAATACAGGTTGGGGCGGTTGAACGAGGATTTGAATACGGCAGCCTCGGTCATGCCCAGGTTCTTCTGGATATCATGCTGGACCTTGGGCGTCGCAGTGGCGGTCAAGGCGATGATCGGGCGCTCGCCGATGCGGTTGATAATCGGGCGGATATTGCGGTATTCTGGGCGGAAATCATGACCCCACTCCGAAATACAGTGTGCCTCATCGACAGCATAGAACGAAATGGGAATACCCTGCAGGAAGGTGACATTCTCCTCCTTGGTGAGCGACTCGGGCGCCACATACAGCAGTTTGGTGCGGCCGCTGCGCACATCATCCTTCACCACCTCAATGGCCTGCTTAGTCAGCGAGGAGTTGATAAAATGGGCAATGCCATCTTCCTCACTGTAGCTGCGCATGGCATCAACCTGGTTTTTCATCAGTGCGATAAGAGGTGATATGACAATGGCTGTGCCCTCCATGAGGCGGGCCGGCAACTGGTAGCACAAGGACTTGCCGCCGCCAGTGGGCATGAGCACAAACGTGTCATGCTCGGCGAGCAGGTTCTCGATGATCGCTTCCTGATTGCCCTTAAAGGAGTCAAAACCGAAGTACTCCTTCAGTGCCGATATCAACTGTCTATTCTTCGCCATAGTATTTAGGGTTTTCAATGATTTCACAAATATAGTGCTATTTTGTGAACTGCACAATTATTTTAGGAAAATTATTTTCCCAAAAATGACCTTGCCTATAACTCAGCTAGGTGGAGAGGCTTTTTGGTCAAAGGCTTTTGCCCAAAAGTTCAAAATTGGACTTGTCGAGCTGGCGCTCGGCAAACTCCTTGGTCAGCACATATTGTTTCTTGCCCATCGATGGGGCCTGGTACATGACGTCGATCATGATGGTCTCGAACAGGCTGCGCAGGCCGCGGGCACCGAGTTTATACTCGATAGACTTGTCAACGATAAAGCCCAGCACGTCGTCCTCGATGACGAGTTCCACGCCATCCATTTCGAGCAGTTTCTTGTACTGGCGCACGATGGCGTTGCGCGGTTCGGTAAGGATGCGCAACAGCGCGTCACGGTCGAGCGGCTCCAGATTGGTCAAGATGGGCAGGCGGCCAACGATCTCGGGAATCAGGCCATAGCTTCTCAAATCCTGCGGAGCGACGAAGTGCAACAGCTTGTCGCGGTCCTCCTTGGTCACGTGGTTACCGTTGCCATAGCCCACCACATGGGTGTTGAGGCGCTGAGCGATCTTGCGCTCGATGCCCTCGAAGGCGCCGCCGCAGATGAAGAGGATATTCTTGGTGTCCACAGCAATCATCTTCTGCTCGGGATGCTTGCGGCCTCCTTGAGGGGGCACATTGACCACCGAGCCCTCAAGCAGCTTCAACAGGCCCTGCTGCACGCCCTCTCCACTCACGTCGCGCGTAATGGAAGGGTTATCACCCTTACGGGCAATCTTGTCGATCTCGTCTATAAAGACGATACCGCGCTCGGCCTCTGCAACGTTGTAGTCACATGCCGCCAGCAACCTTGTCAACAGGCTCTCGATGTCCTCGCCCACGTAACCCGCCTCGGTCAGCACCGTGGCATCGACGATGGCAAAGGGCACCTTCAACATGCGGGCGATGGTCTTGGCCAGCAAGGTCTTGCCGGTTCCCGTCGGACCCACGATAATGATGTTGCTCTTCTCGATGTCTATGTCGTCGTCACGCTTCTGATTCAGGCGCTTGTAGTGGTTATAGACGGCCACGGACAGGTAGCGCTTGGCGGTTTCCTGGCCAATGACATACTGGTCGAGATAGGCCTTGATCTCCTCAGGCTTGGGCAGGCTGTCCAAGTCCAGGTCAGTCAAGGTCGCGGCGGCCATCTTCTGGAGGTACTCATGCGACAGCTCGACGGCCCGCTCGGCGCACTCGTTGCAGATGCAGCCGTTCATGCCGGGAAGCATCAACTCCACTTCACGATCACTGCGGCCACAGAAACTACAATATAATGTGTTAGTATCTTTCTTTTTTGCCATGACGGGTTACTTTTCGGTTGACTCCGCAGCAGGCGTTTCAGCGGGCTTTTCGCGCACCAGCACCTTGTCGATCATGCCATATTCCTTGGCCTCATCGGCAGTCATCCAGTAGTCGCGGTCACTGTCGGCATACACCTTGTCATAGTCCTGACCCGAATGGTCGCTGATGATGGTGTACAGTTCCTTCTTGAGCTTGAGGATCTCGCGCGAAGTGATCTCGATGTCCGATGCCTGACCACTGATGCCGCCCATCGGCTGGTGAATCATCACGCGGCTGTGCTTGAGGGCAAAACGCTTGTCCTTCTGACCTGCCACGAGCAGCACGGCAGCCATCGATGCGGCCATGCCGGTGCAGATGGTGGAGACGTCGCTCTGGATGTACTGCATCGTGTCATAGATGCCCAAGCCGGCATATACCGAGCCGCCAGGCGAGTTGATATACAGCGAAATATCCTTACCGGGGTCGGAGCTGTCGAGATACAGCAGCTGAGCCTGGATGACATTGGCGGTATAGTCCTCGACCTGGGTCCCCAGGAAGATGATACGGTCCATCATCAGGCGGGAGAACACATCCAGCTGGGTTACATTCAACTGTCGCTCTTCCATGATGGTGGGAGAAATATAGTTGTTGGATACGGCGGCTGTGAACTGGTCAAGCGCCAGTCCGTTCATGCCCAAGTGATGCACTGCAAATTTTCTGAAATCGTTTTCCATAAATCTCTACGTTAAAATTAATTTTTGTTCAAAGATACAATTCTTTTCTCAACCACACGTCAAGTTGAGTCAGTTTTTTTGTTGTCATTTATTTTTTTTGATTTCCAGAAAGGCAAAAACCGCGCCAAGCGACAACTTGTCACCCCACCCTTCACCAACCAAGCTGTCACCCGTTTCCCGACAAAAAGCAATGAGGCCTATTTGCCACACAGAGATAGAGAACACTGATTTTCAGCGACATGGACAATCCATCGAAAAAGGTGACAGGTGCGGGGGGATCATTAATGAATGTTAAAAGCATTTCAAAGACCTCCAGTGCAAAGGTAATATGCCGGCCAGACTTTGTCCATGACAAAAGGCAGGGCAAGCCTGATGGCCTGTCCTGCCTTGTTGTTTCAACGACGTTGCGGAGATTACTTCTCGTCGTCCTCGTAGAGCTTGCGGAAGTCCTCGACGCTGATGGTCTTCACGTTGACCTTCACGGCCTCCTTGACAGCAGCATAGAACTTGTTGTCGATGGCATGCTCCTGAATCATCTCGCGAGTGCGGTCCTCCTGCATGAAGCGCTCGGCCTGCTGCTTGATGAGGTCCTCGGGGGCATTGTAGATGCCATACTGCGACAGCTGCTGCTGTGCAAATACCATAGCGGCGGCATCAATATCCTCCTTCTCGACCTGGATACCCAGCTCCTGGGCGATGTGATCCTTCACGAGTTGCCAGCGCAGCTGCTTGAACATGCTCTGAGCCTCTTCGTCGGTCACCTCGGTATTCTCCTTCTCGTCCTCCTCGCGACGGACCTTGAGGAAGCGCTTCAGGAACTCCTCGGGCAACTGCAGGTCACCAGCCTTCTCGGTGAGCACGCGCTGAGCGTCAACGGTAAAGCGGTAATTGCTCTCGGGAACATTGGCACGCTTGATCATCTCACGGACAGCCTCACGGAAGGCAGCCTCGTCCTTGACCTCGGTCTCGGTGCCCAGAACGCCCTTGAAGAACTCCTCGTTCATCTCGGCCTCCTTGTTCACCTTGATTTCCTCGATGGTAATGCGGAAATCGCTCTTCACATCGGCCTGGTTACGGTCCACATTGAGCAGGGCAGCCAGCTCAGCGATGTTGCCGTTGTTGGCCTTGTGGGGGTTGAAGACGAAGGTGTCACCCACCTTGACGCCGACAAACTTGGCAGCCTCTTCCTCGTCCACCAGGTAGCGGGGCGAAATCACGGTGCGCTCCACCTTGATGCCGTCCTCCTTGTCGTTGCCGTTCTCGTCGAGCTCAATCATCGAGCCACGGAGCATCGACTCCTTGTCGCTCACCTCGCCGTCGACAAGCGTGCCCAGACGCTTGCGGTCATGGGCGATAGCATCATCCACCATCTGGTCGGTTACCTCGATATTGTAATAGGGCACGTTGATGCGCTTGTTGAGCTTCAGCTCGATAGCGGGAGCCATACCCAGGTCAAACTTGAACGCCATCTCGTCGTCGTTCATCAGGTCCACCTTGGTGGTCTCGTTGGGAAGGGGCTCACCCAGCACATGCAACTTGTTCTCACGGATGTAGTCATACATCGCGCGGCCCACCATGCGGTCAACCACGTCGGCGGTCACGCTGGGACCGTAAAACTTCATGAGCAGCGACTTGGGGGCCTTACCGGGACGGAAACCCTTCAGCGGGTGGCGTACGCCCATCTTGGCCACTTCCTTAGCAACATCAGCCGCAAAATCATCTCTCTTAATGTCAACGGTGAGCAGTCCGTTCACCGCGTCAATCTGTTCAAAACTTACGTTCATTACTTGGTTAGTATTGTCTGTTAAATGTTTAGTTCTCTTAAAAGCGGCTGCAAAGGTACTACTTTTACCACGATACACAAAATTTCATGGTGAAAAATGTTTTTAGTCCTTAGTTTTTAGTCCTTAGTCCTTGGTTGTTAGTTTCTAGTTTCTAGTCCCTAGTTTTAAGTACGATTAGTAACGCCTAGTTTTTGTACAGCAAGGGAGACGCAAGATTTTGCGTCTCTACAATACAAATAACAGCAAAAATAGAAAAAAGAAAACAATAAGTACAACAAATACAAATTTACCCGAAAGAGCAAAGATAGTATTTATTGTACTTATCGTTTTCCTTATCGGTTGTTGTGGGAGGAGATTACATGGTGAGGACGATGTTGTGTTCCTCGGCGATGCGGCGCATGTTGAGGATGGCGTAGCGCATGCGGCCCAAGGCAGTGTTGATGCTCACACCGGTGGTGTCGGCAATCTCCTTAAAGCTCATGTTCTTGTAGTAACGCATCTCCAGCACTTCACGCTGGCTGTCGGGCAAAGCCTTCACCAGACGACGCACGTCGTTGTGAATCTGGGTAGTCACCAGGTTGTCCTCGACAGTGGACTCTGACAGTTCCTTACGGTTAAGGATATTGACGTCGGTGTCATCGGTCGATTGCAGGTTCTCGTTACGTGTCTGACGGAAATAGTCGATGATCAGGTTGTGGGCAATGCGTGTGATCCAAGCGGGGAAATGCCCATTCTCGACATAGCGTCCCTGCTTGATGGTCATGATGGCCTTGACAAAAGTATCTTGGAAAATATCATCGGCCAGGCCATCGTTTTTCACAGCGTGATATATGTACATGTAAACACGGTCTTTGTGTCGCTCCAGGAGCGCATCAAAGGCCTCATTGTTGCCATCGACATACAGCGATATCAGTTGTTCATCGCTCTTGTCCTTGAATATCTTCATTACTATTTATTATTGGTCAATAAGAGTAATGTTTGTCGATAGGCAGTCTATTTTAGTTATATAAAATCATTAAAATTAATACTCACTCACGTGTGAAATCATCAGATTTCAGGCTGCAAATATAGATAAAATCAAAAAAACAACAACTTTTTTTTCAAAAAAAAGTGAAAAAATCGGGTGTTTTTTCGTTTTTTTCGGTGTAAGGGACAGATTTAACGGGGGAAACGGACTAAATGGACTAGAGAAACTAGATGTACTAGAGAGACTAGAGTCACTGGGGTCGCTGGAGGGTGCCCTGTCAACGGCGGCGACGGCGGCGGTCATTGCGCAAGCCCATCAGCCATCGCGCAAGCTTGAACCCGATCATGAGATAATCGGCGGTCTTGAGGTTGTTCACCGTACTGGGACTGAACATGAGCGCGCGCATACCATTGGAAGCATAGTTGCTCTTCAATCCCTCGATGTCGTACTGCATCGCGGCACGCCCCACCTCACGCTTGACCAGGGCTTTGCCGCGGGCTTTCCTCAACTCCTCGAGTGTCATGCCTCGCCATTCACGCGGGGCGTCCATGGGCACGTTGCCCGCGTTGGTATTGATGTCATTGCTACTCATTGTCCTCGGGATTTAAAAACAACTTGCTCACAAAACGTGCCACAGGATTCACAATCAGCGGCTTCTTGAAGGCAAACACCACCAGCAGCAGGATGACCAATACACCAGCAGCAATCAGGTTAGCGCCCCAAGCACAGCCCAGTGCCGATGTCAGCACTGCCACCAGCGCTGCAAACAGGTGGTACACCACAAAGGTGCCGATGATGAACACCACGGCGAGAAACGCCACTGCCGAGAGCAGCACCGCCAACTTCTCTACCGCCGTGAGCTTGGTGTAATCCCACTCGAGGGAGAAGTACTTGCGGGCCTCGGAAAACAGCTTTTTATAATCTATCTCATTCATGCTTTTATTCAAGCCCGCTTCATGCGGTCTTGAAGTTTAGAGTTTAGAGGTTAGTGTTTAGGGGTTAGAGTGACGCTCTATCCCCCCTTGGTTTGCACTAACACACCCAAGAACAGGCAGTGTCACTTCAGGTGACACCACCTGTCAGGGAGCGTGAAATTTTGTCAGTCCTCGATCTGGGCGCTGATCTGCTTCACCAGCTGCTCCACCTCGTCGTCACTGAAGTCGATGCCGTTCTTCTTGAGCATCTCCTTGATGCGCGAGCGCAGGTCGGAACCCTTCTCGGGAGCAAACAGGATAGCTGCCGAGGCACCCACCAGGGCACCGCCCAGGAAGGCATACAATAAGCTTAATCCTCTCATTTTATTGTCTAGATTTAATCAGGTTATTACTATTAGTCTTTCATCACGTCGGCGATGTCGTCAACCAGGTCGTCGAGTTTGGAGCCTTTGAGCTTCACGCCCTGTTCACGCAATACGTCCGCAATGCGCTTGCGGGTATCATCACCTTTCTCGGGGGCAAACAACAAGCCCACTGCAGCGCCGGCGATAGCACCACCCACGACTGCCATAACAATGTTAATCGGTTTCATATCTTCTTATCTCTAATTAAATAATTAATAATGTCTTAGTAATGCACTGACAAGCAATAACCATGCCAACAACAGGGAATGGCGCTTGATTTGGGCAATAAAATTACTACAACTTTTTCATACAGGCAATTTTTTTCAAAAAAAAGTGTGAAAAGAGCGGGCCAATGCCCGCAGTTTAGAGTTTAGTGTTTAGAGTTTAGAGGGGCATCCGCGCATGGTTTTAATAAACTACGAATTACGCGAATTTAACTAATTGGCATCCGCATTCGTCGCCTGGAATACTGATCTCGCTCGAGAAATTAAACAAAAATTTTTATAAAAATTAAACAAAATATTTTTTTGTATTTCTGCCCGCTTGCGGGCATCAATAATTCCAGGAAAGGAACAATAATTGACAACACTAATACATTGAGACATAATTCAGCTTTTCAGATTTATATCGTTTGCCCATCTCGACAAAAATGCGTATCTTTGACTTCGTCGAAGATAGGCTGCGCCTTAACAAAGAAGAAAAAAAATCATTTTTTCTTGCCTTTGTCTTCGGCTTGCACTATCTTTGCGGGCTATTTTTAAACGACATGGCGACATCAGGTGATATTATCATTAAGGGGGCTCGCGTCAACAACTTGAAGAACGTTGACGTGGCCATTCCGCGCGGCAAGTTTGTCGTGGTGACGGGCTTGTCGGGCAGCGGCAAGTCGTCGCTGGCGTTCGACACGCTGTATGCCGAGGGGCAACGCCGCTATGTGGAGAGCCTGTCGTCCTATGCTCGCCAATTCATGGGCCGCATGACCAAGCCTGACTGTGACTTCATCTACGGCCTACCTCCCGCCATCGCGGTGGAACAGCGCACCGTGACACGCAATTCGCGCAGCACGGTGGGTACGAGCACCGAGATTTATGACTACCTGCGCCTGCTGTTTGCCCGCGTGGGCAAGACGTTCTCACCCATCTCGGGCGAAGTGGTGAAGAAGCACACCGCCAATGATGTCATCGACACCATCAATTCCTACCCCGACGGCACCCGCCTGGCACTGCTCACCGAGGTCATTGTTCCCGAAGGGCGCGACCTGCGCACCCAGCTCGACATCCTCATCAAGGGCGGCTATTCACGCCTGATGACCCGCGACGGCAAGTTTGTCGATATCTCTGAGGTCATGGCCAGCGAGGACGACCTTGACGCCAGCGATTTCCGCCTGCTCATCGACCGCATGGCAGTGACCCATAGCCGTGATGATGAGATGCGCTTGCTGGACTCGTTGCAGACGGCCTTCTACGAGGGCAAGGACGAGTGTATCGTCGTGATGTGGCAGCAGGACGGTTCGATGACCGAGCACCGTTTCTCGAAGCGCTTTGAGCTGGACGGGATGACCTTTGAGGAGCCGAGTGACCTGATGTTCAACTTCAACAACCCCGTCGGGGCGTGCCCCACGTGCGAGGGCTTTGGCAGCGTCATCGGCATCGACGAAAGGCTGGTGGTTCCTGACCGCGGACGCTCCGTGTATGACGACGCGGTGATGTGCTGGCGGGGACAGATCATGGGCGAATGGAAACGCGAATTCATCCATATGGCAGCACAGCACGGATTTCCCATCCACAAACCTTACAACGAACTGAGCCAGAAAGACCTCGACCTGCTGTGGCACGGCACGGGCGACAGCTCGTGGCCAGGCATCGACGGCTTCTTTGAGTGGGTCAAAGGCAAATCCTACGCCATACAGTTCCGCGTGCTGCTGGCCCGCTACCGCGGCAAGACGGTGTGCCCCACCTGCCACGGCACGCGCCTCAAGCCCCAAGCAAGCTATGTCAAAGTGGGCGGACTGACCATCAGCGACATGGTGCGTATGCCCGTTGAACAGTTGGCCCAGTGGTTCCAGCATCTGCAACTCGACGAGACCGATGCCCAAATCGCCAAGCGCCTGCTCACCGAAATCAACTCCCGTCTCGACTACCTGTGCGACGTGGGCGTGGGTTACCTGACACTCGACCGCCTGTCGGCGACATTGTCCGGCGGTGAGAGTCAGCGCATTAACCTGGCCACGGCATTGGGCAGCTCGCTGGTCGGCTCGGTCTATATCCTCGACGAGCCATCCATCGGCCTGCATCCACGCGACACACACCGCCTGATCCACGTCCTGAAGATGCTGCAGCAGCTGGGAAACACCGTGGTGGTGGTTGAACATGACGAAGACATCATCCGCACCGCCGACTACCTCATCGACGTGGGGCCCGAAGCTGGACGCAACGGAGGACGCATCACCTATCAAGGCCCAGTCAGCGACCTGGCCAGTGCGACCGACAGCTACACCGCCAAATACCTTAACGGCACCCTCTCCATCCCCGTGCCGCGTCAACGGCGCCCGTGGAGCCAGTATATTGAAGTCAAGGGGGCGACCCAAAACAACCTCAAAAACATCACGGTGAAATTCCCGCTGGGCGTGATGAGCGTCGTGACGGGCGTGAGCGGATCGGGAAAATCGACCCTAGTGGGCAAAATCCTCTACCCCGCCCTGGCACGCAACTATGACCAGACTGCCGAGGCGCCTGGGAGCCACAGCGGCATCGGGGGCGACCTGAGCCGACTGCAAGCGGTGGAATTCATCGACCAGGGTCCCATCGGCAAGAGCACGCGCAGCAATCCCGCTACCTACCTGAAGGCCTTTGATGAGATACGCCAACTGTTCGCCCAGCAGCAACTGTCCAAGCAGATGGGCTACAATGCCGGATTCTTCTCGTTCAACTCGCCAGGCGGGCGCTGCGAGGAGTGTAAGGGCGAAGGCACCATCACCATCGAGATGCAGTTCATGGCCGACATCACGCTGACCTGCGAAGCATGCCACGGCAAGCGCTTCAGCCGCAACGCGCTGGATGTGACTTTCAGGGACAAGACCATCAGCGACGTGCTCGACATGACGGTGAACCAGGCCATCGAATTCTTCAACGAGACCAACACCTACAACGAACACAAAATCGTGCGGCGACTCAAGCCGCTGCAGGACGTGGGACTGGGCTACATCAAGTTGGGACAGTCGTCATCCACGCTCTCGGGTGGCGAGAACCAGCGCGTCAAGTTGGCCTACTACTTGAGCGGAGAGCGCCAGGGCAACACCCTGTTCATCTTTGACGAGCCGACAACGGGCCTACACTTCCATGACATCAACACGCTGTTGAAGGCGTTCGACCAGCTCATCGGCAATGGCCACACGGTGGTCATCATCGAGCATAACCTCGATGTCATCAAGTGTGCTGACCACATCATAGACTTGGGCCCTGAGGGCGGAGACAACGGCGGTAACATCGTCGTCGAAGGTACACCCGAGCAGGTCGCCCAGTGCAAGGAGAGCTACACGGGGCGCTTCCTGGCTGGGAAACTATCAAGGCCTTAGGCTTTAGGTTTTAGGCTTTAGGGGGCATCCGCACACTCTGTTCTCACGCCAAGTCGCTAAGATTTTATTTGGATTGCTCGCATAGCTCGCAAGACATCAAAGACTTTTTATTTGGCTGACGCGCACGGTATAAAATAAACTACGAATTACGCGAATTATACGAATTGGCTGACGCGTTTTGAGACGCAAGATTTTGCGTCTCTACAGGGTTCACGATAATACGCTAAGATTTTTTTGACCAATGGATAAGATACAAGAGATAATAAGGGGGATACGGAAGGAGTTTTTTGCTTTCCGGAATGGGATTGTGGCCGACAAAATGAGGAAAGCGGGAGATCCGCACGGCATGATTATGGGGTGCCTGCTGGTGGATATTCAAGGGATTGCGGCGCAGACCCGTGAGGCCGTTGGCGACGCTGAGCAGCTGGCCGCCATCGCCTGTGAATTGTGGAATGACACCAACTCCCGCGAATGCCGTCTGGCGGCCCCCATGCTCTACCCTGCCAAATTGATGAACCTGGAACTGGCATTGCAATGGAGCGAAAGCGTTGAAACGGTCGAGATTGCGGACAACCTGTGCCACAAACTGCTGCGACACATTGACAGCAGCGACACCCTGTTCCGCCAACTGATCTCACAAGAAAAGCCCCTGGTGAAATACACGGGCTACCGCCTTCTCCTCAACCTGATGATCATCGGGAAAATCCAACTGAATGACTCTCTGCGAGCCGTTATCGAACATGAAGCCGCACAAACGACGCAAGGCCCCTTGAAATCACTCTTAACGGACATTTTGGAAGAATAAGCATATTCTGTAGAGACCTTTATTCGTCCCACATGAGGTCGCGGATGATGGTGTCGCTGAGCATGATGCCGTCACGGGTGAGGACATAACGGGCATCACTCTTCTTGACCAGGTTTCCTGCATCGATGTGAGGTTGCGCTTCCTTCATGAAATGGTGCCACGCCTCGTCGCCGAAGTCCTGCCGCAACTTGACAGCATCCACACCTTCGCTGGTACGAAGGCCTAACATCACCCGTTCGTCATAACGTTCCCAAAGCGTCAGTTCCTCCTCTTGATAGGCGACCTGACCACTCAACAACTTATCGATATAGGCATTCAAGTCGGCAGGATTATAACGCCTGACGGTCCCGTTATAGCTGTGCGCTGCCGCACCGAGGCCCAGATAGGGCGTGTTGTTCCAATAGGAGGAGTTGTGGCGGGAGCGGTAGCCCGGCAGGGCAAAGTTGGATATTTCATAATGCTCATAGCCAGTGCCTTGCAGCAACTCGACAAGGATGCGGTACATCTCCAAGCATTGTTCCTCGGGCACCTCAACGACTTTGCCATGCTCACGCTGGCTCCATAGACGTGTTCCCTCCTCGTATGTCAACCCGTATGCCGAGATGTGTTGCGGCCTGAGCGACAACGCCTGTTTTACTGACTCTGTCCACGAGTCCACAGTCTGTCCTGGCAGGCCAAAAATAAGGTCGATGCTGATGTTATTGATGCCAGCACTCCGCAAGCGCTCGAGAGCTTCTACGACCTGACGGGCGGTGTGCCGCCGACCGATGTGGAGAAGGATGTCGTCTTCAAAGGACTGAACGCCCATGCTCACGCGGTTCACACCGAGTGAAACCATGCCTTCACACCACTCGCGGGTGACATCGTCAGGGTTGGCCTCGACTGTGAACTCCTCGACCATCTCGAGGCCGAAAACTTCACGCAGACCCTCAACCAACCGCGAGAACAACGATAACGGCAACTGCGAGGGAGTACCACCACCCATATATAGTGTTTTGACCTGTTCACCACGCAATTCCTCACGCCGCAAACGGGCTTCGGCAATCACCGCCTCGACATAACGGGCACCTGCCTCCTCCAAACGCAGGGTCGAGAAGAAGTCACAATAGATGCAGCGGCTCGCGCAGAAAGGTATATGGACATAGATGCCTGCCATCACACGTCAACTAATTGGCTTTACTTTGCAAAAGTAATCATTTTCAGCAAAAACACCCACTACAGACCCGCAGAAAAGCCAATGAAAAGCCCTTTTTTCAAATTGTTGATAAAATTCTTTTTAATAATGTTGTCACTACCGCCAAAAATTAGTAATTTTGCAGGCTGTTTAGCGAATATAAACAACAATTCACTATATAACAACCATTTAACAACAAAATCAAACTAATGAAGGTTTACAAAACAAACGAGATCAAGAACATCTCTCTCGTCGGTGGCAAGGGCGCTGGTAAGACCACTCTCACCGAGTCTATCCTCCTTGAGGGCGGCTCAATCAGCCGTAGGGGCACCGTTGATGGTGGCAACACCGTGAGCGACAACACCCCCGTTGAGAAAGAGTACGGTTACTCCGTATCCTCTTGTGTTTTCTATGCCGAGAAGAACGGCAAGAAGCTCAACTTCTTTGACTGCCCGGGTAGTGACGACTTCGTCGGTAACGCTGTTACCGCACTGAGCGTGTCTGATGCTGCTGCGCTGGTCATCGATGGCCGCAATGGCGTCGATGTAGGTTGCCAGAACAACTTCCGCACCGTGGAGCGCATTGGCAAGCCCCTCATGTTCGTCATCAACCGTCTTGAGGACGAGAAGTGCGACTTCGACAACGTATATAACCAGCTGCGCGAGACCTACGGCAACAAGGTCGTAGCTCTGCAGTTCCCCGTTAACGCAGGCCCCGGCTTCGACAGCGTAGTTGACGTGCTGTCCATGAAGCAGTACACCTGGCCCAAGGACGGTGGCAAGGCTACCGCAGCCGACATCGACGGCGCACACGCCGACAAGGCCGAGGAGTACCGCATGGCACTGCTCGAGATGGCTGCCGAGAACGACGAAGAGCTCATGATGAAGTTCCTCGACGAGATGACGCTGACCGACGAAGAGGCTATCAAGGGTATCCGCCTGGGCATGGTGGACCGCAGCATCTTCCCCGTGATGCTCGTTAGCGCCGAGAAGAACATCGGTACCGACCGCATGCTCGAGATCATGACCGAGATCGTGCCCGACGTGACCGAGATGCCCGCTCCCAAGAACACCAACGGTGACGAGGTGAAGTATGACGAGAACGGCCCCGTTAGCATTTACTTCTTCAAGACTTCGGTTGAGAGCCACATCGGTGAGGTTTCTTACTTCAAGGTGATGAGCGGTACCCTCAAGGCTGGTGCCGACCTGACCAACATGAACCGCGGCAGCAAGGAGCGCCTTGCCCAGATCAACGTGGTTTGCGGTCAGAACAAGACCCCGATCGACGAGATCCACGCTGGTGACATCGGCGCTGCCGTGAAGCTGAAAGACGTTCGCTGCGGCAACACCCTCAACGAGAAGGGTTGCGAGCACGTGTTTGACTTCATCCAGTATCCCGCTCCCAAGTATCAGCGCGCCATCCGCGCCCTCAACGAGAGCGAGACCGAGAAGCTGGGTGCCGTCCTCAACCGCATGCACGAGGAGGATCCCACGCTGTTGATCGAGCAGAGCAAGGAGTTGCGCCAGACCATCGTTTCCGGTCAGGGCGAATTCCACCTGCGCACCCTCAAGTGGAACATCGAGAACAACGACAAGATCCAGATCGAGTATCAGGAGCCCCGCATCCCCTACCGCGAGACCATTACCAAGGCCGCCCGTGCCGACTATCGTCACAAGAAGCAGTCTGGTGGTTCAGGTCAGTTTGGTGAGGTTCATCTGATCGTCGAGCCTTACCGCGAGGGTATGCCCGAACCCGACACCTACAAGTTCGGTAACCAGGAGTACAAGATGAACATCAAGGACAAGCAGGAAATCCCCATGGAATGGGGCGGTATGCTGGTTGTCTATAACTGTATCGTCGGTGGTGCCATCGATGCACGCTTCATCCCCGCCATCGTTAAGGGTATCATGGACCGCATGGAGCAGGGCCCGTTGACCGGTAGCTACGCTCGCGACGTGCGCGTCTGCATCTACGATGGTAAGATGCACCCGGTTGACAGTAACGAAATCTCCTTCCGTCTGGCCGCACGTAACGCCTTCTCCACCGCGTTCCGCGATGCTAACCCCAAGGTTCTCGAGCCCGTCTATGACGTCGAGATCCTGTTGCCCGGCGACTGCATGGGTGGTGTTCAGAGCGACCTGCAGGGCCGCCGCGGCATCATGATGGATATGTCGAGCGCCAATGGTATGGAGCGCGTTAAGGCACGCATCCCCTTGAAGGAGATGTCGAGCTACAGCACCGCCCTGAGCTCTATCTCGGGTGGCCGCGCTTCGTTCAACATGAAGTTCTCGAGCTACGAGCTCGTGCCCGCCGACGTGCAGGCTCAGCTGCTCAAGGAGTACGAGGAGAGCAAGCAGGACGAGGATTAATCCCCACCTGTCCTCCACATTATATAAATATGGGCGACCCGCTTCGGGCCGTCCATAATTTTTATTATTATCCAATTTAATGAGATAATTTCGGGGTTACTACAGATTTTATGCTTAAAAATTTCGGGGCCACTACAGATTTTTAATAAAAAGATTTGCGGGTAAGAATAATATTCATATCTTTGCAGATGTAAATCAACAAGATATATAACATGCGCATTTTTAAACGAAAATTATACGACAGATTACTGCTTTGGAAGAAAGAAAGCCAAGGGAGGACAGCAATGCTGATTGAGGGAGCCAGACGGGTCGGCAAGTCAACACTCGTCTCAACTTTTGCCATACAAGAATATGAAACTCACATCCTCATTGACTTTAACAATACCCCGGCGAGAATCAAAGAATTATTTGATGACTTGACAAATTTGAATGACATCTTCTTGCAGCTGCAACAGCATTACAATGTAGTGCTCAAACAGCGGAAGTCTCTCATTATCTTTGACGAGGTGCAACAATGCCCCAAGGCACGACAAGCCATCAAGTATCTGGTTGCCGACGGCAGATACGATTACATCGAAACAGGATCGCTAATCAGCATCAAGAAGAACACAACTGGCATCACCATCCCCAGCGAAGAAGAAAGAGTCACAATGCATCCCCTCGACTACGAGGAATTCAGATGGGCATTGGGTGACGAAGCAACAATGGAACTGTTAAAACAATTCTATGACCTCAAAACTCCACTGAAGGCCGCCCACCGTAAGGCAATGCATGATTTCCGCCTCTATTTATTAGTTGGCGGCATGCCTCAAAGCGTTAACACATTTCTGGAGACCAACAACTTAAGTTTAGTTGACAAGACAAAACGAGAAATCATCAGATTATATCTCGACGATTTCCAAAAAATCGACCCAAGCGGTCATGTCGAAAATTTGTTTAAGAACATCCCCGCCCAGTTAAGCGCCAAAACATCACGCTATCAACCATATCCCGTGATTGGGAACAAGAGCCAAGAGAGAATAGCAGAACTGATGCAAATGTTATCGGAAAGCAAGACCACGACCTTCTGCCACAGGTGCACCGACCCGATGGTAGGCATGTCACTGAATAAAGATCTATCCCGATACAAAATCTACTTAGCTGATACTGGACTATTTGTTACACTTTGTTTTTGGGATAAAGACTACACCGACAACATCATCTATCAGAAACTACTCTCGGATAAACTGGCCGCAAACCTTGGCTACATCTATGAGAATGTTGTGGCACAAATGTTGACAGCACGAGGAGACAAGTTGTTCTACCACACATTCCCGAAAGACGAAAAACACAACTACGAAATTGACTTCCTGATTACTCGAGGCAACAAACTCGTCCCAATAGAAGTCAAATCATCGGGATACAAAAGCCATGCATCACTCGATGCTTTCTGCCTGAAATATGCTTCACGTATCGGTAAAAAAGTCATGATCTACACCAAAGAATTACAAACCGACGGTGACACACTACTCCTACCAGCATATATGACACCACTGCTATAACACTCAAAGACCGGGAGGAGAGCAAGCAGGACGAGGATTAATCCCCCTCACCTGTCCTCAACATTATATTATATGGGCGGCCCCCAAGTGGGTCGTCCATGTTTTTTGTTCTATTTGGCGGAGAAAGTGGGCGTTTTAACATTTGGGGTTAAATTTTTCAGTAAAAAGTGAACGAAAATTTTGCTTTTTCACAATAAAGTGTTAATTTTGCCGTTGATTGTTAAAATCAAAGTCATAAAACAGAGAAAGGAACTCTCATGAAGAGATCAACGATATGGATATTGACGGTAGTGATGGCGATAGCCCTGTTGGGACTGCTCGCCATGCAGATCGTCTATTTGGAAAAGATGGTCGCCATGCGCAACAACCAGTTCTACGAGAACGTGAAGCGCAGCCTCAACAGTGTGTCCACATTGCTGGAGCAGAATGAGACCAAATATTTCCTTGACCAGGACCTTACTGAAGCCGAGCAGATGTACTCAGGCATCAGGAAAAACAGTTTTGGATTTGGCGAGGGCAATGACTCAAACATCGACACAACGCTCAAGACCCTGAATCCTGCCGACCTGCGTCCTGCCAACCGCAACAAATTGAAAGCTCTAAATGATAGCTATCAGGACAAGCAGGAAATCCTCAGGGGCCAATTCCTGTATCAGAAGAGCATGCTCTATGAGGTCATCCTCAACATACTGAACCATTCCAGCGATCGTCCTATCCAGGAACGAGCCGACAGCACAACAGTATCCAGTTATCTGCGCTCTGAGCTGGACTTCAATGGGCTAAGCCTGCCTTTTGAGTTTGCTATCGTCAACAAGACAAGTGGCGTGGTCTATAAGACAAGCGGCTACTCTCCCATGTCCCAGCAAGACGTTTACACACAGCTGCTATTCCCCAACGACCCGAAGAGCAAGCAGAACACCCTCTGCGTCACCTTCCCCACCAAGAGTGACTACATCTTCTCATCGGTCAAGTTCCTTGTGCCCTCGCTGGCATTCACCTTCCTGCTGCTGGGCGTATTCCTCTACACCATCTCGGTGGCCTTCAAGCAGAAAAAGTTGAGTGAAATCAAGAATGACTTCATCAACAACATGACGCACGAGTTCAAGACGCCCATCTCGTCTATCTCGATTGCAGCACAGATGCTGAACGATGACAGCGTGCGCAAGAGTCCCGAAATGCTCAAACACGTCTCAGGCGTCATCAATGACGAGACCAAGCGTCTGCGTTTCCAGGTCGAGAAGGTGCTGCAACTCTCGCTTTTCGACCGCAAGAACGCCACCATGCGCCTTGAGGAAGAGGATGCTAACGCCAGTATCTACAACGTCATCAACACCTTCAAACTGAAGGTCGAGAAATACGGCGGACACATCAACGCCAACCTCGATGCCGAGGATCCTATTATCAACGTTGACCGCATGCACTTCACCAACGTGATTTTCAACCTGCTGGACAACGCTGTCAAGTACCGCCGCGAAGATGTCGCGCCCGAACTCACCGTAACCACCGTCAACCCTGACGAGGACCACATCCAGATCACCGTCGAGGACAACGGCATCGGCATGAAGCGCGAGGACCTAAGGAAGATTTTCGAGAAGTTCTACCGCGTCTCGACCGGCAACCGCCATGACGTGAAGGGCTTCGGACTGGGATTGGCCTACGTCCACAAGATGATTGACCTGTTTGGCGGCACCATCCGTGCCGAGAGCGAGGTCAACCGTGGATCGAAATTCATTATCACATTACCACTATACAAGTGATTAGTGATTAGTGATTAGTGATTAGAGGTTAGTGAAATTTAGGAAATAACGATATATAGAAACTTAAATAAAAAAATGACAATTATGGAAGACAAACTGAGAATTCTTTTATGCGAAGATGACGAGAACCTGGGTACCCTCACCCGTGAGTATCTCGAGGACAAAGGCTACAAGGCCGAACTGTTTGCCGATGGCGAAGCCGGTTACAAGGCTTTTCTCAAGGGCAAGTATGACATCTGCCTGCTTGACGTGATGATGCCCAAGAAGGACGGCTATCAGCTCGCACAGGAAATCCGTGCCGTCAACAGTGACGTGCCCATCATCTTCTTGACCGCTAAGGCCCTTAAGGAGGACATCCTGGAAGGTTTCAAGATTGGTGCCGACGACTACATCACCAAGCCCTTCTCGATGGAAGAGCTGGTGCTGCGCATCGAGGCCATCCTGCGCCGCGTCAAGGGCAAGAAGGGCAAAGAGGTGACCGTTTACAAGATTGGTAAGTTCACCTTCGACACCCAGCGTCAAGTCCTGTTCACCGACGACCGCAGCGACAACCTCACCACCAAGGAGAGCGAGCTGCTGAGCCTGCTGTGCGCCCACATGAACGAGATTCTGGAGCGCAACTTCGCCCTCAAGACCATCTGGATTGACGACAACTACTTCAACGCACGCTCGATGGATGTTTACATCACCAAGCTGCGCAAGAAACTCAAAGATGATCCCACTATCGAGATCATCAACATCCACGGCAAGGGCTACAAGCTTATCGCTCCCGACACCGACGCCGAAGAGAAGTAAACCCCGTTTCACAACACAATCTTACCCCAGGACAACATGATTCTGGGGTAAGGTTTACGTTGGTATTTGCCTTATCCACACTCACGACAGTCTATTGATAATGATTTATCTTTATCGCATATACCAGTGGTGCATTGTGGCACCCATCATGCTGGTTTACAGCATCATCACAGCTCTGATAACCATCATTGGCTGTCTTTTTGACCAGGACTATTGGGGCTACTACCCTGCCAAATGGTGGGCCAGGGTGTGGTGCTGGATCCACCTGGTGAAAGTGCGTGTCGTTGGCCGTGAACTGATCGACCACGAGACGAGTTACGTGTTTGTCGCCAATCATCAGGGCGCATACGACATATTTTCCATCTACGGTTTCCTAGGGCATAATTTCAAGTGGATGATGCGCAAGGGCATCACCAATATCCCCATCATCGGAACAGCTTGCCGCATGGCAGGCCACATCTTGGTTGACACCCACACCGCCCAGGGTCTGCGCGACACCATGGCAGCCGCCAAGAAGAAACTGCACAGCGGCATGTCGATTGTTGTCTTCCCCGAGGGACGCCGCACCGACACCGGAAAGATGGGTCCCTTCAAGAACGGCGCTTTTAAGCTCGCGCTGGAATTCGGCTTGCCCGTCGTGCCCATCACCATCGACGGCAGCTACAAGGTGATGCCCCGCAGCACCTTCAACGTCACCCCCAGCACCATCACCCTCACCTTCCACGAGCCCATCCAGCACACAGGGGGCAACGACATTGCCGAGGTGAGCCATCAGTGCCGCTCCATCATCCAGCAGGACCTCCCCGCCGAACAACGTGACACGCCACAATAACCAGACAAACTTAAAACTGAAAACCAAATATAAAAAGAAAACAAGCCCTATGTTTGACTTTGACAGCACAAACATAGGGCTTGTTTTAGTATCCTTACCGGTCTTTACCAGGTGATATAATCGTTCTTGATGGTGGGCTCGATTTCCTTGCTGATCTTTTTCCACTCCTTGGAGTTGATATAGTCCATGATGATGTGGGCATGCTTCACGTTGTGCATATCACTGCCCAAGTAGTCAATCATGCCATTGCGCACAAACCACAGCGCGCTGTCGCGGGCCTCCTCACCGAAGTAGCCTGTGAATGACAGGATGTTGATCTGGAAACGGGCACCCGCATTGTGCAGTTGCTCATAGCGCTTGCGACGCCTGGAATAATAAGTGTAGCGTTCGGGATGGGCAAGGATGGTTTTGTAGCCCTTGACCTGCATGTCAAACAGCAGGTCATCCAGGTTCATCAACTCTTGCTGGAAAGAGTTCTCCAACAGGATGTAATTGCCAGGCATCGGTATCAGATGGTCGGCAGCATATTCCTTGTCAAAGTACTCGTCCATCCTGTACTCGGCACTCAGCTCCAGTTCAATCTCCAGACCGGCATCGGTCACGGCATCCTTAAGCTTCAGGAATGCATCCATCAGACTTTCACGCGTGTTCTCAAATGTCATTGCTGTCACATGCGAGGTGAGGATGACACGGTTAATGCCCATCTCCATCTCGGCGCGCAGCATGTCCAGCGATTGTTCAATCGACTGTGAGCCATGGTCCACACCCGGGAGGATGTGGCTGTGGATATCAGTATTATAAAAGAGTTTAACTTGCTCCTTCTTACTCTTGAAGAGTTTGCCAAACATATCTAGGTTCTTTCAATTATCTATAACGGTCAAAATTGACCTGCAAAATTACTCATTATTTTTAATCTACAGGCAAAAAAAGGGGTAGTTTTTATTGTTTTCGATAAAAAAAGGGAAAAAGTTTTTCCAGTTCAAAAAATCGTTGTACCTTTGCGCGCCATTACAACAAGAGGCGTTTACCACCGCCACAATTTGTAAGTTTAACATTTAAAAGATATATCGAAACAATGAAGAAGGATATCCATCCCAGCAACTATCGCGAGGTTGCTTTCAAGGACATGTCTAACGAGGAGGTTTTCATCACCCGCAGCACGGTGAACACCAAGGAGACCATTGAGATTGACGGCACCACCTATCCCCTGGTAAAGCTCGAGATCACCAACACCTCTCACCCCTTCTTCACCGGCAAGCAGAAGCTCGTCGACACCGCAGGTCGCGTGGACAAGTTCATGCAGCGCTACGGCAACCGCAAGAAGAAATAAGAAGACAAGACATCACTGCCGTGAGCGCTCACGGCTGGAACAACGAAACAAGCGACGCGCCTTCATCATCGAGGGCGCGCCGCTTGTTTTCTATGATATTATCCTTACTCGGTAAATGTATTCATCACATTCTGTAGCGAGTTGTCAAACCCCAACCGGTTGGAGATGTAGGCTACCAGCAAGAAGGTCACAAGTGCCAATACAAGCCGCCAAAGATTCTTGGGCCAATGATTGTTTAGCCAGGACCAGGAGTTGATGACGTTGATAATTTCAAACAGAACCCAAAGCGTAGACAGATGGTTGATGCTTTTCACCCCGTACTTCGCAATCTCGTGTTCATCCCACGCACGGATGTAGTAAACAACGCCACCGACAGCGAAGAGCAACTTAACAATAAGCAATATGAGTAGGGCGCAGAGCGACACACGCCATAGGGTACCCCACCACCCATAACCGAAGAGTTGCTTAAAGTCAATCATCGCTATGATGGGCAGGGCAAAAGTGATCATGACAGACGTTGCTGTGTCGCCATCACCAGACAAGGACGGGATGAGATAGAACAGCAAAATCATCAGTGACATGAACATGAGAAACTGTACGCCGATAAAGACCTGGATATAGAAACCCTGGGGCAAGGTATGCCGCGGGAAGCGCGGAGCCTGGCGAAACAGTTGCCATACAGGAATGACAAACAATGAGAAACTCAACAATACTGTCCACGAAATGTGTTTTCCCAGCCAGTCGATGATTTTTTCCTGAAAGACTTCATAAGCGTTTGGATTAACAAAATCACTTGAGGGTTCATCATAGTTCATGCCGAGAATATTGTTCAACAGGAAAAGGATCAGCGCCATCACCACGAGCATCTTGATAGGCGGGAAACTCACCATGCGCTTGCCGCTGATGTAATCACGCATCAGGTATCCGGGACGCCAAATGAGTTGCCACAGCGAGTAAGGCAACGAGCGTGTACCTATTCCCCACATGTCCAAGATGCCCTGCCACACATTGTGCCAGTTGATGGGGCCCAAAATCGCCCGCTGGCCGCATCGGGGACAATAATTGCTCGCAAATTCGGCACCGCAGTTGCAACACCGGTGATACTCATGGTCATCTTGATAATCAAACGGTTGCTGCTGCCACCGGCGGAACTGTTTATATTTTTCTTTCAGTGAAGACATCTATCAATATATTCTCAATCATTCTAAAAACAACATATCAATGATGGCTGATATCCCACCCGGTCTCATCATCTCGCCGACGAATATCAAGACCAGTACCACAGCCAGCGCTATGAACGGTAACCGCAGCGCCTTGAGCCACCCTGCCGTGCGCCAACTCTTGCGGTTAATCATGTCAATAACAAAAATAACCAGCAATATCAACGCGATTACGCAGAGTATTCTGACCAGAAGCACCGGAATCGAGAGGTCTCCTCCTAACGACAAAACCAATCGGTCAAATAAAACCGTTAATAAAACCAGAGTTGCCAGGAACAGATAAGCGAACTTGTAGACCACCACTAATCGCCAAAACGTACCCCACCATCCGTAACCAAACAGCGATTTGTAGTCAACACACACCAGCAGCGGCATTCCTACGGCAAAAGAGATGGTCATGACAAGGTCCATGCCTAGGCCGCACAGCTTGAGAACGAACGAGCAGAAAAACAGCCACAGGTAGAACTGAACACTCAGGAACACCTGGATGAAGAAGCCCTGCGGCAGCGTGTGACGCGTGTTGCGCGGAGCGTGGCGAAAAACGAACCATGTGGGAACAATCAGGAATGAAAACAAGAACAGGATTGACCACTCCGGGTGCGAAACAATCCAATAAACCACAGTGTCGACAAAACCGCCAACCCCCGCCGCTGTGCTCTCCACATCCTCATCAAACAAGTCGTTCCAAAACTCGGGATAAATCAGCCGACCGAAAAAATAGAGCAAGACCGCCACGATCACCAACATCTTGACAGGCGGGAAACTCACCTGCCACTTGCCGTTAATGTAATCACTGATGAAACTGCCGGGGTGAACAATCAGGTTCCACAAGGACTTGAGCAAGGATCGAGAACCCAGTCCCCACACGTCCAACACACCGCTGCGCACGGTGTCCCAGGTGATACGTCCCGCGGTGGCCTTCTGGCCGCAAGCGGGGCAGAAGTTGCCCTGATACTCATGGCCGCAATTCGCGCAGGCATGGACGTCGTCTCCGATTTCGGTACTGTTTGCTCTGGGGTAGCTCATGAGCAAAATCAGTTCATTGATTACGTTACTCAAGCTCATCGGTGTTGATCGTTGTTTCTACAGCTGAATCATCGGCGACAGGCGCCAATTCGGTGGCAGGTTTTGACAAGGCACGACGAAGGCGGCGTTCGGCGAGGTACTCCTGCAGGCTGGTGAAGTTGAACAGCAGCAGGCAGATGCCCGTGATGAGGACAACGAGCGAAACATTGTCGCGCAAGGCCGGCAGCGCGAGTGACAGGATGCCGCACAGCACAACCAATATCGGGCACAAGTGATACCACCCCTTGATTTTGAGGGTGTCTCTGGACATCAGCAGGTAGATGACGTGGAACAGGCCCAAAGCGAGCAGCAAAATTCCCATCAGCATCTGCAGGATGCCGTCAAACAAGTGGGCCTTGATCATCATCACCACGCCAAAGCACAGTCCACCAATGGCGGGCAGCACACCCATATAATCGGCACTGGTGCGCGCATCGGAATGGCGCACAGCCACCATGACCAGATAGGCAATGGCGGGTAACAGGAACATGGCACCCAAGACACGGCAGCCCCATTCCAGAATATTGGGCACACGATGAAAGATGATGAGAATGATGCCAGCAAGCAGCAAAATCACATTTGTCAGGAGGTTTATACTAACCTTTTTCATAGTTTTCCAGCAATAAAAAACGGGTTGTTAATATTTTTTTCACAAAAATATCTCAAATTCTTCATATCATCAAAAAAAACACATAAAAAAGTATTATCTTTGCAGGGAATGGAAGAGAAACGAAGGCACATACTCGCCATCATCAATCCTGTGTCGGGCACCGGCAGCAAGGACAAAATCCCACGCCTCATCGAAACAGTGGTGGATACCGACCACAACGATGTGAGCATCGTGATGAGCGAATATGCCGGCCACGCCCGCGAAATCGCCGAAATGGCCGTTAACGAAGGCATTGATGTCGTGGTCGCCATCGGCGGTGACGGCACGGTCAACGAGGTGGGCAGCGCACTGGTCGGCACCAATACGGCTCTTGCCATCGTGCCTTGCGGGTCGGGCAATGGCCTGGCACGTCACCTGCGCATCTCCATGAATGCAAGTCGCGCCCTTCAAGTGCTCAATAACGGTGTCGTGGGTGAGTTTGATTACTGCACCATCAACGGCAAACCTTTCTTCTGCACCTGCGGCATGGGCTTTGACGCCCAGGTGAGCTACAAGTTTGCCAACGAGGGCACGCGAGGCTTCATCACCTACATCAAGAAGACATTGACGGAATTCTTCAAGTACAAAGCCCAAGATTACACCATCGACATCGACGGAAACAAACTTGAGGAGCGAGCGTTTGTCATTGCCTGCTGCAATGCGGCACAATATGGCAACAACGCCTACATCGCACCACGCGCAACCATGCAAGACGGGCTCATTGACGTGACCGTGATGCATGGTTTCAGCATTATCCAGGGTCCGTTGATCGGGGCACGGCTGTTCTTCCGCCAGTTGGACAAAGACCGTCACGTAAGCATCTATCGCGGCAAGAAGGTCATCATTGAACGCCAGGCCGACGACATCCTCCACATCGACGGCGACCCAATGATGATGCCAGCCCGTTTGGTCATCGAAAACGTGAACAAGGGCATCCGCATCCTGGTGCCCCCCACCCTGCCCGACGACGTCTAACCCTCAAACAGAAACTGAAGGACCAAAAACTTAAAACTAAATAATAATGAGTTATCTAAAATTTGACAAAAACCTGATGATCAATCTTGAGCAGTCGCTGCCCAAGGAGATGTTGCGCACCAATCAGTCGGGTGCCTACCATTGCACCACCATCGTGGGATGCAACACCCGCAAGCAACACGGCCTGCTGGTCATCCCCGTTCCCGAGCTCGACGACAACAACCACGTGCTGCTGTCCACGCTCGATGAGACGGTCATCCAGCATGGTGCACCCTTTAACCTGGGTCTGCACCGCTACAAGGGCGACACCTACAGCCCCAACGGCCACAAGTACATCCGCGAGTATGACTGCGAGCGTGTTCCGACGACGACCTACCGCGTGGGTGGCGTCATCCTGAAGAAGGAGAAAATTTTCATCACTCACGAGAACCGCATCCTCATCCGCTACACGCTGGTGGATGCCCACTCGGCTACGACGCTGCAGTTCAGGCCCTTCCTGGCCTTCCGCAACGCCAATGACCTGTGCGTGGAGAACGCTGTAGCCAGCCGTGAGTATCAGGAAGTGGCCAACGGCATTGCCACCTGCATGTACAACGGTTACCCCACCCTCTACATGCAGATGAACCACAAGCCCCGCTTCGTGTTTGACCCGCACTGGTATAAGAACATCGAGTATATCAAGGACCAGGAGCGTGGCATCCCCTATAGCGAGGACCTGTATGTGCCCGGCTACTTCGAGGTCGAGATCAAGAAGGGCGAACCGCTCATCTTCTCGGCTGGCGTCGAGGAAGTGAACACCCGCACGCTCACCAAGATGTATGAGGACGAAATCAAGCCGCGCACACCGCGCACGAGCTTCTACAACTGCATGAAGAACAGCGCCAAGCAGTTCTATATCACCAACAACGAGGGCCACTACCTGCTAGCCGGCTATCCCTGGTTCAAGATCCGCGCCCGTGACGAGTTCATCGCACTGCCGGGCTGCACCCTGTCGGTACACCATCGCCAGGACTTTGAGCTGATCATGGACACTGCCCAACGGGCCCTCAACGACTGGATGCGCGACGGCACCCTCGACAAGCATCTCGTCGGACTGGATCTGCCCGACGTGCCCCTGTGGGCCATCTGGACCATACAGCGCTATGCCCACGACCTGAATGCCGAGGCCGCCCGTGAGCGCTACGGCAAGTTGGTCAAGGACATCATTAACTTTATTGCCGACGGTCACCACCCCAACCTCAAGTTGGAGCCTAACGGCCTTGTGACCACCGACGGCACCAAGCGCCCCGTCTCGTGGATGAACAGCACCCACCCCGATGGCACACCGCTGATTCCCCGCACGGGTTATCTTGTGGAATTCAACGCATTGTGGTACAACGCCCTCAGGTTTGCCGTGGAGGAACTCTTCGGTGAGATTGAAGAGGAGAAAGCATTCGTCGAGCGCTGCAACGAGATTGCCGACAAGTGCAAACCCGCCTTCATCGAGACGTTCATGACCGACTATGGCTACCTGTACGACTATGTGAACGGCAGCTACACCGACCTGAGCGTGCGGCCCAACATGATCATCGCCGCCGCTACCGACTACAGCCCGCTGGACCGCCGCCAGCGCAAACGCGTGCTCGACATCACCACCCGCGAGTTGCTGACGCCTAAGGGCCTGCGTACCCTCAGCCCCAACAGCTACGGTTACATCCCCTGGTATCTGGGCACACCCGAGGAGCGCCAGACAGCCTACTACGCCGGCAGTGCACGTCCCTGGCTGATGGATTTCTACAGCAAGGCCTATATCCGCGTCTTCGGTCTGAACAGCATCTCCTTCATCGAGAGGATGATGATTGGCTTCGAGGACGAGATGAAGGAAGGCTGCATCGGCTCGTTGAGCGAACTCTACGACGGCAACCCGCCCTTCATCGGCCGCGGTGCCGTGAGCTTCGCCCCCAACGTGGGCGGCATCTTGCGTGTGTTGCGCACTTTCAAGAACCTGCATATCATTGACGAATAAAAAAAGAAGATGATATGACATCGTTTTCTGCTCTCATCAAGTAAGTACATTGTAGCTTATCGTAAATTATTCAATTAGGTATGAAGACAAAACGTTTACTTGCATTCATTATAGATTGCTTTGTTCTTTTCGTGTGTTACGCTCTTGTGTTCATGTTGTCCACATTGTTCACAATCAAGCATCTTGACCTTTTTATAGCTTTGTTTGTTACAGTGTGCTTCTATGCTCGGGAAGGCTTTACCGGTCAAGGACTCGGGAAACGCCTGTTGCAGTTAGAAGTCGTCCCGCACAACCCGATTAGATTGTTTCTGAGGAATATTACCTTGCTATTATGGCCACTGGAATTGGTATTTTTCCTGATTTGTGGAAAACGTATCGGTGACCTGTTGTTCAAGTGCCATGTAGTGGAATACCAGGGCAAGAAGCCGTTATCTATCCATAACATCGTGTTGAATTTCATCATCATTGCGATAGCCACTATTCTCCTCTACCTGGGTCTGCTCAATCTGCCTCATATGCGCGATACACTAAACTTGCTATACATGACCTAATAATCTGGGGCGATAATATATATTCATGGATACGTGATATCGAAGAATTCCAATGAGACAAAGATTCACATATAGTACTTTCTGCAGGGACGACATCAACAACCTGACAATGAGACAATGAGATAATAAGACTAAATAATAATACTAGAGATATGAAAGCATTAATGTTCGGCTGGGAATTTCCGCCTCACATCCTGGGAGGATTAGGAACAGCGAGTTACGGTCTCACCAAGGGCATGTGGCAGAATGGTGATATGGACATCACCTTCGTCATCCCCAAGCCCTGGGGCGACGAGCCCAAGGATTTTGCCAACATCATTGGCGCCAACTGCACTCCGGTGGCATGGCGCGATGTGAATATGGATTACGTGCAGAGCCGCATCGGCAATGTGATGGATCCGCAATTCTATTTCGACCTGCGCAACCACATCTATGGTGACTTCAACTACATGAGCACCAACGACCTGGGTTGCATCGAGTTCTCTGGCCGTTATCCCGAGAACCTGTTGGAAGAGATTAACAACTATAGCATCGTGGCAGGTGTCATTGCCCGCACGGTGGACTGCGACGTCATCCACAGCCACGACTGGCTCACCTACCCCGCTGGCATCCACGCCAAGCAGGTGACGGGCAAGCCGCTGGTCATCCATGTTCACGCGACCGACTTTGACCGCTCGCGCGGCAACGTCAACCCCACGGTATTCAGCATCGAGAAGGACGGCATGAACAACGCCGACCACATCATCACCGTGAGCAACCTGACGCGCCGCACCGTCATCGAGAAATACGGCATCAGCCCCGACAAGGTGACCACTGTACACAACGCTGTGGAGCCCTTGAACGAGGAACTGCTCAACCTGGAGGCGCCTCCTGGCAAGACTAGCAAGGTCATCACCTTCCTGGGGCGCATCACAATGCAGAAAGGCCCCGAATACTTCGTCGAGGCCGCCGCACAGGTGTTACACAAGGTCAACAATGCACAATTTGTGATGGCAGGTAGCGGAGACATGATGGACAAGATGATACGTCTTGCCGCCAAGCGTGACATCGCCGACCGCTTCCACTTCACCGGCTTCCTCAAGGGCAAGCAGGTGTATGAGATGTTGGCAGCCAGCGACGTCTATATCATGCCGTCGGTGAGCGAGCCGTTCGGTATCTCGCCGCTGGAGGCGATGCAGATGGGCGTGCCGTCGATCATCAGCAAGCAGAGCGGCTGTGCCGAGATCCTGGACAATGTCATCAAGATCGACTACTGGGACACCAACGCCATGGCCGATGCCATCTACAGCATTATCGAGTATCCTGCAATGTACAACGAGTTGCGTGAGCAAGGTCTTGCCGAGGTCAACCAGATCACCTGGGACAAGGCAGGCGCCAAGGTCATCAACATCTACCGCAACCTCATCAACCGATAATTCAAACTCAAAAACTACGAATTACACGAATTTATCGAATTTAATCAACTGACAATTAGTATAATTAGCGTAATTAGTAGTTTATTATTACTGAAATTAACTAAAAAGACAATACAGTTATGAAAGCGATTTGTTTTTATTTCCAGATTCATCAGCCGTTCCGTCTGAAACACTACCGTTTCTTTGACATCGGTAACGACCACTACTACTATGATGACTTTGCCGACGACGACATCATCACTCGCATCGCCCAGCGGTCATACCTGCCCGCCAACGAGATGCTGCTCGACATGATTCGCCAGAACGGCAAGAATTTCAAGGTGGCATTCTCCATCAGCGGCACCGCGCTGGAGCAATTGGAGCAGTATGTGCCCGAGTTTATCGACTCGATGAAGGAACTGGCTGACACGGGATGTGTGGAATTCCTGAGCGAGACTTACGCCCACAGCCTCTCGTCCCTCTATGACCCCGACGAGTTTGTCGCCCAGGTCAAGGCCCACGACAAGAAGATTTACCAGCTCTTCGGCCAGAAACCCAAAGTGTTCCGCAACACTGAGTTGATTTACGATGACGACATCGCGTCGATGGTCTATGCCATGGGCTTCAAAGCCGCCATCACCGCCGATGCCAAGCATGTGCTCGGCTGGCGCTCTCCCAACTTCCTCTACAGTTCGGCATCAGCCCCCAAACTCAAACTGATGTTAAAGAACGGCAAGTTGAGCGATGATATCTCGTTCCGCTTCAGCAACCCCGAGTGGGCCTCTTACCCCCTCACCGCCGACAAGTACATCCATTGGATTGACGAATTGCCTCAGGAGGAGCAACTGATCAACCTGTTCATGAACTATGACACCTTTGGAGAGCTGCAACCGCGCGAAAGCGGCATCTTTGAGTTCATGAAGGCCCTGCCACGCTTTGCCGCCGAGAAGGACATCCAGTTCTGGACACCCAGCGAGGTCGTTTCCAAGTTCAAACCCGTTGCCGAGCTTGCAGTGCCCTATCCCATGTCATGGACCGACGCTGCACGCGACACCAGCGCATGGCTGGGCAACACCCTGCAGCAGGAGGCAGTGAAGAAGCTTTACTCCATCGGTGAGCGTGTGCGTCTGTGCACCGACCGCCGCATCAAGCAGGACTGGAACTACCTGCAGGCCAGTGACCACTTCTTCTACATGTCCACCAAGCACAGTGACGATGGCTCGGTACACAGCCACTACAGCCCCTACGACTCGCCTTACACGGCATTCACCAACTACATGAACGTCCTCAGCGACTTCATGATCCGTGTCGAGGAGCAGTACCCTGCCAGCATCGACAACGAGGAGCTCAACTCGCTGCTGCTGACCATCCGCAACCAGGAGCAGGAAATCGAGAAGCTGCACCGCGAGGTCGAGATGATGCGCAACAACATCGTCAAGGACACCACGGGAGACTTCCCCATCGACGAAGCGCCCGCCCCCGTAGAGGAGGAAAAGCCAGCTCCCGAGCCCGAGAAGAAGCCAGCGCCCAAGAAAAAGGTGCCCGCCAAAAAGCCCGCAGCCAAGAAGGCTCCTGCCAAGAAAGCAGAACCAAAGAAGCCTGCGGCCAAGAAGCCCGCGCCCAAGAAACCGGCTGCTAAAAAGCCCGCTGTGAAGAAAGCAAAATAACGGCACAGCCCTAAAAATCCACGAAAGGCCGCAAACGAGTATCATGAATCATCATGAACCGTTCGCGGCCTTTCGTGATTTTACATCAAACCAATAACGCTTCATATTTTTAGCATTTTTCATTTCATTTGTAAACATATAGTTCAATGGGTGAAGGTTATGCAGATAGTCTGATTTTTATTTGGAAATTCTTATTATTTGTAATATCTTTGCCACATTAATTAATCTATATCCGAGTTCATGCTAGAGCGGCACGTTTTGCTTTTCGCAACTGTCCAAATCCCTGCTCTTGCTTAACCCATTCAGGAAATGCCAAATTTGAGGGATTTAGGAGGCACATTTTAACTTGAAAGAATTATGAAAAGAACCCATTACCCGCTTAGAACAGCACTACTGCTACTACTGTTCTTATTCACTGCATCATCAGCCATGGCCTCTTACTTTCATGATCATGAGCATGATTTGTATTGCGACATCTTAGATGACGGAACCGTTTCCATCACCTATAACGAAGATAACGAAGATTACAACACTTACAGTGGCTTTGTCTATATTCCCGAAGAGGCTGCGATGGGTGCATTGCACCCGCAGTACATTCCAATTACTGAAATCGGAAAGTATGCGTTCCGCAACTGCTATGACCTGACGGGTGTAAGCATCGGCGGTAATGTCAAAAATATCGGTTATGATTCCTTCTGGGGCTGTACCAAACTTACCGAGATTGACATTCCTGATAATGTTTTAACAATCGAAAATTGGGCATTTGAGAGCTGTAGTGCCATGACAAAGATCACGCTGGGCAGCGGACTGACGTCAATCGGCGGTTCGGCCTTCACGGGATGCAACGCTTTGCGTACCATCATCTGCAATGCCACCACACCGCCATCCATCTCGAGCACAACCTTTCCCAGCACGGTGACCAATAGTGCTACACTTTATGTGCCCAGTCCCGGAGCGGTCATTGCCTATAGAAACGCCAACTACTGGAGTAGTTTCGCCAACATTGTCACGACAAAAAATTACGACTTTGTCTATAATGGCATCTATTATGCCATCACTGGCAGTAACACGGTGAGCGTAACCAATAATGGCGGCGAAAACACCTACAGTGGTAGCATCACCATTCCCGCGACAGTGACTTATGGAGGCAAAACATACAGGGTGACTGAAATCGGTGCCAATGCGTTCCGTGGCAGCTCAAACATGACATCTGTAACCATTGGCAGCAACGTCACCATCATTCAAGAATGGGCCTTCTCCTACTCTGGTATCACCAGTGTCGTCATTCCCGACAATGTCCAGAGCATCGGCTTCAATGCATTTGGTGACATATCGACGTTGACTCAAGTGACCATCGGCAAGGGGGTGACCTACATTGGCACCTATGCCTTTGACAGTCCCTTGACCAAAGTGACCGTCCTTGCAACAACACCGCCAACCATCAACAACAGTAACGCGTTTAAGAGCGACACCTACAACAATGCCAATCTTATCGTACCCAAGGGTTGTGCAAGCGCATATGAATCAGCTACTTATTGGAAAAACTTTAAATATATTAATGAGTGCATCTACGATTTCTATGTCAATGGCATTTACTACAAGAAGACCGGCAGTAACACCGCCAGCGTTTGCCGTAGCATTGACGAGCCAGCACATGATTATACCGGCACTGTAACCATTCCCGCGACTGTAACCTACAATGGCACAACTTATAGGGTAACAGGTATTGACGACTTCGCATTCTGCCTCTGTACAGTAACCAAAGTGAACATCGGTAGCAATGTAACGACCATTGGTCAAGGTGCTTTCCTCATCTCCGGATTGACCAGCATTACCATACCCAACAACGTGACCTCGATGGGCGCATCCGCATTTGAGGGTTGCAGTGACTTAAAGTCAGCCAGCATCGGCACAGGTATCACGACAATCAGTGATTACGCTTTTATGAGTACAGATCTTGTCTCCATCAACATTCCCAATAATGTCAAGACCATCGGCAAGGAAGCATTCCATGCTTGTTCTGAAGCGACAAGCCTGAGCATCGGCACTGGTGTCACTACCATTGGAGAAGAGGCCTTCAATGGTTTAAACATCACCTCAATCACTATCCCCAACAGTGTCACAACCATCGGTAAGGGAGCTTTTTATTATTGTGATAATGCTACAACCTTGACTATCGGTAGCGGTGTCACCTCCATTGGAGACGAGGCGTTCTACGAGTGCAATAAGTTGACCTCCGTCACCTGTAATGCCGTCACACCGCCCACTATCCAGAGCCGCACGTTCTATCCGAGCAGTATCTACAGCAATGCCACATTGACCGTACCCGGTCCATCTGCTGTGACAGCCTACAAAGCGGCCAATTACTGGAAGAACTTCACCACCATCAATGCCGCTAACGTCTATGACTTTGCTGTGAATGGTATCTATTACAAGATTACAGGTACCAATACGGTGAGCGTTACCTACAAGAATTCCAGCTACAACAGCTACACCACGGCAACCGTAACCATCCCGGCCAACGTAACTTATGGCGGCACGACCTACAAGGTGACTGCCATCGGCGACAATGCCTTTAGGAAATGTACGAGTGTGACCAAGGTGAACATCGGCAGCAATGTGACAACTATTGGACAATATGCCTTCTACAGTTCAGGCCTGACATCAGTCAACATTCCCAATGGCGTGACCAATATCAAGGCCTATGCCTTCGGCAATTGCACCAACCTGGCCAGCGTGATCATGGGCAGTGGTATCACCACGATAGGAGGATCGGCCTTTGTGGGCTGCACCGCATTGACCGCTATCAACATCTATGCGACCACGCCTCCCGGCATCCAGAGCACAACGTTCCCTTCCAGCACCTATAGCAACGCAACCCTGACCGTGCCCAATCCATCAGCAGTGACAGCCTACAAGGCCGCCAACTACTGGAAAAACTTCACTACCATCAAGGCAGCCAATAACTTTGACATCCTTTATGGCGGTATCTATTACCTGATCACAGGTGCCAATACGGTGAGTGTGACCTTCATGAACAGCGACTACAACAGCTACACCGCTGCGACAGTCACTATCCCTGCACAATTCAGTTACAATGGAACGACCTACAAGGTGACCGCCATTGGCGACAACGCCTTCAGGAAATGCACGAGCGTGACCAAGGTGAACATCGGTAGCAATGTGACCTCAATAGGTCAGTACGCTTTCTATAGCTCAGGACTGACGTCGGTTACCATCCCCGACAATGTGACGACAATCAAGGTCAATGCCTTCGGCAGCTGTAACAACTTGACCAGTGTCGTCATCGGCAAGGGAGTGACCACGATCGCCTCCTTGGCATTTGACAGCCCGTTGATGAGTGTAACCTGTCATGCGGTAACACCGCCCACGATGTCCAATACCAATTGCTTCAGGACATCAACCTATGACAATGCCACACTCTATGTTCCAGCAGCATCACTGGCTAGCTACAAGACAGCAAGCGGTTGGAGGTATTTCGCCAAGATCCTGAGCATCGGCGGCGGTGTAACTGGTGATTTGGACGGCAATGGCGAGCTGGATGTCACCGACATTACCTTGCTGATTGACGCATTCCTCAATGGAGAGCAATTAGATCCCAACATAGCTGACGTCAATGGTGATGGTGCGATTGACATCGCTGACCTCACCGCACTGATAGACCGACTGCTGAATGGCAAATAATCATCTTGTCAAGTAGTTACCCAACATCATTTAGTAGAGACGCAAAGGCAATTTGCGTCTCTACTTTTATTTGTCATCTACTGAACTGAAAAGAAAATATTAGTACCGTTGCCTACGGCGAAGGTAAGCGGCGCCTCGGGATAAAAAAAGAATGAATTCTTTTTGTTCTCCGCTCGGCTCCTGACTTCGTCATTGCGTCACCCAAAATTCGTCTGTGAATAGGGGCGCGATG
>CAMZFV010000016.1 GCA_947306175.1 uncultured Prevotellaceae bacterium
CCTCAGTCGCCAGCCCATTCTGCTGCGCAACACTGATCATCGCATCATACGCCGCACTCACAGCCGCCTTCTCACGCTCCAAATTCCGCTCCAACCCGGCCAAACCCACCGGGTCCGACGTCATCTCAGCAACCTTCTGCTGAATAGCAACTAAAGATTTTAATTGCTGTTGTTTCAACTTTCTAATTTCTTTATCAGAGTTTTTTAGTAACTCAATTCGTTTAGTTTCAGATAATTGTTCAGAAGATTGTACAATAATTCGATAATTTTCAGCAGCCCTTAATAAATCATTATTATGCTGTAATTCATTTTGAAGCAAAAGAATGTTAGTTTGTTCCTGCAACTTAATGTCTTCAGATAAATGCTTTTCTAAACTAAGACTAAGATTATCATAGAAAGCATTCACGGCATCAGTCGAATCTTGATACATCGATGAATACATTGAAGCAAAAGCATCGCTCAATTTATCCTTATAATCGGCAATCAATTTCAATGATTTAGATAATTCTTCAAGAATTTGATAGTTTTGAGTCAAACTCAAATTCTCATGATTGCGCAATTCTAACAATCGATTATAGACATCGGACTGATAACGAATCAACTCCTCATATTTCTTGATTTCAAATTCTGCTTTATCAATATTCGATTTATCAATATTTAAATAAGCATCATTAATGTTATGTGAAATTGTTTCCTCATGAATGGCATGCTTTTTTACAAACTTTCCACTTTTTGTGAAAATATCACGTTCAGTTAAACCAGATAATAAATTTGATGCTTTTTGAACTTGATATAAAGCATTATTCAAGCCAAATAAATCATTTTCTTTAGTATAATTAGTAACAAGTTTTTGCCAATAGTTCAAACTAGCATAAACTTCACCGACAATATTTTTATTGGACTTTAAATTATCAAAAAAATCTTTTACTCTAGTGAAAAAACCTTTTGATGTTTCATCAAGATTCGAAATCTCATCCTCTACACTGAATAAATCACTAATAGCAACAGCATTATCATTAGATAATTCTGCAATACTCAATCCAAGCGAAGACACAATATCTTCAACACGCTCAAATTGTGGTATTGCAACATGCAACTCATCAATCAAATGATAGAAACTCTCATATTCCGCATTGTCAAGGCCAAATGTCAAATCATGATTTAGACTAAGAACATCAACAAGTTGTGAAAAAGAAGATATGGGATAATCAACTTGATTTTGTAAGTGCTTGAAATCGTCTCCAGTAAAATTCAAGACTTGACGCAAATCAGTAAGTTTCTTACCGCTTTTCTCAACACTTTTAATGAACTCTTGAAGATTAAGCTTCAACGTCCATTCAATATCGTCACTATATATTCTTTTGCCCATAATGGGAGCAAAAGTAAACCGCCCCAACGTCAACATAAAGGACAATGGAGCGGTCTCGATTCATTCTACAACAACTTTCTTTAATTTGATTAGAAAGTCAATGTCACTTTCTAGCATTCTGTCAACCTCGTCACTGAATCTGAACAAATTCACAACCCTGTCAATCGTGCGCTTGAAATAATCTTTAAGTTCATCATCCAACAATAGTTTCTCCTTTTCGTGAATCGAGAGAGAATAAAAAAAAGCCATCCGCAAGAATCTAATGTCGTCAAGCAAGTGCCGATGCTCTTTCGGGTAATCATAAAACAGTAAGCGGTCAATTACCCTTCCTATTGCCTCGGCATCAAGACCGAAGTAAAGGTACTTCAAATTAAAATCCAAAAAATCCTTCATTTTTCACTCAGTTTGGCATGAATAAAAAGCGGCTCGCAATGTCATAGTCGCCAAACTGAGTGAAAAAAATTCAACATGACAAAGCAAGCCGTGTTATGTTACACAGTCACTCAGTTTGGCTCGGCAAAGTTAATCAAAATTTTGGAGGATTAGGTAATTCTTGATGATTTTTTAGATAATCTCCAATAGATGGTACTGGATCAAAATGTTTTGGAACGATTTGGTCAGCTTTCCGTGGTTTTTTAGACTTTTCATTACGTTTATACTCTGGATCTTTCAATCCCTGCGACTTATACCACATGCGTCCCCAATAATCATTCTCCAGCCTTCGATGAATAGATTTAGCTGCTAGTAATGTATCTTGATTGATAGTATCACCCTTTGAATTAATCGTTAAATAATGGTAAGGATATGCTATTTCAAGTTTCTTCGATATTGGAGCGTTAAGGATATTATAATACTTGAAATCATATTCAGTAATCAGCTTCATGAAAACAAAATAACTGATAGAATCAAGTTCATCTTCATTAGCAGTTATATGGATAGTATCATTAACGCAGTTTCCATCAACCATGTTACTGATGATAATTCGATAATTATCACCAGTTTCTTGCGTGGTATTTTCACATGACAAAAGCAAGAAAGCAATTAATATAAGAAAGAAATAACGCATTTCAAGGTGCAAAGATAATAAAAAAATAAGTAGGTAACAAAGTGGCCTTGATCTGGCCTTGACCAAAACCCAACTTCGCCAGCTCAACCTGCAGGTCCGTCACCTCGCTCGCCGTGTAAGCCGTCGTCGCTCCCAGCCGCCGCGCCTCGTCAGTCAAGCCCGCAATACCAGCCTTCGTCGATCCTAGCACACCAGCCAACTTGCTGTTAGCCTTCTCAAACTCAATGATCACATTAACCGACTCCCTAAAGCCGTTCAGCACCACATTCACCAACTGATGGCCAATCCCCATAAAGAAGCCAGTCATAACCGTCTTCAGTTTCGACAGTGAATGAAGGGCACCCGAAAAGCCCCTTGTTGCATCAGCAGCACGGACATAAGCCCGTTGAGTCTGGTCAATTTCCCGCTGTAATTCCCTGTACCGTTTCGGATTAATCGCCTTCGACGTATTCCTGAACTCATCGTGTAGGTCTTTCAACTTCTTCTTCAGTTGCGCCGCCGACATCTGGTTTACATCCAGCCGCTTGTCCAGCTCCTTCAGCTTCTCGTTGTTAGTCTTGATCTGGTCGCCATATTCTTTAACAGACTTGCTCAGGTTCTGCCACTCCTTCGAGCCCTTCTTCCCTTCTGACGCCAGCTTCGTCATCGCCTGACGAGCTGCGTTCTGCTGGCGAGACAACTCCTTGTTCTCCTCATTCAGCTTGTGCATCTCACGGGCAGCCTGGTCAGCGTTCAGCTTCAGCACCCACTCGATATAATCCGGTGTCAATCTGGATTTTGCCATATAATCACGTTTTTAGGGCAAAATTACACCAGAACCTATTCAAGTAAAAGGACTAAAAAACAAGACCCTCAACGAGAGCCTTGCCTTTTATTGTATTAGTTTATGTTGAAGTCGGGGCAACCTATATTTTCATCCCTTCGCACAGGTTCCAAAAGATCATCAGGAAGATCTACACCCTTATATTTCTTGTCCAGTTCCTCGTACAATTCACGACGACGTTGCTCTTTCTCTCGCCTGATCTCCTCTGCCATCCTGACAGCCTCACGACCCTTGGGATGATACAGATAGTACCTGATTAAAATGGTAAACAGGATGATACCGATGCCTAACAGAACTAGGAAAGCAACTATATAGTCTCGGGCAGGAGACAAACATTCACATACAATAAAGAACGAAACGAACCAGACTACAAAAATAGCCCAAATTATCTCAATATAATTGTAGATCCATTTCATCGTTCCGTCTCCTTTCTATCTTTTAGACTCCCAAAACCCCGTTTCGTTTACTTCAGCTCCACCGTCACCGGCTTCCCGCAATGCGGACACACCACCGTCGCGCTACCGTCACCTTCATCCTTGAAAAAGTCGCCCACCTGGCAACCGATGATTTCAGCAATATCCTTCAGTGTATTTACTGTTGGATTTCCCGTGATGGCAAGATACAAGCTCTGGCGGCTGATGCCAGGCTGTCCGGTTCTTGAATTAGGCATCAATGCCGCTACTTGTTCCAGGGTGAAACCACGGTCCTTTATAATCTGCTTAACGTCCATTGTCATGTTATATTTTAACGATGCAAAGATACAACTTTTTCCCAATTATCGCAAAATGTTAGTTCATATATTTACATATATCTAAATAATAACATATTTTAATATTACGGGCACTTATTAGTTAATGTTATGTTAAAACTTGACAAATATTTGTTTTGTGTAAAGTTTTGCCTTTACCTTTGAATCGCTTACCAACAACAAGTCATCGCGCAAGCGCCAATTTTTCGGAGGCAGTCAAAGCCCAGTTCCGTTGCTACGAAAAAGCCGAAGCCCATCTCACCCGGGCCCCGGCTTTTTTGTTTAACACCCCGTCCATGTATTGCAAGCCACGGGCTTGCACCTGGTGACTAATGACTAGTCTTGCACACCTTGTGGCCAGGGTCAATCCATAGAATATTTAGTATGGCACCATCACGGATGCCAATAATCCTAAATTTGTTTTCCAGTCGTAATGAAAACACACTGACAATATCTTCATTCTTAATCTTGTTCAGGCGTTTTATTGCTTCTTTGGTCAATCCGTCAAGCCCCACTGGATGGTTTTGCGATTTACCATTGTCGTGAGTCATTTTCTTGATTTCAAGCCATGTGAGATTCTCATATTTAGCCAAGCCATTTAAAACCTTCTCAAGGTTGGCCTTCATCGTGGCCATGCCCCAGTCAACACAATCAGCGTCAAACCGGCCAAACCGCCACGACGGCTTCTTTTGGTCCGGTGATTCCTGTTCCTGGACTGGGATATCACGCTTGCCTCCGTCTCTGGATGTGGCTGCAGTTGGAATTTTGCCTCGTTTATTCTTGCCCATACAGCGAGGAATAGTACTCGGCCATCGCCGCATGAGTAATCACCACATGTCCACGCTCATTAGGCGACAGGCCCTTCCTGGCCTCTTGCCACGGCCTCTCCAGGTGCGTCTGCTCGATCAGCCACTGCGACGAGCGCGGAGCGTAGGCCTTGAGCACACTGTCAATATCCTCCATTTGCTCCTTCGATAGTCTGTTGGGGTTGCCCAGGTTCATCATGCTCTCAGTGATCGTGAAAAGCCCCTTGTGGAAATTATACAGCTCGCGGATAACCGGCCCGTTCGCCCATGCCTCGATGTTCTCGCGAAACAGTGGCCTTTCGTTCCACACCAGATACCACGCCTGGCAGTAATACAGCAGCTTCTGCAGCTTCATCGTCGTGCACTGCTTGACCTTCGACATGACATAGCAAGCCACATCGAACACTGACACCACGTCATCAGCGGCAGTCGGAGGCAAGTGACGCACCAACTGTGTTTCTCCTTCATTCAGTTGGTACACTTCAGCAGGTTTGTCCTCCAGAGTCGTTTCGTTGTTCTCCCAGCTGCTGAACATGGCTTCTTGCACCTTCTGGAATGTAGACGTCTCCGCTTGAGCGGTGCCGCTATCAGTAGTGATTATGTCTTCCGTGTTATTCATCAGCCTTGAGGTTAAATAGTGCCGTTAATAATTGTACGCATTCCTCCTGCTTGGTCGCAATCAGGGAATCATCGTCAATAAGGGTCATGATGGCCAGGCAATCATTCACCGGGTAATTGTAATTGACGTCAAAGCGGTAGCCCTGCTCTCTCTCCATCAAGCGGATGTTTGTGGAATTGTTGTTGGGATAGTTCAGCGTCCATTTCAATTCCCTTGTGGCAGAAAGCGGTTGCGGACTGAGATTTTCGGGACTCACCTTCTGGAATAATTGCCCAAGGTCATCATCGCTGTCAAAGTTGAAATTGATGCCGAATGCGGTCACCGGAGTCTGACCCAACAAGCGCAATATCGCCCTCAACGCCAGCACCGCATCAATCCTCGCCGACTCGTCACTCGACAGCAGCACAAAATGGAGTCGGCTATCAGACACCGTTATCTCAAAGCTCTTGCCCTTGAACTGAAGGGGACCCAACGGCATGGATATGCCAATCAGCACTTCCTCGCCATTGAACACATTCTTCTTCACCCATTCTGGATTGAAAACATGGATGTTCCACTTGCCCACAACGACCAGGGTCGCTACGTTATTGATGATATTGGTCAACATATGGATTAAAAAGTTAAATAAAACAGGGTGGGCGAGAGGTGGTTTTCTCTTGAACCACAAAAATAAGCACCAACAAACAAACACACAAACAAATACTGTTAAAAGTGAAATTTTAATGAATCATATTCCATACTCGGGAATATGATTACATAATTCGCCTCATTTAACAACACGGCGGCCACGTCCCCACGACGAGACCGCCTCATCATCAACTGTAATAACTAATTCTATATCTATTAACAACTCAATCGTCTAGGGATCCTTGCCCTTGTCGCGACGCAGCTTGATCGCAGTCCAGCCCGTCAGCACCAGCACAACCAGCACAGCAACCGTCAGCGCGCCCAGCAGCACCGCACTCCACGTGTGGAAATGTAAAAAACTCGTGTACAATTGGGCCGCACCGGCCAACACAATCAGCCAAAACAATGGCCACAACGTTTTCTTTGCCATAACTCGATCCTCCTTTTAATTAATATTCAACTTGTCCCGTGGGCCGTGGCTCTGCCACGGTCAAAACAGTGAAACCTTCTCGCCCTTATCATTCTGCAGTGATGCCTGCAGCTGCTTGCGTTGCTGCTCCATGAAGTCCTGGAACTCGTAGCGGATTCGCCCCCTCACGTCATGGTACAGGATGCCCCAGATCTGGCGGTTATAGATCTGCCAGTTCCCCTTCCGCTTCATGTCCAGGAAGCGGATGTACAGCGGCACGTTCGTCTGTGCCACCACGCCGCCACCGCTGGGCGTGACCGTGTACGACGGATTGCTCAGCGCCCGTAGCAGGTTACCCGTCCGCTGACCCAGGCCGCCACCCTTGCGCTGGCGGATCTCCCTGGACGCCCCGCGCTGGTAAGTGCCGCTCTGCGCGATCATCCGCTGAGCCTCAAAGATGTCGCGTATGCCACGCTCCACCTCCTGCTTGAAAAACTGGATCTTCAGCCCTTCAGTCTCCATCTCACTCGCTCCTCAACGTGAACCCCAGGCTCCACCCCGCAAAATCGTTATAGAAACCCGTCTCAGGGATCGTCGACAGCGTCCCTACATCCAGACCCGCCAGCGCCGGGCAACCGCCAGCCATGTCATCCATCAGCAGTTGCTTCAGCGCCTCCATCACCGGCTGCACGCGCTCCAGCGCCTCAACAGCGCTCCTCCGCTGCCGGTCATACTTCGTCATCACAAACACCACACACGTGTTGTCCTCCTGGTAGGCATCAACGCCGGCACCCTTACGCGCCTGCGCGTTGGGCACGATCCAGAACAGCGTCGCCGTGTCCATCGCAATCTCCTGCAATCGGTGCCCCATCTCGTCGTCCACCGTCACACCCATGCACGACGTGATCACGGGAATGCGATTGGCAACGCTCTCCCAGTACTCTCTGTATTCCTTCAAGTCAATCATGATTGTCGCTTTTATAGTGATTTATACTCTTCCCTGGCATCAAACGACGGGCACGCCTTCGCCGCAAAGTCACGGTGACCGTAGATCTTAGCCCCAGGGTAACGCTTCTTCAGCTGGCGCAGCAACTGCAGCAGCGCCTTCTTCTGGGCCTCCGTCCGCGTGTCCTTCGCCGCCTTCATGTCACGCGTCATCCCGCCCACGTAGCACACCCCCAGGCTGTTGCGGTTGTGACCCGTGCAGTGGGCGCCAATGGCGCTCTCGGGGCGACCCGCATGAATCGTGCCGTCCAGGTACACCACATAGTGGTAACCGATATCCTTAAAGCCCCGATGCTTGTGCCACGCACGGATGTCGCCCACAGTCGTCGGGCGGCCCTCAGGCGTCGCCGAGCAGTGCACAATGATTTCAGTGATCGTTCTCATTTTCGTTTTTCGTGTAATAAGTCAAACTTAGCCCTGTACAGGTACAGCAGTACGTCCCACAGCGGCGTCTCGTTCACCTCCTTCAGCGTACCGAACACGCCGCTGCTCGCCACCTCCATCGCGATGCCGTGCCACCCCGTGTGGTCATCCGCCTTGCTCGGCACCCCAGGTACCGGCTTGAAGATGATCGAGAAATGGATCATCTCCCCGCTGATCCCGATCGGCTCCTTCCTGATCATGTTGAACACGCTGGTGAAGAAGGTTACCGAGTGCACCGCCACCAGCGCCGGCACTTCAGCGCCGGCCTGGCCCTCCGGCGGCGAGTACAGCAGTCGCGCCAACTCATTCAGAACCGCCTGCTGCGACTCCTCGTCATCGTCAAGGCGCCCCAGCAGCGTCAGCCCCTCCACAAACTCGCCGAAGGCCAGCCCGTTCAGCATGTCGCCCACACGCGACCTCCACCCCGCGAACTCCGGCAGCAGGTTCCGCCCCGTCGCCGTGATCGGCCCCTTCTCGTCCAGGAAACCGTCAAGCACGCCCAGCTGCGCCATCAGCCCATCGGCGACATCAGGCTTGAAGTCCGTGATGTCAACGCCCAGACCCATCAGCTCTGCCAGCAGCTTCGCCCTGAACCCTCTCTCGTCAAGCACGCCCCGCCGCAGCATCACCGCCAGGAACAGGTAACCCTTGTACTGGTCAGCACTCAGCTCCTCCAGCACGCCAGGTATCTCGTAGCTCTTCCCGTTATGTTCAACAGTTACCATCTCTCTCTTGTTGTCTCGTGGACCGTGGCTCTGCCACGGTTAGTAAGTGATCCCCTTGCTCTGCACCGTCGGCCCGCTCAGGTAGTAGTCCACCTCGCCCTCATCGCTGTCAAGCGCGCTCACCGCGTCCTGCAGCAGTTGCAGGTAGCGCTCGGCGTCCGCCCCCAGCGATGCCGCTACAGCCTCCCTGGCACTCTTCTCGGCACGCAGCTTCTGCTTCACCGTCGCCTGCTGCTGCACCTGCACGATGCCCTCCGGCAGCACCTCCACCGGCAGCCGCTCCACAGCCTTCTTCATCGTCAGCAGGGCCAGCGGACGGCGGGCCAGGTCAAGCAGCCTGAGGCGAACATCATCCTCCAGCCCGTCGCCGCTCAGCAGCTGGGTCATGTGGGCCGCCGTCACGATCGGCGCGATGTCACCCGCCTGCACCTCCGCAATCATCGGCAGCAGCGTCAGGAACAGCCGGTGGCTACCGATCATGTAGTACTCGTCAAACGCCTCCTTGCTCCCCAGTAGCAAGCCCACACGCTGACGGCACTTCGAGCTCCTGGTCCACCAGTCCCACTCTGCCGAGTCCAGCACCTCGATCAGCGCGTCAGTCGCCTCATACGCCATCGCCCTGATGCTTTCCTTGTCCTCCCACTCCTGCAGCGCCGTCATCCCGTGTTGGTTCTCGCCCAGCGTCTTGCCGCGACCCGCATTCCCGTGTTGAGCATCCAGCGGCGCCAGGATCTTCAGCCACGTGAACATCGCCACAGCCTGTTGCGCCAGGGCCACAGCCTGCAGCTCCTCACCGCTCGGCTCGCTCTTCCGGTATAGCCCGTCCAGCTCGTTCACCACGTCACGCCCCACGATCGCCGCCAGCTGGCGCGTCCCCAGGGGCAGCGCGGGAGCCCATTTCTCAAAGGTGATGTCCTTGCTGATCACCCCGATGGCCGCCACCAGCTCCTCGCGACCACGATTATCTTTGTTAAACAGTTGCATAGCCTTTATCAGTTTCTGTTGTCAGTGTTATGTGGGCCGTGGCTCTGCCTCGGTCAGGCATTCTCTCTCAGTCGGTTTTCAGGACTCACATCCCTCTCAGCCTCCACCGCACTGCGGTAAAGGCCTATCTTCACCCCACGGCCGGGCCAGTTCGCCTGGATGTACTGCTGCAGCGGCTTGCACAGGATCATGTCCGGGATCGCCGTCTCGCTCGCGTTATACACCTTCAGCGAGTACAGCTTCTCGCTGCCGCTCGACAGCTTGTTTTGGATAATCAGGTTCGACAGCACCGGGTCTAGCCCGAAGCCGCTCGTCGCCGCAGCGTCAGCCTTGTTGCTGATGGCGATCTGCGCATCCACAAAGTCCTTGATCTTCTTGTCAATCGGCGTCACCTTCCACCCCTCAAAGTCGTCAGCCTCGGGGCTCCAGTACTTGCTCGTGTGGAAATACTTGCCCGCGTTCTCGCGGCCCGTCAGGCTCGTCGCGAACTTCTCCATCGCCGCGTCCTTGTATTCCTCCATCATCGCCTCGCTGTACGCCTCACCCCGCTGGTGGCAGATCTCCTTGATGCGGTCACGGGCCTTGTCCCAGTACGATTGAGGGCTCTCGATGTGATAAGATATCGCACTCGCGTTTTCGTTATACGCGATCAGCAGCCCCGCGATACCCCCGGCCATCTCCAGCCATTCAAAAGCGCCCAGATACCTCGGTGTGCTCATGAAGTCCTTGCAGAAGGAGTAGATGTTGTAGTATTTCACCGCCACAGCGTGCTTGAACGGGTTCTGCGGGTCAAACACCGGGTAGCGGTACATGTACTTCGCGTCGGGCGTCGGGAAGTCGCCCACGACCACCTCCAGTGGCTCATCCTTGCCTTCGGGCGGATACACCAGCCGCGCCTTCTGGTACGGGATATGCTCCAGCCGCGCGATGCGACCCGGCTCGCCCACGCGGGGACCGCGGTTGCGGATGAACTTCACAAAGAAGCCCTGCATGTGCGTCAGGTCCACCAGGCACTTGTGCAAGAAGGTGGTGTAGTCCCATGCCTCCATGGCTCGCGTCACCTCGTCATCCAGCACCCACCGGCGGTAGAACATGTTACGGCCCTCGTCGATGCACTCGCGGTAAAGCCTCGGACCCTCGCCCCACTGCAGGCCCGCGATCTTGCCCAGGATGCCCTCACCGGCATAGAACTTGTCCAGCAGCCGCATCACGTCACCAGGCAGGTCATTGTTGTCGCCCATCGGCACGATGTCCACGCCGTTCACGCTCAGCTTGCGCTGGAAATACGTCCCGCGACCCGTCAGCATGATGCTCGACGGCGACCAGCCGCGGCCCACCGCCCCGATCGTGAACGTCATCAGACCCTTCTCGCTCTGGGTGTCGATAATACCCCAGTTTCCCGTTCTCCTTATCTTCATCTCAACTTCAGTCTCTATTGTTATGTGGACCGTGGCACCGCCACGGTATTAAAAACTCACTCTACGTCCGTTCAGCTCCACAATCAAGCACATCCAGCACACCAGCGCACGACCCGTAGCCGTGTCAGTCAGGAACACCTTGTGGGAACTGTGCTTGATGCGCTCGTCACTGGCCTTGCGGCGCAACCGGGCCAGCTTCAGCGACACCACGTCACCACCCTTGTGACGTTGCCGGTCCCACTTTCGGAACTTGATGGCAAACGTGCCGCCTCCCTGGCTGATCTCGCGCATCCGCTCCACCGCATCATAGATATTTAATGTCGCTTGCTCCATCGCTCAGTCAATTCTCGCAAGTGGATCACTCCACCCGCGGCCAGCGCCAGTAGCACACCAGCGCACACCACCTCCAGCCAGCCCGGATGCCAGCCAGCCACCGTCTCAACATGTTTATCCTGCACGCGCTCTACGGCTGTGCTGTCCTGTACGGCGCGTTGCCAACGCGCCTCCTCATGCGTTTCCTCCAGTATCGTGGCGGTTGCCTTTTGTCCAGCACGACTCGACCGCTGCGACACCAGCCGCTTCCCGCTCACGCCAGCCACCCGCCCGGCACTGTCCCATGTGAAGTGCCAGTCAATGCTGTCAACCTCCAGCGACAACCCACGCGCCACCCACGACAGCGACACGCTGTCACGACGCGACGTCGTGTCAACGCGGGTCACCGTGCTGTCCTGTATGGTGCGTTGGTAACGCACCCCTTCATGCCTCACCGTCTCGCGGTGGCTCCGGCAGCCGGCCAGGGCAACCACGGCAAGCACAACCAGTATGATATTAAACAATCTCATCTTCCTTCTTCAAGTTGATAGGTTTACGCTTCTCGCAATCCTTCACACCGCACAGCAGCGGTTTCATCCCCGACAGCTGCCGTCGGATCACCGTCACCTGGCGCTCCATCATCGCCAGCTTTTGTGAACGCTCCTGGTTCTCGGCCTCCATCCGCTCGATTGTGCCCTGCAATCGGTTACGTTCGCTGTTCAAGTCCTCGATCACACCGCGGTACACCTCCTGAGCGCTCTTCATCGCGTCAGCCTCCTGCTGGCGCTTCAGCGACTTGATGGTAAACACCCAACCCAGACCGCCACCGCTCAGCAGCGTCACAACGTTAGTGATCAGTATTACCCAGATGTTGTTATCCTCTATCATAACAACGCAAAGGTATCAGCCGCCTCACTCTTAAGAAAGGACAAACCCCGACCCTAATTGGTCAGGGCTTGTCACGAACTTATAAATCCAACTTACATGAAGAAGCCTACTTTTAGTCGATATATTCATCACTCTGGGGGACACCCTCGCCCAGAACCTCAAGGTCGCGCTCGATCATCGTCAGTACACGCACCAGAGCCAAATTCTCTGCAGGGTCATACTCATCATCCATGATCAAGCGGTTCTTTATCGACTTCAGAGTACGACTGTATAGGTCCGATACTCCCGTCTCTCCTCTCACCTGCAACTCGTCAAGTACATCTGCCTGACGGTCGCTCAGCACGCGACGCGTGCAATCACTTGTGTTGGTCGTTCCGTCTTTCATTGTTCTATCCTGTTTTAACGGTTACTAATTCTCTTATTGCTCGTTAATCACAACCACGGCCACGGTGGCGGGGACTGCCGGAAACTTTTCCGCGCGGGGGCAACAGCCCCGGCCACGCATCAGGCCTTGTGATTGATTTATTAACTTTTTAACTATAACATTATGACCCCCTCGCGCGGGCTCTTTCGTTTGCAATCGCAAAGGTAGTAAATAATTCCATACTAAGGAAAATTTTACCTCACTTTTTGCCGTCTTTTTTATTGATGGATTCCAGACCCATGAAATCGGCCTTGATCAGGCACCTTTCGCCCCACAGGTTCGTGTAGCGCATATTGCCATAGAAGGTGCCCATCCGCTCCCAACGCCTCATCGGGTCATTGTAGCAGTACAGGTCAACAGGGCCCAGCTCATTGGCCAGTTCATTGCCTGAGCGCCGCACCTCCACCCAGTCGCATTCAATCCGCTGCACCATGCGCACGCCCTTCTTGAACTCAAAAACACGCATTTCTTGCTGGTTCATACGCCGCCACCTCCTCCCTTCAAGGCTTCATAATAGTTAAGTCGATAATATGAAATGCTTAGTGTAGCATACCTGCTGCCGGGCCTAAAGAAATTCAGCTGGCCTTGTTGATAAGACATTGTGTCTTGATGAATGAAGAGAATCTCCTTGGTTTTATTATGTTTTTTATTCAAATCATCAACATAATCCCTGATCTCTCTAAGCATGTCTCTGAAGATACCTGGGCCCGCGCAAGCGCGAAATTCTATCCTATCACGCAGGAAATTCTGGAGGATCTCAAACTTTTGGCCTTGCACTCCGTATTGGCGAAGCTCCGTTGTGACAACTATCATACCTCACCTCCTTCCTCGTTCTCGCGCTCCTGGCGGTTCTGCTCCACATGCTGCAGATAGGCCTCATGCAGCTGCTCGGCCTCGTTGATATAGTGCTTGTTGATGGCCCGGCGTTCCTCCTGGTTCTCCTTGCACCGGTTGTCGAAGGCCGCCTCAGCATCATTCAATGCGGACACCAGCTGGCGCTCCAGCCCGATGACCTGCTTATGCAAGCCTTCGATTTTAGAGGTAAGATCCTCGAGCATGGCGCTGTCGCTTGGGTCGATGCTGTCATTCTGAATGCTCAAGGCGTGGCGCAGGTTGCCACGTTGGTCCTTCAGGCGTTCAATCTGGGTCTTGAGGTTAAGACGGCGCAGGCTGTAGTCTTCCTTGATGCTGATGCGCTCCATGCGATAGGAGTTCTTGATGATCTTGTGTCGCTCATCCACCTGGGCCAGCTCGTCTTCTTTGGCTTGGCGCAGGCGGCGAAGGTCTGCAGCGTACTTGGCTTCCACTTGCTGGGCGCGGCGTTGTCTTGCAGTCTCAATCATAACTCGGCACCTCCTTTCGCGATATCTACGGTGAGCATGACGGCCAAGTGGAACACCCACGCGACTATTGCAAAAATGGCAACAGTCGTGTGCTGCTCAGTGATGAGCCAGGATAAGAGGCACACCAGGGCGACAGCCGCCAGCAGGATGTTGACTTGCAGGGTTAAAAACTTCAGCACGATGTGACCCAGTGCTGTGGCCAGAGCTTCATAGCTCTCTCCCCGGGATTGAATTTGAATTGATGTGTTCATAACACAGTTGGTATAAGCTATGGTGGTATAAAAAACGGCCACCTATTCCGTGCTTATACCAACTGTGTCATCCCGGGGGAGTGCCAACTATTGATCGGAAAGGCGGCCTTTCGGCTATATGTTCGGGCAAAAAATTAGCCCGAAGCAGTTTCGAGCATCTAACCGGCACTCGTTCGGCGATGACTAACATCGTTGGTATAAGCGCTGCAAATGTACAGCGAAAAAAAATAACCCGCCAAATTTTTGACGGGAAATTTTCAGAAATATGTTTTATAACATATTTTCGGCATAAATAAGCAGGTTCAGACCTGCTTAATCGCTAGGGAAATCCGCTATTTATCTTTACCACCTTTATTGGGAAACAGATAGCGTGTCACAATCACAAACAAACCCAAGACATCGGCAGTAGTAGTGGTCAGCAATGTTATAAGCACACCATCGCTAATCGGTGTGTATCTATGGAATACGAAATAGTTTAGCACCACAATCAACAGGACAATTGAGACAAAAACGCATACTGAGATGAAAATCTTTTGTGCATAAGATTTCCTCAACTCCCTGTCCTGCCTCTTATCATTCAGATCTTCATTCCGCAACAACAACTCCAGAGACTCTTTAGATAGCCCCTCATCTGGATCAGTTTTAGCTGAAGATATTTTTTTCAGTGTATTGTTGAGTTCTTCATTAGTTTCCATCTGCACTTCTCTTCATCGCCTTCACAAGAAGGTCATAATACGATTTCGTAAACAGATCCGGAATTGGCATATTCTGTCCTTCTTTATACACAAGGCTCCATGGAGTCCCTGGTTTATGCAAGAGTGTTACCAGGTCGCTATCCGAATAACCTTTATACCTGTTCCAAACGAAGTCGCACACAGCTCGCGCATCAGGATCCTCCAGCACCGGGGTTGCAAAATGAACATCTTGCGCATCATCATCCCAAAGGAAGACCTCACTCTTGGAAGTTATAGGCTGATTCTTAAAGTGCATAAACGAGTGGTACACGCTTGGCACGACGGGGCCAAGCCTCCATGCTTCAACCACATCGAACCTACTGTCAAGCACCGAATAGTCCAGCAAAGCCAACATGAAACCGTGAGCGATATACACAAGTTTCATCAATTTGAGAGGTCGCAAGGCCACACCCTCATGTTGAGCTTTGTCAACAAAATAGTTAGCAATTGATAATGCGCTATCTTTCATAATCCTGTAGAAATAAAAAATCCATTATCTTGATAACAAATTAAAATCTGACTCGCAATGCGATGAGTGGAGGCAATTTCACACTGCAAAGATAATGCCATCATTCTAAATTTTAAAATAACTACTGCCAAAATTACTGAAATAGAGTAAAATTACACCGATATAGTATCTTTAGAGTGACACTAAAAAAGCCGCCCGGGGGCGGCTGGTTCCCTGCAGGAAAGCAGGGCGGAGCTCTTCAATGTGTTGTTTCTTCTACATCACTGACATCAAGGAACGGCCGATTTTGTGCAGGCCGTCCACGATGCGCTGGCGCTGGGGACCACGTGGTTTCTTCGTGCCATTGGCATAGTGGCTCAACTGGCGCTCGTTCACTCCGCTGGCGCGCGAGATGGCAGCCAGGGTGGCATATTGGCTGCAGATCTGGAGCAGGGCGGCGGTGTCCAGATCCCACTCGAACTCGTAGTCCCCCTTGGCAAGCCAGTCGGGAACCTCCTCGTCCTCATCTTCAAGCAGTCCCTCGACGTGGAAGCGCAAGGTCTCGGGAACAGCTTCCTGTAATTCTTCAAATGTCTTGGCAGTAAGCACCACGGCACCGGGAACAGCATCATCCAGGGCGGCACCGAAGTTCTTATCGAACCAGGACACGTGTACAGCAATCTTCTTCATAATGATCTTTCAAAGTTAATAATTAAATTGTTAGATTTTGAATAATAAGACAAATGACGGTTAGATTGCCAGCATCGGGCTGGGGTGGTTTGTCATTTCCACCCCGCCTGCTTCCAGATGCTGTTCAACAGTTCCTGGCCCAGCACATCGCTGAACTTTCCACGAACCGTGACACGACCTTTCTTGGTCGGATGCTTGAATTGACGATGGTCTCCAGATGTCTGGCCGCCCTTTTTCTGGTACCAGCCATCGTCCTTAAGCATTTTAATAATCTCTCTAACTGTATATCGTCTCATAAAAATATTAATATTTATTTAGACGACGCAAAGGTAGTAAAAGTAATACTATTTACCAAACATTTTATCAACTTTTTTTAAAAAAATCCCGCAGCAAGAGATTCCCCTTGTACAAAGTTGTACAAATTGTTACAAAATTGTGCAAAAATATTAATAAAATATGCTTTAAAACATAGGGATTTACACATCATCGTATGGATTTTGTGGGTATCTTTGCGCCGTTTAACTTTTAAATACTGATTATGATAGACAAGATATTTCTTTCAAGACAATCCAACCGCTGGAAACTGTGGGCTGAAGACTTCGAGTCGGTCCACCTGTATCAAAACATGATGTTCGAGGCCGATATCGACCCCGTAACCGGCAAAGCATTTTGCCCGGTACGCAACGCGGCACTCAGTCTCAATCTGTCAAAGAAGGAACTGCAGCGGCGCCTGCAAGTGCTCGAGCAGGAAGGGCTCATCCGCCTCGACGGCGAGAACTACGAGGTGAGGGAGTGCGATTACATCCGCTTCACCCCGCCCGAGGAAGACGAATAACCCTCAACACCGGCAAGCAAAAAGAAGGCCCACGGAACTGAAACCGTGGGCCTTCTTTTTATCCTGAAATCTCACTAAATATCACACAAAGTGGAAATTGACCTGCGACAGTTCCTGACCGAACGAATGCAGTGATGACTCAATCTTTTTGGTCGTCTTTGCACTTGGGCGACGGTAACCGCTCACATACTGCGACAACTGGCTCTGGTTGATGCCCGTCACACGAGACAGGCCGGCCAAGGTCAATAGACCCTTATAGTAAGCCAAGAAAGAGGGGACATCATAAGAGAAGTCAAACTCAACTTCCTCAAAGTGTTTTCCCTCTTCGGCATACAATGCCTTCATGTCCTCATAGACCGCCTTGAAATCGGCAATCGTCTCCTCGATGGACGAACCTTCGCCGATAAGACCGTAATCCAGTCCGTCATCATCGGGCATATAGGCGCTGTAGTCGCCTTTAGGCCCCTTCTCAATAAATACTCTCACGTGTTTCATAATGTCTTTTCATGCTGGTTGATGGTTAATATGCTTTTGTTTGTTCGTTTCTTTCAAAAGCCAGCGGGTCATTTAAGACCCGACTGGCGCTTGATTGACCCTAGCGTTCCTGGCTTGACCTCCTCGCTCAGGTGATTGCTTGTCGTGAAGGTCTTCCCCGTGATTGGGCTGTACCAGGCTGGGTGACCGGACACTTGCTTGTTCAGTTCGTAGCATCCAATCTTCTTGAGGGCTCGATGTAATTCACTATACTTCATTTCATCAGTATTTTGATTAACACCACAAAGATAATGCTAATATTTTTATTAGCAAAATATTTCAGCAACTTTTTTCAAAAAAAGTGATTTTTACCGCCTTTTTTGCCCGGAAATGTCCAATTTGCGTCCAAAATACGTCAAAAATGGGGTGGAAATTGCCCCAAAATGCACGTTTACCACCCCAAAAAACGCATTTTGGGGGGTAAAATTTTGAGGTCATTACACCTAACGTACTGATAATCAAGAAAACTTTTTAAAAAAAATAAAAATCTTTTTGTTTCATCACGCTCCGATGTGCCGAACCGCTCAGAATCGCGAAGGCAATTACCGCTTCCCCAATGGTGAAATGTGAGCCATCGGTGGCTTGTAACCTGTAACTGGAAAGGTGACGGCGGGTGATTCTTTTCAAGTGATTGAAGAAATGGAAAGAAAAGGAAAGAATTAGCCCCGCCGGGTCTCACGACTGGGCGGGGCAGAAAGGATGATATTAATGAACAATGAAAAACACAGCTTATTTCTTCTTGTTGCGGTCGGCCATGAAGCGGTCCACAAACGAGTCGGTGGGCACCTGGGGCGCGCCCTTGAGGGCCTGCAGCCAGCGACGTCGCATCATCAGGTACTTGAACGCGTCGCTGAAGTTGGTGGACAACATGGGCAGTTTCTTGGGCTCGAGCTTCTCGCTGCGCTTCACCTTGGCCACGATCTTGACGTTGCCCCGGTACTTGACCTCTGCCTTGGCCAACTCGATACTGCTCACCAGCTCGCGACAGTTCACCACATCGACGAGCAGCGAGGGCAGCATCACATTGTCGCCACCCATCAGTTCCTGCATGAACGAGTACTCGGCAGCCTGGCGTATCGTTGCCTGGTGGCGGCTCATCAGGTTCACCGTCCAACCGGTGCGGCGCCCTGAGGCGTCATACTCGATGGCCTGCTTGATTTTGCCGGCATGGTCTTCGCCCTGGCGCTGGTAGTTGTTGCCGGCACGGTCATAGTACAGGTTGAGTTCACGGCATTGGTGGTAGCGGAAGAAGTCCAGAAACTGGTCGGCCAACTCACGGAACCACCGCGGGGGAATCTCGAACAGGTTCTTGTGGATGCGGTAAGTCTTGCCGTCTGCCTGGCCGATGACCAGCGACAGCATATTGCCGAAGTCCATGCCCCCATCGATGGGCTCGTTGGCATCCAGGTAGCGCAGCTCACGCGAGTAGTAGGCAGCCTCACCACTCACGGTGCCGTCGGTGTACTTGTGGCGCTCGCTGAACTGGACATAGAAGCGCAGATCCTTGCGCAGGCCAGGCCGCATCCCCAGCACGCTCTTCAGGAACTCGTGCAGTTCCAGGGTACCGTTATACAGTCGCTCGATATACTCGGGCGTTAGGATCTCGATGTTCACCAGGCTTGACGTGTTGATAAAGAACGTCTGGCCCTTGCGCAGCTTCAGCAATGCCCGGTCATAGTAATCCACCTTCTTGGTCAGGCGTTTGACCTTGGTTCCGTCGGGCGCCTTCTTGTGACGCTCGTTCACCAGGGTGGTGAGTATCTCGTTGCGGATGGCGGCAGCCTGGATGATCAGCTCAATGCGCTCGGGGTCCATCTCGCCGGCATAACGGAAGAACCAGTCAAACTCGCCCTCGTTCACGTCCGGCATATCGGTGGTGATGGTGATGCCCAGGAACAGGTGGCTGCGACCATAGGTGATGGCGTCGCCACGCAGGATGGGCATCGCGCGGTTGACTTTGGTCTCCTTGGCATACTTCGCCTCATCAAAGAACAGGTGAATCACACTCTTACCTGCCAGCAGGCTGGGATTGTCCAGCGAGCCCAGGAACAGTACCGAGCCGTTAAAGAAGGAATACACATACCTGTAGTCATCCACTATCACGCTGCAGCGGCGGCGCCAGTCATCAGGCGGTCTCACTCCTTTAATGTAATGCACCCCTTCAATCATGCCCATCAGTTTGAGGCCGTTCTGCACAGCCGGCATGATGTTGTTCGTCAGGTTGCTATAGGTGTTGGCCACAAAGGCGAATGCACCGCCCGGCATGTCATACACGCAGCGGTACAGTCGTCGTGCTTGGATGACAGTTGACTTGGCGGTACCGCGCCCGCACACCGCCACGAACACCGTCGTGTCCACCCAGTCGGTGAGCACCTGCAGCGTGTGACCGAACTTCACTCCGATGTCATCGGTCGCCCTCGCTTTGCTCGCTAAACTCCTCGATGTCATGCAACATGCGTTTCTTGAGGTTGAACTGACTGATATTGGCATCCTCCTTGGCGGATTCACGCACGAGCTCCGGCACTTCGGGGATGGCGTCGATGAGTTGCTCTACCCGGCGGCGGTCGGTATCCGGCAGACCCAGGTCACGGCGGCTCGTGGTGTAGATGACCGTCTGCTGCTGGTTCAACAGTTCCTCAGGAACACCGGGGGCTTCCTGGTCGAAGCATCCGCGCAGCTCGGCGGCCAGCTTCATGTAGCGTAAAGCTGTCTTTGCCTCACCTTGGGCAAACAGCAGGTTGGCCCAGTTCTCCAGGCGCTCAGCATAGAAGTTGCTCCAGGCGCGGGGTCGCACGTCATCCTGAGCCCAAAAGAAGTTCATCGAGTCGGTATAGACGCGACGCGCCATGTAGTCGCTTAGACCGTAGGGCTCGCTCTTGAGCAGACGGATGATGCCTGCCTTGGTGACCACCTTGTTATTGAACTTGAGGCGGGCACGCAAGCCCCTCACCAGTTCCATCAATTCGTAGTAACGGCGCTCGGCTTCGGGCAGGGCGTCAAGCGAGCCGGTGCTAAGCACCTGCTCGATGAGCGCCATATCGATGCTATCGAAGTCGATTCGGGCAAGCGCCATGCAGTCTTGGTTTGCGGATGCCATCTCTAAACTCTAAACTTTAAACTTTAACCTGCGAGCATAGCGAGCATAATTACTGGTAGATGGTAAGTTCATCGTCGTCCATCTGGTCTATGAGGTTGTCGAATTGGTTACGCCGCTGCACCTTCTGTAGCTCGGCGAAAGCGTCCACATCGCCCTTGGAGGCGGCACTGTGAATGCTCATCTGAGGCAAGGCTGCCGTCTCGATCATTCCCTGGCGGATGAGCGCCGCTACCGATGTCCCAGGTGTGGCAGCGTCACGCTGGAACATCAGCGACTCGTCACGGTCGAGCTTCAGCGCCGCTGCCATCCGGGCGGGATTGTAGCCCAGCGCCGCCAGCCGCCGGATGCCTTCAGCCTGGTCTTCGGTCGGGATGAACAGGTCAGCCGGTAACAGTTCACTCTTCGACATGGATGGTGTGGTTGATTTCGCTGATCTGAGCGCTCAGGCTGTCGCGTCGCTCCCGCAGCATGATGACTTGCTTGCCCACCTCCGAGCGGTCGCACGGGTGCGATGACCGGCGGTTGATCTCATTCCATCGCTGCAGTTGGGCGTTGACCTGGTCTCGCTCAACAATCAGTTTTTTTTTCGTTTCTCTAACTCTTCACGTAGGGCGGTGGACTTTGCCTCCCACTTGGCCAGAGCCTCACGGGCTGCATCAATCTTGCTCTCATCCTTGGCGTTCTCGGCTTCCTTCAGCCGCTTGCGCTGCTTGCTGGTGTTCGCCTGGGCACTGCTGTAGCGGCGGGTCAGTTCCAGATCATTCAGGGCGGCGATTTCCTGGGCCTCCTTCAGCGCGCGCAGCTTAGCGCACTTGCCCAACACCTCACCGTGTTCCTGGTAATACTCCAGCTCTTCCCACATCTCTCGGTTCGCCAGGTAATTCTCCACGCATTCCTCAGCAAGGCGGGCAGCCTCTGTCAGGTCGGCATCGTCGGGCATCGCTGCCAGCTTGGCGTGGGCATCCTTGTATTTGCCCAGGGCCGTGAACATGTCGCTCACCAGCACCTTCAGCTCATCAGGGCAGTCCGGCTGGTTCAGGAACTTGAACTTCTCCCGGAACCGGATCATCTTCTTCACCGTCGGCGACAGTTCTCGATATTTCTTCTCGGCTTCCTCCAGGCGCTCGGCCAGATCATCACGCTCGGCCTCAAGATCGTCACGTTCCTCCTCAAGGTCATCACGCTCCTCCTCAAGATCGTCCATGGAGCGCACGCGTTCCTGGAACTCTTCGGTGAACATCTCATCGACCGTCACGCCAAATTTGTCGGCTAACTCCATCAGCTCGCCTTCAACGTCAACAGTTGGTTCTGGCTGCTTGGGTGCCGGTGCTGCAGCAACACGCTTCAACTGTGACAACTCTGCAGACGAGATGCCAGCCAGCTTGCGCAGTTCTTCCACCAAGGTGGTTCTCAAGTCGGCCGTCTCCATGCGGTGCATGAACGTCTTGCGCAACATCAGGTTGTGGCCATACTTCATATACAGGGCAACACCCGCCGCCCATGGGCGGGGACCCTGCAGGTAATTGATAATCTCTTTTCTCATGATGTTTGCCTTTTGATTCGTTATCCTGGCACAAAGTTAAACCCCGGTAATTACCACCCAAAAGACAAAAAAGCCGCCCGGAGGCGGCTGGTTCCCTGCACGAAAGCAGGGCGTTGTATCTCAAGCAGGTTACCTGTTTATTTCGGAACCGAAATCCTTTGCATGAAACATTTTCCTTTATGATTCTCAACGATTTTGGAAACATTGACCATGTCAATAAGAATCATATAACAATGATGGAGGCTCAAAACGCTGTCTTGAAGATTCTGGTCTTTTTCCAAGTCAACTACATTAAGACCGGCTCTTCTGCAATCGTCCTTCGACAGGTGGCGTGAATGCGAATAACTGTTGTTGTGGTCCAGGAACGTCTCCTTAATGAGATCGATGTCCACTTCTGGATTCACTTCCTGGATCCATTTTGTTGCCAGGGTCTCAGACCACTTCAACGCGTCACCACATGCCGTTAAGAATGTGGGGTTAAGTTTCCCGATGATACATTGCCACAGACCCAAGGATGCCGGGTTGCGTTGCACCTCTACAACCGCCCTGTTGAACTCATCAATAACAGCCTGGCAGGCGACACCGCCCATTTGAGGATCGATGGGGCCCAGCGAAGATTGGTTGCCCATGATGATCTCTTTGCATGACATCGCTATCATCGTTCCTGCTGACATACTGATTTGAGGCACAATCGCACGGATGTCATTGTTGAACATTTTCTTTAGATAGGTGACGATACTTTCAGTCGCAGCGATATCGCCACCAGGAGTGTGCAGAATCAAGTCCAAACCTTTAGAGCGATCCATCTGATGAACCGCATTCATGAACGCGTTCTTGTCATTGTCATTGATGTCAATATTCGGAGCTTGATTGTATTTCAGCCAACCAGAATAGTAGGTAATGACATTTCTCCCTGTGATTCCTGAGACTTGCTCTAAATACTCATGGCGTAATTCGCTCAATTTTACTAACGGCTCCTTATGAGCATTGACCTGATCTAAAATATCGCTCCAGCCTGGCATTATTTGACACTTAAAATTTGTTCTACGTTTGAATAGGTATGAACCTCATATTTTGAGTGATCATACAAAGAAAACAACTCAAAAGGGTGTTGCACATCAGTGGAAATACCCTTGTCTAGAGGATCTATACCCATAAACTGGCAGAAACGGTCACTCAATGAGGGTTCCCGGTCATCTGCCACTGGCGCATAGTTCTTATTCGTGTTATTCGTGTCCACTACTAAATCGGTTATCCTGTTAATGAAAGGTATTTTGATGCTGCAAAGATAATGCCATCATTCTAAATATTAAAATAAATACTGCCAAATTTACTGAAATAGAGTAAAATTACACTCGGATAGTATATTCACAACAGAAATGACAAACAAGCAAAAAATGAGGGCGTGCCCGTGATGAGCACGCCCCTCCTGGGTAATCCGCTCGAAACAGATACCTTATTACTTCAACTCAACAGTGATCGCCTTGCCGCAATGAGGACACACAAGCCTCTTGCCGTCCTCTGATACCTCAACGGGGTCGGCAAACAATTGCCACATCGGCACGTCAAGCGCCTTGGCTATCCTCTCGGCTGTCTCAATCAGCATCTTGCCCTTAATCTGGCGGCTCACTGCGCCACGTGTGACGCCCAGGATTTCCGCCAACTCGTTAAGGGTCATGCCCTTCTCCTTCAATATTTCCTTTACTCTTGTTGTCATAATCTACTCTGCAAAGATACATTTATTAAGGCGATGTTTATAGTATTATATGCAAAAGATTGTTAAATTTGATAATTTTATACTCAAATATTTGTTTATGATAATAATACTATATACATTTGCAGCGCTTCAACCATCAAGTGTCGCATTTGCGCCAACTTATTATTTTGGAAGGGTAGCTTTTATCCCAGTTCCGTTGCTACGAAAAAGCCGCAACCTGTTTCAACAGGAAGCGGCTTTTTTTGTCGGGGTATGTGGGGGACTAAGCCTCGTAGCGGCTCTGCTCAATCCACACAATGGTGTCAGCACCACTCTTGAAGGCCTTCAGCGTCAGCAGCGAGCCCTCGCTGCCGGTCCACGTCTTGCCCTCCTTCAGCAGGATGCCGGTGGCTGCGGCTACCGTCGGCGAGGTGCCGCCGCAACCCACCAGGGTCACAATGGCGCCATGCACGCCGTCGGTGATGCTGGCAATCACAGCCTCACCGCTGCTCAGCTGGTAACGGCCGTCGCCGCCATAGGCGACGCTCGTCGAACCACCGGTGACGGTGGTAACAGGCTCGCTCAGGGGGACAGTGCCCTCATAGATGGCAATGTCGTCACCCTTCATCGCCTGGGTCAGCGTCATCTCGTTCATGTTCTGCTCGTTGTTGCCCGTGTACGACGACGTCAAGCGCATCGGGTTGCACGGCGAACCCAGCATGTCCGTGGCCTTGCCGCTGCAGTAGCGCACAAAGGCGATGCAGTTCCTGCCCAGCCAGTTGGTCTTGAACTCGCGCACCTCGCGCTCGTTGCCCGGGTGGTTGAACTTCATCGACGGGGTGTAACCCTCAGCGTCGGGGTCGCCCTCGCTCGCACTGGTCATCTCCACAGTGCCGGGAGTCATGTAGATCTCGATGCCGTAGGCACCGGGCTTCAGCACCACGTCGTCCTCGACAACCACGCCGGCCTCGTTGCGGCTGGGGAAATACGCGATGTCGTCAATGTCAATCAGCACCACGCTGTCACGCGGGTTAAGGCCCTTGCCGGGGGCGCCGCTGGGGCGCTTCACATCAGCTTTGATATACATAATCTGATAATTTTAATCATTAAACGTTAATTCTTTCAGTTTTCAGTTCCTGGTTCCCAGTCCCTAGCTGTCGGCGGATGCCAACTAAGGACTAAGGACTGGGGACTAGAAACTCGTCAGGTTAGCCGCGCGCAACCTCGTAGAACTTGTTGTCGTCGGCCTTCACGAGCTTGATCCAGTGACCCTCGCTCAGCGTCATCGCTGCAGTCAGCACAAAGTTGCCGCTGTTGGCGATGGTCGAGGCGTTGGTTGAGCCGTTACCGTAGATGGTGTAGACCACACCCTTCACGGCATCGTCCAGGGCGGTGATGGCAGTCGCCTGGGTGTTGGCGTTGGTCACAAAGGTGTCGGCACCGTCAACGCTCGGTGTCGTGTCGTTGGCGTCAAACTGGAACGCGTCGCTCGATGACGTGCCGCGCTCAATCTCGATGAACTTGCCATCCGAGCGCTTCATCAGCTTGATCCAGTCACCCTCGCTGGGATTCCAGGCGGCGGTCAGCAGCGAGAACTTGCCGCTCTTGGCGATCGTCACACCGGCATCGGTGCTGCCGCACTTCAGCGTGATGACCTTGCCCACCTGGGCGTTCTCGATGTCGGTGATGGCCAGCGTAGAGCTGTTGGCTACGGTCAGGATGCTCGTGTGCAACGTCGCATTGGGCTGCTTGTCGGGCTCAGCCTGTACAAAGTAGCTCTCGGGACGGTCATACTCGTTACACCAGATCAGCTGCCTGGAGCCGTCCATCTGGCTCTTGTCAGTGTACTTGAAGCCGACGTCACGAGCCCAGATCGACTCCTTCCAGTTGCTCCACACCTTCAGCGTCCAGTCCTGCTGCTCCAGCGAGAAGCGGGTCATCTCGCCGCTCAGGTGCTCAAAGCAGTGGATGTTGCCGTCAAGCGTCCAGATCAGGCGCTGGTGGTTGTCGGCGTTGGGAACCGACACGATGCGCACGCTGGGATACTCCTTTACGTACATGATGTCGGCGGTGTAGTCCTGGTTGGTGCCGTAGTGGGCCTCGTTGTACTTGTGGTACCACACGATCATGTGGCTCGGCATGTACAGGCGCAGGTTGCCGCTGTCACGCACCACGGCGGGAATCTGACTCGTCATCTGGTAGATCTTCTCACCGATGTTGCCCACGTTCAGCTCGCCGCCGATGAAGGGCTTGATCTGATAGACGGTGTTGCCGTTGTTCACGTCAACAAAGCCGTCAACCTTCTTGCGGATGAACTCATACAGGCCATCAGCGGCCTCCATGGCACGACCGGGAGTGTTCAGGTCGGGATCCTTGCGCACGCCGTTGATGCGGCGCTGCTCACGCTCGTTGTGAAGCTTCTTGGCGGTCTCGGCAAGCAGGTACTCGATAAACGACCACTTGATGGGGTTCGAGCCCTCCATGTTCAGACTGCCGATCCAAATGCGCTCCAGCTCCTTCAGGTTGGTGAACTTGTGGGCAAACATCACGCTGTACATGCGCAGCGTCTCGTTGTCAAACTCGTAGTTGCCCTTCACCACCTGGTCAAAGTCACTCGCGGTGTTGTCGGCCTGAGAGAACTCGCCAAGCCATACGTTAACGAGGGTGTTCAGGTCCTGGTAACCGCTCTCCAGCGGGAAGATGCGCTCCAGGCTAGGCAGCGTCATCAGCAGCGACTGCAGGCGGTCCTGCCATGGAACACGGTAGAATGCGCCCAGGTCGGCCTGCAGCCTCGAGTAGTCGGTGCTCGATGCCATGGGAGCCGATACCATGATGCCACGACGCGCAAGCAGCGCGGCACGCGCACGCTGGTTGTAGGCACTCTCCATCGAGTACATCTCGCCCTCAAGGCCGCCCAGCTGGCGCTCGTCATCCAGGTTGAACGCCTGGGCGGGAGCAGCGGCAGCATGCTGGGCACCCTCACCGGGGTCACGCTCGGCAGCGTCGGTAAGCGCACTGATGCGCGCCTTCAGCTCCTCGATCTCTCGGGTCTTGGCCTCGATGGTAGCCTGGGCGGTGGCCTTGTCGGCCTGCAACGCCGTCAGCTCGTGCTGCGCGGTGGCAAGACGGGTGGCGTTCTGCGACAGCAGCCCGCGCAAGGTAGCCAGCTGCACGTTCTCGGGCTGCTCGACGCCATCGCCGCTCTCTCCACCCTCGCCCTTGAAGTCCTCGGCCAGGGCCTTGGTGAAGCCGGTAAGGAACTCCTCGCTGAAGCCCATCGTCTTCAGCTTCGCAATCTCCTCGTCGGTCACCGTCTGCGTGCCACGCTCATCCTTGTGCCACTCGCTCAAGCCGAGCAGCGCCAGGATCGTGGCAGCGAAAACTTTGAATTTCTTCATTTCGATGATGTTTTTAATTGTTTATAATTCTGTTAATAACTCGTTCTTTCTATACCAGTTGGTTGGCTTGATTAGCAGTGGCACGACCCAGAACCCACGTCACAGCGTCCTGCAAAGTGCCCAGCTGGTCGACGTAACCCAGCTCAAGTGCTTCGGCTCCGGTGAAGATCTGACCACGGAACAACGGGAGCTTGGGATCATATTCCACACCCAAGTTGTCTGCAACAGTTCTGGCAAACACCTCATGCAGCCGCTCCAGGTGCTCCTTGATGGGGCCTTCGTCACCCTCATCCTCCAGCGCACGGTACTCGAGGTTCTTCAGATCCGCACTGTCAGGATAGATGTCCCGCACGTCGATGCCGTTCTTCTCGAAGTATTTCTTCCAGCTCGACCACGTCACCATCACGCCCACGCTCCCCACCTCACACAGCGGTGAGGCGACAACGATCCGGTCAGCGGCACTGCCCAGCCAGAAGTGCGCGCTGCACATCATCCCGGCAACAAACGTCGCAACAGGCTTCGTCATGTCCTGGATGGTCTTGGCCAACACATCCACATGCGCCACCATCCCACCGGGACCGTTCACCCACAGCACCACGCCGCAGATCTTCTCGTTCTGTTCCGCCATCAGCAGCCACCGCTCCAGTGCAAACGTGTTCCAGCTGTACAGCACACCCTCCAGCTCGATCACAGCAACGCTGCCCTCAGGCAACGTCTCGTCATCAAGTTCCCAGCGGCCTGCCAGGTACGTCGGGTCAGTGGCATATGCCTTCAGCGTGCTCCTGTTCAGCTGCGACTCCGCCTGGTCCAGGTGACCCTGCATCACGCATGGCAGTAGCAACGCGCTCAACGCCTCAAAATCCCTAGGCGTGATAGACCATGAACCCGTGAAAATTTCCTGTAAATGCTTCATAGGCGTAACTTTTTACCGCAAAGCTACGCCTATATATAATGTCAAGAAAAGACTGCCACCCCAAGTCAGCCCGCCAGATAAGGAGTCGGCTCAAGGCCTCGGCACTCCAGCTGGCACTCATACAAGCCTCCTGTGATCGAGAACGTAAAGCGCATCGGCCATTCCAGCGAGCCGGCAACCCTGTTCCGCCCCTGCTCGTCAACATAGATCGCCACCAGGTCCTCCGCCGTCAACGACTCCAGCAACAGCGTCCGCTGTCGTGACACCCGCCCAAGCCTGAAGGCTATCAACTTGTGATACAGGCCCTCTTCGGCAGTGTCCGTCGGTTGCACGCTGCCGGGCACAGTCTGCAGCTCAATACCCTGGTCAATAGTCAGCAGGTGGGCCTCACCATGCAACACGCCCATCGAGAAAATCTTCCCGCAGACAAGCACTCGCAGGCTGTGGGCTCCCGATACCAGCAGATTCTTGTTCGTAATCGCTTCCATTTTCGTTAACTCTTTAGTAATCAACTATTCAGCATTTTTACCGCAAAAAAAGGACAAAACACCCCATCAGGTCGGTATTTTTCTGCCACGCGAGCGGCCCTTTTGATAACCCCGCTTCAACGAGCGGCGCTGTTTGTCGCGCCATCGCTGGTAGTTCTTCAACAACGCATCCTCGCTGATGCTCTGCAGGTCATAACGCTTCATGAACACATACACGCTCTCCACAAACTGGATACCCCGCAGGTGCTTCGCCTCGTCAAGCGTCTCATGAAGCTCGGCCCACATCATCACCTTCATCCGCCGCTCCAGGATCTTCACGCTCTCGCTCGAGAACCAATTGTACGCCTCCGGCGACTTACCGCAAGCCTTGTTAGCCTCACGACGCTCCGGCAGGCATAACGTCAGGTTGCCGCGGTCCACGCCGGCCGATTTCGGACGGCGCTCCATCAGGTCATACAACGTCACATAGATGTCCGACCCCGGCGGAAAATGGACCGCCTCATATCGCGCGTCCCAGTACTTGCCACGAATGTACTCGGCAACATAGGGCTCTATCTGGATAGTCGTCGTGATCATGATGGAAAATAATGCGCAAATATAGGAAAATTTTCCCCTGTTTCAAACAAAATCAGGAATATTTTACCCCACAATGCCTGTCCCGTGGGCCGGGGCTCTGCCACGGTGGCTTCTTTTTGGTACAAAATTTTTGCAACTTTGCAACTTTGCAACAACGGCACCTAAACCTTTGAAACTCTGTAACTTTATAACCGTTACATTTTGACACCCCTTTCTGTAACCGCATTTCAACTTTGCAACCGGCCACCACGCACGCCCGTTTTGCCCCCCTCCAAGCCTGCTGTTACAACCCCGCGATTTTTTATAACCATTTGTAACCTCTACTTGTAACCTTTTTGTATCTCTTCAATAGCTTGTTTATCAACACTTTTTGAGAAAAGCGAACAGTCGTTATAAAGTTACAAATATTTCGGACAAAATAACAGGGTGGGGAAGGGGGAGGTCTCAGCCCCACAGGGCAAAAAAAAAGAGCCGGGCGACAACCATCGCACCGGCTCGACACAACCTAAAACAAACCAAATCCGAGCAGCACAGCAATCACGCTGTCGTCTTCTCTTTAAAGTTACCTATCTCGCTCCATAATAGTTACTGCAGCCTGGCCTTAATACGGCGCCGGGCCGTCATCATCGTCCTCTTCCCACAAGGGGCGCTCACGAGCCTCAGGAGCCGATTTCGGCTTCAGATCCTCCCACAACGGCGGCTCATCTTCTTGCTTCACTTCAGCGCCCACTCCCCGCAGGTATATCATGTCCTTGGCAATGCCTTCCACCTTCCTAACAATGCGGCGACCCTTGGCATTACACATCTCCAGCGGATTCAAGTCTTCAACATAGGGGCACAACGCCACAAACGCCTTCAGCGACTTGGTGAACTTCTGCATCGTGATCTTGTTCACGCCGGCAAACATCTTATACGCCAGGAATGCGTCCTCACGCACAATCTCCTTATTGATGTTACCGCTGGTCTCCGAGAAATAGAAATTCGCCCAGTCCTCAAAGTTGGCACCCATGTCGGCCTTCCACTTGCGCTTCACGATGTTCCCCATGGGCGGCAGCAACTTGATGCTCTCGCTCGCCAGCGATAGGTAGAACTGGGTGCACTGCAGGAAGAAGTTGATATCCTGGTTCCATTCCTCGTCAGTGTAGTCCTGGCCGAACAGGTCCTTGCCGAAGTCGTCACGCACGCCACGGCTCTCCAGGTAATCGTTCGTCTCGGTCTGGATGTGATAGTAGTCGCCAAACACCATGTACAGCAACCTCGCGTCAGTCGACGGGTCGAAGTTATAGGGCACATAGTTCGTCGAGAAAGCCAACTTCGGACTCTCCTGGAACGGGATGTTATACGACTGCGAGTACTTCGGGTTCACCGTCATCTCACTCGTGATCAGGTCATAGAACAACCCGATATTCAGATACCGGTCACAGTCGTCGATAAACAGCAGGTCAGTATGGCGCGTCACCTGCTCGTTCCAGTGGTTGTTGTCCATCAGCTTGGGATTGCGGCCCGAGAGCTTTACGCTGTTCAGGAACGTCTTGATCAAGGCAAAAATCAGCGACTTGCCGCTGCGGCCGTTGCACTCGCCCTCGTCATCGATCTTGTTGTCCATGGCATAAGGTGCCCAGGCCCTCGACGGCGACTTGAAGCGGTGCAGCGTGTACCCGATAGAGAAAATCTTGTTGATCAGATTCTGCTTCTGCTCGGCAATCTGCTCGGCATCCAGGTTGGGACCCTCGATGTCAAACTTGTGCTCACGGCGGTACTCGGCGGCCTCGTCATCGCTCAGGTTTTCCAGACCCTTCTCCAGTTCCTCGCGCCAGTAGATGCGGCTGCTGTTGATGATGTAGTCAAACACCTTCGACCCTCGCGACTCCACCTTGATGTCAAAGCGCGGACCGTTCAAGGTCTCCTCCCTGGTGATGCTGAACAGCGGCGGCAACAGTTTCACCCGGTGAGGCAGCACGTTCTTCGACCACACGTAATGGTTCAGGTCGGTGCTCGTCCCGCGGTGCTCGCGGATGCCCGAGCCCGTCACCTCCATGCTCGACCCCTCAAAGAAGAAAATCTGGCTCTTCGCCGTGTAGTTCGTGAAGTCAAGTTCCACCTTGCCCATGTTGTCAAGCACCAGGTCGCTCAGCCTGGTCGTCGTCATCAGCACGTTGCGCAGTTCGCGGGGCAGGAAATTCTCCTCCGCCCACTGGTGGATAAAGTCACGGATCTCGCTCGTTTTCACCTCGGTCACCACATTGCCCACAATCCGCACATACTGCGACGTGCCCGCCATACGATCATGCAGCTTGTGGAAGCCGTTCAGACGCAGGAAATACAACAGGCACACCGAGTCCACCGTGTATTCCTTGGCACCCGTTTTGCCGTTCACCTTCTCTGTCCAGAACTTGGCCGGCAAGGCAACGGCCGTCAAGTTCTTGAAGTCCTTGTACTCGTGGCGCAGCTCAATCCAGTCACGGAAGTCCTTGCGGGGCTTACCCCGGCGGTCACGGTACTGGCCAATCCATTCCGGCAGCCACACCGTGTGCACGTCCAGGAAACGCAACGCCAGCTCAGTGCCCTTGGCACGACCCGTCGCATCGATGTCCGGGATGTTGTAAAGCACCTCCACATATTTCATGATCTCGCGATACTCATCGTCGCTCAGCTTATACGTCTCCGAGTTGAACCAGATCGGGAAATAGCCCAGCGAACGCACGCAGATCGCGTCACGCTCACCTGAGCAGATAAACGCCTCAGGCAGCTTTTTCTCGCGGTAAGGCTTGTCCTCGTTCGCCGGGTCGCTCTCCCACAACTTGCGCTCGCTAGCGTTATAATCCGTCCAGCGCTGCCGCAGCTCGCTCAGGCCGTTGATGTAGTCCTTGGGCTTCACGCCGGGAGGCGTGTAGCTGAAGCGGAACTCCTTCTTGGGATTCAGCGGTTCATAGATCTTATAGAAGATCACGTCGGGCTTGCCGTCCTTGCCTTTCTCAACCAGGCATTCGCGCATGAAGATAGGGTAGGTGTCGGTCGAGTGCTTTTTCTTCAGCACACGGTTTTTGACAGGCAAGCTCACCCATTTGGCCAGGTACCAGTGCAGCGCCTTCATGTGCTCTGCCTTGACGCGTGGACCCATCACGGCAAGATGCTCTGCAGTGAAGTCCTGCGAGAGCTCGTAATAGCGCTTGCCCTCGAGCTCGTCCTGGTTGGCCGCGCGTTCGCTGAACTCAGGACAGTTGACCGACTTGTCGAGCTCGTCGGTCACGTTGAAGATGCCCGCCAACTTGATGATGGCCTCGCTGAAGCGCAGACCGTCAACCTCCATGCACACCTCGATGGGGTCGTGCTCCCTGGCATCATCGCCGAAGTCGATGAATTTCCAGACACCGTTCTTCCCCTTGCGCAGCATGGCAGACGCGTCATCCTCGCTTTCGCGGGCCTTGAACTTGTTTTTGGTGCCAGCCACCTCCCTCGCTTGAGGGAAGTAGTATAAGAGAATATCAAGGCCGTCACCGGTGGCCTCGTATAGCATTCTGGGCGTAATCATAACGAGTCGGTTCGATTAGGTTGGTTGTATCAGGTTGTTTGAAAGGATTAGCAAAGAAACGTACAAAGCACAGCGCACCAAAAGACCGTTACCCCCCCCCATTTTCAGCAAACAGGTGTAGCATGTTATACTCTATGCCGTAACCGAGGGACACAAGGCGACGCTCCATCAGCTTTGACCGGTTTGCAGGGTCATCAGGCATATAGCAATAATGATTGCGGCCATCAAACCGATAGCCTCTCTTCTTCATGCGGTAGCGCAAACCGTAGACATTACGTTTCTTGCTTGAGTAACTCATAGTTCGATGAAATTAAGTTCCGCGCCTAGGAATGTTCCTGCGGCCTTGCAGATATTCTCTGGGCCGCCATTGACTGCGGCAAACAGGTCTCTCTCGTCATTAAAAATGATGACACAATGATTGACACCTTGGGTGACGGAACTGTTCTCAATTTGATAAATATTCCCGCCACATTCTTCAATGGCCCCAATAATGACGTTGCGCAGCCTGTAGTCAGGCGCAAAAAGCGGGAATGACAGCAGCCATTCATGCTTGCGGTTGACCATCTTAATAATGGAGTCATTGTTCTTATTTCTGATGATGTAGAAGTACATAATACACAAAAAAACCGGCAGCCACCATCCTTTCGCCCAGTAATGGCAGCCACCGGCGAACGATTAGAAGACGGAATACCCTGCAATATCACTGATGGCTGACTTGTGCAGCTCTGGAATTCTACATTTACCGGAACGCCAATTCCCAAACGTCGCATAACTGATCATACATCTTTCAAGAATCTTATTGACTACAGCACGGTATTCACCATGAGCGACGCTATTGAGAAAAGCAGTCAGTTTCTCTCCATCCAGAAGCGCTTGTTCAGCGGCTTGTGAATTTTTTACCTCATTTTCTTGCATATATTACTATTTAAGTGTAATTTTACGTCACAAAAGTAGAATTATTTTCTTTGGTAAGGTAAATAATCCCTGTTAAAATTTATTAATCAAATTAATTAATGTTGTGTCAGTATGGCTAATTTTCTGTTAATCCGCACTTTGTGCGAAGAGCGCAAAATCACTATGCGCGAGTTAGCGCGGCGAATTGGCCGCGACGAGTCAACCATCCAGTCCGCTATCAGGCGTGGCACCACAAACACCAAAACAATCGAAAAGATCGCTGAAGTGTTGGAGGTTCCCGTTGGCTATTTCTTTGACACTGAGCCGAAGACGGGCTCAGAGAAAATGAAGGCTCTGCCAGAGAACGAGGAGACGATTAACTACCTCAAGCAGATCCTGGCAGAGAAGGAGCGGACCATTAAGATCCTGATGGCCGAGAAAGGCCTGTAAGACATCTACTGGGCGATGTCGGCACAAAACCGGCACAAAGAAACGATAAGAGGTTAAGGGCCAACCCCTCAGTGAGTACCGGAGGTACCACATCAAAAACACGAAGCGACCGACTGACCCGTTCAGCCGGCCGTTTTTTTCTGTCGATTAATGATTCTTCCAGTAGCGACACCTTGTAATGAATCCTTTTGATGGTGACACCTGGCTTGTTCCTCATTTTCTCACGCACGCATGAATGAACGAACGAATGGGGGCTGTTCACTGTCTAAATTTTTTACGCTTTTTTGTTTCTTTCTTGACAACTGGCTCTTTTGTTGGTAAAAGGCTTGTTTTCTTTCATGGCTTTACTTATTTTTGCAACAACAATCAAATACACGTAATACCTAACTGAAGATGAAAAACGTAATCACATCAACACTCCTGCTGCTGGCCCTCCTGTTGCCAGCCACGGCGACGGCCCACGACTTCGAGGTCGATGGCATCTATTACAACATCAACGGCAACGAGGCCGCAGTGACTTACGCAGGTAATTTTAGTATATTTTTCCCTGCGTATTCAGGCTCTGTCGTCATCCCAGCCACTGTCACTTACAATGGAACCACCTACCCGGTAACTTCTATCGAAGCCCTTGCGTTCGTGGAATGCTCTGAACTGACCAGCATCGTCATCCCAAACTCAGTAACTTCTATCGGTGACCAGGTGTTGTGCGACTGCCCTGGGCTGACCAGCATCGTGGTAGAAAGTGGCAATCCAAGATATGATTCTCGCAACAACTGCAATGCCATTATAGAGACCGCCATCAATACTTTAATTGCGGGCTGCAAGAACACGATTATCCCCAACTCGGTGACTGCGATCGGTCACTATGCGTTCATGGACTGCACTGGTCTGACTAGCATCGTCATCCCTAACTCGGTGACTTCTATCGGTCACTATGCGTTCGAGGGCTGCACTGGTCTGACCAGCATCGTCATCCCTAACTCGGTAACTGCTATCGGTGACTGGGCGTTCTCTTACTGCACTGAGCTGACCAGTATCTTGGTAGAAAGTGGCAATCCAAAATATGATTCTCGCAACAACTGCAATGCCATTATAGAGACCGACATTAATACTTTGATTGCGGGCTGCAAGAATACGATTATCCCCAACTCGGTGACTGCTATCGGTCACTATGCGTTCTATATGTGCCATGGACTGACCAGCATCGTCATCCCCAACTCAGTAACTGTTATCGATGCCTGGGCGTTCGATAGCTGCACTGGACTGACCAGCATCGTCATCCCTAACTCGGTGACTGCTATCGGTGCCTGGGCGTTCGATAAATGCGTAGGTCTGACCAGCATCGACATAGGTAACTCGGTAACTTCTATCGGTAAGTCGGCATTCTGTGATTGCAACGGTCTGACCAGCATCGTCATCCCCAATTCTGTAACAGAGATCGGTGACAGGGCGTTCTATAATTGCTGGCGGCTGACGGATGTGTATTGCTACATTGCTGACCTCTCGAGAGTATCGAGCGGGAACGAACAATTCTCATTGCAATTTTCATCAAACTATTCTGGTCGTACGCTGCATGTGCTGCAGGGGACGGCTGATGCCTACCAGGCTGACAGGAACTGGTATCCGTATTTCGGGCAGATTATGGAAGATATACTCATGGGTGACGTTAACGGCGACCGTGAAATCAATATTGCAGATGTGAATGCCGTCATCGACATGATTCTGGGAGACGGCGACTACGCTGGCGCTGATGTGAACGGTGACGGAGAAATCAACATCGCCGACATCAACGCTGTCATCGACATCATCTTGAGCGGCAGCATGAATTAAACCATCAACATAGTCCAGATATATCCCTCACAATTCAAACACCAAGCGACCGTTCAGAGCGTAACATATCTTTGCAACAACAATCAAATACACTTAATACCTAAACTGAAGATGAAAAACGTAATCACATCAACACTTCTGCTGCTGGCACTTCTGTTGCCCGCACTCGCCACGGCCCATGACTTTGAGGTCGATAGTATCTTTTACAATAGAATCAATAGCAATGAAGTCGAAGTAACCTATGGGCTGGGTAATCACTTTCGCTATTATTACTCCGGCACGGTGACTATCCCAGCCACCGTCACCTACGATGGAACCACCTACTTGGTAACTGCAATCGGTGACGGGGCGTTCTTGCGCTGTTCAAGGCTGACCAGCGTCGAAATCCCCAACTCGGTAACTTCTATCGGTGCCAGTGCGTTCTGCGATTGCACAGGACTGACCAGCATCAACATCCCCAACTCGGTAACTGAGATCGGTTACGAGGCATTCATGGACTGCACTGGTTTGACCAGCATCGACATCCCCAACTCGGTAACGGCTATCAGTTCCTACGCGTTCTATAATACAGCATGGTACAATAACCAGCCAGACGGATTGGTCTATGCCGGCAAGGTCGCATATAAGTATAAAGGCACGATGCCAAGCGGAACGAATATGACTATAAGAGAAGGAACATTAGGCATTGCTGTCTGTGCGTTCATGGACTGCACAGGACTGGCCAGCATCGTCATTCCCAACTCGGTAGCAGAGATCGGTGTCTTGGCGTTCATGAATTGCACTGGACTGACCAGCCTCGTGGTAGAAAGTAGCAATCCAAGATATGATTCGCGCAACAACTGCAATGCAATTATAGAGACCGCCTCTAATACGCTAATTGCTGGCTGTAAAAACACGATTATCCCCAACTCGGTAACTGCTATCGGTTACGGGGCGTTCAAGGATTGCACTGGTCTGACCAGCATCGTCATCCCCAACTCAATAACAAAGATAGACGAGATAGCGTTCGAGGGCTGCTATGGTCTGACCAGCATAGTTATCCCCAACTCGGTAATTGAGATCGGAGACGAGGCGTTCGATTTCTGCCCTGGGCTGACCAGCCTTGTGGTAGAAAGTGGCAATCCAAGATATGATTCGCGCAACAACTGCAATGCAATTATAGAGAGTGCCTCTAATACGTTATTTGTTGGCTGCAAGAACACAATTATTCCCAACTCGGTAACTAAGATTGCTCCCTGGGCGTTCGCAGGCTGCGATGGTCTGACCAACATTGTCATCCCCAACTCGGTAACTGAGATCGATGACTTTGCGTTCTGTGAGTGCACTGGGCTGACGGATGTGTATAGCTACATTGCTGACCTCTCAAGAGTATCGAGCGCGAATGAACAATTCTATTTGAGTGATGGTGATTACTCTGGCCGTACGCTTCATGTGCTGCAGGGGACGGCTGATGTCTACCGTGCTAACAAGAACTGGTATCCCTATTTCGGACAGATTGTGGAAGATATATTCATTGGCGACGTGAATGGCGACCATGAGGTCAATATTGCTGATGTGAATGCCGTCATCGACATGATTCTGGGCGACGACGAATACGCTGGCGCTGATGTGAACGGTGACGGAGAAATCAACATCGCCGACATCAACGCTGTCATCGACATCATCTTGAGGGGCACCTGGAATTAAAACACCAACATAGTCAAGATATATCCCTCATGCTCTGAAGTGACCCCAAAAAGTTGGACACAAAACTTTTGGGGTGCAGTTCATCGCGGGCGTGAGGGATTATTATTGTGGTTTATCGATAGTTTTTTTCTTCACTAATCACAGTCCGCTCAAGTATAGTATAGCATAACGTTTTACCGGCATTTTTCTTGATTTATTTAATGATTTTTTATAATTTTGCAGTGTCACATTTTTGTCCTACATAATCAGTAGGAGGATGTATATCACGAATAATAAACCTTATAGTATTAAATTAAAACCTCAATCAACAATGAAACATTCATTACAAAAGAGATTACTCCTGGCGATCTTATGCGTCGCTGGAGCATTGAATGCAAGTGCCGCCTATGACTTTATGGTAGATAGCATTTACTATCAAATAAATGGCACAAATGTAAGTGTGACCAGCAATGGCGATAATAGTTATCATGGTGACCTTGTTATCCCATCAACCGTCACTTACGACGGTGTTGTCTATACGGTGACCAAAATCGCTGACTGGACTTTTAACCGTTGTAGCAGGCTGACGAGTGTCACAATGCCTCCCACCTTGAAAAGCATTGGTTTCTATTCTTTCAGCCAATGCAACAATCTGAAGAGTTTAACAATTCCCAGTGGCGTGACATCGATTAATTATGGTGCGTTTAATTACATGCGCGGTATTCTGGAATATCGTGTTGACGAAGCAAATACCGCCTATTGCGATGTGGATGGCGTGCTGTTCAGCAAGGACAAGAAGAGACTTGTGTTTTATCCCGAGGGTAGGCCTGACACGGCATATACTATACCCGATGGTGTTACTTCAATCAACAGGATGAATAATCCTTATCTCAAGCACATTGATTTCCCCGAAGGCTTGAGGACTATTGAAGGTTGGACCTATCAAGATGACGTGTCACTGGTTTCGGTTTTATTACCATCATCAGTCAGTTATCTTGGTCCTCAATCATTCGCTGGATGCGATTCGCTCGAGAGTGTAGTATTTGGTTCCGGGTTGACCTCCATGCATCAGAATATATTCGCTATAAATGAAACGCTAAAGAGTCTCACTTGCCTTGCACCGACTCCTCCTTCGGCTAACAACATGACCTTTTATAACTTTAGATTTAAGATTACAACACTCTTTGTGCCTAAGAGTTCGCTTGAACTCTACAAGAACCATCAATACTGGAAAGACTTTATTCACATGCAGGGTATATCCATAGGAACGGGAGACGTGAACTATGATGGTGACATTGATATTAGCGATTTGGTGACGATAATTGATAGATTATTGGAAGGCAGAAAGATAGACGTGGTGGCCGATGTGAATGGCGACGGTGTGGTGAACGTCTCAGATGTTGTCACGATCATCGATGTTTTGTTAGGCAACGATTTACCCAACCTCGGCGAAGAAAATCTGAGCAATGGACTCTTTGGCCTGGCCGAAGACGCATCTCCCGATATGGAAGGTACAGCCACATCCGACCACGTTTTCGTGCGCAACAGCGACGGCAGCATGAATAAAATTGTCTTCAACCGTGGCGCACAACAAACCGTATGGCTATGGCTCGATGACGATGCGATATACCGCAACCAGGCGATTCAAGCATTGACCCCCATCGGCTGCGACGGCGGGGGCGCCCCCTATAACGAGATCACCTACAGTGGTTTGCAACTGGACTTGTATTTGCCCGAATGTATTGAACCCGCCGTTGATGACCAAGGTAACATTGTCTATCAACGGGGAGACCGCATTCCCAACTCTTCGGTAGTTGAAATTGAGCCCTATGAGAATCCAAATGATACGATCGACGGACTCCCCTATAAAAAATACCTTCTGAAGATTTATTCCACTCAAGAGTATGGATCACACCTGTCCTCGACCAGCCCAGAAGAATATTACAACCACGGCGCCCTCAAGAAAAATGATGCACCACTCATAGGCTTGGACCTGCTGATGAACGCGACTTCAGCATTGTATGCCGAATATGACAACATCATTATCGGCAACACTTCTTTCACCGTCAGTGAGGCAAATCTTGCTGGATGGGATGCCAACTCGTCGCATTTCTTCTTTGGCACTGGCGGCAACAACGAGACCCAGGTATTCAATAGCTTTAACCGAGTGAGAATTTACAACAAGCCCAAATGATGGGTGCCTCGTATGTAGGATAGATATCCCTAACAATTAAAAAACAAGCGACCGACTGAACCCTTCAGCCGGCCGCTTGGTTAGTATCCTAAACACGTTTTCTTATTCATCTTTGGCGGCTCGCACCCGTTTTTCCCAGTCGAAGGGGGCTTGTTCCTCGCCCTGGATGGTGACGGGCATGCCAACGTAGGCGAAGCGCTCCTTCAGGGTGATGATGTCCTGGTCGAGCAGGCGGATGCAACCCTCGCTAGCACGTCCCGGAACCGTGTTCTCGTTGTTGGTGCTGCCGTGGATGCCGATGCCCCGGTGGCCAGGGGTCTCTAGGCGCAGGAACCAATGGCCATAGGCCTTGATGTTGCCACGGCCGTCGTGGAAGTCATGGCGCCAGGTCGAGGCATCCTGAATCATGGTAATCTTAAAGGGTTTGCCTGCGGGGGACTCGGGCGTGCGCATGTCGCCACGGCGCTGCTTGTTGCCCTTGTTCTTGCCCATGCAGCACGGGAATTGTGCCACCAGCACGGTGTCGCCGGCCGCGTCGCGGTCATACACCCTCAAGGTCTGCTCCATCTTGGACACGACAATAAACGCTGTGCCCGTGGGCTTCTCGGGCACTGACTGCGCCTGCAAGCCCAGGCAAAAGGTAAGCAACAGGATAATAGTAACTATAAAACGTTGTGTCATTGTTGTGATGATTAATAGTCTACTTTAGCATTTTGCAAAGGTAGTGCAAAAAAGAATTTAATGATTAAATTTTGCTTAATTTCTCGGGCGCTAGCCCGATTAATATAACCGAAGTGTGTTTTCGTAAAAAGCTTTTGTTGTGGTTCACATAATAAGTAGCCCGGCAATCTTCTTGTCTCAAGATGATTGCCGGGCAATGTGTCTCTCTCGGATAAAAACTATAAATGTGGTTATGAAAATGTAACTGATGTCCTCTTGTACTTTCTGCGTGCAAAGATAAAAGAAGCTCACTTTTTGGCGCAAAATTATTATACTAACAGGGTGTTTTTATAGACAAATCGGTGCCAAAAATAATAGACTCTATGATAAAACTCATAATTTCGGTAATCGGTTGCATGATGAGATTGTAACATAAAGGCGATTTATTTTGCGATATCTCTAAAATCTATTAACTTTGCACCCAATAAATGATATCAACCTTTTTTCAAAATAGTTTAGAATTATGTATATTGAAGAAATTCATGCCAGAGAGATTCTGGATTCGCGTGGCAATCCTACTGTAGAAGTTGAAGTAACCCTTGAGAGTGGCGACATGGGCCGAGCTTCGGTGCCCAGTGGCGCATCGACGGGTGAGAACGAGGCCTTGGAGCTCCGTGACGGCGACAAGAAACGTTACGGCGGCAAGGGCGTCCTCAAGGCTGTGAAGAATGTCAACGAGGTAATCGCCCCCGAGATCGAGGGCATGGATGCCTTTGACCAGCGCGCCATCGACATGGCGATGATTAAGCTCGACGGCACTCCCACCAAGAGTAAGCTCGGTGCTAACGCAGTCCTCGGCGTTTCGCTCGCCGTGGCTCACGCTGCCGCCAACTACTTCGGCATGCCCCTGTATCGCTACATCGGCGGTACCAACGCCCACGTGTTGCCCGTGCCCATGATGAACATCATCAATGGTGGTGCACACAGCGACGCTCCCATCGCCTTCCAGGAGTTCATGATCCGTCCCGTAGGCGCTAAGAACGAACGCGAGGCCGTTCGCATGGGTGCTGAGGTATTCCATGCACTGGCCAAGTTGTTGAAGAAGCGTGGCCTGAGCACTGCCGTGGGTGACGAGGGTGGTTTCGCTCCCGCACTCGATGGCATCGAGGACGCTCTCGACAGCATCGTGCAAGCCATCAAGGACGCTGGCTACAAGCCCGGTGACGACGTGAAGATCGCTATGGACTGCGCTGCCAGTGAGTTCGCCGTAATCGAGGACGGCAAGTACTACTACGACTACCGCCAGCTCAAGAGCGGCCAGCCCAAGGATCCCAAGGGCCGCAAGCTCACCTGCGACGAGCAGATCCTGTATCTTGAGGAACTCATCACCAAGTATCCCATCGACTCCATCGAGGACGGTCTCGACGAGAACGACTGGGACGGCTGGGTGAAGCTCACCAAGAAGATCGGCGACCGTTGCCAGCTCGTCGGTGACGACCTGTTCGTGACCAACGTGAAGTTCCTCGAGAAGGGTATCAAGATGGGTGCTGCTAACTCCATCCTGATCAAGGTGAACCAGATTGGCTCCCTCACCGAGACCCTCGACGCCATCGAGATGGCACACCGTCACGGCTACACCACCGTGACCTCGCACCGCAGCGGTGAGACCGAGGACACCACCATCGCCGACATCGCCGTAGCCACCAACAGCGGCCAGATCAAGACCGGTTCGCTCTCGCGCACCGACCGCATGGCCAAGTACAACCAGCTCATCCGCATCGAGGAAGAGCTCGACGAGGCTGCCGAGTACGGCTACAAGAAACTCATCTGATCCCCCACGCGAGATCAATGAAAATGACAATCGGGACCGCCCTCACAGCGGCCCCGATTTGTTTACGGCTTGCCATGGCGCATATGATAGTTCTGTGGCGTTTTTATTGATGGTGTTTTAAACTTTTTGGTGTTTTTTTCATCTTATATGCGTCTTGGCATGGTGGAAGTGTTGATTGAATAGTCAAAAATTTACGCCAAATCATGCTATGGATTAAAAAATATGCTTACTTTTGCAATGTAAACAAATAATCAATTTATGATGAAGAAAGTTTTATTTTCACTCATTGCCCTGATGTCGGTTATGACCGTCCAGGCACAATCCATCTGCACATCATGGCGCAGCGTGGAACCCGTTGTTGAAACTGATGAGGATGGTTCGATGACGATTCAGAATGTGCTCTTCACCTTTAATGAGGATGGGACCTATTCATATGTTGACGAGTTCACCATGTCCTCTGAGCCCGCTCCCACGATGGCTCTTGAGATTGCTACCAGCATTGAAGTGAAAGGTACTTACACGCTTGAGGGAGATCAGCTGACGTTGACTCCTGACATCAAGACCTATAAGGCAGAAATACTTAGTATCTCAATGAATGGTAAGGTGACTAACAATCCCATGGTTTCAGGACAGGTCAAGAGCATGCTCAATAGTGAAGAGTTCAAAGCACAGTTTGACACTGTTGAAACCAACACCATCAAGGTAAGCGACTCTACGCTTGAGATGAAAGATGGTGAGCAGACGATGATGTTTACTCGCTTTGCCGCCATCAATAACTAGTATTCATTCTCACAAAATATCTGACGAATTATGAAAAAGATTCTATTTTCTCTCTTTGCCTTAATGGCAGTCATGAGCCTGCAGGCTCAATCCCTCTGTGCTACTTGGCGCAGCATGCAACCTGATATTGAAACTGCCGAAGACGGCTCGTTCTCGGTGCAGAACCTCACCTACACCTTCAATGAGGATGGCACATACACCTTTGTTGACGAATTGACGCTCTCCACCCAGCCCTCACAAACGATGGCACTGGAAATTGCCACCATCATCGAGGTGAAAGGTGCCTACACATTTGAGGGTGGCAAGTTGACGCTTACGCCCAACATGAATACCTACAAGGCCGAACTGCTCAACATTTCGATGAACGGCCATGTGACCGATGATCCTAATGTCAAGGCCTCGGTTGAAGGTCTGATCAACAGCAGCGATTTCAAGGAGGACTTTGCTGGTGTTCAGGATTATACCGTCAATGTGGGTGATGCTATGATGGAGATGAACGATGGCGAGACAGTAATGAATTTCGTGCGCTTCGCGACCATCAAAGACTAAATCGATACATCATAAGAAATATAATCCCGCAAGGTCAGTGCCGAGCGGGATTTTTTATTGGGTGATGCTTGTTGTCAGATTTCGGGGTAGGGGAGCTTGTGGATGAGGGTGAGGCCGTCGCGCAGGGGGATGATGACGCGCTCGACGCGTGGATCCTCCTTCACGAGGTCATTGAAAGCCATCACGCCACGGGTCTGGGCCTCGCGTTGGGCCTTGGGATCCACGACCTTACCTGCCCACAGCGTATTGTCTGCTATGATGTAGCCGCCATCGTTGAGGTAGTCCATCACCATCTGGTAATAATCGACGTACTGGCGCTTGTTGGCGTCGATAAAGACGAGGTCATAGCGCTCGCCCAGCGAGGGCACGATATCTAGGGCATCGCCGATGTGCAGGCGCACGCGCTTGCCATAGGGCGACAGCGCCAGATGTTCACGGATAAAATCCTCCTGTTCGTCGTTGACCTCGATGGTATCGACGCGGCAGTCATCATCGGCCATTCCCTCGGCCAGACACAGTGCCGAGTAACCGCTGAAGGTGCCCAGCTCCAGCACACGACGTGGCCTAATCATGCGCGTCAGCATCTTGATGAGCCGCCCCTGCAGGTGCCCCGAGCACATGTGCCAATAGTAATTCTGCACATGCGTGTCATGATCAATGCGTGCCAGCGCCTCCGGCTCCTCATCAATATGCCCCAAAATATACTCCTCAATCTCCTCTTTTTTCTCAGACAACATAGACAACTTAATGACAATTATTTGACAACTTTTTATATTAAATATCCCTATAATTCTTAATAATGTGGCCATCTACAGCCAAGATATTCTTACTCTCTTTGTCATAAAAATATCGTTCCACAATATCGAATTTTGGTAAAAAGTTAACCAGAATGCCACATGGCTTTTCAAGCAGACGCATGTAGTTGAATAGCTGTGCCCTATGATTGGAATTAATTTCTGGAACCGCCTTTAGTTCTATGATAATATCCTCTTTGCACAAGAAATCAATTCTGAAAGTTGATTGAAGCTCTATCCCTCGAAACAAAGGATGAAATGCCATCTCGCGCTTGTATGGTATGGCCGAATCTTTCAGTTGCAACTCCATCGCTTCTTGATAGCAGGACTCATTTAATCCTGGCCCAAGATACTTGTGTACATCATGAATAACTCCGACGATGTCATACATTTTTCTTTTCTCGACATCAAGATCAATCATAAAATATTGTTGTCTTGGTTGTTAATCAAGTTGTCCTTGTTGTCTGAGAAGGAAGGAGAGGAGGGCAAGGCGGTAGCTGTCGAGGCCGAAGCCGGCGATGATGCCCTTGCAGACGGGTGACAAAAGAGACTTGTGGCGGAAAGGTTCGCGCGAGTAGATGTTGCTGATATGAACCTCGACCACGGGGGCGGTGATGGCGGCAACGGCATCCGCGATAGCGACCGACGTGTGGGTATATCCGCCCGCATTGAGGATGATGCCGCAATCCTCAAACCCCACGGCCTGCAACCGGTCCACGATTTCGCCCTCGATGTTGCTCTGGTAGACGTCTATCTTGTGCTCGGGATGCTGTTCAATCAGTTCGCTCAGGTACTGGTCAAGCGAACGGTTGCCATAGACCTCGGGCTCACGTTTGCCCACGAGGTTCAGGTTCGGGCCGTTGATGATGTGGATAATCATTTCTTGAAGTAGTACAGGAACGAAGCGATGCCTTGCAATGCGGGTTTGCGCTGGCCTTCAATCTCCATCTTGAAGTCGATTTCGGCCTTGCAGATGCCGCGCAGGTCGGCGATGCTGTGCAGCTTGGTCACGAGACGCACACGGCTGCCTGTGATAACGGGTTGGCCGAAGCGCATCTTGTCCATGCCGTAGTTGACCTGCATCTCCAGGTTGTTCACCTCGATGATCTGGTTCCACAGGTGAGGAATCAGTGACATCGTCAGGTAGCCGTGAGCGATGGTGCTGTGATAGGCACTCTCGGCCTTGGCGCGTTCCACGTCCACATGGATCCACTGGTGGTCGAGCGTCGCGTCGGCAAACATGTTGATACGGTCCTGGTCCACGGTGAGCCATTCACTGGCACCGAGTTCCTCGCCCAGATGCGAGGCAAATTCTTCGTAAGAATTAATCGTGAGCATTATAATTGGTTTTATTGATAAATCTGTTATGGTCGCTATAGTTGCTATAGTAACTATAGTATCTATTTTTGTGTTTAACTTTTTAGGCGGCGGCGCATGATCAGTGCGGTGACCATGCTGGTGAGCAGGCCCACGGCAGCAACAAGGGCAAGAGTGACAAGCACATCGCTCCACTCGACTTCGACGGGATATGCGCTGATAATCATATTGGCGGGATCTCCACTCAGGCGCAGCCATCCAAATTGCTGCTGGCACAGGCACAGGATCAGTCCGATAACCACGCCCGTCACGGCGCCTGCCAGCGTGATGAGCCAGCCTTGCAGCACGAAGATGCGTGATATCTGGCGGTCATTAGCACCCAGCGCACGCAAGGTTGCGATGCTGTCGTCCTTCTCGATGATAAGCAGTGACAGGGTGCTGATGACGTTAAACGTGGCGATGACGAGGATAAACGCCAGCAGCAGGAACGCCATCCACTTCTCGATGTTGACCAGGCGGTAGGCCTCGCGTTGTTGCATCAGGCGGTTTTTCACCTGATAGTCGCTGCCCAAGGCTTGGGCGATGTTCCGCATCACCTGTCGCTCATCGGCGCCAGGGGCAAGCTTCACTTCAATCTGGCTAGCCTCGGTCTCGTAATCAAACAGTTGCCGTGCCATGTCGAGCGGCACATAGATCAGGTCGGCATCATAGCTGTTCTGCTGCAGTTGGAAGATGCCTGACACGAACACTGAGTCCTGCCTGAAGGCACCCATCGGGTTGGCGATGTTCACATGGCCTTGCCGCTGTGGGGCATACAGCCGCACCATTCCCAGAAACTCTGGTCTGACGCATAGCCTGACAGCGGGCCCTGCTCCTGCTACAGCAAACTTTGACACTTGGTCTTGCAGTTTCCATTCGCCATCAACGATGACCGAGTCCATGTCGTTCATCGTGTTGTAGTCGTCGGGGACACCTTTGAGGTGAACGGGCATCTGATACTGGGCATACATCGCCAATGCCTGATCGATAACCACGGGCACAGCACGTTCAACACCCGGGATGGCACTTACCACGTCGATGACGCTGTCGGCATCATTGACCGTCTTGCCAACGGTCGCTGTAATGGCCACTTGCGGGTCAAGCATCGCCAATCGGCCCATGATGAGCCCGCGGAAACCGTTGAACACGCTCAGCACGCAGATGAGCGCGGCAGTGGCCACCACGACACCGCACACGGCGACAATCGAGATGATGTTCACCGCCTGATGCCCTTTCTTGGACACCAGATAGCGCCACGCTATTTTCAACGGCAGAGACATGCTCAATTCTCGGAGTTCTCAGAGTTCTCGGGTTTGTTGGCGGGTTTGTCTTTGGCGAGGAGTTGGTCGATGTGGTCGATGTAGTCCAGCGAGTCATCGATATGGAACTTCAACTCGGGGCAGCGGCGCAGCTGGTAGCGCGTCTGCTGGGCGAGCTCGTGGCGGATGCCGCGCTCGTTGCGGTTGATGTTGTCCATGATGGCCTGTGCGTTCTCGCTGGGGAAAATGCTCAGGCGCACGTTAGCCACGCTCAAGTCGGGCGAAACGCGCACGCTGCTCACGGTGATAAGCGTGCCGCGTGTCTTGGCGGTCTCGCGACGGAAGATCTCGCTCAGTTCCTTCTGCACGAGGCGGCTGATTTTCTGTTGTCTTGTTGTATCCATTTTATTGACTTTGGTTTTGTGGCTGCAAAGGTACAACTTTTTCTAGAATATCTAGTTATTCTAGGACGTCTAGAGAATAAAACAAGGAATCGGGGATGTCGCCATCCTCGATTCCTGTCTCATGCGCTAGCGGTAGCGCTATTCAGTTTGGTTTTACTCCTCAGGGAGCATGACAACCTCAATCTTGTTGCCGGAACTCATCAGCTGGCGGGCAAAGGCAGCGATGCTCTCAGGGGTCTGGGCATTGACGATGTCCAGAATGCCTGTGTGGCCGTCAGTACCGGTGAACAGGTAGTTGTGGAGTGTTCTAATCCAGTAACTGTTCTCCTTGAAGTTGGTAGTCATATCCTTCACGGCGAGTTCCTTGATCTCCTTCAGGGTGGTGGGATCAATGTTCTGGCAGGCGTTCACCATCTCCTCGTTCATGATCTTCAGGGCGACATCTGCCTTCTCGGGCCTCATCGGGCAGTAACCCATAACTGCGGTGAAGACGTTGTTGCCTTCATAGGTGGACCATCCGCGGGCACTGGCCGAATAAGCGGCGCTTTCATCCTCACGGATCTTCTGCAGGTAAATCTTGCCCAGTACTTGACCCAGGATGTTGGACTTGATCACATTCTCTAGGCTGCAAGGCATCTTGGTGTCATACCAGTAAATCCGAGCCATGGCCTTGGGAGTCTCGCTCTTGCGGGTGAAGTGGGAGATAGTCTGGCCAACGGGGTGGGTGGCAACATCTGCAAAGCTGGACTGTTTGCCCTTCTGTCCAGGCAGGCAGGCGATGTACTGCTCAATGTAGGGACGGATCACAGCCTCGTCAAAAGCACCCACAAAGACGAAGGTGTAGTTGGCGGCATTGGCAGTACGCTCCTTGATGATCTCCAGCATGCGGTCATAGTTCGCATTCTTCAGATCCTCAATTTTGAAGGGTCTGTCGCGCCAGTTGTAGTTAGAGAGAATATACTCTACCGAATCATTAAAGACGTTCTCGGGGTCGAGGTCGCGGTTCTTGAGCTCGGTCTCAATCAAGCCCATTATCTGGTTATAGCTCTTCTCGTCCTTGTTGACGTTGGTGAAGTTGAGATAGATGAGCTGGAAGAGGGTCTCCAGATCCTTCACGGTGGACTGGCCGCTGAGTTCGTCTTCATAGGTGTCCATCGAGAACATCACGCTGGCCTGCTTACCGGCGAGAGCCTTCTGCAGTTCGGTGTTGGAGAAATTGCCCAAACCGCTCGTCATCGTTGCCACTGACAGCAGACCGGTGTTGGCCCAATCCTTCTCGCCGTAGAGCGAGGAACCTCCGCGCTGGAAGGCATTCATGCGGATTTCGTTCTCCTTGAAGTCGGTCTTCTTGAGGATGACGCGGGCACCGTTGCTCAGTTCCAGTTCCTTGTAACCGAGGGTGGTGTTCTCTTTCTCAGATTTGATCTTGCCAGCCTTGGGCATCTTGGCAATCAGAGGCTCCTGCTTCACGTTGTCAACAAATGCCTCGACCTGGGCATTCAGACCAGCGTTAACAGCGCCCTTCAGACTCTCGGGGGTGGGATAAACGGCGCCGTCCTTCTCTTGATTGAAGTTCACTACTACGAGGTTCTTGCCGTCGGTGGTGATGAAGCCGGGCATCATTTGGTTGACGAGGTCAACAGGAATCATGGGGGCAATCTGGCTCATGATCTGATATTCCTGCTCAATCGAGGGAATAGGCTCGTTATCGAGATAATGGCGGTAATACTGGGCAGCAAGACGTGCATTGGGAATCTTGTTGCGTTCGTTGTACTGCTTCTCCAGGCGGCTCGTGTAGTCTTCCTTGGCACGCTCATACTCGGTAGCCGTGAAGCCGTACTTAGCGGCGCGCATAGCTTCGGTCACTACGGCCTGGGTTGCGGCTTCGGTCATGCCCTCCTTGGGGATAACACTCAAGGTGAAGGCCTCGGGGTCATTCGACAGCAGGTAGGCACCGTCATAGGCATAAGCCCGCATGAAGGGGCAGTCGGGCTCCTGGGCTTTCTCGCTGAGTCGGTCATTGAGCATACTGGCCATCATACGGGTGCCAAAGTCCGTGAGCATGTACGCCAGGTCACCCTTCAAATCCTTGGGGAAGGCCTCATGCTTGAACATCACCATAACCTGGTTGAACTGCTGCTCCTTGTCTTTATCAACAACCACGATAGGCTCGTCATTGTCGGGAACGGGCTCGGGAACAACCTGGGCAGCGTTGGGATCCAGGGTCATACCTTTGAAGAGCTCCTTGATTTGGGCCTCGATATGGTCCACATCCACATCTCCAACGATAACCAATGCCTGGTTGTCGGGACGATACCACTTGTGGTAATAGTCGCGCAGCTCGTTGTACTTGAAGTTGTCCACTACCTCCATCAGACCGATGGGCATGCGGCGGCCGTACTTTGAGCCAGGGTACAGATTCTCGAGCTGGTTCTCGAGCATACGCTGCTGGGCGCTGCGGCGCAGACGCCACTCCTCGTGGATGACACCGCGCTCCTTGTCAATCTCCTCGTCGGTAAGCAACAGGCCGTTGCTCCAGTCCTTGAGAATCAACAGGCAAGAGTCGATGGCGCTCTGGCGCGTGCTGGGCACGTCGTTGATGTTATAGACGGTCTCGGCAATGCTCGTGTAGGCGTTCAAGTCCTTACCGAAGGCTACACCCAGCGAGCGGGTATAGTCGATGATGCTCTTGCCCTCGCCATTGAAGTGCTCACTGCCATTGAAGGCCATGTGCTCCAGGAAGTGGGCAAGACCACGCTGGCTCTCCTCCTCCTGGATGGAGCCTACGCGTTGGGCGATGTAGAAGTTTACACGGTGCTCGGGATAGTCGTTGTGGCGGATGTAGTAGGTCAGTCCGCAATCCAACTTGCCGATGCGCACAGCTTCGTCAACGGGAATCGGACCCATCGACTGCGCCTTGAGGGCGCTGGTGCTGAATGCCATTGTGATCAACAGCATCGCAGCAAAGAATTTTTTCATTCTCATGTGGTTAAAAATTGGTTGTTATAAAGCTATTTATATAGTTGTTGTTTGTTTGTCGTTAGACGCAATGCGGGTCGGTTTAGTTGCAACAATAGTGTTAACAATTCTAAACCGACCCACAAAATTAGTCTTTTTTTCAAATATGTGTCCGATTAACCCTTTTTTTCTTGTATATATCATCAAAAGGGCTATTCCTGTGATGGCCTTCTTCAGGTCATGGGGCTGAAGTCCAGGCGCCTCAGGTCCCGCTTGTTGGGATTGGCGTCGTGCTTCATCCAAGAGGCCTTGATGAGGTAGGCTCCGGCGATGCCCATCAGGGCGATACCTGCGGTCATCAGTGCCGCCATCAGCCATTTGATGTCGCTCGCCAGTGCGCCGCATGCACACATGATAGCGCTGAGCGTAATCAAAATGATTGCATTCTTGATACTTTTATCGGTGTTCATAGTCGTGTCGTTTTTATGAGTTTGTGATGCAAAGTTATGGGGCTGGCTATTGATTGTCAAGCATAATCTGTGCCAAAATCAGCGATTGTCTAATTTTTTTACACAAATGTGTCTAATTCTTTGACACTTTGCCGCTTGAGTGTGGAATTAAAATGGGGAACCCTTTCAGCTCGGTAAGCTGTCCAGGTCCCCCTCCTCTTGAAATAGGTAGTTTGTGGTTGTTATTTCTCGCCCATGAATGTATTGATCTGATCGATCATTTCGTCGTTGGTGCGTTGCATCTTGCGATAGATGTAATAGCTTGAAGCCAGACCGACAACCGCGCCGACCCCAAACATGAAGATGATGGCCATCAGTGCCGTTTTGTTTCCCAGCTCCTCGAGGTGGGTCATATAGAACTCATAGCAGAACCATGCCAGCCATGCCAGGGAGACACCGATGCCTATTCTCTGTGAACGGCTGCGGTTTTTCTTCATCTGCGTGAGTTTGCGCGCCGTTTCCATCATGTCGTCACCCATGTGGCTGATATCCATGCGGTTGATAAAGTAGTCAATAGTGACAAATCCTATGAGGAAGATAATCGTGAAAATAGTGAACGGCCATGAGAACCCGTCTTCATATTTCATCAGGATATATAGGGGGATGACGGCAATAGCCAATATGCCGAGCCACAACAGTGTGCGGTGAACTCCTTTCATCTTGCCCTGAATGGCTTTCTTGACCAGTTCTTCGTTAAGGTGGCCCTGCTCATTCACTTTTTCCTTGAGCGCGTTGATCTGCTGCCGCAGGTCATCGAGCTCGTTGAAGTCGTTGGTGATGTTGTTCTGAGTTTCCATATTCTTGTGCAGTTTTTTAGTTCATTTGTTTGAGTTGCTCCTTGATGCGGAAAAGCCGCACCGACACGTTCTTGACCTCGATACCGACAATCTGCGCGATTTCCTGGTAGCTTATGTTCTCGAGCCACAACAGCACGATGGCGCGGTCAAAGGGCTGGAGCCGCTGGATGCGGGCGTGCAGCATGTCGGTCTGTCGGTTGTCGGCGTCATTTTTGTCAAACAGGTCAATGCCCTCCATCAGCGGCTGGGTCTTGCGGCTTTTTTTCTTGCGGTCGATAGAGATGCAGGAATTGAGCGTCACCTTGTAGATCCAGGTCTTCAAGTCGCTGTTGCCCTGGAAGGAGGAAAGGCCTTGCCATAATTTGATAAGCGCCTCTTGGAAGAGGTCATCGACCTCCTCCTTGTCCTTGGAGAACATGTAGCACACCGTGTAGATAGTGCCCTTGTTCTCGCGGACGATGCGCGCAAATTCGGCTTCGTTGATTTCCATTGTCCTTACTGTTTACCCCTTAGACGCATGGGGTATCAAAAAAACTACACAATATTTTATTTTTTTTCTTTTTTTCTCTGAATGCGGATGCCACCTAAAGCCTAAAACCTAATGCCTAGAAAGTCTGCATATCCACCAGGTGCTTGTAGGCACCCTGCTGGGCGATGAGCTCATCGTGGGTGCCGCGTTCAATGATGCGGCCGTCCTGCATCACGCAGATCAGGTCGGCGCCCTTGATGGTGCTCAGGCGATGGGCGATGACCAGCGTGGTGCGGCCATGCATGAGTTTATCGAGGGCATCCTGCACCAGGTGTTCGCTCTCGGTGTCGAGGGCACTCGTCGCCTCGTCGAGGATGAGGATGGGCGGGTTCTTGAGGATGGCGCGGGCAATGCTGATGCGCTGGCGCTGGCCGCCTGAGAGTTTGCAGCCGCGGTCACCGATGTTGGTGTCAAAGCCCTGTTCGCTGGCCATGATGAAGTCGTAGGCGTTGGCGATACGTGCCGCCTCCTCGACCTGCTCGCGCGTAGCATTCTCAACACCGAAGGTGATATTGTTGTAGAACGAATCGTTGAACAGGATGGCTTCCTGGTTGACGTTGCCCATCAGACCGCGCAGGTCAGTGATGCTGAACTGGCGGATGTCGGTGCCGTCGATGCTGATGGTGCCTTCCTGCACGTCATAGAAGCGTGGCAACAGGTCGGCCATCGTCGTCTTGCCGCTGCCGCTCTGTCCCACGAGCGCCACGGTCTGGCCCCGCTTGATGTCAAGCGACACGCCGTCGATGACCCAAGTGTCGCCGTAGCGGAAACGCACGTCCTTGTACTGGATACCATCTTTCATCTGCGTCAATGGGGTGGGGTGCTCGGGGCTCTTGATGGGATTATCGGCTGAGAGGATCTTGTCGATGCGTTGCATCGATGCCAGACCACGCTGGATGGCATAGCTGGCCTTGGACAGGTCCTTGGCGGGATTGATGATGCTGTAGAAGATCACCATGTAGTAGATGAACTTGGGCGCAGTGATGCTGCTGTGGCCACCCAGGATGAGCGTGCCGCCAAACCACAGCACGATGGCGATGGTCAAGGTGCCCAGGAACTCGCTCATGGGGTGGGCCAACTCGTAGCGGCGGCTCAAGCGGGTCACGATGTTGCGGTATTTCTCGTTCTCGCCTTCAAAGCGGTTTTTCACTTTGTGCTCGGCATTGAAGGCCTTTACGATGCGCAGGCCGCCGATGGTCTCCTCGATGTTGCTCAGCATCACGCCCCATTGGGTCTGTCCCTCCAGCGAGACACGTTTCAACCGCTTGCCCACGCCGCCCATGATCAATCCTGCAATCGGCAGCAGAATCAGCACGAACAAGGTCAGTTGCCAGCTCAAGGCAATCATCATCGTCAGGCAGGCGATAATCATGATGGGATTCTTGAATATCATATCCAGTGACGACATGATGGAATTCTCCACCTCGGTCACGTCACCACTCATGCGGGCCATCACGTCGCCCTTGCGCTCATTGGAGAAGAAACCGATGGGCAAGGACACGATTTTGCTGTAGATCAGGTTGCGGATGTCGCGCACCACGCCCGTGCGGATGGGAATCATGAAGAAGGCGCTCAGGTAGGCGCAGCCCGTTTTGAGGGCTGTCATCACCACCAGTGCCGCTGCGATGCAGGCCAGCGCCGTTGACTGTCCGTAGCGCTGGATGATGCACTGCACATAATAGTAAAAATTGTTCGTCAACACCGCATCGATCTTTCTGGTGCCTATGGGCATATAGCTATAGACCTGCGTGTTCAGCCCAAACAGCATCTCCAGGATGGGAATGATTAGCGCAAACGAGAACAGCGTCAGGAACGCGGTCAGCAGGTTGAACAGGACGTTCAACACGATATATTTCTTATAGGGCGGCACAAACCGCCTCAATAAATGCCAAAATCCTTTCATAGCAAAACTTTAGGAGACTTGTATCAGTGGTTCCCCAAAAAACGTGGATAGTAATGCGATGGTCCGAATTGTGAAATTGTGCTGTCCGCTCAACCATTTAGTGATTTCACTTGGGCGTTTGCCTAACGCTTTAGCAAACTCCAGTTTTGATAGACCGCGTTTGGTCATCAGACTGTTGATCCGATCTGATATGGCGAATTCAAGATCAACTTCATGTTTAATGTCAGCAGGCACATCTGCCAACATCTGATTGAAAGATGAATTAATGGTTCTCATAACTCAAACGTGTTATTGGTTTCAATTTTGTTTTCTGTCACGATAATGGTTCCATTTTCAACACCTTCTTTGATAAGTTTATCAAATTTCTGTAGAGTTAACACATAACCGCTCAGTTCATTGTCATCTTCATAAGTTCTTGATGATTTTACGCCGCCATTACCGAGAATTAATATCTTGTCAGACAAGCGTAAACAGTAAAGGCGCAACTTTGAACGAACTACTGGAAGAGCTACAACGTTATCCTTCATTTTCCCCTCAGGTCTAAAATACCTTTCTAATGCGCCAAAATCGGCAATCTTTCCAAGAAAGCCAACTATACGCATTAGGTCAGGGTTAAATTCAACATCATCTTTGAATTTATTATAGAATCGTTCAAACTCACTATTATTCTCAGTGAGAAACTGAATAGTGTAAAATGTGCAGTTCCTCGCTTCGTTGACCAGAATTAATTCTGCCTCGCTCATAGTGTTATCATTTCATTTGTTATTTCACCTGCAAAGATAATACCAATATTTTACTTTTAAGTGAAATTTCTATTTTTTTTGCAAAAAAAGTGACGGTCGCGGGTGATTGCACCTGCGACCGTCGAGAAGGTTTTTCTGGGTGTTATAAATGATTGTGCTTATAGCCTAAAAACCTAAAACCTAAAACCTAAAGCCTAAGACCTAAAGCCTAAAGCCTTACTTAATGATTCCCATCTGCTTGCCGATCTTGATGAAGGCGTTGATGCACTTGTCGAGGTGCTCACGCTCGTGACCGGCCGATACCTGCACGCGGATGCGGGCCTGGCCCTTGGGCACAACGGGATAGTAGAAACCGGTAACGTAGATGCCTTCCTTCTGCAGCTCGGCAGCGAAGTCCTGTGACAGTTTGGCGTCATAGAGCATCACGGCGCAGATGGCGCTCTGCGTCGGCTTGATGTCAAAGCCTGCGGCAATCATCTTGTCGCGGAAGTAGTTCACGTTGTCCACCAGTTTGTCGTGCAGGGCGTTGCTCTCCTTGAGCATCTTGAACATCTCGATGCTGGCACCCACGATGCCGGGAGCGATACTGTTGCTGAACAGATAGGGACGTGAGCGCTGGCGCAGCATGTCGATAATCTCCTTGCGACCCGTGGTGAAACCGCCCATGGCACCGCCAAAGGCCTTGCCCAGCGTGCCGGTGAAGACGTCGATGCGGCCATAGATGTTGTACTGCTCGGCTACACCGTGGCCGGTCGGGCCAACGACACCTGCCGAGTGTGACTCATCGACCATGACCATGGCGTCATATTTCTCGGCCAGGTCACAGATCTTGTCCATGGGAGCCACGTTGCCGTCCATCGAGAACACGCCGTCCGTTGCGATGATGCGGAAGCGCTGCTCCTGGGCCTGCTTGAGGCACTCCTCGAGCTCGCCCATGTCGGCGTTGGCATAGCGGTAGCGTTTAGCCTTGCACAGGCGCACGCCGTCGATGATCGATGCGTGGTTCAGCGAGTCGCTGATGATGGCGTCCTCCTCGGTCAACAGGGCCTCGAACAGACCGCCGTTGGCGTCAAAGCATGAGCCGTAGAGGATGGCGTCCTCGGTGTGGAAATAGTCGGCGATAGCGGCCTCGAGTTCCTTGTGGATATCACTGGTACCGCAGATGAAGCGCACCGATGACATACCGTAGCCGTGGTGGGACATCGTGTCGGTTGCGGCCTTGATGAGGCGGCTGTTGTCACTCAGACCCAGATAGTTGTTGGCACAGAAGTTCAGCACCTCGTCGTTGGGCTTCACTTTGATGTCGGCGCGCTGCGGCGTGGTGATGATACGTTCGTTCTTGTACAAACCGGCAGCTTGGATGTCGGCGAGCTCCTTCTGGAGATGTTCCTGGAATTTTCCAAACATGATAAAAATCTATTTTAAAAGGTTTGACATTAATGATAGTTCGTTTTTTCGACCACAAAGATAGTAATTTTTTCTATAGCCATCAATTTTTTGTTGTTAAACTACGAATTACACGAATTAAACTAATTATTGGCTTCGCTGAGCAGCTGTTCGTTAAATTAGCGTAATTTGTAGTTTTTAAACTCCTAACTCCTAACCCCTAATGCCTCACTCGTTATCAGCGCTCGACGCCACATGGCCGTTGAACAGGGGCGTGTTGGTTTGCGGCTGTTCCTCGTTGGGAACCTGTTGTGCTTGGGGCTCGGCCTGCTGGCTGCGGTTGCGGCGCTGGCGGTGGTGCCAACGTTTGCTGCTGCCCTCGGTGCTCTCGCTGGGTGTTGAGCCGTCCAGCCGCTTGCCGCCGTTCAGGGCATATAGCTCATATTTCTCGATGATGTTGATGAGTTTCGTCGGGTAATTGGCGTCCTCGGCATAGCCGCAATCGCGCAGCCCCTGTGCCCAACTGCGGTAGTCGGTCACGTCGAGCTGGTGCAGCACGCTGTAGCGGGACCCTCTGAGGACGATGGCATGATCCAGATAGGAATCCTCGGGGCTGCCATACTTGCGGTAGCCGCTATACACCTCACCTTGCCAGTGATAGGCCTTGATGCCGAAGTGGTTGTTGGCTTCCTGCGCCATCTTGCTCTGGCCGACATAACTTTCCAGCAGACCTTGTGCGAGGGTGATGCTGGCAGGCACGCCATACTCGTTCTCATATTGCAACGCCACGCTCTTATAGCGGTCGATGTAATCCAAATAATCCTGTCGTGTGGGCTGAGCAGACAGTGAAATGGTGTAAAAAAGCCCAAAAATCAAGCAAAAAAACAATATTCGCTTGTTTATCGGAAAAAAATCTATAATTTTGCGTTCAAAGTTAAAACTCATAATTTCGTCTATGACAGAAAAGAAAATTACCACAAAGGTAAGGGTTTATTCTTATAATGAACTCACCGAGGAGCAAAAAAATTTAGTTGACCTCGCTCGAGAGGCCACCACACACGCCTATTCACCTTATAGCAATTTCAAGGTCGGCGCCGCCTTGAAGCTCGACAACGGAGAGATCTTTATCGGTGCTAATCAGGAGAATGCGGCCTTCGCAGGCATCTGTGGCGAGCGTGCCGCACTCTATGCCGCCGGGGCAAAATTCCCGGGCATCCCCGTCAAGGCTGTTGCCATCACTTCTTTCACTCGGGGCGAGTTTGTCGTGGAGCCCACGGCCCCCTGCGGCGTATGCCGCCAGGCTTTCCTGGAATTTGAGAAGAACGGCCATCCCATCGAACTGATCCTTGCCGGCAAGGAGAAAATCTACATCCTCGACAGCTTCCAGGCCACCATGCCGCTCTCCTTCACCGACTTCTAAAGCCTCTTAAGGCTCAAGCAAAGTCGCTATTCCGCAAAAATTTAAAGTTGGCATCCGCATCTCAACTAAACGAGATGCAGATGCCAACTATTGATTATCTCAACTTAAATTACTCGAGTTCCAAACTCCATCCAGAGTCAAATCTCTAAACTCTAACCTTTAGCTCGACAAAGTTTGTAGCATGAGTCGCAACGGAGTTGCGGTGTGCGAAAAACAAACCTTTGTCAAATCTCTAAACACTAAACTCTAACCTCTAAACTTCAAGTTCCTAAAGCAGTCCAGCTGCTTTAGGAACTTGACTTAATCAATTGCCTCCCAGCAGGTAGTCGATCAAGGCAGTGACATCCGAAACGTTGATGTTACTGTCTTGGTTCACATCGGCCTCGGCGGGAGCCTCGGCACCGCTCAATAGGAGATCAATCAGTGCGGTGGCATCAGCAACGTTGACTGTACCGTCGTGGTTCACGTCACCGCGTTGGAACTGTGCCGCATTCGCCGTGATGATCACGTCCTCGTCAGGCATGGTCAGCGTGTAGGGATTCTCCTCACCCGTCAGGGTGCCAGCGCTGGCAATGTATCCAGTGGTCGAGCCGTCGAGATTGAGGCTCACCTGGTCCTCATTACCCGCATACAGCACGCCGTCATACATGATGCCCGTACCGTAGGCCGTGATGCCACTTGTCCCGTATTCGGCGATGTCATCGCCGACCATCTCTACGGTCACACCCTGGCCCGTGATGCTGTGGGCCTGCTTGCCCTGCAACTCGCCCAGCGTCTCGGTGTAGTAGCAGTTGGTGATGTCGGCACCGTTGCGGCACAAGGTTGAGCTGCCCTCCTCGCTGACCCAGGTCTCGCCCTCGGCAGCAGCAGGAGCGTAGAGGCAATTCTTGATCATAGGATTATTTCCTCCTCTCCAGCCGATGAAGCCGCCGCAATTGGTGGTGCCGTTGGTGGTGAGCAGTTTGCCGTCAAAGGTGCAGCCCTCGATATTGAGGCTGTTGCCGCCCGTGGTTCTGCCGACGAAGCTACCATGGGTGCCGTCGCCTTCAACGCTGCTGATGATGGTGATGCTGCTGCGGCAGTCGGTGATGTTGGCAGGTGAACAGTTCATCTCGCCGATGAATCCGCAGGCGTACTTGTTGCTGGTGGTGATGGTGCCGCTCACGGTACAGCCCTCGATGTTGAGCACACCCCACGCACGGCCCACAAGACCGCTGGCATGAGTGGCATCGGTATTGATGTCGCACACCACATTCAGGTCCTTGATGGTGGCGGGGCTGTTCTCCTCATCGTCAGGGTTGGCTAAGGTGTTGCTGATATAGCTGAACGGGGCAACGCCGTTGACATCCTCGGTTGAGGTGAAGGTCAGCTTGTGATGGTCGCCGTCAAATGAGCCGCAGAAGTCATGGCCGCTTGAACCTGCCATGCGCGTCACACTGATGTCCGCACCCAGTTTCACCGTCTTGCCGCTAAAGCGGTTCCACGTGTCGTTGTCCTGCAGACAGTCGCAGAAGTAGTCCCAACCCTCAGCACTGCTGATGATGTAGGGATTCCCCTCTGAACCATCGCCTTCGCCCAGGAGTGAAGTAAAGATGGCATTCACCGTCACATCGCCGGCAGGCATCACAAAGGTGTAGGTGCCGTTAGCTCCTGCGGTGGTCTCCACAGGCGCGTTGCCGTTCATCACGGTGAGGGACTCAAGCACGCAGCCATTGTCGGGCGTGGCGGTGAGTGTTACGGTCGTGCCTTCACTGGCGGCTTCCTTATCGCTTGTCACGCTGCCGTGTGCAAAGTTGGGCACCGTGATGCTGTAACTGGCGGCGACACTAAGCGACACGTTGTCGGTAGTGATATTATCGGGTAAGATCAGTTGATATTGGTTATTTCCCAGGCTGACAGTCTCAACGGCAACACCATTGACCTCAAAACCATAAGCGGCCTGATTGGTCGATACAGTAATCACTGAGCTTTCAGCGTAGTAGTCGCCATAGATTGTGCCATTAATGTCGGTAATATTCTCATCATGAGTGATGGTGAAGAGGCCTTTCACGGCTTTAGCATCTTCCCAAGCCACTTTTTTGGAGGCATACATATAGACGGTCACCTGATTACGGTTGTTGTAGAATTGTCTATCTACTGAAAGCGATTCTTCAGTGAGACAGATAATCTCAGTGAGGTTCTGATAGCCAGAAGTTCGGTTGAATGCAAAATCGCCAATACTGGTCAGTCCAGCGCAGGGCAGAACGATGCTCTCGAAATGGCAGTTTTGAAAAGTGTATGCACCGATAGTTTCCAGTTGAGAACCGTCAGCAAAAGTCACCGTGGAGAGATCAGTGCAATTATAAAAAGCATTTGGGTCGATGCTAATCAGCGAGGCGGGGAGGCTCAAGCTGGTGATAGAGGTTCTATTAAAGGCTGATCGGCCTATACTCGTCAGGCTGGTACAGCCGCTCAAGTCTATAGCACCGAGTGGTGACATGTAGAAGGCGCCCTCTCCAATGCTCGTCAAATCGTGACATCCGCTCAGGTCAACGGAAGTGAGTGCAGTACTGTTGAATGAATAGCCACCGATAGTCTGCAACTGCGAGTTGGGAGCAATGTTCACCGTAGTCAGTGTAGTGCAGTCATAAAAAGCATCTATACCAATATTTATTAGCGAGGCAGGCAGGTTGACCGAAGTAAGGTCCGAAGCCACAGGCATACCGAAAGCTTTTTCTCCAATATCGGTAATGCCTTCGTTGATGACGATGCTTGTGATACCGCTAAAGTCCTTATAGGCAAAAGCAAAAAGGCTGATCTCGCCGGTGCCACTGATGGTCATCGTTGAGCCGTTGATGGTGTAGGTGGCATTGGTGCCGCACGAGCCCGTGTCAGGGATATCATAAGCCCACGCCGTGGTGGCCGTGAGC
>CAMZFV010000017.1 GCA_947306175.1 uncultured Prevotellaceae bacterium
CGCTGATTATCAGTCCACATTTTTTCAAAAATCAAAGACCGCGGAAAACAGGAAAGTACACTTCAAGACCCAGAGCCACTTCAACGACATCATCGAGCAAATCGAAGACTTGGAGGATACCAAGTGATTTTGTAATTCAAGTTTCTAAAGTAGCTGTGCCACTTTAGAAACTTGAGTTATGTAACATATCAGAATAGCCCCCTGAGAAGAGAGAACACTTTTCAGGGGGCTATTCTTTTGTTATGAATGAACGATGTTACAGGGGCCAGGTGCCGCTCAGGAGGTAGTCGATGAGGGTGGTGATATCGGCGATGGATATTTCATTGTTCATGTCACTGTCGGCGTTGTCGAGGTTAATGCCGTCAGCGCTGCCGCTCAACAGGTAATCGATGAGGATGGTGACATCGGCGATGCTAATGTCGCCACTATCGTCCACATCGCCACGCAGGATGCCTCCCTGCTTGGTGAGGCTCCACACGGTGATGTGGCCGCCAGGGTAGTACTGGTAGATGGTCACATGGCGCGAGTCGATGACCTCGGCATTGAGCCAATTGTCGGTGAAGTCATTGGCATTGGCGGTTGCAGTCTGCGGAACGCTCACCAGCGGCTCGGCGGCGTTCATCTCGGCCACTGCAAAGCCGTCACGGTAGTTGCTGAGGGTGGGATAGACTACGAGTTCCTTACCGTCCCAGATGAATGGGAAGGCGCCATTGCAGGCACTCTTGTTAGGCAGAGAGAACTGCGTGCCAGTGAAGTCGTCACCGCTATAAGCCATCTTGACGGGTGGGGCGTTGCGGGTGATGTAGAGTACTGCAGGCTCGCCGTTCAGGTCATTGTAATAATTGAGTACCGAGGTGTTGCTTGTGGTCACACCGTCGCAGGTTGCCAAATAGGTGTTGTCGGTATCCACCTCGCCGCCGCTGATGGCGATGCGGCTGATGTTAGTGCCGCTAGTGGCGCCAACGAGGTAAATCTCGCCTTCATCGAGCAGGTTGCCGCGAGCAAATCCCATGTTGTCGCTACGTCCGAAGTTGACGACACCCGTTGGAACGGTATAGGTCACCACTGCGCCTGTAGTGGGGTTGATGACCTTGATTTCGGGACGGCTTGTCCAAGATGCTGCGAATGGCGCGTTGCTTACCACCAGGTTGCCTGCCTCGTCACGGGTGAAACCGCAGTTGGAACCGCCCGCATAGGTGGTGCCAGTCGGGCCGTTCTGGTCCACCTCGTAGATGGTGCTGGTGCCCTTATCGTTGATGTAGAACTTGCCGTTCATGCCGAAGCCTTGCCGCGTGTCGAGGGTGGTGAGGAAGATGAGGTTGTGGAGTTCCCACACCTTCTCGATACTGTAGGTCACGGGAGTGGGCTGGTCGGGGTCAATCGGGTCGTCATTTATGCCCCAATAGGCTGGCTCACTCTCGTTGCCGTAGCCGTCGATGACGCACACGGCATACCAGTAGCCGCTCTGATTGGCGGCGGGGAGCGTGAATTGCGGCTTGTAGGTAATTGCTAACAGGTAATCACTCTTGATGCCTCCAAAGACTGCGCTCGTAGCTTCCTCTTTGGTCATCTCGTCGGGCACGGCATAAACCGAGTATTTTATCAGCGTGCCTGGTTGGGCCATCCACGATAGGGTGGTGCCATTCATCGATAAGTCGGCTGGGGCACCATAGCCCGGTGCTTGCTTCCACGTCACTGCAGGAATCATGGCAGGGTGCTGGAACTCGTTGGCGAGCAGATAGTTGCCAAGGCCACCGACACCGCCGTTGTTGCCGTTGATGTTCTTGGCGCTGTAGAGCACAGCACCAGGAGCATTGTTCTCGGTATATTGACGGGAATAGTTGATCTGCTTGACAATCTCGGCCCAATCGCTGGTCGTGTTGCTGCCCTCGGCGAGGAATGATATGCTGTGGCTGGCATAGTGATGACGGCCGTAATGGTTGGCGATGTAGCTCCACCATTTGGTCAATGGTCCGAAGGGGTTGGTCGAATGAGTTGTCTTCCAGTAAAGCTGGGGCGAGATGTAGTCGATGGTACCCTGCTCCAGCCATGCCAGCGGGTCGCTGAAGATGCCGTTATACTGCCAGTCGCTGCCCGTGGGGCACGGGGTAACGCCATGCGCTCCTGCTGATGTGCTGGCCGTGCCCGCCACACCAGCGGGGCTGATTCCGAAGCGTACCTCGGGTTTTGTCTGCTGAATCATGTTATAGACGTCCCTTACCATCATGTTGACGTTGTTGCGACGCCAGTCGGCCAGCGTCATATCCACGCCTGAGTCGTTCCACAGGTTGTAGTCAGGGGCGCTGCTGTTGGTGGGGATGTTCTCGGGATAGAAGTAGTCGTCAAAGACAACTCCGTCCACGTCATAGTTGGTGATGATTTCGCGGATGACGTTGACGATGCGTTGGCGGGTCTCGGGCAATCCGGGGTTGAGGACGGTCTTGCTGTTATATGTCAAGAGCATTCCGGCTTTTTTTAACTCTATGTCCTGTTCCGTGTCCCAGTCAGTTCCTGTGCTCCAGCGGTAGGGGTTGACCCACGCATGGCATTGGATGCCGCGGGCATGGCACTGCTCGACGGCATAGGCCAGCGGGTCATAACCCGGATACTTGCCGCGCGTGCCAGTGAGGTAGCTTGACCAGGGCTCGTAGCTGGACTGATAGAAGGCGTCACACATCGTGCGCACCTGTAAATAAATGGCATTGAAGTTTTGGGCCTGGAGGTTGTCGAGATAGGCGTTGAGCTCTGCCTTTTGAGCAGAGGCGTTGTTGACGCTTGTGGGCCAGTCAATGCGCCAGACTGTTGCCACCCAAGCGGCACGCATTTCGCGCTTCTGGGCCTCGTCGGCGTTGGCACTGATGCCTGCTGCCATAGCGATGGCGATGAGCAGCAAAATAACACGTTTTATTGTCTTCATAATTAAAGATGTATTTGAGAGGTTGAAAAATATTTTTTGGTTAATTGCCACAAAATTAAAAATATTTCCCAAATTTTTTTCATCTTTGTGCAACTTTTTTGTCATGTTGTCGCATCTAATGCATGAATCAGCTTTTCAGCGATCAGCTATTCAGTCAACAATTACAAACAAAGAAAACGATAAAACAATGAGAAAGACGATTTTAACATTTGCAATGATGTTGATGCTGGCACTCACTGCCACGGCAGGACCAGTCTTCAAAGCCACACCCGCCAAGAGCAAGACCAACGTGGAATTTAAGGGCGATTCGATTGTCGTTACCGATGGTGACGAATCGGTGACCGTGAGCGGACTGCCTGAGTTACAGAAGGTGCGTGACAAGATCAATGACGCCCTGGACGATACCTTGACAGCGGGCGATGGTACCACTGTGGAAATTGGTAACCAAAAGGGCGAACTCTCGCCCGAGGACATCAAGTACATGAGCGACCACTGGGGTGAAGTGGCCAAGCAGATTGCATACGCCTCGATAGCCGGAATCTTGGCCCTGGTGCTGCTGGTACTGTTCTTCCGTTTCTTGAACCGCCGCAACAAGTACCGCGTCATCGAGAAGGCCATCGAGAACAACTATCCGCTTAATGACCTCTCTCTTAACGACACCAAGCGCAGTGCCATCTATGTACAGCAACCCGTTGTCACTGCTGCTCCTCCAATGGGTGCCGCACCCAAGCCAGGTCAGGTGCCCGTGGGAAATCCTATCGAAGGCATGACCGCCGACAATCCCATAGTGATGACCGATATGTTCAACTGGCGTGCCTTGATGCCTGCCATCAGAGTGTTAGGATGGGGTGTGTTCCTCTTGTTATTCGGCATCTTTGTTGCTGGCGGTGATGACCCATTCACATTCATTGGTTTGGCCCTGATAGTTGTGGGCCTGTGCAAGGGCTTTATCCTCTACAAGGAACAGAAGGCGCTGCAGGAGGCATGGAAGCGCTCCCAGGAGATGCAGCCTCGCCGTCGTGAGCCAGTGCGTGAAGGCACTCCTATTCCGCCGCCCATGGACGAGGACTACAAAGCTGATGACGATACCCCCTTCCAGCCCTATTAATAGCCGCAGTAATGACCGCCCTGCGGGCGGGAAATTAAACAAAATTAATCATAAGAATTAAATCATAATTTGAAAAATTTCCCGTGCGCCAGCACGGTCAACAAAGCGAAACGATATGTTATCCAAGCTTGATGAAATAAGACTGCTGTCGCAATGCGCCCTGGCCGACAACCGGGACGCATTCGGCAGGCTCGTCGAGGCCTATCAGCCGCGCGTGCGCCGGTTCCTGCTGAACCTGACCACGGGCGACGAGATGCTGACCGACGACCTGGCGCAGGAGACGTTCATCAAGGCCTATGTGGGCATCCGCGGGTTCAAGGGGCTTTCGTCTTTCGGCACCTGGCTATACCGTATTGCCTACAATGAGTTCTACAACCATGCCCGTCGTCACTCTGAGGAGCACGTTGAAGACATTTCCCGCTTGGGTGATGTCAGCACTGCCACTACTGACGCGATTGACGCTTCGATGACGGTACAGGAAGCGTTGTCGCGACTCAACGACAACGAGCGTGTCGCCGTTACCCTGTTTTATATCGAGGACCAGCCCCTCAAGCAAGTGTCTAAGATTATGCAGATGCCAGAAGGGTCCGTCAAGTCCCTCATCCATCGTGCCAAAGGCAAGATGAGACAATTTATCGACAATTAAACCGTTACAAAGATATGAATACCAACGAAGAAGACAAGAAACTGGCGCAAGTGCTCAAGCAGGGCGCTCATGACCCGGGAGAAAATCCCTGGTTTACCCGCCGTGTGCTGAACAAGTTGCCCGAGAAACGTCCGCGCGGGTCGTGGGCGACCACGGTGGTCTATGCCGTCGCCCTAGTGGCATGCGTCCTGTGCTGGCTGATGCTGTGGCGCGGTCAGGACTGGGGTGCCGTCACGGTGCGCGACATTGTTTACAACGTGATGATGGGCGCTGTCACCGTTACTGTCCTGTGGCAAACCATCGCCTCCTTCCTCAACGCCGCCGACGTCTAGATTTTGAAACTACGAATTACGCGAATTTAACGAATTGATTTTTAGGTCATTATTCGTTAGATTCGCGTAATTTGTGGTTTATAAACCGTTGTCTTTTTTTATAGGTGGAGGAGTTGTTTGGCGCGGGCGAGCACCTTGGGATCCTTGATTTTCTTGAAATCGTTTAGGATGAATTCGGGGTTGACGTCCTTGAGTTGCTTGATGGTGCCGCGCGTCAGTTGGCTGTCGGGATGGTCAAGGCACCATTGCATGTAGCGCTCGGTGTCACAATACAACCGGGTGAACATCAACACATGGAAATCGCCTAGGAGTTGTGCTGGTTCTGTAATGTGGCCTTGTGTCTGAGCCAGGAAAGCTTCCACGCGGTCATAGAAGGTCGTGTCGCTAATCGGCGTCCAATTAAAGACTTCCAGCTGTCGCTTGTAACGCCAGTAATTACTCAACGATACGGTATCGGCACTATAGACTGTACCAATCTTGCCCACCGTGAAGCGGCCGTCCTTCTCGATGGTGATGGGCAACTCGTGGTCGATGAACCACAAGGCGGAGTCATTCTCCTCGTCACCATGAAGACGTCGATTCAAGGTGATCCAGCGGCTCAGCTGCATCGGCTTGCCGGGTTTGTCGGGCATAACGAGGCGCATCGAGTCGAGACCAATCAGGCGTGTGTGCTCGTCGATGTCGTCCCAGTAGGACAGGTTCATGCCTCCACATTCGCCCAACCGCATGAAGTCGATCATGCCTTCCTTGCCGAATGTCGCCAGCCAACAGGTGCGCATGTCGCCGTATGCCGTGTGGCCCAACAGCAAGGCAATGTTATTTTCAGGATAGTCTTGTACGCCCCACACACGCACGACGCAGGTGTTGCTGTCCACATGCATCATCTTGGTGAGGCCAATGGCTTCACAGGTGGCCAGATCCAGGATGCGGTGGGGTAGTGCGGCCCCATCGTCGTCGTAGGTGAACTCGTTGCCGCTCAAGGTGAGCGAATCGTCTTCAAGCCCCATGCTGCATAGGTAATCGTGACCGTTATTGATCTGGTCCCCCTGTTGCCACTTGCCCGTGCATGACACGATGGCAAGCGCTAAAAGAATTAATACAAGATGTCTCATATTCGTTTTGTATTTTCAGTTGGCCGTGACGGGAGTCACGGCACAAATGAACACTGATAAAAAACTAATCGGTTAATTTGCGGTAACGTACGCGGGTGGGTTCTTCCTTGCCCAGGCGCTTGAGTTTGTTTTCCTCGTATTCGCTGTAACTGCCCTCGAAGAAGAACACGTTTGAATTGCCCTCGAAGGCGAGGATGTGGGTGCAGATGCGGTCCAGGAACCAACGGTCGTGGCTGATGACCACGGCGCAGCCGGCGAAGTCCTCCAAACCTTCCTCCAGAGCTCGCAGGGTGTTCACGTCGATGTCGTTGGTCGGCTCATCGAGCAGAAGGACATTGCCTTCCTCCTTCAATGCCAAGGCCAGTTGCAGGCGGTTGCGCTCACCTCCTGAGAGCACGCCGCACTTCTTCTGCTGGTCCACGCCGCTGAAGTTGAAGCGCGACAGGTAGGCGCGGGCGTTGACGTCACGGCCACCCATGCGCAGCAGTTCCACACCGCCCGAAATGACCTCATAGACCGTCTTGTCGGGGTCGATGCTCGTGTGCTGCTGATCGACATAGACAGCTTTGACGGTCTCGCCGACCTCAAAGATGCCGCTGTCGGGCTTCTCCAGGCCCATGATAAGGCGGAAAAGGGTGGTCTTGCCGGCACCGTTGGGGCCGATGACGCCGACGATGCCGTTGGGCGGGAGCATGAAGTTGAGGTCGTCAAACAGCAGTTTGTCGCCGAAGGATTTGGCCACGTGCTGCGCCTCGATGACCTTGTTGCCCAAGCGGGGACCGTTGGGGATGAAGATCTCGAGTTTCTCCTCTTTTTCCTTGACGGTCTCGTTCAACAGTTTGTCGTAACTGTTCAAGCGCGCCTTACCCTTGGCTTGGCGTGCCTTGGGAGCCATGCGCACCCATTCCAGCTCGCGTTGCAGGGTCTTCTGTCGCTTGCTCTCGGTCTTTTCCTCCATGGCGAGGCGTTGGGTCTTCTGCTCCAGCCAACTGCTGTAATTGCCCTTCCATGGGATGCCCTCACCGCGGTCAAGTTCAAGAATCCAGCCTGCCACGTGGTCGAGGAAGTAGCGGTCGTGGGTCACGGCGATGACCGTGCCCTCATATTGCTGCAGGTGCTGCTCCAGCCAGTCGATGGACTCGGCATCGAGGTGGTTGGTGGGCTCGTCGAGCAGGAGGACGTCGGGTTTCTGCAACAGCAGGCGGCACAGGGCCACACGGCGGCGTTCGCCACCGCTCAGGTGCTCGGTCAGCTGGTCGCCCTCGGGGCAGCGCAGGGCATCCATCGCCCGTTCCAGGCGGCTGTCCAGGTTCCAGGCGTCGGTGGCATCGATGATGTCCTGCAACTCGGCTTGACGGGCAAACAGTTTGTCCATCTTCTCGGGGTCCTCATAGTACTCGGGCATGCCGAACTTGAGGTTGATCTCCTCAAATTCCTTGAGGGTATCCACCACGTTTTGCACGCCCTCCTGCACTACTTCCTTGACCGTCTTGGTCGGGTCAAGCTGAGGATCCTGCGGCAGGTAGCCCACCGAGTAGCCCGGTGCGAAGACCACCTGGCCCTGATACTGCGTCTCCAAGCCGGCGATGATCTTCATCAGCGTGGATTTACCCGCACCGTTCAGACCGATGATGCCGATTTTGGCGCCGTAGTAGAACGAGAGGTAGATGTTCTTGAGGATTTGTTTCTGGTTCTGCTGGATGGTTTTGCTCACGCCCACCATCGAGAAGATAATTTTCTTGTCGTCAACTGTTGCCATATTTATCTAGTCGATTTAGTTACTGCTTGCAAAGGTAGTCTTTTCATTCCATTCATGCAACACCCTCTTGATTATGGGTGCTTGGTTAGGGGGGTGTCGTCCCAGGTGCCTACTAGGTTTCTGAGCCAGAGGCGGGCCTCGGGGTCGTCGATGCGGGCGATTTCTTGCAGCAGGTCGGGGCGGTAGCCGGGTTTCAGTTTGAAATACCGTGCTAGGGTGCTTGCCCTGTGCTGGGGTTGTGACAACCAGTTCAGGAAGCGCTGCGGGTTCATTTTGTAGAGTTCGGCGACGTCCTGCGGGAAGGGGTTGTAGGGATAACCGGGATCGTAAGAAGTCTGGATGAAGGCGGCGTAGTCATTCCATGCGTCCATGACGCTCGGGTCATAGAGCGAGCACACCTGCATGTCCCATGACCTGAATTCCATCACGGCATACTCGTCTACGGGCCCTTGCCTCTCGGCGGATTCCTGGCCTTGCAGCACAAAGTGGCCCTTGCTGTTGATGGTGTAATGCTGCTTCCATCCGGCTTGCCACCGCGGTTTGCCCTTGATGTCGTTCTTATAGTCCATGATGCAGTTTCCCATCAAGCGATGCAACGTCATCCTGTCGCCGTCGAAGGTGATGTAACTGTCGAGCGAGAAGGAGTTGTCGTCGTTCAGGGCGGATAGGTTGATGCGCCACACGACATGCAACTCTCGCGCATTGATGGCATCGAGAGGGTGGCCCTGCTTGTCGTAGGTGATCAGGTTAACGTTATACCCCAAGCCATTGCCGGCATAGAAGGCGCATAGCGTGATTCCATTGCCCATGACACGCACGCCCAGCAGACGCCAATCGCTCATCGTGTCGGGAAAACCATGTCCCACAGGGACAATGAGTGCCTTGTGGTGGTCGGCGTCGAGTTTCTCCCCCTTGAGGTCGCTGAGCTTCTGGTTGGGGTCGCCGCAATAGACATCGGGCAGGGTGAGCGTGTCGCCCAGCAGGAGTTCTTCGGTTATTGTGATGCCTAATTGGTCGAAAAAGGCAAACGGCCCGTTGGAAACCTTGTTGCCGCCCGAACAAGCCGCTAGCATGAGTGCCAGCAGCAGGGCTATGGTTGGGGAGATTTTTTGTGACATCTTAATTAATGGCAAATCCTTGGTTAAACGTTTTGCTGATTGAGCGCAAAGGTAATGCAAGCCGAGCACAATGCCAAACAAAAAAAGTATTTTTCTTTTTGTCCTGTCCATGACTTGCACTACCTTTGCGGGAGATATGGAAGGGAAAGAAAAGATAAACATAGAGCATCCCGAGGTTTGGGAACTGCTGGTGTCGATTGATGACAAGCGGGTGGAGTACATCCTGTACACTCCGACGGTTGCTAACTCGCTGATCACAGGCGAGGTGGCTTTTGTCGATGACACCTTGCAGGGGCTGGAGGATGCCGTCTATGACACGCCAGTGCTGTTGAATGAGTACAAGCGTGTGAGGGTGGTCGTTCATTCCCAACACTTTGTGTTGCTGCCAGAGGAGACTTCTGATGAGGACGCCATGAAGCTGGTTAGGCTGTCTTTCCCTGACCAGGACGTGGATGCCGCGGTGTGCACCATGCCGCACCATGGCGTGAAAATCGCATACATGATGCCGCATGGTATGCAGGCCTTCCTGGGCCGCACCTTCACCTATCCATCAGTCTGCCATCACCTGATGCCGCTGTGCGAGTATTTCATGGAGCAGAACCGAGGCAGTGAGATCTCCAGGATGTTCTTGAACCTCCAGGAGGGAAAGATGGATATGGCCATCTATCGCAAAGGCGAATTCCTGTGTGCCAACACCTATCCTTTCGCCAATGTTGAGGATGCCACCTATTTTGTCCTCAACGCATGGCGCACCCATGGCATGGACCAACTCACCGACGAGTTGCAGCTCATGGGCGACAACGCCGTTCGTGCTGCCATGACCCCCGAATTGAGGAAGTTTGTGAAATTTGTGATGCCTGCCGTTTATCCCGCTGCTGCCATGCAGTTGGGACGGAATGCGATGCAGGCGCCGCATGAATTGATATTGCTTGCCCTATGCGAATAATCAGCGGAAAATACGGCCGCCGTCGCTTTGACGTACCCACCAACATCACCGCGCGTCCCACGACCGACATGGCGCGTGAGAATCTGTTCAACGTGTTGGGCAATATCATCGACTTTGAAGGTAAGACGGTACTTGACCTGTTCGCCGGAACGGGAGCGATGAGCTTTGAGTTCCTCTCACGCGGCTGTGCCCATGTCACCGCTGTTGAAAAAGCACGCACCCAGGCAGAGTTTATCAAGAAGGTGCAGCAGCAACTGGGAGACCCCAACCTGACCCTCATTCGTGGCGACGTGTTCAAGTTCCTGGGCACGTGCCGCCAGTCGTTCGATGTTATCTTTGCCGACCCGCCCTACGACCTGCCGCGTTTCGGAGAAATTCCCAAACTGGTGCTCGACTCGCCGCTGGTACATGACGGGACGCTGTTTGTCATGGAGCATCCCCGTGAGCACGATTTCAGTGTGCTGCCCCATTTCTCGCAGCAGCGTGTATATGGGAAAGTCAATTTCTCACTGTTTGAAGTCAATCATACCAAACCTTGCAAATAATGAAATACCATCTCCATTGGCGACAACTTGTGGCTGCGGCCTTGTTTGCTGCGGGCTTGCCCGTGATGGCTCAGCCTGCGGCTTCGACCGACACCCTGACGTACATGCAGTCTCCCACCGTGGTGACTGCCGACCAGGTGAGCCAGCAGCAGGTCACGAACCCGCTGGAGGCTATCAACGGCCGCGTTGCGGGTGTGACGATTCAAAAGAGCAATAACGGGGCCGCTGCTATGAGCGCTGTGCGTGTGCGCGGTACCACATCGGTGACTGGCGGCAACGACCCGTTGATTATCATCGATGGCGTATTTGGCGACTTGAGTACCTTGTCGTCGATTTATCCGTCTGATATCGAAAGTTTTACGGTTCTCAAAGATGCGAGCGAGACTGCACAGTACGGTTCGCGCGGTGCATCGGGTGTCATCGAGGTGGTCACAAAGAAGGGTGTCACCGACCGCACCACCGTGACCTATAACGGCAGCGTGGGCATGACCCATGTTGCCCGCAACCTCAAGATGCTGAACGCCGCAGGTTATCGCGATGCCGTTACCCGCCAGGGCGGTATGCTCATCGACAAGGGGTATGATACCGACTGGCAGAAGGCTATCCAGCAGACGGCGTTTCTGCAGGACCACCACGTGGCCTTCATGGGCGGCAGCGACCGCTTGGGTTACCGTGTGTCGCTGGGTTATATGGATCATGACGGCGTGATTCTGCATGACAAGTTGCGCAACCTGACCAGCAACATGAACATGCATCAGCGCATGTTCGGTGACCTGTTGAACATCGAGGTGGGCATGTTCGGCAACGTGCAGAAAGACCAGACTGCCGTCTATGATGTGCAGAAGACGTTCTATTCGGCGCAGGCGTGGAACCCGACATTTGGCACCAGCCGCAACAGCAGTGGCGGTTGGGACGGCTTTACCTATGCCAACCAGATCAACCACCCGCTGGCGCTCATGGACAGCCGCACCCGCGACAAGACGGTCCACTTGAGCACCCATGCCAAACTCACGTTCAACCTGACAGAGAACTGGACGCTATCGCTTTTCGGTGCTTACAGCCACAACGAGGATGAGATTGCCCAATTCCTGCCCACAAGCATCTGGAGTGGGGGCAAGGGTTACCGCAGTTCTGCCAAGACCGAATCTTGGATGGGCCATGCCGTTGTTACGTGGGATAAGACCCTGGGACGGCACCACGTCAACTTGATGGGTCTGGCCGAACTGGAGCGTGACACCCACACTGGATTCTATACCACCACAACGGGCTACTCGAGCAACGACATCGGCATCGATGCCATCCAGGCGGGTGCCGTGACGCTGTGGGACGGCACGGGCAGTTATCGCAATTCGCCGTCGTTGGCTTCGTTTATGGCGCGCGTCAACTATGACTTCGACAACCGTTACTCGTTGACTGTCTCGGCTCGTGCCGACGGCTCGTCAAAGTTTGCCAACGGCAACAAGTGGGGCTTCTTCCCCTCGCTGTCGGCATCGTGGAACCTGGGCAACGAGGCCTTCCTGAATGACGTGACCTGGCTCGATGATCTGAGTTGGAACGTCGGCTACGGTTTGGCTGGTAACCAGGGTGGTGTGGACAGTTACATGGCACAAAATTATCTTGTCCCCGCCGGTATAGCGCCCATGGGACAGAACCTCGCCGTTACCCTCGACCAACTCATCAATGCCAATCCTGACCTCAAGTGGGAGGTGAAACGCAGTTTCAATACTGGTCTGAGTGCTGCCTTCCTGGGCAACCGTGTCATCGCATCGCTCGACTTCTATACGTCAAAAACGACCGACATGCTCTACCTCTACAATGTGGGTGTGCCGCCCTTCAGTTACAACAAGCTGCTGGATAACCTCGGCTCGATGCGCAACAGCGGTATCGAGTTGGCGCTGGGCTTCACGCCATTGAACACCCGCGACATGGAACTCAACATTAACGCCAATGTCACCTATCAGTACAACAAACTGCTCTCGTTGAGCGGCTATTACAAGGACTACTGGCTGGAGGCTCCTAGTGAGGTGGATTTGGTGAGCCTGAACGGTGCGGGCTTCCACGGAGGCAACAATCACATTGTCTATCAGATGGTGGGGCACCCCTTGGGCGTGTTCTATCTGCCGCATTGCACGGGGCTCAAGAGTGATGGCGCTGGCGGTTACGTCTATGAGATCGCCGACCTTGACGGCTCGGGCGACATCAACATCGCCAATGGAAAGGACCGCCGCGTCTGCGGTCAGGCACTGCCTAAGGTCCTGTTGGGTAGCAACCTCAACTTCCGCTTCAAGCAGTGGGACGTTACCCTGCAGATGAACGGTGCCTTTGGTCACAAGATTTACAACGGTACAGCGCTCACCTATATGAACATGAACTCCTTGCCGGGCTACAACGTTCTTGCCGATGCCCCTGCCGGCAACATCAAGGACCAAACTGCCACCGACTATTGGTTGGAGCGTGGCGACTATGTAAGCTTCGATTACCTGACAGTAGGCTGGAACGTGCCCCTCAGTGCCAAGGTCCAGCGTACCATCAGCCGCCTGCGCCTGTCGTTGACCATCGATGACTTGGGAACCATCACCGGCTACTCGGGCCTCACGCCCATGATAAACAGCTCCTCGGTCAACAGTACTTTAGGCGTTGACGACAAGAACATCTATCCCGTTACCCGTTCCTATTATTTGGGAGTAAACATCACCTTCTAGACATCTGCATCATGAAACGATATATCAAATATTGCCTGTTACTTATAGCCTCGGCTTGGTCATTGGTGTCATGTAACAGTTTCCTGGATGACAACCCCACCGACCGCCTGCCTGAAGAGGAGGCCTATAAAACCCTCAGTGATCTGCGGAACAACGCATTGGGCGCCGTCTACCTCAACATCGGCGGCAGCAGTTCTTCCCAAGGTCTGCAAGGCACTGCCCGAAGTGTATATGACCTGAATACCTTCTCGACCGATGAGGCGGTGATACCCACGCGCGGCAGCGACTGGTATGACGGCGGCATCTGGCAGAACCTGTTCCTGCACCGCTTTGGCAACGTGGATTTCACGGGTGACACATGGAACTACTTGTTCAAGGAGGTCTTGGCCGCCAACCGTGCGATAGAGCGCATAGACGCCTACGCCGCCCAACATCCCGACGAGTCTGTTGTCGAAATGCGTGCCGAGGCTCGTGCCCTGCGTGCAATGTTCCTGTTTTACGCGATGGACCTCTATGGCCGTGTGCCACTGTTTATGACTTCAGAGCCCACAGTGCAGGAGATGAAACTGCAGGACCGCTCAGTAGCCTTCAAGCACATCGTGAGCGAGTTGCAGGCCGTGGATGCTGACCTCCCGTGGCAAGCCAGCCCTCGTCCTGGCGAGTACTACGGCCGCATGACCCATGCCGTTGCCGATTTCCTGCTCGCCAAGGTATTGCTGAATGCTGAGGTCTATGCCGACGATGACTGGACCGACGACCAGCGTCCCGACGGCAGCGCTATGATGTGGGATGTTGAAGGCACCCTGATGAACACCTGGCAGGCCGTCGAGTACTATTGCGAGGTCATCACGTTTGAGGGTTATCGTCTGGCAGACAATTTTGAGGACAATTTCAGCATCAGCAACGAAGAGTCCCCCGAACTCATTTTCACCATCCCGATGGACATCTACAACTATTCCAACCGCTTTGTCTATCAGTTCCGCTCGTTGCATTACAACCATGCCTCGGCATTGGGACTCAATGGTGAGAACGGCGCCAGTGCCACCATCGAGGCGATGAATACCTTTGGTTATGGTACCGACCACGAGGATGCCCGCCTGTGGTCAACTTATTACTACGACACCGTTCATCACGACAAGACCGATGACCTCGTCACCCTCGACGACGGCTCCCCCTTGGTCTATCGCCCGTTGGACGTGAAGTTGGATCTCTCCAATGACCCCTACGAGAAGACGGCAGGCGCGAGGATGCGCAAATATGAGATTGATTTTGCAGCGATGAGTGACGGCCAGTTGCGTCGTAACGACATCGTCCTGTTCCGCTTTGCCGACGTGTTGCTGATGCAATGCGAGGCGATGCTGCGTGACGGACGTGCAGGCGCTGAGGCCGACGCCTTGCTGAATCAGGTGCGCCATCGTTCCTTCATGGCAGAGCGCACCGCCACGCTTGACAACGTGCTCGATGAACGCATGTTGGAGTTGGCATGGGAGGGCTGGCGCCGCAACGACCTGATACGTTACGGCCTGTTCACGCGACCCTATACCGACCGCCCGCAGACCGATGGCGACCGCCATGGCTACACCCTTGTGTATCCCATCCCCGGTGAAACGCTTACCGCTTGCGGATGTTCGCAAAATCCTGGATATTAAGTTAATAGAATGTAGTCAATGCACGACGAGAGTAAATATGTGACCCGACTGGAACAGCATGACGTGAAACCCACGGCGATGCGCATCCTGTTGCTGCGCACGATGATGGCGCACGACGACGCCTTCTCGTTGCAGAGCCTGGAAGATGAGCTCGACACGGTAGATAAATCCACCATTTATCGAACCATTACCCTGTTCTTGACCCATCACCTGATTCATGCCATCGATGACGGCACGGGTATGTTCAAGTATGCCGTGTGCAGTCCCGATTGTCATTGCGGAGAGGACGATGGGGCTATCGACCACCTGCATGCCCATTTCAACTGCGAGCGTTGCGGACGCACGTTCTGCTTGCAGACGACCCAGGTACCCGTTGTCGCCCTGCCGGGAGATTTCCAGGTGCATAGCATCAACTACGTCCTCAAGGGATTGTGCCCCGAGTGCGTTGACAAATCCACTTGTAGTGGCCGTGATAGGAGTCACGGCATAGATTAACACTGACAACTGATAATGAAGAAAGTTAGTCGCTGGTTGCGCAACATATTGATTTTCTTTTTCACCTCGACGATACTGTCGGTGGTGATTTTGAAGTATATACCCGTGTATATCACACCGCTGATGCTGATTCGTGCGGTGGAGCAGATGGCCAGCGGGGAAACTCCCACCATCCGTCACCACTGGGTGCCACTGGAGCAAATCAGCCACAATCTGCCCCAGGCGGTAATGGCCAGTGAGGACAACCTGTTCCTGAAGCATAAGGGTTTTGACCTTGAACAGATTCAGAAGGCTCAACTCGAGGCGCAGGAGGGCAAGCGGCAACGCGGAGCCAGCACCATCAGCCAGCAGACTGCCCGCAACGTTTTCCTGTGGCAGAAACGCTCGTGGCTGCGCAAGGGCCTAGAGGCCTATTTCACTTTCCTGATAGAGGCCATTTGGGGTAAGGAGCGCATTATGGAGGTCTATCTCAATTCCATCGAGATGGGTAAGGGCATCTATGGCGCCGATGCCGTTGCCCGCATCAATTTCAAAACCACACCCGACAAACTGACCAAAGAACAATGCGCCTATATCGCTGTCTCGCTGCCCAACCCCCTAGAGCGTGACAGCGCCCATCCCACCGCCAAGATGCGCAAGATGCACAACACCGTCCTCAAGCGCATGAAGCAGATCGACCAATTCCCCAAGGACGCCTGCGCCCGGTGAGAGAATAATCAAACAACGGTTGTTTGAGTGCGTTACAGGGTGCAGAAGAAAGTGACGAGGAAGGGGACGGAGAAATCAACGAGGAAGCCGTGAAACAGGGAGAGAATGACGAACTCCTCGCCGCAGGTGCGCGTGATGATGGGCAGCGTGGTGTCCATCGTAGTGGCGCCGCCGCAGGAGATAGGGGAGAGGGGACCGAAGAACCGAACTAACAGCGGGGCGCCCAACAGGGTAAACACTTCGCGGATGATGTTGGCCAGCAGAGCGATAGTGCCTAATTCTGGTCCACGGTATTGTGTGATAAAAATGCTTGACAAGGAATAGTAGCCGAATCCTGAGCCGATGGCCAGACAATCGGTGAGGCTGCGGTGCGGCAAGCCTAGGGTGGCTATGGCTGTGGCGCTGAGGGTGCCCACGATGGTCATCAGCGGCAACAGCATCAGGCGGCGGTCCAGGTTGCGGAAGGTTTTTAACATGGTGGTATTGTTGCCCACCGTGATGCCGACGCAGAAGAGCAGGGCGCACAGTGTCAGGTAACTGACGTTGCCGAATGCGTTCAGGTCGGGTAGCCAGTGCATCACACCGCAGACGATGCCCAAGATAAAGAAGCCGACGATAATGAGACTGCCTTTCATGACTTGCCTCCTTTCTTGGCGCATACCCACCGCCACAGCGCCCATGAGAACAGCACTGTGCCCGCTATGCCGGCAAAAGCCAGCCACAGGGCTTCTAGCCCCAAGTCGCGGATGCCATTGATGACTTGCGGATTCTTGCCCACCTCCACGCCGAGGAAGAAGAGCAGCATCCAGATGAGTACCGTCACCGCGTGAGGCACTACCCGCAGCCGCTGTTTCCTCATCAAGAAACCGACGGCCATTCCACAAAACATGATGGCGACAACCTTTAACATAATTCTCGGCAAAGATAGCACTTTTTTACTTTGTGCCCCAGGTTTTTGGCTATTCATTATCAATTCAAAAAGACGTTTTTTTATAGATGTGTTGTGGATGAATAGAAAAAGATATAACTTTGCCATTTCAATCAGTAGAGAATAATATAGATGATATGAGAAAAATCTTTTTTTATTTGATGGCCATAGCCATGTTGTTGAGTGCGTGCCAGTTGCGTCAGGAATCGGCACCATCCCCTGAACAGGATACAACAACGCCCGATGAGCTGATGACCACCGATGTGGAGAACCGTGTGAAGAACATCTATGCGACGGTTTTTAAGGTCTATTCAATCGAGGACTCGTTGCGCAAATTGGGCGAGTTGAAAGGTAGTGCCATTAAGGAAAACCGAAAAATGTTTAATACGGATTTCTGTACCCGTGGCCTCAACCGGCTGTTTATTAAGGTCAATGATATCGACAGCCTCCAACATGCCGGAGAGGTGGGTTTCTTTGATGCCGACTACTGGATTATGGCTCAGGACTGGCAGGACTTGTATATCAGCGATGTGGAGGTTCTGTCAAAGACCCAGGAAGAGGCCTCAGTGCAATTCCAGCTGCACAACCTCGGCACTTCAAAGCCAATTGCTTTGAGCTTGAAGATGGAGAGTGGCATGTGGAAAATTGACAACATCGTGGATGTGAACGCCGATTATGATTTACAAAAGGCTATGCAGAAGTATCTGAAGGAAGCCGATTAAACCAGATAAAAAGTGATGAGAAAGTTATTGTTGACAGTGGCCGCGACGATGTGCTGCATCGTGGCGATGGCTGTGCCTGCCAAGCCCATGCCCTTTATCCACACCCAGAGTGACGGGACAAAAGTCACGTTGATGATGAGGGGAGGGGAGTTTAACCACTCGTTGACGACCCTTGACGGCTTGACGGTCGCCGAGGACTCCAAGGGGGACTACTGCTATACTGCCTGGGGGTCACTGAGTGACGTGCTGGCCCATGACGAGGACAGCCGCGGCATCCGCGAGGTGGCTTTCATCAAGGCCTACCGTGACCAGATGTCGCTAGATGCTACATTCCGCCGCATGCCCCGCCGAGAAGAGAGCAACGATAACCCGCAGGTGCCCACGATGGGTTCGCCCCGCATCCCCATTATCCTGGTCAACTACACCGACGTGAAGTTCATAGATGATTTTCCCGTTCTCACTTTCCAGGATCAGTTCAACCAGAAGGATAAAAGCTGTCTGCATTATTTCCAGTCGCAGTCACGTGGCCTGTTTTCGCCGCAGTTCGACATCTTGGGCCCGGTGGAGTTGCCTCATGACCGTGCCTTCTACGGTGCCAATAAGCGAATTTACGGCACCGAGGTCGATACCCAGTTGGGCACGATGATCTATGACGCCTGTACGGGCTTGAACAATGTGGATTTCTCCAACTATGACAACGACGGAGACGGCCTGGTTGACGTCGTTGTCGTGCTCTATGCCGGTGTGGGAGAGGCCCAGGCTTGGAGAACGGTGCCCGAATCGGTATGGCCATGCCAGTGGGACATGCAGGAATCCTATGAATGGGAATGCAGCAACACTGGCCCGTTTGAGCTCAATGGCGTGACCATCAACAAGTATGCCGTGTTCAATGAGCTGGAGGGCTCTAGCAACTATAGCACGACTATCGACGGCATCGGTACCTTCTGCCATGAATTCAGCCACTGCTTAGGTTTGCCCGACTTCTATCCGACCAATGGCGCTAACGCCTATGGCATGAGCACCTGGTCGCTGATGGATCACGGCTGCTATCTGGATAACGGCAACACGCCGGGAGGCTATACCTCTTATGAGCGTCACTTCATGGGATGGATGGACCTTATCGACCCTGTCGAGGGCACACGATATGAGTTGGCGCCGCTCAACACCGATAGCGGTACGGCGGTGAAGGTTGTGAACGATGCCAACCCCGATGAATACTACCTGCTGGAGTATCGCGTGAGGACTGATTGGGATATGTACTTGCCAGGCGAGGGCATTCTTATTCTTCATGTGGACTATAACCGAGTGGCATGGGACAACAATGGCCCCAATAATGATGGCCGTCATCAGCGCATGACGATTATTCCAGCTGACAATGTCTTGTCCGGCTATAGCAACTACTCCGACACGTGGCCGCTGGGCGAGAATGACTCGCTGACCAACAATTCCACGCCTCCAGCAGCGGTGTTTACCGGCGGTTTCATGAACAAGCCCATCAAGTCGATGGCCATCGATCAGGAAAACCTTGTCGCCTCGTTCGTCTATATGCCCCGTGACGCTTATCTCAAGGGTGACGTGAATGGTGATGGCGAGGTGAACATTGCCGACGTGAATGCCCTCATCGATGTGATCCTTACAAGTGGTGAGGGTGAGTCTAACGAAGCTGCTGACGTGAACCGTGACGGCGAGGTCAACATTGCAGATATCAACGCCGTCATCGACATCATATTATTATCGTGATAATCATTATTGGAATATGGAGAATAGAATGAATAGTAGTTTGAGAATCGGTCTCATGGCATTATTTGCCATGATGGTTATATGTGTCAAGGCCGAACCAGTTGATGCCCTCAAGGCTCAAACCAGTGCGGCACAGTTTATCCGTTCATCGGTGCCGACGCGTATGATGGCGTCATCGCCTGCCTTGCGGCTAGCTCATGCCGAACCGTCGGTAGCACATGCCGGTGCCAGCGATTACTATGTGTTTGGTGTCGGTGAGGATGCGGGCTTTGTGATAGTTGCTGGCGATGACCGTGCCGAGCAAGTCTTAGCCTGGGGAGATGGTGCCATCGACATGGATAACCTGCCCTGCAACTTGGCATGGATGCTCGACAACTACAAGGAGCAGATGGAATGGCTTATGGCCCACCCGTCGGCCCAGGTCGAAACGCCTTGGCAACTACTCTCGACCGACGGAGAGCCTTTCGTCGTCGCTTCCATGCTGTCATGCACATGGAGCCAGTCTGAGCCCTATTTTAACCAGTGCCCGGAATATAACGGTGAACGGTGTGTGACGGGCTGCGTGGCTACTGCGATGGCCCAGGTGATGTATTATTGGAGATTTCCCGAGGCAGCCCCGTCTCTCAGTTCATATAGAACCAGGTCGCATGGCTTTGTGGTTCCTGCGCTCCCTCCTAAACGAATCGACTGGGATCACATGATTGATTCATATTTTCGTGACTATACCCCCGAACAGGGTGAGGCCGTGGCGATGCTGATGCGTTATTGTGGCCAGTCATGTAGCATGGACTATAGCCCTAATGGCAGTGGCGCCTATGTGGACAGGCAATTGAGGGGCATGATGAGTTTTGGCTACAGCAGGGATGCGTCAATGCTAAGTCGTCCCGAGTTTTCCTATGAGGAGTGGGATGCCCTGATCAAGGATGACTTGGCGGCTGGACGACCTGTCCTCTATTCCGGCAATGACCCTAACGCTGGCGGCCATGCCTTTGTGCTCGATGGTTACTATGACGGGAGATACCACATCAACTGGGGCTGGAACAATACCGGCAACGGCTATTTTGCCCTCGACGCTTTCATCGTGAGGGACTATTTCTTTGGCGCCAGCCAACAGATGCTGCACAATATTCATCCGAGCACCGAGCCCGTTGTCAATACCAACCACGACTTTGAGGTGGACGGTATTTTCTACAAATACAATGAAGCGCACACCGAGGCGATTGTCTCCAGTAACAATACAAAGTTCAATTCCTACAGTGGTGAAGTGGTGATTCCTGAGCGGGTCGTCTTTAATGGCAAGACATTGCCTGTCACGGCCATTGGAGACCAGGCCTTCAGGAACTGCATGGAACTCACTCGTGTGGTGTTGCCTGAAGGTATTACCTCCATCGGTCGGCAGGCCTTTATCAACTGTGTGGCCTTGCAGCAGGTGAGCATTCCCACCACACTCACGACCATCGGCGAGTTGGCATTTCAGGACTGTATCGGCATGACCCGTGTCGAGGCTCCCAGTCTTGATGCTTGGCTCGAAATCGAATTTGTCGATCAGTATGCTAATCCCTTGAACTGTGCCCACCACCTGTTTGTCGGCGGCGAGGAGGTGAAGCATCTGATTATTGACCGCTATGTCAACTCCTATGCCTTCATCAACTGCTCCGGACTGGAGTCGCTCACTGTGAATGAGGGTGTGAGTAGCATGGGCAAGGCAGCCTTCTCCAATTGTACGGGTATCACAAGCCTCACACTGCCATCTACCATGTCGTCTGTTGCCACGCAAGCCTTCTCGGGTTGCAGCGGCTTGACCACGATAATGCTCCCCGAGGGCGTGGAGACCTTGGAGTATGCGGCGTTTTCAGCTTGTAGTGGCTTGAAGCAGATTATGCTGCCCATGTCCCTTCGCACGATTGGCGATCAGGCATTCAGCAAGTGTGACAAATTAAACAAACTGGAGGTGCCTGATGCTGTCGAGGTGATTGGTGCCAGCGCCTTCAGCGGTTGCAGTTCACTCCAAGAGTTGAAATTGCCGGCTGCGCTTACCTCGTTGGGAAGCAGCGCATTCCATTCGTGCTCTGCTTTGACCGATGTTATTATCCCCGATCAGGTGACAGAGATAGGAGAAGAGGCGTTTGGGAATTGCGGTCAGCTGGCTTCGCTCACCATGGGATGCGCTATGATCATCGTGGGTTCCAAGGCGTTCAACAATTGCCAACTGTTGAGGTCAGTGACCTGCCGTTCGACCAATGCACCCTGGTTGGGATCTCAAGAGTGTTTCTACCTCAATGTTTACAGGAAGGCGACCCTCTATGTCCCCTATGAGTCCCTCAATCACTATAAGACATCCGGTTACTGGTCATGGTTCACCCAGCTCGTGGGTATCAGGATAGATGCTCTCGATGGTGATGTGAACCTTGACGGTGAGATTACTGTAGCCGACGTCAACTCCATCATTCAGGCCATCTGGAGAGATGACCTCATGGATGTGAATGCCGACGTGAACCTTGACGGCGAGGTCAACATTGCTGACATCAACGCGACAATCGATATTATACTTAATTCAAGTTTCTAAAGTAGCTGCGACACTTTAGAAACTTGAGGATTAGTGATTAGCGATTAGTGATTAGGGTTTAGAGATTAACGGGAAATAGACACGTAAAAAACTATACGAAGATGATGAAGAAAATACTGAAATCTCTGCTGCTGATGTTAATGGCCTTGATGTGGACTAACACATGGGCCACGGGAGTGGATCTCGAGGCTGCGCGTTCCACGGCGATGCGGTTCATGCAAACCAACAGTGCCGGCAAGCCTGTGAAAGGCCGTACCGCCGACATGGTGCTGGTTCAAGCCCAACCATCCAAGGTGGGCGTCAACTTGAACGACTATTATGTGTTCAATGCGAGTGATGGCAGTTCCTTTGTCATCGTATCGGGTGACGACCGTGCTGAACCTGTTTTGGCCTATGGCGACGGTGCATTTAACATGGCCAATCTACCCTGCAACCTGCAATGGATGCTCAATCACTATAAGGAACAAATGGACTGGTTGCATGAACATCCTGGTGCTGAGGTGCAACTGGCTCCCACATCGTCACAGGTGGTGTCGCCGTTGCTGCCCAGCACGTGGTCCCAAGGTGAACCATACAACAACATGTGTCCTTATTATAAAGGTAAGCGGTGTGTTACTGGCTGTGTCGCCACGGCTATGGCCCAGGTGATGTACTACTGGAAATACCCTAATGAACTGCCCGACCTGTTCGGCTACTCGACGATGGGCGGCGAAATCGTGTTGCCCGACCTGCCACCCGTGACTCTCGACTGGGACAATATGCTCGACAGTTATGGCTACTACAGCTACACCGAGGAGCAGGGCAATGCGGTAGCTACCCTGATGCGCTATTGCGGCCAGGCCAGTTACATGGGTTATAGTCCGACAGGCAGCGGTGCCTTATGCCAGGATCAAGTGGTGGCCATGCGCATGTTTGGCTACGATCCAGCCTCGATTCTGATCAACCGTGACGATTACTCGGCCGAGGAATGGACCGACAAGATGGTCTCTGACCTTACCAACCATTACCCCATCCTGTATGCAGGTTTTTCGCCTGACGGTGGTCATGCTTTTGTCGTGTGCGGCTATAACGGCAGCAAGTTTTACATCAATTGGGGCTGGGAAGGGAGCTATGACGGCTATTTCGCCCTCGATGCGTTTGTTGGCGGTGGCATGTGGTTCACTACTGGACAACAGATGATTACCGAGCTGTACCCCTTTGAGTTCGGTGTGACGATTGCTCCATACGACTTTGAGGTGGACGGTATCTATTACAAGAAGTGCGATGGCGGCGTGAAGGTTGTCAACCGCGATGAGCTCTACAATACTTATAGCGGTAACGTAACTATTCCTGCCCAGGTTACCAACAGTGGTGAAACCTATACGGTGACGGCTATCGGACATTCGGCCTTCAGGGGTAGCACTGGTTTGACAGGAGTGACAATACCTTCCACAGTGACGACCATCGGCAAGTATGCTTTCAAGGATTGTATTCGCTTGAATGGTGTGATCATTCCCTCGTCGGTCAAGATGATTGACTATTCAGCATTTGAGGGTTGCAATAATTTGAAATCGCTAAGCCTTTCCAATGGTTTGGAGGAGATTGGCTATTACGCTTTTGTCTATTGTCCATGGTTGACGCAGGTGACAATCCCCCGCACGGTGAAGCGCTTGGGAGACGGGGCGTTCTATAGCTGCAATCGGTTGAAGAAGGTAACCATCGGCGATGGGGTAGAGAAGGTTGGCAGCATGGCTTTTGCATTTTGTGATGCGTTAACCGATGTGGTGATTGGCGACGGCGTGAAGCTGATAGACGAGGCTGCATTCTACTACTGCCGCCACTTGGAGAACGTTACCGTTGGCGCTGGCGTGGATTCCATCGGTGATCTGGCGTTCTATCGCTGCAATAGCTTGAAGGCCCTTATCATGCATCCCGAGCTGCCTCCTTTGACGGCCAGCGAGGAATGTTTCTCTGAGGCAGCTTATGAAAATGCGACGATTTATGTGGCCGACGAGTGGATCATGGAGGATTACTACTGGGCCGACGTATGGACCCTGTTCACCCACTTTGCCCTTATGGAGGACTTGCCCTCCACACCCGGTGACGTGAACGGAGATGGCGAAGTCTCGATTGCCGACATCAATGCCCTGCTTGATATGATCCTGAATGGGGATGAGGGCACTAATGGCGATGTGAACAGTGACGGTGAGATCAACATTGCCGATATCAATGCCGTCATCGACTTGATTCTTAAGAGTTAGGTCTCTACAAAAACCGAAGACTGAAAAATCATCACGCTAAGTCGCTAAGCCGCAAAGATGTTTTTTTGCTCGCAAGAGGCTCGCATAATTGAAAATAAAAAACTTAGCGCCTTTGCGGCTTAGTGTGAGGCAAGAATTGGAAGACTGAAGAAATATGCCCTCTGGCTGAATAATTTATGATTTTTTAGCCAGAGGGATTGTTTTTGTGAAGGTATTGTGGTAACTTTGACGGCTTTTAATCTTTTAATACAGTTAACAAGAACTACTAAATATCATTTTATCGTTCAATTAATTAACCACAATGAAAATCGTGAATTACTTAAAGTCATTGATGCTCATCGTGATGGCCCTGACTGTGGCCAACATGGGGGCAGCCAATGTGGATAGCCAGGCCGCGCAGGCTAAGGCGATCCAGTTTATGAATTCTCAGGCTGGTACACGTTTCATGGCTTCAACAGCTAACATGAAACTGAGCCATGCCGAGAAGTCGGTAGCCAAGGCTGGTGCCTATGACTACTACGTGTTTAACATGGAGGGTGGCGGCTATGTCATCGTCAGCGGTGACGACCGTGCCGAGGAAATTCTGGGCTACGGCAGCGGCCACATGGACGTGAACAACCTGCCGTGCAATGTGGCATGGTGGTTGGGTCACTACAAGGAGCAGCTGGAGTACCTTATCGCCAATCCCAAACTTCAGGTTGAGACACCGTCCATGATGTCCCCCATGCTAAGGGCTACCACGGTTCCCCAGCTCTTGACCTGTACTTGGGACCAGGAGGCTCCGTACTACAACCAGTGCCCGACCTCAGGTGGCAAGCACTGTATGACGGGTTGCGTCGCCACGGCCATGGCACAGGTGATGTACTTCTGGAAATATCCTAACGAACTGCCTGCCGTGGAGGGTTATAATCAGGAAGCCAATTCTTATTATGGCGTGCCCGCTTTGACGCTGGAGGATCTTCCAGCCACAACGCTGGACTGGGCCAATATGATTGACGACTACAGCAGTGTGAACTACACAACAGCCCAAGCCAATGCTGTCGCCAAACTGATGCGCTATTGCGGTCAGGCGGCCAAGATGGAATATACACCCGATGGTAGTGGCGCATATAGTGAAGACCAGATGGCTGCCATGGTGAAGTTCGGATACAATTCTGGCGCTGAATATGTACAGAAAAGTGACTATAACAACACCAACTGGAATGCCATGATGCAGGCCGAGTTAGAAGCCCGCCGTCCCATCCTCTATGGTGGTAATGACCGCAGTGCTGGCGGTCACGCTTTCGTCGTTGATGGTTATAACGCCAGCACCAACAAGTATCATGTGAACTTCGGCTGGAGCGGCTATGATGATAACTACTATGCCTTAGATGCTTTCACTGGCAGCGGTTACACCTTCAATTATTATCAGGATATGATTATTGGTGTCTATCCTGAGGGCAGCACGCTGGAGACCTACGCTCCCGTGTTGGGCAACGCCAGCAACGTGGGCACCACTTCGTTCAAGGCCAGCTGGACCGACCAGACCCCGAGCGAGAACGTGACCAGTTACACGCTCTACGTCGATGAGTATAACGCTAATGTTCTGTTGACCGAGACCTTCGCTGGTATCACTGTTTCCAACGATGGTACTGCCGATATCTCCAGTTCGCTTGACGAGTACTGCGATAATGCCGGTTGGACAGGCTCCGCCGTATATCAGGGTGCTGGTGGCTTTGCCAAGGTGGGCAGCAGTAGTTATGCCGGTAACCTGACAACGCCCGCCCTTGACCTGAGCTCCTGCGGCGGTACCATTACCGTGAAGTTCAATGGCAAGTATTACAACAACGATGCCAGCTCGGTTGTCGTTTCTTGTGGCAATGTGAGCCAGACTGTTGCCTTGACCGGCACAGCTGCCGACTATACCGTCGTACTCACGGGTGTGAGTGCTACTTCGGGCCAGAAGGTGAATTTTGCCAATACGGCCAGGAGGAAACGCTTCTATCTTGACAACATCGAAATCACTCCCGGTAATACGAGCACCACGCTCAAGGCTAGTGAGACGGGCGATGCCAGTCACCGTGTCATCACGGGTATCACCAGCAAGAACTACACTGTCAACAACCTGAACGCTGGTGGCAGCTACAAGTTCTATGTCGAAGCCAACTATACCGACGGCTCCACGAAGCAGTCCGAGACGAAGACCGTGACACTCGAAGGCACTCCCGTGGCTACACCCGAACTGGTCATTGATCCCGAAACGTTGACGATGAACGCTAACGTGGGTCAGACCGCTACCGCCACCTTCGAGGTGCTGGGTGCTGACTTGACGGGCAATGTGACCGTTACGCTGACCGACGCTAACGGCGTTTACACCATCAATCCCACAACCATCACCAAGGCTGCTGCCGAGGCGGGTGCCACCGTTACCGTGACCTACGCTCCCACTGCCGCTGGCACTCATAACGCCACCATTACCGTGGCCAGTGATGGCGCTGAGGCTGTGACCGTAACCTTGAACGGTACCGCCACCATGCCGACTACGGCTCCCGTGATGGCAGCTGCCACCAATGTGGGCACAACCTCGTTCAAGGCTACTTGGACTGACGCAACCTCTGCCCAATATGTGACCGACTACACCCTGTATGTCAACAAGGTGACTGATCTCGGGGACATCATCCTGAATGAGGCCTTCAGCGGCGTGACCGCGACCAATGACGGCACAGCACGCATCGAGTCCGCCCTTGATGACTATTGCGATAATCTCGGCTGGACGGGTAGCTATGTTTACCAGGCAGGTGGCGGTGGCCTCAAGTTCGGTAACTCGAGCAACGGCGGCACGTTGACGACTCCCGCTCTTGACCTGAGCAACAGCGGAGGTGTGATTACCGTGAAGCTGAACGGCAAGAACTTCGGTACTGACGTCACCACGCTCACCGTGTCTTGTGGCGATGCCAGCCAAACCGTAGAGTTGACCGACGTAGCCGAGGATCATATCGTTTATCTTGAACTGGGTAACACCTCGGCAGGTCAAAAGGTGACCATCTCCAGTAACGGAAGCCGTCAGCGCTACTATCTGTATAGCGTACAGATCTTCAATGGAGGTATGGTGAAGGCCGTTACTGAGACGGGTGACGCCAACAGCCGCATCATCACTGGCATCACAGCCAAGACCTACACAGTTGAGGGTTTGACCCCTGGTGAGACCTATGAGTTCTATGTTGTGGCAAACTACACTGACAATACCAATGCCGCTTCCAACCACGAGCAGGTGACCCTGGAGGGAGTTGTCGTTCCCACGCCCGAACTGATCGTTGACGAAGAGACGTTGACGATGACTGCCAACGTGGGTGAGACCGTGACTGCCACCTTCGATGTGATGGGTGCAGACCTTACCGGTAATGTGACCGTTACACTGACCGACGAGACGGGTTACTTCAGCATCAATCCCGCCACCATCAGCATCGCTGATGCCGAGGAGGGTGCCACCGTTACCGTAACCTACGCTCCTGCCGCTGCAGGTGAGCACACTGCCACCATTACCGTGGCCAGTGAGGGAGCCGAGGATGTGACCGTAACCGTGAACGGCACTGCCGCCATGGAGACGCTTGCTCCCGAGATGCAGCCTGCCGACGAGGACTATGTGACCACTACCTCGTTCCGTGCCGACTGGGTTGACGTGACTCCCGAACAGTATGTGAAGGACTACACTCTGTATGTGAACAAGGTGACTGATCTCGGGGACATCATCCTGAATGAGGCCTTCGGCGGCGTGACCGCTACCAATGACGGCACCACCCGTATCGAGGACTCGCTCGACGACTACTGCGACAACGCTGGCTGGACGGGTAGCTACGTTTACGAGGCTGGAGGCGGTGGCCTCAAGTTCGGAAACTCGAGCAACGGCGGCACGTTGACGACTCCTGCTCTTGACCTGAGCAACAGCGGAGGTGTGATTACCGTGAAGCTGAACGGTAAGAACTACGGAACCGACGTCACCACGCTCACCGTGTCTTGTGGCGATGCCAGCCAAACCGTAGAGCTGACCGATGTAGCCGAGGATTATATCGTTTATCTTGAACTGGCTAACACCTCGGCAGGTCAAAAGGTGACCATCTCCAGTAACGGAAGCCGTCAGCGCTACTATCTGTATAGCGTGCAGATCTTCAATGGAGGTATGGTGAAGGCAGCCAGCGAGACTGGCGATGCCGACAGCCGTGTAATCACTGGTATCACCGACCAGTACTATGTGGTTGAGAACCTGACTCCTGGTGCAACTTACACCTACTATGTCGAGGCCAACTACATCGATGACACCAAGGCTGCCAGCAACGTTGAGACCGTAACTCTGCTTGACATTCCCGTTGTTCCCACTCCCGAGCTGGTGGTTGATTCCGAAACATTGACCATGAGTGTCAACGTGGGTGAGACTGTGACTGCCACCTTCGATGTGCTGGGTGCAGACCTGACTGGTGACGTGACTGTGACCCTGACCGACGAGACGGGTTACTTCAGCATCAATCCCGCTACCATCAGCATCGCTGATGCCGAGGAGGGTGCCACCGTTACCGTGACCTATGCTCCCACCGCTGCAGGTGAGCACACTGCCACCATTACCGTGGCCAGTGAGGGCGCCGAGGATTTGACTGTAACTGTGAATGGCACTGCCGCCATGGAGACGCTCGCTCCCGAGATGCAGCCTGCCGACGAGGACTATGTGACCACTACCTCGTTCCGTGCCGACTGGGTTGACGTGACTCCCGAACAGTATGTGAAGGACTACACGCTGTATGTGAACAAGGTGACAGACGAAGAGGGCCTGCTGTTGAATGAGACCTTCGGCGGCGTGACCGCTACCAATGACGGTACGAACCGCATTGATTCCAGCCTTGATGATTATTGCGACTATGCCGGCTGGACGGGTGAGTATGTTTACCAGGCAGGAGGCGGTGGCCTCAAGTTCGGTAACTCGAGCAACGGTGGTTCGTTGACGACTCCCGCCCTTGACTTCACCGAGAGCGGCGGCGCCATCACCGTAGTGGTGAATGCCAAGAACTACGGCACCGATGCCACCACACTGACCATTGCTTGTGGCAATGTCAGCAAGACCGTAGAGCTGACCGATGAAGCCGAGGAATATACCGTTTACCTCGAAATCGAGAATGTTATGCCCGATCAGTATGTGACCATTTCCAGCACTGGAAGCCGTCAGCGCTACTATCTGTATAGCGTGCAGATCTTCAATGGAGGTATGGTGAAGGCAGCCAGCGAGACTGGCGATGCCGACAGCCGTGTAATCACTGGTATCACCGACCAGTACTATGTGGTTGAGAACCTGACTCCTGGTGCAACTTACACCTACTATGTCGAGGCCAACTATATCGATGACACCAAGGCTGCCAGCAACGTTGAGACCGTAACCCTGCTTGAAGAGCAGAGTGGTGACCACCTGCGTGGCGATGTGAACCACGATGGTATGGTCAATGTTAACGATGCTACGATTCTGATTGACTACCTCTTGGGTGCCGATGTCACCATCTGTGAAGAGTGTGCTGACTTCAACGGCGATACAGCTGTTTCGGTAGCTGACGTGACCGCACTCATCGACTGGTTGCTCTCAGGCAAGTGATTGTCAGCAACTGAGTAATTGATACTTGTGAGGCGCACCACCATTTGGTGCGCCTCATTTGTTCTCTATTTCTGGGTATCATATAAAACGCCTCAGGTTCGGCAGTGTGTTAGATGCTGAACCTGAGGTGTTGATATAAACCGGGTTTATCTTCTTCTTAGGGTCTCGACGATGCGGGCCATCTGGTTGGGAATGCGTATCTGCTGGGGGCACTTCTTCAGGCATTCCTCACAGTCGGCGCATTGGGTCGCCCACTTCGACGCATCGGGCAAAGCTTGGCGCAAGCCGTCAGCAAACTGCTGCTTGCGGGTCATGTAGTCGGCCGCCTGCTTTTCGGGCAACGGGAGTATCTTCTGGGCCACGGCCTCGTTGTAGTAGGCGAAGTTGCCCGGGATGTCCACGCCATAGGGGCAGGGCATACAGTACTCGCAAGCCGTGCAGGGAATGACGGGGAAGCCCGCCATCACGTCGGCAATCTCTTCGAGGACCTTGTTTTCGGCCTCGGTGCAGGGCTCGAGCGGTGAAAAGGTGCGCACGTTTTCCTCCAGGTGGTTCATCTGGTTCATACCGCTCAACGTGGTGAGGATATTGGGGTGTGAGCCCACCCAGCGGAAGGCCCATGTGGCGGGCGTGTCGTTGGGGCGCAGAGCGGTGAGCCGCTGGGCCAGCTCGTCGTCAATTCCTGCCAGCGAACCGCCACGGAGGGGCTCCATCACCACGGTCTGCACGCCTGTCTTCTCCATCTTGTTATAGAGGTATTCGGCATCGGCATCCTGCCTCCAGCCCGACTTGTTGAGCGAGGCATGGCGCCAGTCGAGGTAGTTCATCTGGATTTGGGCAAAGTCCCAGTGGTATTCGTCCTGATGGTCGAGCAGGAAGTCAAACACGCTGACGTCGCCGTGGTAGGAGAAGCCGAGGTGGCGTATGCGCCCCGCCTCACGCTCCCTCAGCAGGAAATCCAGCAGGCCGTTGTCAAAGAAGCGCTTCTTGAGGGTGTCGATGCCACCGCCGCCCACGCTGTGGAGCAGGTAGTAATCGATGTAATCCACCTGCAGCCTTTGGAAAGAGTTCTCGTACATCTTGCGGGCCTCATCCATCGACCACAGGCTCTCCTTCTGATTCGACATCTTGGTGGCGACGTAATACTTTTCGCGCGGGTGCCGGCTCAGCGCTGTGCCCGTCATGGGCTCGCTGCGACCGCCCTTGTACATCGGTGCGGTGTCGAAGTAGTTCACCCCGTGGGCGATGGCATAGTCCACGAGCCTGTTGACTTCATCCTGGTCGTCGGGCAGGCGCATCATGCCGAAACCCAGCAGCGAGACCTGGTCACCCGAGCCATGCAGGACCCGATAGGTCATCTTATTCTGCACGTCACCGCCACTGGCAGTCTGCGGCTTACCCGTTTCTCCCGCCAGCACACCCAGCGGATTCACAGCCATCACGGCGGCGCCCAGTCCCAGCTTCTGCAGGAACTTGCGGCGGTTCATGTCCGATTGCTTGTTACCCATATCCTTGTCTTTTTGTGTTCGCAAGTTACTCACTTGCTCACAGTTTAAAGTTTAATGTTTAAAGTTTAACGAGACGGCTAACGCCGTGGCGCAAATATAATAAAAAATCCCAATCCACCTCCCGTCCCGCCACACGATTTTCAAAGAACCCCCAAAACCAACTAACCGAAAACCCCGACACGCCCACAACTCTCTTGCAACTCACCACAGTGCGGATGCCACAGAAGGCCATAGCGCCTTAGCGAGAAACAAGACTAGATTTTTTTGTTTTGATTTGTATGAGATCAGCTTTGATTTTTGCCCTCTTGCGGGCACCCATGGCAGATTACTGGCAGTAGTGCATGCGGCGTGGTGCAAGATGGAAATGGATCCTCGCTGCGCTCGGAAAAATCTCAACAAATCTATCACAAATCGAGACAGGTTGATATCGTTTTTCATTTCGTTTATTTCGTTTATGAGTGCACGCGGTTGTTGGGAAGTATTAACTACTAATTACGCGAATTTACAAACCATTTAATCTTGGTGCGTCTGCCCTGCGTTTTCCTGTCCTTCATGTTGCTTTTTCATGAATTTGTGTTACCTTTGTCATCTAAATCTTAACGTGACAAAAGAATGGCGAAAACGGTAACCAAAAAGGAAATAACTATTTTTCTGGCGTCATCGTCAGAATTGAGCAAAGACCGCGACCTATTCGGTGACTTTGTGCAGCACTTGAACAAGCATTATGCCAATCGTGGTTTGTTTTTCCAACTGGATAAATGGGAGTATTTCGATCATCTAAAAGCATTTAACAACAATCGAACACAAGACGAGTATAACAATAACATCAAAGAATGTGACGTCTTTGTCTGCCTATTCTATACTAAAGCCGGCGAATTTACCCAAGAGGAATTTAATATTGCCCTAGGCGAGTGCAGCAATCGCAAATTGCCGTTGTTTGTTTCAATGAGGAACATTGAGGACGGGATAGTCGAAGAAGAGTCTTTGACAAAATTCAAGGAACGTCTTAAAGATTTGAAGTACTTTTGGCTAAGTTACGGCAACAACGACAAATTACACCTTGACTTTGTCCTGTGGCTCGACAGCTACATTTTTGACGGCAAGAGCCCCATCAAGGTGGAGAACGGCCATGTCATGTTAGAGGACGTGAAAGTTGCCGACATGTCGGAGCTGCCTTTTGCCATGAATAACAATGAGTATCAGCAGTTGGACGAAAGATTAAAATCGTTAAATGAGGATATTGAGCAAATAAGACAGGATATCCAAGATGATCCTGATAATGAAAAGTTCTCCGAGAGACTTAGTAAGAAAGTTTTGGAACGTGATAGAATCCAGAAAAAACTAGCAGTCCAGCAGGAGGCTTTGTTACGTGCCTCAAAGCAAATTGCTGAGATGCGGAAGAAACAGGTAAGTAAAAAACTGCAAGAAGCTATCGATGCGTTTGATTTTGGCCAATTGGACGTGGCAAACAAACTTCTTGAGGAATTAAAGAGAGAAGGCGATCAGTTGATGGAGGAAATCGAAACTAAGTACGAACAAATGCATGAACATATTGAAGCCCTTCGATTGCAAACTCAGACTCTAATGGCAGCAGATACACCCATTAAGGATTGCATCACCCATGTTGCAGAAATCTATGCCAAGGCAGATGATTGGGCAAAACGCACTGCCTATGACAAAAAGAAATACGCTGACCTGCTCTATGACTATGCCTTGTTTCTTGATGACTGTGCACGCTACGAAGATGCAGTAAATGCATATCAGCGTCAAATCGCCCTATCGGAAGAACTTTATGGCAACGACAGTTCATACACCGCCACATCTTACAACAACATTGGCTCGGTTTACAATAACTTAGGTGAATTCGACAAGGCGTTGGAGTACCATTTCAAAGCAAAAGCTATTTTTGAGAATGTCTTGGGCATCAACCATCAAGATACCGCCATTTCCTACAACTACATCGGCTCGGTCTACTATAACCAAGGTAAATATAACAAGGCGTTAGAGTATTATTTCAAAGCATTAGCTGTTTTTGAGGAAGTCTTGGGTTCTGAGCACCCCTATATCGCCATTTCCTACAATGACATCGGCTTAGTTTACAGTGAACAGGGATACTATGATAAGGCTCTGCAATGCTTTTTCAAGGCGTTAGAAATATTAATTGAAACCTATGGCCAGAAGCATATTTCTACTTCCGCATGCATTAGTGGCATTGGTAAGGTTTACGAACAACTGGGCGATTACGATAAGGCGCTGGAGTACAATTTCGAGGCACTGGAGATCCGAGAGAAAGCATTGGGTACGGAACACCACGACACCGCCATATCTTATAGCAACATCGGCTCGGTTTACGGTCGTCTAGGTGAAAACGACAAGGCGTTGGAGCTCTATCTCAAGGCGTTGGGCATATATGAGAAAGTATATGGCACAGACCATAGGCATACGGCCACTTCTTACAACAACATTGGCATGATTTACTATGAAAAAGGTGACTATGACAAGGCGTTGGAGTTCCATCTCAAGGCGTTGGGCATATATGAGAAAGTATATGGCGAAGATCACATGCATACTGCTACTTCTCACAACAACATTGGCATGGTTTACTATGAAAAAGGCGACTATGACAAGGCTCTGGAAAACTATTTCAAGGCTATAAACTTTTTTGAGAATGACTTGGGCACAGAGCACCCGACCGCAGCCATGTTCTACAACAATATTGGCATGGTTTACGAACAACTGGGCGATTACGATAAGGCGCTGGAATATCATTTTAAAGCAATAACTGTTTTTAAAAAAATCATGGGTATTGGGCATCCCTATACCGCCATGTCTTATAGCAACATTGGATCCGTTTACAAAGGTCAAGGGGACTACGACAAGGCATTAGAATACCATTTCAAGGCATTGGAGATTGAAGAGAGAGCCTTGGGGCTTGAACATCCTAATATTGCAAAGACATATAGCAACATCGGCGGTGTTTACGGTAAGCAGGGTTACTATGACCAGGCTCTGAAATACTATCTCAAGGCACTGGCCATTTTTGAGATAGCCTTGGGTATTGAGCATCCCCATACAAAAAAAGTTCAGGGGTATATAGAGGATTTGAAAAGAAAGATGGCGGAGTGATGGGCTGGAGAGAAGGCTAGTTTCATGACGGGAGGGGCTGGCTTTTTTAAAAAATGCGGTTAATCGGGTAAATCCGACATGTTCACGCGTATGTTTAAATGAAACGGACGAAACAAACAAAAGCGGAAAACTATTAAATATAGTGTAATTTTATATTGGGTTTGTGTCAGAACTTGCGGTGACACAACCCGTTTATTTCGTTTATTTCATTTATTTATATATATAAGTAAATGAAACGGATGAAAAGCATTTGTCTGAATGAAGGGGTGACGGAAAAGTGTAAAATCGTTAGTGGTGGGTGCTATTTGGTGCGTGATGTGGCTTGACATTGGAATTATTTATCTATATTTGCAATTTTAAGGCATTAGGTGTTAGGTGTCAAACTACGAATTACACGAACCTTTCACTTGGCGTAGCTAATTTATGGCATTTGTGTAATTGGCGTAATTCGTAGTTTAAACCTCACTACTGGGAGACGCAAGATGTTGCGTCTCTACAAAAAACAAATCTATGAGAGGAATTGTTTTATCGATGGTCTTGTTGTTGTCTGTGTCGATGTCGGCGCAGGATGTGCAGGGTTTTGTCGGCGGTCTGCTGCGGGATTACCCCAAAGCCCGCCTGCTGGACATCTACAAGTCGTGCTTTCAGGGCTATATGGGCGCTGAGCATCTTGTGTTGGACAAGGAGAGTGTGGGAGCCTATCTGGATACCGAATTATCTTCGACCAGCCTTGACGAACTGATGCCCTGGTACTATGAGCCTTGCGGGATGGACAGCAGCTATTACCGTGTGAGCTTAAGGGCTGTCAAGGAGGGCTTCATCAGCCGTGACCTGCTACTTGATGCCTTTGTCCGCAGTGCTGCCAGCCATCCCCCGGTAGAAACTTGGAGAGATCGATGGCAGCAGATCATCGGTGCCATTGACGAGATGAATTTAGACCTCCCCAACTATCAGGAGGACAAACAATTCATTGACAGCATCCTCACGGCGGGCAAATATGCCATCAGCCATTCCCCGCAGTACCGCGAAGCCTACCATCCCCACTACAGGATTGTGGAGCGCGGCATCTTTGAGAGAGATATTAAGCCGATGTTAGGCTTCAGGCATTAGGCATTAGGCTTTAGGTGGCATCCGCTTACTCTGACAACTGACAACTGACGGCCACGCCAAGGCGAGACCCTACAACTAAAGACTAAGATATGCAGGAGCTTATCGACATATTGCACAACAAGGCATGCTCGCTGGTCATTAGGGCACAGAGTGGCGAGGTGACCACCTATGACAAGAAGGGTGTGCGCGACCTGGTGTGGCTGCTCGATAACGAACCCGAGCGCTTGCGCCATGCCCGGCTTGCCGACAAGGTGATTGGCAAGGCTGCGGCAGGGCTGATTGTGCAAGGTGGCGTGACGGAGGTCTATGCCGACGTGATGAGCTGTCTGGCGCTCCCGCTGCTTGATAATGCGGACATCGCCTACAGCTATGGCGACCTGGTTGACCGCATCGTCATTCCCGAGGGCGACAACCGTTGCCCCTTGGAGTCCATCGTCGCCGAGGCTCAGACCGCCCCACAGGTCGAAGCCCTGCTGCGGGCGCACTTCAAGGAAAAGACGCTTTTAGGCGTTAGGTGTTAGGCTTTAGGCATGTTAAAAAACTACTAATTACGCTAATTGCACTTAACTTTAATTTGGCGAAGCCAATTGCACAAATGAGTTCATTATTAGTTTAATTCGTGTAATTCGTAGTTAGCAACTTAAAACTTACAACTTAAAACTAAAATTAAACAATATGAAGACATCAACAGTAAATCTCTATTCGCTCTCCCTGCGCGAGAGCCGTTCGCTGCTTTTTGCGGCATTGTTCATTATCGGCAACATCGTGCTGCCTCAATTGTGTCACCTCATGCCCCATGGCGGACTCATTTTCCTGCCCATCTACTTTTTCACGCTGATTGGCGCCTACAAGTACGGCTGGCAGGTGGGACTGGCCACCGCACTGCTGTCACCGCTGATCAACTCGGCGCTGTTTGGCATGCCCCCTGCTGCCATGCTGCCCGCCATTATGATTAAGTCGGTGCTGCTCGCCCTCGCTGCCGCCTATGTCGCCCGTCGCTTTAAGGCGGTGACGCTACCGCTGCTGTTGGCCGTTGTGCTGTTCTATCAGGTTGTCGGCTGTCTCATCGAGGCCGCCATGCACGGCTCCCTGCTTCACGGCTTCCAAGACTTCCGTCTGGGCATCCCCGGCATGTTGTTGCAGATCGTTGGCGGCTACCTCTTCATCAAATACCTGTTGAAGAAATAACCCCGCTTTGCCTATTTTTCTCCAGGCACCGATGGCTTCACCAATATAGACGGTGTGGTCGTTGGCGTTGCTGTCAAGCTGAAAAATGTAGCTTATGAAGATAATCGACGAAAAACTGGTGAATGATTTGGCCGAGGAAGCCAAGAAGTCGCCCAGGCTAAGGATGAACTACAATTTTCATCAAAGCCTTCAGGACAAATGCCACCGTTTCCTCAACGCATTGGAGCCTGGCACGCAGATTCCAGTGCATCACCATCCCACCAAGGACGAGACCTTTGTGATCCTGAAGGGTAGAGTGAGGGTGTTGATCTACAACGACTTGGGCGAGGTCATTGAGTCGTGTGTCCTGAGCCATGAGGATGGCGTGTATGGGGCTGACATCCCCAAGAATGTCTGGCACAGCCTTGAATGTCTGGAGCCGTGTGTGCTGCTGGAATGCAAGGAAGGGCCCTTCATCGAACACGAGGTGGATGGAGTTCTGGAAATCAAAAAATGACTTGAAATAATGGCCTCGTCGAAGAAGAACACCAGTTTGGGCTTCTCCTGGTCACCCACCTCGGGCAAAGTGCTGTACAGCTCGCTGATGAGCTACGTCTATCCCATCTGGCCCTGTCCCGAAGGCAAGAAAGCCCGCAAAGAAATCGCAGAAATCATCCTGCAATAACTCAAGGCAAATACATCATGCATGAAACGTTGTGAAATTATTATAAAGCCGAAAAAACTTTTTGAGATAATTTCTTTATCTTTGTCGCCATGAAACGGATGGAAAGAGCATACTGGTTCTCATGGGTTTTACTGTTGGTGTATATACCGATGGTATTGCTCTCGTCTGTTCATGTCCATTTTGAGTGGGATGAAAACGGCGAGCCATGTCTCGAGTGCCTCCAGCACACCGTCCACGACGGGCACATCTCAGCTGTCAAGGCCCATGTTGACTGCCCGCTGTGCGCCTTCCAGAACAATGTCTATCAGGCCGCCGAAGACCAGCAGCCTTCTTTTAACCAAACACCAACCCGTCTGACGATTGAAAGCGCTTTTCCCGCCCTCGCGTTAGGCTTTACCACCCGTCAAAACACACGCGCCCCGCCTTTTACATTTTGTGCTTAAAAGAGCATCCTCTTTCCCAAAAACACTTCAAGTAACATATTTTTTTATCACAGAATGAAGAGAATACATGTCTTTATGCTGTTGACTGCGATATGCATGTCGATGGCTTCAACTATAACATATGCCCAGACGGCGACCCTCACAGGTGTTGTCACCCATGATGGAGACGGAATATCTTTGCCTGGCGTCACCTTATTTTTCCCCGACTTGAATACGGGCACTATCACCGATGATAACGGGCAGTATGAAATCAGCGGGCTTCCTCTCGCCACAGTCACCGTACAAGTGAGTTATATTGGCCACCAGACCATCGTCAAGGACGTGGACCTGCGCCAGACGTCACATCTTGACTTTGTCATGAAGGAGAGCAATGCGATGATCAATGAGGTGGTGGTCACCGCATTTACAGGCACGTCGCAATTAAAGAACTCGCCAACGCCTGTCAACGTGGTATCTCACCGTGATCTGCACTCGGTGGCCTCGACCAATATCATCGACGCGCTTGCCCAACAGCCTGGCGTGTCCCAACTCACCACAGGCGGTGCCATCTCCAAACCCATCATCAGGGGTTTGGGCTACAACCGCGTGGCCGTTGTCAGCGACGGCATTCGCCAGGAAGGGCAGCAATGGGGCGATGAGCATGGCATCGAGGTGGACGCCGACCGTGTGCAGACCGCCGAGATCCTCAAAGGCCCCGCCAGCCTAATGTACGGCAGCGATGCTATGGCAGGTGTGCTCGTGCTCAATAATGTGCCTGCAATCGCCCAAGGGCACATCGAGGCTAACCTGAGTACTCAGTATCAGACCAACAACGGCCTGTGGGACTACTCGCTCGACCTGGCGGGCAACAAGCGGCTGCTATGGGACCTGCGCTGGAGCGAACGCATGGCACATGCCTATAAGAACCGCTATGACGGTTACGTGGTGGGTTCGCAGTTTCACCAGCGCGCCTTGTCAGGACTCCTGGGTCTGAGCCGCAAATGGGGAAACAGCACGTTGTCGCTCAACTATTTCCACCTCACCCCCGGCATTGTTGAGGGTGAGCGTGATGCAGTGACGGGCGACCTTGAAGTCCCCTATGAGGATTACGATAAGAAAACCTACCACAAGGCTTTGCCGTTCCAGCAGATTCACCACTACAAGGCTGTGCTTGACAACTCCATCTTCCTGGGCGACGGCAGGTTGAAACTTATCTTGGGCTACCAGCACAACCAGCGACAGGAATTTGAGGAAGCTCCCGATGAGGCCGAACTGGACTTCCGCCTCCATACGGTGAACTATGATGTGCGCTATGTCTTCAGTACTGGCGGATGGAAAGTCGCGACGGGAGCCAACGGCATGTGGCAGCAGTCGCTGAACAAGGGAGAGGAAGTGCTTATCCCCGAGTATAAGCTGTTTGACATCGGTGTGTTCGCCACCACAAGCCGCGAGGTGGAACGCTGGACGCTGAGCGGTGGCCTGCGCTTTGACAACCGCCATATCCACAGCATGGCAATGGAGGATGTTTTCACTGATTTCTCACGCAACTTCAGTGGAGTGACGGGCAGCGTGGGTGCCGTCTATCATGCCAGCGACCGGCTGAATGTGCGCCTGAACGCCTCACGTGGCTTCCGCACGCCCAACATGAGCGAGCTGGCCAGTAATGGTGTGCATGAGGGCAGCATCCGCTATGAGTTAGGTGACCAAAATCTGAAATCGGAGTTCAGCTGGCAATTTGACCTGGGCGCAGACTATTCGTCAGCCGTGATTTCTGCCCAAGCGTCGCTATTCCTGAACCGCATCAACAACTACATCTACATCAAGCGTCTGGCAGGTGTCGAGACCGAGGGCTACCAAACCTATCGTTACACCAGCGGCAATGCTCGCTTGTGGGGTGCTGAATTCACGGTGGATATCCATCCTGTGGAGCCCCTTCACTTCGAGAATTCCTTGGGTTTTGTTGACGCTCGCTTGCTGAGCCAGCCGCTGGAACGCCGTTACCTGCCTTGCACACCGCCATTGCACTGGAAGAGTGAATTGCGCTATGACCTGATCCGCGACGGCCGTACGCTGACCAACACTTTCATTGCCGTGGGCCTGGACTGCTTCGCCAAGCAAGATCACTATCTGATGGAGGGTGACAGTGAGACAGAGACCCCAGGCTACACCCTGCTGAACGCCAGCATGGGCACCCAGGTCAAGTACAAAGGCCGTGTAGTCGCCAACGTGAGCATTATCGCCGACAATCTGCTGGACAAGGCTTATCAGAGTCACTTGAGCCGCCTCAAATATGCCGATGAAAATCCTGTCACGGGTCGCGTGGGCGTCTTCAACATGGGCCGCAACCTCATCTTGAAACTCGATATCCCCTTGACATTTTGATTCCCACTAAAAGGGCGGTGTGTCATAATTACATTGCCTTATATAATGACCGCCCTAACGGGCGGGAACCTTTAGCTCGGCGAAGCCAAATTTATCAAATTTAAATAAAAATTATAATATTGATAATTTTATAATAAAATTTTAATCTAATTTGAATAATTTCCCGTGCGTTAGCACGGTTAAACTACGGAGTCATAATTTTGACTCACCCTCCTTTTAGTGATTATGTATTGTCATCGCTGTTCTCAGCTCTTGCCGAAGGAATCCAAAACATCTTTATTCAGCCCATGACTACGTCAAGCACCATCATCAGCACGAAGCCGACGGCAAAACCGATGGTGCTGACATTGGAGTGCTTACCGCTTGATGCTTCGGGAATGAGTTCCTCAACCACAACATAGAGCATGGCTCCGGCAGCAAAGGCCAACATGTATGGGAGCATTGGGACGAACATGGCAGCGAGCAGCAACACAAGGATGGCTCCGAGCGGTTGTGCGATGCCGCTCAGACAACCCATCAGGAAGGATCCTGTCCGAGATTTACCCGCTGTTCGCATCGGGATGGATACAATGGCTCCTTCTGGCACATTTTGGATAGCGATGCCGAGACAGACCACCAGCGCGCTGGTAACACTGATGTCGATATTAGCCTGTCCGGCTCCTGCCAAAATAACACCGATTGCCATACCCTCAGGCAGGTGGTGAATGGTGATGGCAAGCATGAGCATTGTCGTGCGTGAGAGGCTGGATCGTGGGCCTTCGGGCTGTGTGGTACCGATGTGTAAATGTGGTGTGACCACATCGATAAGCAACAGGAAGCCCATACCTGCGAGAAAGCCGACAGCGGCGGGCATTACGGCCCATTCCGTTTGACTCTGCATCTCCACTGCAGGCAATAGCAGCGACCAGAATGAGGCGGCCACCATCACGCCTGCTGCAAAACCAAGAAGTGACTTCTGCAGCAGCCCTGACATCTCTTTTCCTGTCAGGAACACCATTGCCGAGCCGAGTACGATGCCCAACATTGGCACAAGCAAGCCAATCAGAATTGTATTCATATCACTTCTTCCTTGCCCTGAAACTGATCATGGCTCCTTCAACCTGTAAGTCGAGAATGTTGTAGTTTGCCTCTAATCTGCGTCTTACATCATCGGCTGAGTCAAAGGGCGGAGTGAACCAGCCCATGCGGCTCATCACTGTCCTGGCAAGCCAGTCGGCGGTCTTTTTCTCACCTGCGATATAAAAGCATGCCAGCACTTCACCACCCGTTTTCAGTGTGCGATGGATTTCGGCGTAGGCTTTGCTCTTGTCGGGAAACACATGAAGCCCGTTCATGCAGAGCACGATGTCGAATGTGCCGTCTTCAAAAGGCAATGCTCCCACATCGCCCTGCATGGTCTTTATATTGTTGATGCCCGCCTTGCTGAACCGCGTTTCGGCCTGTTCCAGCATGTCACGGCTATAATCCACGCAAGTAATATCGGCTTGGGTCAGACGAGTGTATTTCTCTGCCGTGAATACGGCGGTGCCGACGGGAACATCAAGCAGCCGTCCCGAAAAATCATCGGGGATGTAACCGAGTATCCTGTCGGCAATCTCATTGTCATCGACACCGCCCCACAACAGCTTGAAATACAAGCGGCTCCACCATTTGCTCTGCGTGAGCGCATCGTCATAGAAACGCTTGCTGAACTTGTAGGATTTCTTGATCCTGTCTGCCATAATCGTTTCACGCTTGTTTGTGAGTGCAAAGGTACACACGGCTGGGCGCAACCCGGTTGCAAAGTTATTTCGACTTGAAAACTTTTGAAGCAGATAGGATGCCTGCAAATCCAGCCACGGCTGTCATTAGGACAACAGCCGCAAGCCACCAAGGACTGGCAAACATCATTAATCCTTTTGCATAGTCAACCCCAATTTCTGCTGTGGCTCCCTGGTAATACCATTCCGTGCGGGTCCAGAGCGGCAGAATCCAAGCAATGACTCCTATCGATAAGATGGGATAAGCCAATGACTGTCCTCTCAATGTGGTATGGCCGATGAGTTGTCTGATGACATCAGATACCACGCCAGCCAGCAGCATCAGCAGGGCCTTTGACAGGTCACACTCGCCAACTGCCAGCAGGAAGACTGCAAGAGCTACGGCGAGAAATGTGCCTACGCCAAACTTTTTCCATCTAATTGCTGCGCAATAATATGACAAGGCCCCAAACAGGGCGGCAACAAGAGGAAAGAAAACCCAGGCCCAGGGGGCCAAAAAGCCCAGAAAAGCGGTCATGAATACTATTACAACATACAGGGCGGCAAAGCCCAGAATCTGTAAATAACTGATCTTGCTCATAATTCCTAATTGTGTGCACAGGTTATGGCTTCACGCCAAAGATGGCAGCATAGGAGGGTTTCTTGCAGTGGATTTCGGTATTGACAAAGCCTGCATCGTCGAGCAACTTTTTCAGTTGTTCAGGTGAATAGGCCGTCATGCCCTCCACGACTTTAGTCCATATCGAATCACCCTCCACGACCTCAACCAGGATGGCAAACTTACCGCCCTGCTTCAACACCCTAAGGACTTCCTGCAGGCAGTTGGGCAGGTTGGGCCAGAAATACACCGTCTCGACGGCAGTCACGAGGTCGAATTTCCCGTCCTCGTAGGGCAGTTTCTCGGCTGACCCTTGGCAGACGAACACCTGCTTGTCGAGCAGGTCAGCATTCACTTTGCGGGCTTTTGCCACGCTTTCCTCCGAAATGTCAATGCCATAGACCTTTACATTGGCGCCCTTCTTGTAAAGCCTTTTCAGCGTAGCACCGCCGCCGCAACCGATGTCAAGCATGGTCCAGCCATCCTTAAAGCTGATCAGGTCCAGTCCCCAGTTGGTGACCGGTGCATGGCCGAAGTTCATGAAACGCAACATCAAGCGCCCCATCCGTCCTTTTGGATTGGCGCAATTAGTAAAGAAAGATTTCAGTAGTCCCATATCAATATCTGTTTTGGTTATCTGCTGCAAAAGTACAGTGCCTCGAAAGGCTGGGCAATACCTAATAATTGGGATTTTTAGAGATATAACTGCCTATATCGGGTATGATTACCGCTTGATGATCTCATCAAAGAGGGCCTGCCTCACTCGGCAAGCCCTCTCCGTTCACTTAATTCAATACAATAATCGTCTAGAATTATAAAAAGCAACAAATCTCTAAACTTTAAACCCTAAACTCTAAACTTCAAGTTTTTAAAGGGGCAAAGCCACTTTAAAGACTTGACTTTATAGTAAGTGCGCTTTTCCAATGAAATATAACAACAGATAACCCAGCACCATGCTGATGATGCCGACGATGATACCCACGCGGCTCATGTCATTCTGTTTGACCAGATTGGTCGAGAATGCCAGAGCATTGGGCGGGGTGCTGATGGGCAAAATCATGGCGCTGGAGGATGCGATGGCAATACCGATAAGCACCGTTGCTGTGCCTCCGATGGTGTCCAGCTTGTCGCCCATAGCTCCGCAGACAATAGCGAGGATAGGCATCAACAACGCTGCTGTAGCCGAGTTGCTGATGAAATTGGACAACAGGTAGCAGATTAGGCCGGACAGGATCAGGATAAGAATGGGCGAGAAGGTGTCAAACGGGATGCTTTTGACGGCGTTCTCGGCCAAACCCGATGCATTGAGGCTGTAACCCAGCGCAAAGCCGCCTGCCACCATCCAGATGACGCTCCAGTTGATTTCCTCCAGGTCATACTTGTTGATGACGCCTGTCATGGCAAACACGGCAAAGGGAATCAGGGCGACCGTGTTGGCATTGATGCCCGTGAGACTGTCGGTGAGCCACAGCAAAACAGTGACGATGAACGTCCAGATGACAATCTTGGTCTGCCTGTTATTCTCCATGTTGCTCTCAATCTCGAGATGGATGGTCTTTTGGCTGAAGGGGAACATCGTCTTCAACAGGAACCAGCCGATGAACAACAACAGGATTACCAGCGGGAACATGAACAGCATCCATTCTCCGAAGCCCAGCCCCAGATTCAATCCGTCAGGGTCATTGAGGAACTTCATCGCAATGGTGTTGGGAGGAGTGCCGATAGGCGTTCCCATGCCACCCAGGTTGGCTGCCAGGGGAATGGACATCGTCATGGCGATGCGGCCCTTACCTTCGGGAGGCAGCTGCTTGAAAACGGGAGCGAGGAACGTGAGCATCATTGCAGCAGTGGCGGTGTTGCTCACAAACATCGAGAAGAAGCCCGTGATCAAGATAAAGCCAAGCAGGACGTTCTCGCTCTTAGTGCCGAAGGGTTTCAGCAGGATGCGGGCAAGATGCACGTCAAGGCCCGTCTTGGAAGCAGCGATAGCAAGGATAAAACCGCCGATGAACAGCATGATGACGGGGTCGGCAAAACTGGACATGATGTCCTTGTAGCTCAGCAGCGTGCCCACCTGCTCCTCATCGACCATCGGTTTGATGCCGCTGTTGGAAGTGAACAGCAGCAGGGCGACCATGATAAAGATGGAGGTAGCCCATGAAGGTACGACCTCGGTAATCCACATCAGCGTCGCAAGAATGAAAATGGCGATGACGCGTTGCTGGACAACCGTCAACCCAGCTATTCCGAACACACTGGCGGGCAGGTTCCAAATAATCAAAGTAACGATGAGCAGAATGAGTGCCGTGATGAGGTGCTTATTTACCGATGAACGTTGGTTACGGTTCTCGCGTCTGGTCTTATGATAGGCCTCAACAAGGTGAAATCCATGAAAGTTTTTAAACATGATGCAATCAGTGTTTTGAAATTACTCAGTGTTGGCAGCCATGCCGTTTTTTGGCAGAAAAAGCAAGCGGCATGACTGCGCCACTGAAAGGTTACTATATACTACACATATTGTATGATGCAAAAAAGCATAACACAATCAAAATCTTGAAGTGACCTTGACAGTGGCAAGTATTGGAACAAAACAACTGGATTGGCTGCACACCGGCAACCACACGCATTCCCGCATCTAGGCGGATTGGTGTCTTGATTGTTCAACTCTATTACCACGAGAGTCAAAGCAACTTATGTCCAACTTGGCAGGTCTTCTGGCTCATCCCATTGTCTCACGGCCTTCCCATCCCTAATGGACAGTGACGCTTTTTGAATAAATTTGACGGCACCTCAGCAATTAAAGTGAATTGTATTGCCTTCGGCTTGCACAAATTTTGTAAGACAACTTGGGGGGACATACAGCAGCGGGTCTGCTCAGGATTCTCACCTGATTCCCTTTTAATCCGTGACACGTCACGACGCGACGCTCACGGCACCAAATCGGCTGCAAAATTACTACCTTTTTTTGAAAACACAAGTTTTTTTGATGGCATTTCACAAAGCTATTTCAGTAGGCACGCCATCGTCCAACGATCAGAACCTTTACATCGTCTGAAAATAAATAGAAGAGTGTTCTATTGGATACAGGCGTTAGTTGGCTTCAATTTGATGATCATCGGTTCGTTTTTCTTGATTTTTATCTCTTTTTCATAATATCCAATACTTGATATCCTTATGACATCTCCCTTTACAGCTTCTATCTTAAATTCACCATTTATATCTATAGCGACAACTGTATTTTTACCCTTTATTTCAACGGATGCACAAATGGGATCACCATTATCCTCATCAAGAACCACTCCTGAGACTAAGATGATATCTGGACATTTAACTACTGCTGGGTCCCTCTCCAGTCTGATTAATAGGGTGGTGTCACTTGAAAGGAATAATTGTTGTGGCTTATAGCCAATTCGTGTCACGGTCATCATGTACTTACGGGGATAACTCAATTCAAAATGTCCATCATAATCTGAGATGTATTTTAGCTCATACTCCCCTCTCACTTCATTCCTACAACATATGTGTACCGCCACAAGTGGCTGGTCATCGGCTGCATCCACGACCTGTCCTGTTACCGTGATAGGTTGCCACACAGATTGGGCCGTTGCGACTCCAACCCCAAATGCCACCAGCAGGAATAATGAGACGGTTATTCTGATGAATCGTACCATAGCAATCATGATTAAGATGATGATTTGGCAAAGTTAGTGTTTTTTTCTGGGAAAAACAGTGCTATGGGTGTGTTTTGTGTGTCTTTTGCCACTTCACGAAACCGCGACGAGCATCCCAAAAGGAACACCCAGCCTTATTTCTTGCAAATACTATTTTAGGATTGTTGTACCAGTTCACGCAATCTTTTGATTTTGTTTGACTGTTCTATCGAAGGGACAAAAATCGTTGGAACTAAAAGCATAATAACGAAAAAGAAACTACTAACAGAAGTGTCTCTAACCGTTATGAATATTGCAATCAAGAGGACCACACTGTAAGCAATCAACCACTTATCAATCTTCTTATGCTTGTCATAGACAGCTAAGAGATCTTGTATACTGTCGGCATTGGCCATTTTGCTGTTCCTGTTCTTGTAAATAATTCCCAAAATAATACAAAGTGGAAGCATTACGACAAAGAAAACCAGTTCCTTGATACCAACATCCTGTATTGCTCCGATGATAATAGTTACAAAATAGAGTCCAAGAAGCAAGCAGAAAATGCAGAAACCAATCGTTCCTAGTTTCGCCTGTTTGGCAAACGCGCTCTTTATGCTCTCAAATAGTTCATCTTTACCAATGTTTAATTTCTCTTGTTCCATATTATATTGTTTTTGTTGGTTATTAATTTCACTCTTTAGACGCATTGATACATCGAAAAACTACATGAATTTCCATCTTTTTATTGCAAATCTTGTGTCTTACAACAATACAATTATTTTGGTGCGGTTGCTGTATTGCATTGTATATTGCTGATTTTTTGTGTAATTTTGCATAATACTAACCATGGTTAATTTGAATAATTGGTAAGACAATGAAGAGAATTGTAATATGTTTGTGTGTGTTATCGTTAATGCTGGTCTCATTTACGGCTGGTGTGGAGTATCAGCGCGGTGATGTGGACCAGGATGGCAGGGTGACTATTGATGATCTCACTTGCCTGATAGATTACCTGTTGACGGGGAGTTGGGGCGACGAATTTGTGGCTCCCGACGATCACGAGTGGGTTGACTTGGGCCTGCCCAGCGGCACTCTGTGGGCGACGTGCAACGTGGGTATCAACAGCCCTGAGGATTACGGAGACTACTTTGCCTGGGGCGAGACCACACCCAAGGAATACTATTACTGGAACACCTACAAGTGGTGCAATGGCAGCAAAAACGCGATGACCAAGTATTGCGCCAATAGCGACTATGGTTACAATGGTTTCACCGATGGCAAGACCGAGTTGGATCTTGAAGACGATGCTGCCTGTGTGAACTGGGGGCCGTCGTGGCGCATGCCCTCCGTGGAGCAACAGCAAGAGCTGGTTGATAATTGCACTTGGACTTGGACGACGTGTGATGGCGTGAACGGCTATCTGGTGGCCGGTCCGAATGGCAACACCATCTTCTTGCCTGCCTCCGGCCGCCGCTGGGGTGGGGCGCTCGAAACGGGTACGTACGGCTTCTATTGGTCGCGCACGCTCCGCACGGACGACTCACGCTATGCTTATATCTTGAACTTCATTTCGGGGAACGTGTACTGGGGCAAAAGCAACTACCGCTATGATGGGTTTGTCGTTCGTGCTGTGCGCGTCTCGCAGAATTAACACCATACCACCCCTTCAACTGCAGGAAAAACGATGGCTTCCAAATAATCAGTGAATGAACTTTTAGCTCGGCAACTAATCGGAACCGCGCTGGACGCAACCGTTTCTCTAAAAGTAGCACTACCGTAGCTCTTAAGGTGAGTGAGTTCAGTGTGAATATTCTTGAAGTACATCTATAGGTTTGCCCTGTATCGCTTAGGGTTTACACCTTTCATTCGTTTGAAGAAGCGGGCGAAAGTCGTAGTTTCGGCAAAATGCAGGTGCTCGGCAATTTGAGCCACGGTCATAGAGGAGTTCTGCAGCAGCAGCGCTGCCTCGTTTGCCAACAGTCGGTTGATGTGGTCGGCAACGGTTCTTCCTGATATCTGTTTCACTATGCGGGAAAGATAGGTCGTTGTTACAGCAAGCCGACCAGCGTAATAACCGATGTCGTGATGTGCAATGAAATCCTTTGAAGCGAGTTTGATGAAGTCTAGGTAGATCTCCACCACACGGTTTGAGAACCGGTGTTTTTCAATGGATTTCTCTTGGGCCTTGATGAGATCCAGCAGAAATAGGCCATAGAGCATTTCCATGCTTTCACCGCGATAAGGATGGTCTGAGTCACAATACCTTGCCATGAGCTGCATCAGTTCGAAAAGATGTGTGGCATCGCTTTCGTCCAGGCTGGTTTTGGGCTCTCTCAACTCAATCATTGAAAAATAGGCCGCCTTGACGGCATTGTTCTTGATTGAAGTCCCAATAGCAATGTCCTCGTCGGCAAGCAGGCTGATTCCTTTATAGTCGGTTGATGTGGCAATAACGGTAATGGCAGAGCCTGCAGTGTAGGTAAATACATCATTCTTCTTGAAATACAGCTCTTGCCCGTTATAGACAATGCGCAGCCAACCCTGAATAATGAGCGAGAAAGTGTAGCATGCCAACGATTCTTGCTGCAATCTGTTGGTCCGCAACATCATGTCGCCATCAGTGTGAACGCAGATAATCTTGTCGTTCCGCCGCGACTGCGGCAGTTCGCCAAACATCTTTTCCCATCCTTCAACCAGATTGTACATGATGTCGTTAATTTTATGCTGCAAAGATAGTAATAATCTTTTAACTTGTTTCGTTTCGGTCGGTTTTTGTTTTCTTTAGGTTCACATGCTTCCCTCTGTTTCGCAGTATATTTGCAACATTAAAATTTCATTATTCATCTATTTAATTTTGTATTCTTATGGATAAACAGAAATCAATCGAGGCGTTACAGTTCTTTGTAACCCATTTGAGCGACGGTGCTTTTGTGCACAAGATTCAAGGACACATTTTCAAGTCACAGGGTTTCAGCAAACTCGGCGACAAGTACATGGGCCACTACAGCGAGGAAATGGGCTGGGTGGAGAAATTCATCGACCGTATCCTTGACCTCGGCGGTGAAGTGAAAGTCGAGGACCGCAAGGGACGCGAACTGGTCTGCGACCCCGTGGAGTATGTGAAGGCCGACCTGGCCATTCAAGAACCTGGCGTTGAGCTGCTACGCAAGTGCATGGCATCGGTCATTGACGATCCCATCACTTACGACATGTTGAAGGCTTACCTGCTTGATGAGGAAGAAGACCTCGGTTGGAGCTTTGGACAACTCGAACTCATTGAGAAGATCGGCGTTCAGAACTGGCTGATGACACAACTTTAAACCAATATTAACATGAAAGAGAAAGTTTTACAGGCTATGCGTGAGTTCGGTGCTCCCGTCAACGCTGGCAAGATTGCTGAGATTACAGGCATAGACCGCAAGGATGTTGACAAAGCTTTTGCTGAGTTGAAGAAAGAGGGAACGATAGTTTCCCCCGTCCGCTGCAAGTGGCAACCTGCCTGACAATCGAAAAAGGCTTCGTAAGGCGCTGCCGCGCCACGATGCATATCCATTTTAATTAGCCAAGGGGGAACTTCGGGTTCCCCTTTCTGAAATTAACACAAAACTAATAAGAAAATGAAGAAATACGTTTGTCCTTGCAAATACAAGTACGACCCTGAAAAGGGAGACCCTAAACAGAATATCGCTCCAGGCACTCCATTTGAGGAACTGCCCGACACTTGGCGTTGCCCACGCTGCAAACGCAAAAAAGAGAAATTTGTTCCAATTGAAGAATAACCTGTAAAAACGAAATTGTTATGGAAATCAAAGCTATCAAGGCCGTGCGAATGTTCGACGGCGGTTTTATGAATGAACCCTTTGCTTTTGGAGGTGAGGAAGGCAAGGATAAGTTTGACGAGCAGATCATCTATCGTAGCAGTCTTCAGAACTTCCTGCTTGACACAGACGAGGGCGTGATCCTGATTGACACGGGTTTTAAAGCCGACTTCGCCGCGCCGGCCAAGAGACTGGGGACGCCGCTATATATGGGCGACCTGGTAAATGATTACATGAGTGCATTTGCGGAATTAGGCTACAAGCCCGAACAAGTGACCAAAATACTTATCACCCACAAGCATAACGACCACAGCGACTGCATCAGTTCGTTCCCCAACGCCAAGGTGTATATCTCCCCTGAGGATGCCGATGCGATGAAACTTGACGGTGAGAACATCGTGAGAGTGACCTATAAAGATGGAGCCTACAAGAACTTTCCCCGTGCCGAGAAAATTGCCGATGGCTTGTGGTTCATAGAGGCAAAAGGTCACACCAAGGGCAACAGCATCGCCGTCTTGGAACACGACGGGCTCTTCTACATGTTCCACGGCGACGTGACCTATTGCGATGCCGCATTGAAAGCTAATAAACTCTCGATCATCTTCGAGGACAAGGATGCCGCCCGCGAGACACTCGACAGGGTTCGTGAGTTCATCAAAGACAATCCCACTGTCTATCTTTCCACTCATTGCCCTGAGGGCTACGAAAATCTGGAGATGAAACGAGTAATGAAAATTTGAGCAAGCCGAATACAAACCCAGCTTGCTTGAGTTTGTTGAGGCGCCGCCAAATTTATGGAAAATTTGAGCAAGCCGAATACAAACCCAGCTTGCTTGAGTTTGTTGAGGCGCCGCCAAATTTATGGAAAATTTGAGCAAGCCCCCGACTTCAACTTATTGAAGAAGTCGGGGCATTTTGTTTTTTATGAAAACTCCTGCGGCAACCATTGCCGCAGGAGTTTAGCGTCTATATGATCCGTCGATTATCAATCATCGGTGCCGAAGAGGGGGTCTTCGGGCATCACCATCACGGGCTTGGTTTCGGCAGCCTTGAGGATGTGCTGCGGCACGTATTTCTTGTCCACAACCAAGCGGAAAGAGTACTCGTTAAACCATTCGTTGGTCATGATGATGTAACCCTTATGTCCGCTATCGCCGCCCCAAGAATTCTCCACTTTCCACTTGATGGGATTGCCTTCATCGTCAAGATCGACAGCACAGAGGGTCATGGCGTGCGTTGAACCGCTGTCAAAAGTAGAAATTCGTTGGGCCTTGTCCATGGGGAATGTGGTGCCGAACAGGGTGGCATAGTCAAAGTTGTCGAGTGAAAGGTAGCCGTTGTCACGGTTGAGCTGTTTGCCCACGTCGAAGCTGGCATAAAGCTTGGTGGAATCCCTCAGCGAAGCGATGGCCATGGCTGCAATGTCTTCCATGGGGAGGTTGACGTAGCGCCAGTTGTGACCGTCGTAGGTGTGGCGGTCATATTCCACTTCGTAGGTCTTGTAGTACTCCCTGCGGGGGTCGTTCATCGCCATGATGAACGTGCCGTTGATGGGTCCGCCCACCGTCTCGAGGTAGAATTCCTGCGGGGTGTAGGTGCGTGCTGGGCCTACGGCTTTGCCGTTCTTGTCACGGAAGGCGTAGGTGAACGACTTGATGGGTTCGCCCAGTGTGAGCGAGAGCATGTTATAGATGGTGCCCAGCATCTCGGTCTTGCGCTGGTTGATGGCTTTCTTGCTCTTTTTGTCAGCGACCATCTGCCGCAGTTCCAATCCAAATTCACGCAGCTTTGATGCGACAAGCTGGCTCATGCGTGAGGTGCGTTCAGCCGAGTAGGTCTCAGGCTGTGCCTCTACAGGCACGAGGCCGTATTTCTCGGCAAGGTCGGCCGCGCCGCAGAAGGTGCCGCCGTCGTTCATGGGATGGTGGAAGAAGAACTGCACACGCGTATCGTCAATGGGCTTTTCGGCGCAATCGATCACGCCTTGCAGCATGAGGTTGGCTTTCTCGAGCTGGTCGTAGAAGAAGAGGTAGTCGTGAGAGAACTCCACAGCGATGGAATCACAGTGACGACGCGCAAAGTTGGCGCGCAGCACGTTGAAACTGGAGTACATCCAGCATCGGCCGCTAGACCGCTGGTTGTGGATCGATTGTTTGGGTGTCTCGATGCTGAAGTAAGTGTCTGTTACTTTGTTGTTGCGGTAGTTTCTGGCAAGATCGTCAATGGAATTGGTCGCCATGGCATTGCTAATGGCCTTGTTCGTGTTGGTCGCCGATTTGGCAACGATCTGGCGCATCATGTCGGGGCTGATGCCTCCCTGAGAACGGTCTTGTGCTGAGCTGGCAAAGGCAAGGCCTACTGCCAGAGCAAGTGTGATAAATCTGTTCATATTAATAGTGAAATGGTTTATATAGCTTCTTTGCCCGCAAAGATAGTGCAAAATTCCGATTAAGCGAGAACAATGAGGGTTTATTCTCATTGTCGAGCGTGAGGAATTTATCCAACGTGAGCGGAATACCAAGCAAAAACTCAGTTTTTGTTTGAGCATTCCCGAACCGCAGCCTATCTTCGCCGCAGGCAACGTAGTGCAAGGTGAGATATACCAAATTTATTTGAGTATATCCGAGGCGTAGCCTATCTTCGCCGCAGGCAACATAGTGCAAAAACTCAAGATTGATGATACAAAAAGAGGGATTAACAAAATAATCGCTATCTTTGCGGCTCTAATATGAATACAGTGATGATTAGAAAAGCTAGCAACGCTGACATTCAGCGCATCATGGAACTGCTGCACCAGGTGAACATGGTGCACGCTGAGATACGTCCCGACTTGTTCAAACCTCATACCACTAAATACAACGAGCAGGAACTCAGCGCATTGCTAACCGATGATCTGAAGCCGATATTCGTTTATGATGACGGCAGTGTTTCAGGTTACGCCTTCTGCCAAATCAAGGAAGTCAAGGACGATATCTTGCTTCAAGACATCAAGACACTCTATATCGATGATATTTGTGTGGATGAGAAAGCCCGTGGCAAACACATAGGGAAAGCCCTGTTCGAGTTTGTGCGTGATTATGCGCTGTCAATCGGTTGCCACAACATCACACTGAACGTATGGGAGGGAAACGACGCGGCCTTATGTTTTTACAGGAACATGGGGATGCAAGTCCAAAAAACTACAATGGAAACAATCTTGAAATAATATGGATCGTAGTTCACAAATCATCCGCACCAGTTGGATAGGCATCGCCGCCAACGTGCTTTTGGCGGCTTTCAAGGCCGTGGTCGGAGCGCTCGCCAGCAGTGTTGCCATCATCATGGATGCCGTCAACAACTTGAGTGACGCACTGTCGAGCGTCATCACCATTGTAGGAACCAAATTGTCTCAGCGGCCTGCAGACCGTAAGCATCCTTTCGGCTTCGGGCGCATCGAGTATTTCAGCGCCATCATTATCGCAGTCATCGTGCTCTCGGCAGGTATCACTTCACTCATCGAGTCGGTCAAGAAGATTTTCAACCCCACAACGCCTACTTACACGACGACAACGCTCATCGTCATCATTGTGGCTATCGTCGTGAAACTGGTGTTGGGACAATATGTCAAGCGCAAGGGCGAGCAGTTGAAGAGCGATGCCCTGATTGCTTCGGGCTCAGATGCCTTGTTTGATGCTATCATTACATTGGCCACGCTCGTTTCGGCGGGTGTGATGCTGATCTGGAACGTGTCTCTTGACGGCATACTCGGTGCCTTGATTTCCCTTGTCATCATCAAGGCGGGTATAGAGATGTTGGCGTCACCGGTCAATGAGTTGCTGGGCACAAGCATACCGGCAGAACTCACCAACCAGATCAAGTCGGAGGTTTCCGGTTTTGAAGGTGTTCACGGTGTCTATGACCTCATCCTTCACAACTACGGCCCCGACGTGATGATCGGCTCCCTGCACATCAACGTCAATGACACGATGAATGCCCATGAAATCCATGGCTTGACCCGAAAGATCTCGACGCAGATGTACGATCGCCACGGCATCATTATGACTGTTGGCGTATATGCCGTCGCCACTGGAGACAACCGCCGTGCCGAGCTGCAGACTAAGGTAATGCAGGCGCTGGCTGCCCACAAGGAGATTGTCCAGGTACATGGCTTCTACTGTTCCGAGAAAGACAATATGCTTTCTGTAGATGTCGTTCCCGATATTACCGAACACGACGATGCCGCCCTCATCAAGCGCCTCAAGGACGAGATTCAGCCGCTGGTGCCTGACATGGATGTCATCATCGTCGTGGACCACAACTACAGCGAGTAATATTTTTGTGCTTATGAAGAAGAATAAAAATCAATATGTGCAGGCCAATAGGGATTGGCTGGTGGCGAAGTCTAAGGAAGACGGTGTTAAGGCGCTGCCTAAGGGGGTTTATTACAAGGTGCTTGCCGAGGGAGACGCGACGAGTGCAACGCCCACGCCCAGCAGCGTAATCACCGCTCATTACACGGGTAAGACCATCGATGGGGCGACATTCGACAGCAGCCGTGGCGACGTGCCCTTGGCTTGCCGACTGCGCGACCTCATTGAGGGCTGGATCATCGCCATACAGCAGATGCACATCGGCGACCGATGGGAGGTTTATATCCCCGCCGAAATGGGCTACGGCAAGTTCTCGCAGCCTGGCATCCCCGGCGGCTCCACCTTGATTTTTGAAATAGAATTGTTGGGCATCAATTAATCAAAAACGATATGAGTACGATAACAACGATATTTGCAGTGTTGGTCGCTTTGGAACATCTGTTCATCATGTTCCTGGAAACGGTCGCGACCAGTTCAGAGAAAACTTCAAAGGTGTTTGGCATCAGCGTTGACCAACTGAAGGTAATGCCCGTTTCCACGCTCCTGAAGAACCAGGGCGTTTATAACGGCCTGTTGGCCGTTCTGCTTCTCGTGGCCGTATGGCAACAAGACCTGATGTGGACACGGATGCTGTTGGGCTTTGTGATCTTGGCCGCACTGTACGGTAGCCTGACCAGTAAGCCGAATATCATCCTCAAACAAGGAGGACTGGCAATAATCGGTTTGATTTGTAGCTTTATTTGATATGGAAACAAGGATACAGTTATTACCGCTTCAGGAGGAACATACCATTGCCATGAAGGAGGAAATGCAGGAGGCATTCCAGCATGGCTTTCAGGCGTATAGCAAAGATGATGGCGAAGAGTATTCCAACCACTGGCAGGTGCTGCCAGACGAGGACTTCTACCGTTCATTGAGGGCAGAGGGTGCTGAAGCTTACGAGGCTGTCGATGCCGATGACCAGCGTGTGGGCGGTGCCATCATTAGCATCAATGACAAGACTCGCGAAGGCGAACTGATGGAGCAGCGAGAGCAGAGCCAAGCTCGCTTGAGCTTTGCCGAGTCGCGACAGAAGTCGAGCGTAGGTCAACTTGCCTTTCTCTATGTGAAGGTGGGCGTGCAGAGCAGAGGCATCGGCCAGGCCATCTGGAAAGCAATCGAGGCGATGCACCCCGAGGTGGAGGTGTGGGAGACCTGCACCCCCTATTTCGACCGCCGCAACATCCATTTCTACATCAACCGCTGCGGCTTCCACGCCATCGAATTCTTCAACGAACACCACCCCGACCCGCACATGCCCGAGCAGTTTAATGAAGAAGATGGCCTATTCGTGTTCGAGAAACGAATGAAATAATACAACACTGTGAACAAGTCACATATATTCGGCTATCTGCTGGGACTGCTCATCTTTGTGATAGGCATCCCGGCATTGATGTGGCTGGTATCAGGACGGCCTTGGCCATTCGTGCCTGACTTGGCGGTATTGTGCGTTGTCAGTGTGTTGCTCGCCGTTTGCGGACTGGCACTCAGCATCTACAGCATTATCTATATGCGCATCGTCGGCAAGGGGAATCCGTTCGATGCCTACGGCCATGAGGTGGCTCCACGGACAAAATCAAAATATAGTATATCCTGCCGAATCGTACATTTTTTGTGCCTTCGCGGCAGATTATAGCAAAGAAATTGCACGAAAACGGTCCAACCTGCACAAAATGCATAGATTGGACCGTTTTCGGGTTTTTAGTTGTGTCTTGTCAAAGGCTAATGCACCGCCACGTCTTCGAAATGCTCTTTGGCCCATACTATAAGTCCCATAATGTAAGGCATGAGCGACTTTCCGTTGTCTGTGAGCGAGTATTCCACCTTTGGCGGTACGACGGGGTACACCTTTCTTGATATAAGGTTGTGCTTCTCCAGGTTCTTCAACGTGGACGAAAGCATCTTCTGTGAGCAGTCGTCCATGTGCTTGTGCAGTTCGGTGAAACGCATCACGCCGGTATCGCTGGCGTGAAGCGAATACAGCACCAGCAGCGACCACTTGTCGCAAAACTTGGCCACCACTTGACGGATGGGACAGGTCAGATATTCAACACGAGACTCTTTCATTGTCTTACTTTTTGTGCAAAAGTAACCAATAGTAAGTATGTTACCGAACGAAAGACAGTTAAATAATGTTTAACGGTGAATTTTTTTATCGCTGGTTCTCAGCAAATCTAACAAAAAAGTAAGTATAATACAATTTTGTAACATCTTGACAGACAATAATATCGGTTATAATTTTGCACCGTCAAACAAGATTACTTACATTTAAAACAGAAAAGACAATGAAAGAGATCAGCAAGAAAGAGATGGCAGTCGAACTGCTCAAAGCAATCGAGACCGGTGCAAGCGAACCCGTCGCTTATGTGAACGCAGAGCATTATACCCAGCACAACCTCACCGTGGGCGACGGCTTGGCTGGATTCGGAGCTGCTCTCGCAGGGCTTGCCGAGTATCCTGAAAAGGCACGAGTGAACACTGTTCGAGCTTTTGAGGATGGCGATTACGTGGTGCTTCACACCGACTATAACTTCTATGGACCTAAGGTCGGTTTTGACATCTTCCGTTTTGAGGACGGCAAGATTGTGGAACACTGGGATAACCTTATGCCCTATGACGGCAAACCCAATCCCAGCGGTCGCACCCCCTTTGACGGCACGACCGAGTTCACCGACCTTGACAAGACAGCTGAGAACAAAGCTATTGTGCGTGGCTTTGTGGAGGACGTGCTCATGGGAAAGAACCCCGATAAGCTGACCGAATACTTCAACGGTAACGAGTATATCCAGCACAACACCGCCATCGCCGATGGTCTTGACGGTCTCGGTGCAGCACTTGCTGCCATGGCAGAACAGGGAATCAAGATGGAATACTTTAGGATTCACACAGTGCTTGGCCATGGTAACTTCGTGCTGGCAGTAAGTGAAGGTGCATTTGCAGGCAAGCCCACTTCCTTCTATGACTTGTTCCGCATTGAGAACGGAAATATAGCCGAACACTGGGATGTGATGGAGACCATCGCCGCAATTGACGAGTGGAAGCACGAGAACGGCAAGTTCAACTTTCCCTGCCGTTGAATAGACAAAAGGATTCATCACGATTAATTACTATTCATAAGACAATGTTACAGATCGCGTTTGATTTTCTGAGGGCACATAAAGAAATCGTGCTCGCTTCCTGTGACGGCAATGTTCCTAAGATACGTGTTTTCCAGATTATGAAGCAGCAAGAGCACATTCTTTTCTTTGCCACATCACCGCAAAAGGAAGTCTATAGGCAGTTGCGCGAGAACCCAAACGTGGAGATTCTGGCTTTTGCCGGAAAGATTTCGGTTAGATGCTCTGGTGTTGTCTGCTTTGATGTTGACGAATCCACCAAGATGTGGATTTATGAGAACAACCCAGTGCTGCAACGTCTGTACACAAGCTATGACAAACTTGCTTACTTCTCCCTGCCTATCGCTGAAATGGACTACTACGACTTGTGTCCGACACCTCCGGCATTCAAACATTTTGATTTGATGAGTGGCGATGTGAGTGATGGATACGTAGGAGAACGTTTTAACAATAGAATTGCTACTTTATAACCAAAGCTCACCGATGATGAACTGCACCTCAATAGTTAGTCACAAACTTTTGGGGTGCAGCTCCTTACTCATCATAATTATAACACAAGAAAAAGACAATCAAGGTTAATAATCCCTTTAAAGCTTGCAGATCTGGAGTTTTTACCGTATTTTCGCATCCTAAAACGGAAGATAACTAAAAACGTTGAATATTAATATGAACAATCGCATCACTGAGGGCTATATGCCCTTTATGGGTTACCAGACCTACTATCGTATCGTAGGCGAACCTTCAGAGAAGGCTCCCTTGTTGCTGCTTCACGGCGGTCCGGGCAGTACACACAACTATTTCGAGGTGCTCGACTGCATCGCCGATACAGGTCGGCAAGTCATCTCATACGACCAGATCGGCTGCGGCAATTCTTATCTCGACGGGCATCCAGAACTGTGGACATTGAAGACATGGATTGACGAACTCATCGCCATCCGCGAACATCTTCATCTGGACGCCGTTCACATTCTCGGACAGTCGTGGGGCGCCATGCAGGCTATTGCGTATGCGATAGATCAGAAGCCTGCCGGCATCAAGTCGCTGATTCTCTCGTCTGGTCATGCTTCCAGTTCGCTGTGGGCCAGTGAACAGCATCGGCTCATCAAGTATATGTCGGCCGAAGATCAGGAGGCCATCAGACGGGCAGAAGCTACAGGGAAATGGGATGATCCAGACTACTTGCGTGCCAACGAGCACTATTTTGAGCTTTACGTGACCAGCGTCGATGAACACTCGCCAGAGTGTCTCAGACGTCCGAAGCGTGCTGGTTCAGAGGCTTACCTCTATGGTTGGGGCCCCAATGAGTATCAGCCGCTTGGCAGCCTGAAAGATTTTGAATATACCGACCAGCTGAGCCAGATATCCCAGCCGACACTGATTTGTAGTGGTACGCAGGATATCTGTACGCCCGTTGTCGCCGCCTCGCTCTACGAGCACATTCCTCACAGCCGTTGGCATCTGTTCCGCCATTCCCGCCATATGTGTTTCGTGGATGCTCATGAGGAGTATTGCGAGGTGCTGACTGATTGGCTGCAAGAGATGGATTGAGGCAAATTTTGAAGCTTTGTCACGTGGTGATTTGTCGTTAATTAAGACAAATCGGAATTTAGGTGCAGGCCGAAGTCAGAGCCAAGTTTACTTGAGCTATGCTGAGGCGAAGCCCTAAATGCCATGAAATGGAATTTAGCAGAATAGATAATGAAACGTATCGTTACAAAATACTGGTGGGTATTACCCTGTCTATTAGGATTGTATTCATTTGTGGGCGCAGGCTTAAAGAAATTGCTTTGGGCTGTCGAATGGAGTGGGAAGATTTTAGTTTTATTTCTATTTTTGATGTTGTTTGTTGTGCTAATTCTGACGATTATAGCCTTACTAACATCTTGGGCTGAGCTGTTATCAAGAAAACAATGGCGTAATTTCCTTATTTCTTTACTTCTGCTTGTAGTTGCATTTCTGCTTTCTCTTAAGCCTCTTTCATTTCTTTTCTCTACTGATGAAACATTTGAAGTTATTGAATATCAAATACCTAGAGATGAACAATTTGAACAATTAGAAGAAGTAGATATACAAGAGGGAGAAGATGTAAACCAAGAGTGGGCAAAGTATTGGAAAACAGATATGATACCACTATGGAAAATGCAAAAAAGAAACTTACAATTCAAACAATTCAAAGGAAAGAAATTGTTCTCTCAGAATCTAAATGGATAGATCAAGAAGGTAATTCTCAAGAAACTGAAGAACAGGTTATACAAACTGATCAAAAATCAAGTAAATTCCAATTTTTTTCGCTCATGACAAGGCGCAACGTCAAGCCACGGCTGGCGATGCGCCTTGATTTACGTTACATTGACCTGGGGATCTGATTCGCTATGGCCACAGGGTTGTATCCGGCTGCTTCACGCTCCGCGATGATGACAGCATCAGGCGTCCTTTCGATGCACCGCCCATCGTCGTGAACTATTTCTATCATGAGGAGGTCAAGGAATCGGCAGAGATGTAAAAATGAA
>CAMZFV010000018.1 GCA_947306175.1 uncultured Prevotellaceae bacterium
GTTTATTTGAAAATTTTATTTATTAACCGTCCACAATTTTTAGTGGACAGCAATGGTTTAAAATATAAAATTGACTCTCAATTTATCTTTTGAGAGTCGATTTTTACGTTTTGAGAGTCCCCGAAAGCCTCCTTGCGGTAACTTTGTAAATCAATATTCTCCATATTTATCTTTGATCTTGCCTATAACCTCATCCGAACTCAATCGATACAACATATTATTAACCATTTAACCTAACAACATTATGAAGAAATTCTTATTATCTCTTTTGGTGCTTTGCTGCGCATTGGCAGGCAAGGCCCAAGCAACCACCGATGTGCCCAAGGCCGTTCTGCAGCATGGCGACCAAGTGAGTGTATTTCAAGGTTCTGGTGCTTTTTATTACGCCATGGCTGCTGCCGTGGACGGCGATGTCATCACCCTTTCTGACGGCAACTTTACTCCAGCGCAAATCAATAAGTCTGTCAGCATCTATGGCGCAGGTTACGTAAAGAATGCCGAAACAGGGACGGCACAGTCCTGTCTTAACGGTAATGTTTTTATCGGTGTTCAGGGTGACACGCTCTGTAATGTTCACCTGGAAGGGCTCTATATCAATGGTATCTTATATGCCGGTTATGTGGACAATAACTCCACCAAGGTTCCGTTGAAGAACTTGACCGTTGAGAAATGCAGGATGCCGAACTACATACAAATGGGTAGTTATAACGAGAACTTGACCCTTAAGCAATGCGTGTTGAACTCAAACTTATTCAGAGGTCTCAGTAAGAACACACTGATTACCAATTGTCTTTTGTACGGAGCGATCAACGGATTCACCGAAGAATTCGAAATACTGATTGACCACACCCTCTGCACCTCATATAATTGGAGCGGCAATAATGGTCAAGGCATTACATGGACGAACTGTATCTTTACGGGTAGCGGCGGCTATATAGCTGGCTGGTATAGCATCATGAAAAACTGTCTTAAGCTTTCAAGAGATGCGAATACTAACACGGGTACAGTTTATGAAAACATTTATACCGTAGGGGCGGTTTCAGAAATTTTTGCTGATGGAGAAAACGCAAATTTCTCCGCTAACCGCACTTGGGAGTTGAAGAATCCTGACGTATGGGTTGGCACCGACGGCACGCCTGTAGGCCCGTCGGGAGGCATGGGCTGGAGTACGGTTCCCAGAACACCGGTCATCAAGAGTCTGGAATTAAATGTCGAGGGCTCGCAGTTGCGCATCAACTATGAGGCCGAGGCAAGATAATTACTCATCGTTAAAACTTGATATGATTATGAGTATTATCAAATATTGCTTAGCAGCGTTCGCCACTGTCAGTTGTATGGTGGCGACGGCCCAGGGTGGTGTAGTGGAGCGTGAGTACTGGCTCGACAACAATGTCCAGAGTCAGTCACTCGGCACTTCGCCGGCCACACTCGACATCTCGTCGTTGCCTGCGGGCCTGCACTGGTTCACGATGCGCGTCAAGGACGATCAGGGCATCTGGAGCCCCGTGATGACGAGAGCCTTCATCATCCCCAACGAGATAGACAACACCACCGCCACATCGATTCAGCGCCGCGAAGTGTGGATTGACAGCAACATTGTCGGGCGGCAGGCCATCGGTGCCTCACCCGTCACACTCGACATCTCGTCGCTGTCGGTAGGACTGCACACTCTGACCATGCGCGTGCAGGATGACCTGGGATACTGGAGTACGACAGTGACAAAGTACTTTATCATCCCCGAAGCGGCGGTGGAAGATGATGTAGAACTTGTGAGCTACTGCTACTGGTTTGACGATGACGTGGCAAATATGGTTGTCGGTACGCTTCCTGTCAGCGGCAAGGTGGTGAGCGGTGTAATCGATATTGACATGGCTACCGTGCCCACCAGTGGCCAAATCACTGTCAACTGGATAATCGGCGACAGCAAGGGTATCTGGGGATTCTATCTCGGTGAAATCAACAGTGCGACCTTTGTCAACAACCGCGGCGATGTGAATATGGATGGCACCACAAGCATCGCCGACGTGACAGCACTCATCGACTACTTGCTTTCGGGCAACGATACCGGTATTGATCTGGCTGCTGCTGACACAAACCTGGACGAAGGTGTTTCAATTGCCGACGTCACCACCCTCATCGACTACCTGCTTAGTGGCACCTGGTAAAGACTTTATCTGTAAAGATAAAAATAATAATCGTATTCGGGCTGGGGCATAACACCCCCAGCCCGATTCTTCCCTCCTGCCCCTCCAGCGAAGTAGCAGTGCCGTCCAGTATTACGAGTTGTCAACTCGTAAGAAAAGCCCCCGTCAGTCTAAATCACTCTAATCCCCATAATCTGCCGACCGCCAAGAAATCCCCATTTTTAGAGGTTGTGGTGAGTTTAGATTATTAAAAGGTTATTCTTGAATTAAATATCACATTTTCAGAACATTGCATTTTTGAAAAAGTTAGATTTTTATTTGAGGTTGTTTTTTGCGGTTTTTTTTGTTATAATTTTGTAACAAATCACTTTACGCACTTTAATTACATAATTGCAATGAAAAAAACCTTATCATTACTCAACCTTGTTGTGCCTCTGCTGGCGCTTGCTTGGAGCGGAAGCATTTGGGCACAGGATGCGTTGCAGGTCACTGCAGACGCTCCCCAGGTGGCCCAGAATTTTGACGGTATGTGGGACGATGCGACCCAAGCGGCTACGCTCGACATGCCGCAGGGCTGGCGCGTCGAGCGCCAGATGACGGCCCCTCGTACCGTGGGCAGTTTTGCCAATGCTGCAACGACAGTGATGTACACGGGTGGCACGAGCCTGGCCAGCAACGCCAAAAACGGCACCTGGAATTTCGCTTCCAGTTCGGTTCCCAGCGATTGCTCGGTGGGCGGCCTCTCCACGACGGTTGACGGCGGCACTCGCTGCATCAACGTGATGACCTGCCTGCACAATGCAGGTGACGAGGCCATCACCAAACTGTCGTTCAATTACGACATTGAGAAGTACCGTGACGGTGACAATGCCGCAGGTTTCGCCGTTCAACTCTATGTCTCGACCGATGGCGAGACCTGGACCAATGCCGGCGAGGATTTTTACACTTATTTCGCGCCTGACGCCGCTACCGCCGGAGCCGAAGTCGTGCCCATCAGCACCACTGCCATCACAGGCAAGCAACTCAAGGTGGATATCGCCGCAGGCAGCGACATCTATCTGGCATGGAACATCAGCGTGGCCAGCGGTACCAGCCCCAACAAGGCGATGGGCTTGGCCATCGACAATGTGGCTATCGACGCCACCTTCGCCTCTCAGGACCAGTATTGCTACATCTATGTCGAGGACGTGACCAAGTGGGCCACCCTGCTCATGGCTCCTGACAGGTGCGAGGCCAGGCCTGCCAGCAGCAGTGCCGTGGTCAATGGCGTGACCTACAAGGTGTGGGCGCTCCCACTCGACAAGAAGGAGCGCATGCTCACTTTTTCGGACGGCAACGACACCGGCAACGCTGTTGTGACCACAATTACCGCCGACCGCGACTATTACCTGTGCCTGACCAAGGAAGCTGTGACCGAGATCACCGACCCCGAGAACTACACGGGCTATGTGGATCCCAGCAGGCCTCCCTTTGTCGCTTCGGGCATCTTCCTGCGCGGCGAGGTGAACAGTTGGGGTGCCGTGGCCGACTGGGAATTCAGCGACGAGGGCGGTGGCACCTATGTACTCTATGACAAGACCCTCAGCGGACAGTTCAAGGTGGCTGACTCGGGTTGGACCAGCGCCTGCAACTACGGCAGCAACGGCACGAGCGTCCAGATGGGTGTTCCCTACAGCCTCGTGCTGGGCACCAACGACAACATCTCTTGCGGCGGCAACTCCTACGTGTGCAAGCGCATTGTGGTGACCATCAGCAATGGCACGGCGACCCTGCTGCTTGAGAGCGATGATGACGACACGGGCTTGACTTCGGTCTATGTCATCGGCGACAACAACGGCTGGAACTATATGGATGCCACGGGCAAATTGGATCTCGTTGAGGGCAAGACCTTCAAGGGACAGGTGACCATGCCTGCCGTGGGTGACGGTTATAGCCACTGGCGCATTTACCAGCGCCTGGGAATGGGTGGCGTCTGGGGTGCCGAGAGCGACCTCACGGGCAACAATACCGCTGGCACGCTCATCAAGGGCGCTAACGGTAAGGTTTCGACCGCTGCGGGCACCTACGATGTGACCTTCAACCTCAACACGGGTGAGTACAGCCTTGAACTGGCTGCCTCCACGCCCACCACGATGACGCTGCAACCCGCCGACGTTGTGCTCGTGCCCGAGTTGCCCGAGACGGTCAAGGTGCTGTCGCTGAACAACAGCCTCATTTATTATAATGACCAGGATGCCGTGTTCAACGGTATTGCCGAGGCCATGGGCAAGGATGCCAACTGGACCAAGCACACCCTGCTGGGCAAGTCGCTCAAGACCCATTGGGACGAGGGCGACGGCGTGGCCGAGGACGGTAACCCCGGTGCCAAGATGCTCGTGCGCAGCGAGGCATGGAGCCACATCATCCTGCAGGAGCAGAGTTCGCTGCCCCGCACCAACATCGAGGCCTTCCGCGCCAACGTGAAGCGCTGGGTGGACTACATCCGCGAGTATTGCCCCAATCCCAATGCCATCATCATCGTGCCCATCAACTGGGCTTACAGCGGCGATTGGGCCAACTATACCGCCTTCAATTCGACCTTTGTCAAGAACTACCAGGATGTCGCCCTTGACCTGGGTGTGACCCTGTGTCCCGTGGGCGTGGCCTATCAGGAGGTGTATGACCTGGAGGGCAGCGAGGGTACCTTGACGTGGTTCCTCGATGACCGCCATCCGACCCTCAAAGCGACCTATATGGCTGCAGCGATGGAATATGGCCTCATCTACGGCGTTGACCCGGCCGAAATCACATGGGCACCCAACGGCCTCAGTGCCGCCGATGCAGCTGCCATGCGTGGCTATGCCAGCCGTGCTCTGAACGGCTTCACCAACTATGTCGATCACACCGCCGGTCAGGTGCACTACAAGGTGACTGTGCGCGATCAGTTCGGTATGGAAGTTGAGGCTCCCGAGCCCGTGGTGATGACCCTAAGCGATGGTGGTGAAATCGACGCCAATCAGGTATTCACCAGCAACGGCACCAACGGCGAATTTACTGTGACCGCCACGACGGGCAATTTCACCCAGAATGCTACGGTCAAGGTGGCTACCGCCCTGACCGAGGTGGTGACCTATCCTGCCATCGAATTGAATGAGGAGACCTTGAGTGCCAGCGAGAACTTCGACGCAATGGGCGACGAGGCTACCGCCACACTGCCCGCTGCATGGCGCATCGACCGCATCCTCTCCGCACCCCGTACCGTAGGCCGTTACGACCAAGCCGATGACCAGACAATGTACAGCGGCGGCGTGAGCTTGCCCAGCAACGCCAAGAACGGCACGTGGAACTTCGGCGACAACGCTGGTGACGATCGTGCCCTCGGTGGCATCTCGACGGGTGTGGCCAATGGTACCCGCTGTGTCAACGTCTATGCCCACCTACTCAACACGGGCAAGAAGGACATCGAGAACGTCAACATCGCCTATAACGTCGAGAAGTACCGCAAGGGCAACAACAGCGCAGGCTTTGCCGTGCAGCTCTATTACTCCATCGACGGACGCAACTGGACCAGCGCCGGCAATGGTTTCTACACTTATTTCGCCCCCGATGCCGAGACTATCGGCTATGACGAAGTGCCTGGCGAGACTGTTCCCGTGAGCGGCATCCTCGGCACCAAGCTCTCGCGCGGCTGCGACCTCTACCTGGCATGGAATATCACTGTGGCCAGTGGTGACGCTGCCCAGGGCGCTATGGCGCTGGGTATCGACGACTTCAGCATCAAGGGTGAACTGCCCAAGATTCCTGTGGCACAGCACTACATCTTCGTCAACGACCAGACGGGTTGGGATGCTCTGGGACTCTATGCTTGGGGTGACAGCGAACTCTTTGGCGCATGGCCTGGCGAGGCCAGTGTGGGTGATTCCATCGTGGGTGGCATCAACTACAAGGTCTTCCTCTTGGATGCCAACAGCGGCAACTACCACTTGATTTTCAATAACTGGAACAATGGCTTGCAGTTGCCCGACTACGACATCGTGGCCGACCGCGACTATTACTTCACCATCACTGCCGGAGGTGTGGAGGAGTCACACGCAACGGTGGTTGAGAAAATCGTTGACGCAGCACCGCAGATCCAGGTGCGCGGCAATGTGGTGACCTATCCTGGCGCGATCGTGGTGTATAATGTCAATGGCCAATTGGTGGCTAGCGGCAAGGACGCTCTGACCCTGCAACACCTGTCACGAGGCTTCTACATTGTACAGGGCCGCAACGGCACCCACACCGACACCATCAAAATCGCCGTCAATTCATAACCAACAATTCATTTCTCCAAAACAATGGCTGCCGAACCCTCTCTCCATGCGGCAGCCTTTTTCTATATTTCCTAATAGCATCTATTACCTCTACAGCTTCTATCCACGTCGCCTCGCGAGAGGTTTTATTTTGGATAAAATTGCCGGTACCTCAGCAAATCGAGCAAGCTCGTTTGCGTTCGGCTTGCACTATTTTTCCTTAATAGTGTCCTAAAATGCGTTAACGGTTTGGCTGGTTGGGTAAATTGTCGTAATTTCGCACTGTTAAAACAAGCACTAAGCATCATTTCACGATGAAAATAGGGAATATTGACTTGGGCGAGCGCCCCGTGATGTTGGCACCCATGGAGGATGTCACCGATCAGTCGTTCCGGCTCATCTGCCGCGAACAGGGCGCCGACTTGGTCTATACCGAGTTTGTCAGTGCCGACGCCCTGATTCGCAGCATCGAGCGCTCTTTCCAGAAGATGGCGATAGCGCCAGGCGAGCGTCCTGCCGCTATCCAAATCTATGGACGCGAATTGGAGCCGATGGTCGAGGCAGCACGCATTGCCGCCACCGCACGTCCCGATTTCATCGACATCAACTGGGGATGCCCCGTGAAGAAAATCGCGGGTAAAGGTTCTGGAGCGGGTATGTTGCGCAATATCCCTCTGATGCTTGAAATCACCCGTGCCGTCGTCAAGGCCGTTGACCTGCCTGTGACGGTGAAAACCCGTTTGGGATGGGACCACAACAGCAAGATCATCGTGGAACTGGCCGAGCAGTTGCAGGATTGCGGCATCGCAGCACTCACCATCCACGGCCGCACTCGCTCCCAAATCTACACGGGCGAGGCCGACTGGACCCTCATCGGCGAGGTGAAGAACAACCCCCGCATGACCATCCCCATCATCGGCAACGGTGACGTGACCACGCCCCAGCGCGTGAAGGAGTGTTTCGACCGCTATGGTGTCGATGGCGTGATGGTGGGCAGGGCCAGCATCGGTGCCCCGTGGATTTTCCGCGAGATGAAGCAATACCTGCTCACGGGCGAGGTGCCCAGCATCAGCAATGCCGAGAAAATGACGCTCATCCGCCGTCAGATTGCCGAGAGCATCGACCGCATCGATGAGTACCGCGGTATCCTCCACATCCGCCGCCACCTGGCTGCCACGCCCCTGTTCAAGGGCATCCGCAACTTCCGCCCGACACGCATCGCCATGCTACAGGCCAATACACGTGCCGAGTTGGAAACCATCCTGGACCACATCGAGAATGACATTTTACCGTATATTGACCAGCAAAATGAAGAAACAGATAATGATAAAACGAGCCTTGATTAGTCTTGTACTGGTGATGGCTAGCCTTGCCGCCAGTGCCCAAGTGGAGCACTTCTGTGTCAAAGTGGGCGATTTCACACGGCTGGCCCTGTTTGACGACATCAATGTGAACTACCGCTGCAATGCCGACTCGGCGGGCTTGGTGACCTTTGATGCCACTCAGGAGGTGGCCAACGCGCTGTATTTCTCCCTCTCCAACAAAGGGCGACTCACCATCCAGGTCAATGACATCTATGAGCGACAGGGAAATCTCCCCGTCCTCACCGTCTATTCCTCTTCGCTCGACGAGGCCGAGAACTCTGGTGACAGCATCCTGCGCATCGACGGCCTGCCTGCCTTGAAGGAATTTAAAGTGCGTCTCACCGACAACGGCAAGGTCATCGCACGCAATATCAGGGCTTCGCAGCTCGAACTTCAAATACTGAGCGGAAAAGGTAAAATCATTGCCGACGGCAGTTGTGACGACTTGTCGTTGAAGCTCGTGGGCACTGGCGAGATCCAAGCCGACAAGGTGACTGCTACCAACGTCTCATGCCGCATCATGGGAACCGGCTCGATGGGATGCCATGTCAACGGCGGCATCCTCAAGGTGAGCGGCAGCGGCACCGGTAAGGTCTATTACAAGGGCAACCCCTCTAAGGTCACTGTCCACAAACTCGGCACCATCAAAGCCATCCCCATGGAATAGCCACAAGTCCCAAGTGGACTTCTGCACTCATTTTTGAAAATCAGGAAGGACAGCATTAATCGTTGTCCTTCTTTTCTTTTTTGTCTTCTAAAAATGAATTCGGATGCGAACACAGAATAACTGAAAACTTTTTATTACCTTTGTAGGTTACAAACTAAAAACCTCTATCGACAATGGCAAAACAAGGACTGACACTGGAGCAGAAGCAGACGCAACGTCTGGCGCTCGAACAACAGCGCCTCTTGGGCATGGTGCTCGAGAAAAGCGATGCCGAGATGGCCGAATTCATCGACAACAAGGTCAATGAGATTCAGGCGCTTGAGAAGAAATCCGACGAGGGCGACGAGTATGACAATAACACCGACCGTCAAGCGGAACGCGAAAACGAACGTGTGCCAGCCGATGAAGTCAACGCCGAAACCAACGGCGATGACGACACCATGGCTTGGTACCGCTATTTCGCCAACAACCGCAGCCGCGACGATGAGTACTACGCGCCGACCGCAGTGAGCGAGAAGACCCTGCAGGAGTTCCTGAACGACCAGTTGGGTGAGTTGGAGCTCGACGAAACCCAGCAGATCATTGCCCGTGCCATTGTGGGCAATATCGAGGATAACGGGTACCTGCGCCGCAGCACGACCGAGATTGCCGATGACGTGACCTTCAATGACGGATATGTTGTCGATACACAGCAAGTCGAGGAGATGCTCAAGGTGGTCCAGAGCCTGGATCCGCCAGGCATCGCTGCACGTGACCTGCGCGAGTGCATGCTGCTGCAATTGCGCCGCAAGCCCAGTAACCCCGATGTGGACCTCGCCATCACCATTGTCGATAAGTACTTTGACGAATTGGCTTCCATGCGTTTTGACTCTCTGGCACGCAAGCTGGATGTGGATGCTGAGACCTTGGAACGTGTGTTTAAGCATCAGATCAGGCGTGGCCTTAACCCCTATCCCGGAAATGCCTTCGGCACCCGTTCCTACATCACCCAGCAGGTGACCCCCGACTTTGACGTGGAGCTGGACGAGGATAACAAACGCTTGACAGTGACCTTGCGCAACAACATCCCCGCGTTGCAGATCAGCGAGAGCTACACACTCATGAGCAAGCGCTACAAGGAGGGTACCCCCTTGACCGTCAAGGAGACCAAGGAGAAGAAGCAGATCATGGACGCCTACCAGCGCGCCAGCATGTTTATCGAGGTGCTCAAGCAGCGACAGGAGACGTTGTTCAACACCATGAGCGCCATCGTCAAGTGTCAGCAGGACTATTTCATGAGCGGTGACGAGCGTGACCTCAAGCCGCTGGGACAGCAGCAGATTGCCGACATGATCGGCAAGGACGTCTCGGTGGTGTCAAGGGCTGTCAGCAACAAGTATGTGCAGCTGCCGTGGGGCGTCAAGAGCCTGAAATCCTTCTTCAGCGAGGACATCAATGGCGCTTCCCGCCACGAGGTATATGACGACCTGAAAAAACTGGTCGATGCCGAGGACAAGCGCCACCCCTTAAGTGACGATGCCCTGTGCGACCGCCTCAAGGAAATGGGCTACAAGCTGGAGCGCCGCACCGTCGCCAAGTACCGCGACGCCCTTGACATCCCCAGCAGCACCGTCCGCCGCCGCATGGCCAAATAACCCTAACATTTTAATTAAAAAGTCTTACCACCTAAAGCCTATCACCTAAAGCCTAAAGCCTAAAGATATGAACCGCTTCACAGTCAATAAATTCATCGCAGGACTGGCCAACTTCCTCTCCACGATATTCAGCCCCCTGCTGATGCCCACCTATGGCGTTTTCCTGGTGCTGTGGGTTTCGGTGTTATGTCTGTTGCCCTATGGCACACGCGTCTCGGTTTTGCTTGTGTGCATGGGTATCACCTGCATCATTCCGCTCATCTTCCTGAGTGTGATGCGCCATTTCAAGCTGGTTAGTGACCTCCATGTCGAGGTGCGGGAACAGCGCTTTATCCCCTTTGTCTTTGTAGCGGTGTGTTACATCGCTGCCGCCTATTACCTCTTTTATTGCCACTCCCCGCGATGGTTCTACATGTTTATGGTGGGGTCGGCGGTCACTGTCCTGGTGATGGCGCTCATCAACCTCAAGTGGAAAATCAGCGCCCACATGGCAGGCTTTGGCGGCATCATCGGCCTCGTTTATCAGATTCATGTGCAGGGCTTGAGTGGCTTTGACCTCTTCTGGCTCCTCTGCGTCTTGGTGCTTATGGCTGGACTGCTGGGTTCCGCAAGGCTGGTGCTCAAGCGTCACGACATGTGGCAGGTGTTGTCAGGTGTAGTGGTAGGTTTCCTCTGTGTCTCCCTAACCATGCGTTTCTTAGGGTAAAACAACTAACAACTAAGGACTAAGGACTAAGAACTAAGGACTAAGAACTAAGGACTAAGAACTAAGGACTAGAAACTTAAAACCAAAAATATGAACCCATTCAACTATAAACGGCGTTCGACAGTCAGTGTCACGGTGGGCGGCATCGCGATGGGTAGCGAGTGGCCCGTGCGTGTCCAGTCGATGACCAACACTCCGACCGATGACATTGAGGCCAGTGCGACCCAGTGTCAGCGCATCGCCTACGCCGGCTCCGACTACGTCCGCTTAACCGCCCAGGGCGTGAAGCAGGCCCAGAGCATCGGCGAAATCTCTCGGGCGTTGCGTGCCCGCGGTTGTGACATCCCCCTGATTGCCGACATCCACTTCAACCCCAATGCCGCCATGACGGCGGCTCAGGTCTGTGAGGGCGTACGCATCAATCCTGGCAACTTTGTCGATCCTGCCCGTACGTTCAAGCAGCTGGAATACACCGACGAGGAATATACCGCCGAACTGGGGCGCATCCGCGAGGCGCTGCTGCCCTTTATCGCCCTCTGCCGCGAGCATCACACAGCGGTGCGCCTCGGCGTGAATCACGGCTCCCTGAGTGACCGCATCATGAGCCGTTATGGCAACACTGCAGCGGGCATGGTCGAGAGCGTGATGGAGTTCCTGCGCGTGTTTGTGCAGGAACAGTTTATGGATGTTGTCATCTCGATGAAGGCCTCCAACGTCGTCGTCATGGTCGAGGCCGTAAGGCGGCTGGTCGATGCGATGGACCGCGAGGACATGCACTTCCCGCTCCACCTCGGCGTGACCGAGGCTGGCTTTGGCGAGGATGGCCGCATCAAGAGCGCTGTGGGCATTGGCACACTCATGGCCGAGGGGCTTGGCGATACCATCCGCGTCTCGCTCAGCGAGGAACCCGAACTGGAAATCCCCGTGGCACGCAAACTGGTGAGCTACATCGCCTCCCGCGAGGGCTACGACCCCATCGTGGGAGAATATGCCGAGGGCTATGACCCCTTGTGCCCCGAGCGGCGCGAGACCGTCATGGTAGATGGCCGCATCGGTGGCAACCTGCCCCCTGTGGTGATTGCCAGCTACCGCCCCGACGAACTTGACGGCGCTGATCTTCAGCCCGACTTCTTCTATAGCGGCGACGGACTCATCGACGGGATGCACCAGTTCCTGGTGCCCCTGGACCGCTGGAGTGGTGAGCGCAACGTCTATCCCCTGCTCACCCTCGGCGAGTGGAATCGTTGCCCCGATACCCGCCTGCGTTTCCTGCAGCTGCCAGCCTCCACATCCGTCGATCGCCTGGACTTTCTGCGCGACCGCACCGACACGGTGCTGGTCATCACTCCCGTCGGGACAAATATCCCTGGCGAGGAGCAGGCGTTGACCCATGCCCTCGACCATGCGGGCATCCATTGTCCCGTAGTGGTGCGCAACACCTATGCCGACAGCTCCAGCGAGTGGCTGCAGGTCAAGGCAGGCACCGACATGGGTGCCGTTATGCTCAACGGCCGCGCCGATGGCATCTGGCTCGAAGCGCCTACTTTCCGCAATGGCGCTGAGGTCATCCGTTATGCCTTTGCCATCCTCCAGGCGGCACGTCAGCGCATGAGCAAGACGGAGTTCATCTCATGCCCGGGCTGCGGCAGGACGATGTTCGACCTCCAGACCACCGTCAAGCGCGTCCAGCAGGCCACGTCCCACCTTTCCCACCTCAAGATCGGTGTCATGGGCTGCATCGTCAACGGACCAGGCGAGATGGCCGATGCCGACTACGGCTACGTGGGCGCTGCGGCAGGCCGCATCAGCCTTTACAAGGGTAAGCAATGCATCGAGATGAACATCCCCGAGGATGACGCTATCGACCGCCTCATCGCCCTCATCAAGCAAAACAACGACTGGCGCGATCCCTAACTCAGAGTTTTTAGTTTCTAGTCCCTAGTTTCTAGTTTTTTAGATTCCTAAAGCCTAACACCTAAAGCCTAAAGCCTAAAAATGAAATACTTCTTTCTTTCGATAATCGCCTTGGCACTCATGTCGTGCAGCAGCGACAGTTTCAAGATCGACGGCAACATCGCCCATGTCGAGGGAGCCGTGAGAATCATCTTCCTCGGCGACTCGGGCATGGTCGATCAATTGGTCAATTTGGACAAGAAGGGACACTTCTCCTTTGAAGGGGAAGCCGCTGAGCCAGCTATCGTGAACATCCTCAATAACAAGAGTGAGCGATTGGCGATCATGGTGGCAAAAAACGGTGACCACCTCAAGGTCAAGGGCGATGCTGCTAAGCCCATGTCCATCAAGGTCAAGGGCAACGCACTCAACGAGGACTGGCAGCTCTTCCGTAACGAGCATGCCGCCTTCTACACCGACCCCAATCCCAGCCGACTCGATGCCGCCATCGAGAAATATGTGCGCGAGAACCCCGCCGATGTCCTGTCTACCATCCTGCTCATGACCGACTATAGCGACTACAGCGACCGCGCCAAAATAGACAAAATGTTGCAAGGCATAGACCTGAAAGCACGCCCCGAATCCCTCGTCAGCCATTTCACCGAGAGGGCAACAGCAAGAAACACCAACATGCCCCGACTGATTAGCCTCAAACTCGCCAAGACTGGTGGTGTATTTGAGGAAATCCCCCTGATGGACCACGTCACCCTTATCAGCCTGTGGGCCAACCCCCAGAATGACCGCAACGCCCTCATTCAGCAGTTAGAAACCCTCGATGACCAGATTCAGGTCCTCGATGTACTCACCGAGAGCGACACCCTTCGTTGGCACAAGACCATCGCTGGCGACCCCCAGTCTTGGAAACATTACTGGGCCCCAAGCGGCCCTCTGGAGATGGGCATTCAGCTCCTCGGCATCACCACCATGCCCTGGTTCGCCGTCACCGACAGCACCGGCATGGTCACCTACTCAGGCCCCTCTCTCCCCTCCGCCATCCACACCGCCACCTCTACCATAAAAGGACAACAATAAGTACAATAAATACAATAAAATAAAAACAACTCTAACAACGGTGAACAACTTTTTAATTAATTGTTGTTCACCGTTGTAAAAGTTATTTGACAGCCGTGCGCGGATGCCGTTGTATTTTTTGTACTTATTGTTTTCCTTTTGAAATCAGTAATTGATTTCGATGAGGCGTGGGTCGTCGTTGGTGAGCGTGGTGTAGCCGTCGGCGATGGTGAGTGTGCCATCGACGTCGAGTGCTTTACCGTTTGGGGCGCAGCTGTAGAAATAGCCGCCGCTGATGTTGCAGTCTGTGTCACACTTCACGCCCTTCGGGACGACGCTCGTCTGCTCTCCCGTCACCACGACATTGAGTTCACCGCCAGTGAAGTTGAACGGCTGTGCCACGTTGATACCCTTGGCGTCGTTGCCTGTACACTTGATGTTGAGCGTGCCGCCAGTCATCTTCAGGTTATAGTCCGATTTCACGCCTGCAGCGCCTGTCGAGACGGGCTCACCCAACGAATCGGTCTCCAGCTTGGTGGTTCCCGTGTTGATGATTGTCGTACGTCCGCCAGTGATGTAAATCAGGCTGTCGCAATTGATGCCCTTGGCGCCATCGGCAGCGATTTCCATGTTGATCACGCCGCCCTTGATGTGGACGTAGTCCTTGCCCTTGATGCCGTGGCCGCTCGTACTGTTGAGGTACATCTTGGTGCCAGGACGGATGAAGATATAGTCGTCGCTCGCAATACAGTGCTTGCCTACGCTATAGACGTTCAACAGGCCCTTGCCGCTGACCAGAATCTGGCCCTCGCTGAAGATGGACGCCTTCTCGTCTTCGCCCTCGACGGTATCATACTCCTCGCCGTCGTGCACGGTGTTGACGGTGCCCGCGTTCATCACCAGATAGAATGACTTGCCGCACTGGTTGTTGATCGCGGCACCATGGGGATTGGTGATGTCCACACCGTTGAGCTGCAGTTGGAACTTGCGCTCGCTGTAGAACTTCAATGACCCGTTGCTGGTGCTGCCGCTGACGATGTAGCGCACGCGCTTGGCGGTCGTGGTGATGGTCACATGAGCCCCGTCGATGTCAACGAACACCGTGGCCGGATTGCCCGTTACCGTGGCCGTCTCCCCGTCGAAGTTGATCCTCACCGTGGTGGCCCATATCGTATTCTCGACATAGTCATTATAGTCGGGAGCATCCTCGTCCTGAGTGACATACTCGGCAGGCTCGGTCAGCTCGCTGTCATCCAGAACGATTTCCTTGGGAATCAGTTCTTCCTCGGGGCCGTTGAGGATGACTTCAATCACGGCGTTCACGTCGCTGATGGTTATCTCGCCGTCACCATTCACGTCGGCCAGCGGATTGTTTTCACCGCTCAGTATGACATCGATGACGGCATTGATGTCAGCGATATTGACCTCGTCGTCACCATTCACGTCGCCAGTGATTGCCGATGCCGTCAAGCCCAGCGTTATTGCGATCAACCCAAACAATATCCTTTTCATTCTTCTGGTAGTTGTTTTCAATTATCTATATACTTGTCAGCTATTCGGTTTTCTCTCTAAACTATAAACCCTAAACTCTAAACTTCAGTTAGATAAAGTGCCAACTTTATCTAACTGAGTCAATAGGCGATTGTGATCACTTTAGGCCCGTGGTCATAAGTCTTGTAGCCCGGGGCCACATGGGTCGTGCCGCTCACGTCAAGCGGGTCGCTGCGGCGGCTGTAAGTGTAAAAGTAGCCGCCCGTGATGCTCAGGTTGCGGTCAATCTTCACGCCTTTAGGGCTTTTTATTAAGCGGGTGCCTGCCGCCACAGCCATGAACGTGCCACCCTGGATGGCCACATCCCATTTGGCATTCATTCCCTTGCCGCCGTCGCCCGTGGCCTTGAGTTTGACGGTGCCGCCGTTCACGACGAGCAGCGTGTCGCAGTACAGGGCTGCACAGGACGTGGTATCGGTCAAATCGCTCTCGTCGGTGATGCGGGTGTCACCGTTGCTGATGGCCACCAGCCGGCCTCCATTGACAGTCATCGGGCCACCGCTGCGCACACCCTTGGCACCCACGCCACTGGTTTCCACATTAATGACACCGCCGTCCAAGATGATGCCGTCGTTGGCACGCAGGCCGTCGAGCGCAGTACTGTAAACATTGATTTTCACGCCAGGACGCACGCGGATGTAGTCATCGCTTCGGATGCCGCCGCGGCCCTCGGCAATGACATCGAGTGTCCCTCGGCCGCTGAAGACGATCTGGCCCTCGCTGAAGAGTGCCGCCTTCTGGTCTTCCTCATCGACCATCGTATAGGTCGCGCCGTCCTGCAGACGGTTGCTCGTGCCGTCGGCCAGCACCACATACATCGTCTTGCCGCCCTGGTTATTGATGGCGGCGCCATGGGGATTGGTGATTTGGGCACCGTTGAGTAGAATCTGGAAACGCTTGTCGCCGTAGAACTTCAACGAACCATCGGTAGTCGTGCCGCTGACAACGAACTTCACAGGGCCCGACATGTTCATGACGGTGACATGGGCGCCACTGGTCTGAACCGACACACCGCTCACACGGCCGTTCACCGTGGCGGTCGCGCCGTCGTAATTGATCTCGATGACCTTGTTCCACGCCGAGTTCTCCACATAGTCGTTATAGGCCGAGTCGGCCTCGTCGGTCACGGGCACATCGTCGGCCTCGGTCATGTCGCTGTAGTCCAGTTCGATGCTGGCGGGCTCCACCTGATACTGCGCGATGATGTCGTCCATGTCGCTGTCATCGTTCACGCACGATGTCAGGCCAAGGACCATCACGGTCAATAGGAGGCTATAGTGTAGTAGTCGCTTCATAACGGTCAAAATTTATAAGTGTAGCCCATGCCCAGCATGTGGATGTTGGTGTCTTCGGTCTTGTCCCTATAGAACTGACCTCGGTAATACAGCTTGAAATTGTGCTTCTTCTTGTGGCTGCGCTCCACGCCCACGATGACGCGCGTCTGGTCCAGCTGGCGGGTCGTGTGCAGTTCCACGCTGGCAAACGGGTCGAACTTGCACTTGGGGATGTCCCACTCCACCTGCAGGCGGCTGCGCATCACGTTCTTGCCCTTGCCCTTCACCTCGTGGTCTTCCCACTCACCCTCGTCAAAGTCAAAGTTGTCGATCATCTTGGAGGGGCGATAGGTGTATTGCCAGCGTTCACGCAGGCTCAATTCCACGCGCTGGATCTTGTGGCTGCCCGTCAGCGTCACGTTGAAGCGGTGACGCACGCCCCAGTAGCTGGGACGCCAGTTGTTATAGCTCACGCCGTCATCCTGATAGGTGATTTTCTCGCGGTTGTTGTCGATGAGCAGGTCGTAGCCTCCACTGGCCTTGAGCCACGGCAGGACCTTGTAGCTGATGTCGGCAGCGAGCCCCACGCGGGATGCGGTGCGGAAGCTGTTGCGCGAGCGGAATTCGGCCTCAAAGCCTGCGTTCAGTCCCTTGGCGAGCTTGCGCGACGTTCCGGCCGAAACGATCAACCCGGCATCGTCGGCATGCGACAATGTCGGGAAAATGGCTGTGCACAGCATCAGCACCAATGTTGCGATCAGTTGTTTTCTTTTACCTCTTGCCATTCGTACTTAGGGATTTTCAACGTGTTGTTGATGTGGCTGCCTCCGCCACCGTCATTCTCATACTCTATCTTGATGACGGCCGTGTCCTTGAGGAAGTCAACAGAGCCGATGGTCACCTTGTAGATATTCAGGCCCGTACGCTTGTGCAGGTCTTCGAGCAGCTCCTCGCGACGCTCGGGCGTGATCAGCTCGATGCGGTCATACAATATCAACTTGCTGGCCAGGCTGCGCTTCAGCACCAGGGCCTCGAACATCCAGATCAGCAGCGCAATCGCCACGTTGGGAATCAGCAGCTCGATGAAGCTCAACGAGTCGGCCAGCGCATTGATGACCGAGAGGCTGATGACACCGAACATATAGGACATCTCGCGCACGGGAATCGTCTCGGTGCGGTATCGCAGCACGCCGAAGATGGCAAACAATCCCAACGCGAAGCCGATTTTCACCTTCACGCTGCCCAGCAGGTAGATCAGGAAGAAAATGCTCACGCTTAGCAATACGAGCGTGAAGAAGTAGTCCCTGCGGTGCGTCTTGCGGAAATACAAGAAATAGACGATGAAGAACAGCACCAGTAGGAAGAACCCGAAACGTATCAACATCTCGGTGACTCCTGCCGCGTCAAACCATCGGAATCCTGCGGTGGCATGCTTGACGGCCTCATGAACGACATCGGCGCCGTCTTCCAGGCCTGTTAAATCCTGTAATAAAATCATCTTGGTGTTTTTTAGTTAGTTAATGTTGATTCTTGAATTTGTACCCTCGACAACAGGCGTTCCACTAGCCGCAGGCGCTCCTTGAAGTTGTTGCGTTTCAGCGACGGGTTGGTCATTGCCGACCCCATGCAGTACTTGCTGAAACCGCTCGGCTTGATGCGCACCTCGCGCAACATCCCCATGATGGGCGATGGCTGCAGACCGTCGCGCTTCACTTCTATGATGGCCAGGCCGGTCAGGTCGGCCTCACGACCCGTCTTCAGGTTATGAAACCGCAAGTCGGTGTCGATGGTCACACGCTCGGTCTTGGCCTTGTTGACGAGCGTGATGCGGTGGAAATGGTTCTCCAAGTGCTCGGTCAGGACGGTCGGGTCGTAGCGCAGGTGCTTGTGAAGGAACTCGTCATAGTGCCTGTACTGCTCGTCTTGGCGCAGGAAACGGATGCCGTGGTCGGGATTCATCGGGTCAAAGCCTACCATATCGACACGTTTCTTCTTGGTGCGCCCGTGGTTGTTTTTGGTCTTGACCTCCAGGAAGTTCAGACCCGTGTCCACATAGGAGCGGATGCGCAGCTTCTGCCGTCCCGCATGGCCGTTCTGGTGCACGATGTACATGTTGTTGTCCGGCGTGTCAAAGTAGGCCGTGTAGTAGTGGGCGATGCGCTTGCCGTCCACCTCCTGAGCGCGGTAGTCGTCACGGGCAAGCATCAACAGCAGCCTGAGCCGATCAACCGTCGTGACAAACTTGGTGTCAGTGCGGTTCATCAGCTTGATGCCACTCATCTCGTCGAGAGAGATAGGCTGGTAGGATGTGATGATGCTCGTCATTGCGCCGCAAAATTATATCAATAAAACGTGATTTAAGCTAATGAATTGTAAAAAATGCAGTGAAAATCAATAAAATAGTTAGATTCATCAACAAAAGGAGCGGGATTTCACACATCCCTCTCCTATAATTGAGTTACTTGATATGCTCTTCGATAAGGATTACCTGGCAGGAGTCAACTCAAAGCCCAGACGAACGCCATCGTACTGCTTGCTCAGGTCGCCAACGGTCTGCAACGTGCTGTTGCCGCTGATGGCTGCAGCAGCCTGCAGCACCTTCAACAGGTTCTTGCTCTCGAAGGTGAGGCCCATGCCGTTGGTGCAACGGGTAACGTAGGCGTTGGTCGAGAACAGCATCGTCTGCAGCTTGATGGTGCCGCTCGACGGATCAAACGAGTAGGTGCCGCTCAAGGGGATGCCCCTGATCTTGCCCGAGAACTGATGGTCCTGAGTGAACTGGAACACCGAGTTCTGTGAACTGATGCCCACGCTATTGTAAACGGGCATCAGTTTCTCGTTGATGTTGGCTGCGGCGATGGCACCACCAGCCTTGGCCAGCAGGTTCTCGCTGGTGAATGCGCAGGCGGGCTGGTAATAGACCCAAGTGCCATACAGATCCTGCTCGCTCAGCTTCACGCTGCCGATGACCAGATCCAGCAGGCCGTCAACGGTGTTCTGTGAGCCCAGTGTGCCCAGCACGCCACCGAGCACGCTGCCCAGGATGTCGCCTAAGCCGCCGCCGTTACCCGAGCCGTTGCCCGTTGTGTCACCACCCAATCCTCCAAGCAATCCGGTATTACATCCGGATGCCAGCAGCAAGACCGCTGCCAATACGGTAGTATAAATCTTCTTCATATTGCCTTAATCATTAAATGGTTAATAATTCTTGTTTTATTGCCGCAAATATAATGAAAATTCTCAAATTCAACTCTTTTTTACAATCTTTTTCAACATTTGCACGTTTTTGCTGGGCCTGTCAGTCTGTTAGCCATGACTTGTGTCATGCGTTCCCAGCAAGGTGGGCCGTAGGCCAGCACAAGGCCAGCGGTCTGTGTGGCATGGGGCATAATAACCAAAAAGAGGCTGCTCACGCAGTCTCTTCCTGGCGCTTCTTCTTGGACTTGAACCAAGGACCCCCTGATTAACAGTCAGATGCTCTAACCAACTGAGCTAAAGAAGCAATCCTCTCTTAAATATCTATCTATTATGTTGCGCTTCTTCTTGGACTTGAACCAAGGACCCCCTGATTAACAGTCAGATGCTCTAACCAACTGAGCTAAAGAAGCTTTTCAGCACCCTTGCGGCTAACCCTGCCGAAAAATGCGGTGCAAAGATAGTGCCAATAATTGAACTGTGCAATAAAAAAATGAAAAAACTTGCTTTTTTTCGTTCAATCCATGTTTTTTTGGATGGCAAAATGCTTGCATTTCAGGGAATAGTAGTATTTTCGCAGCCAAATACATCCATCAGATAATGAAAAAGACGCTCAATTATATCGCATGGGCCTGCATCGTGGCAGCCCTCGCAGCACCGGTAGCCCTCGCCGACGACGAGAAGGCGGTGAACGATGATGCCGCTGTGGCACGCTGTCTGGACATCTTCAACACCCTGTACAAGGAGTTGAACACGTTCTACGTGGATACCATCGATGCCCAAAAGACCATCGAGAACGCCATCAACGCGATGCTCGACGACATTGACCCCTACACCGAGTACATCCCCGCTAAGGAGACCGACGAGTTCATGACCATCAGCACTGGAGAGTATGGCGGCATCGGCAGCTACCTGATGGAGCGCACCGTCGGTGGTAAGAAGGGCGTCTATATCAGCGGCCCCTACGAGAACAGCCCTGCCGCACGCGCGGGCCTGCGCTCGGGCGACCGTATCATTATGATCGACGGCGACAGTACGGCGACGTGGACCAGCGACCAGGTGAGCAAGCGCCTCAAGGGTCAGGCCAACACCCACTTGACGGTGACCGTCGTGCGCCCCTATGACGAGGACAGCGTCAAGACCTTCTCCTTCAACCGCGAGACCATCAGCGTCAACCCCGTGCCTTACTACGGTGTGACGCGCGACAATATCGGCTATATCGACCTGACGACCTTCAATGAGAAGTCGGCACAGCAGGTGCGCGACGCCCTCATCGAGTTGAAGAAGGACTCCCGGGTGAAAAACATCGTCCTGGACCTGCGCAGCAATGGCGGCGGCATCGTCGAGGGAGCCATCCAGATCGTGGGCTACTTCGTCCCCAAGGGCACCCAGGTGCTCGTGATGCGTGGCCGCGACAAATCGACCGAGCGCACCTATAAGACCACCGTAGATCCCATCGACACCGAGATTCCCCTGGCAGTCCTCATCGACGGCGGCTCGGCCAGCGCCAGCGAAATCACCGCAGGCGCCCTGCAGGACCTGGACCGTGCGGTCATCATCGGCAACCGCTCCTTCGGTAAAGGACTGGTGCAATCCACCCGCTCCTTGCCCTACGACGGGATGCTCAAGGTCACCATCGCCAAGTATTACATTCCCAGCGGACGCCTCATCCAGGAGGTTGATTACGGCAAGCGCAACGCCGACGGCACCTACAAAAAGACCACGACCGACAGCACGGCACGCATCTTCCACACCGCCCATGGGCGAGAGGTGCGCGAGGGCGGCGGCATCGACCCCGATCTCAAGGTGGAGCCCCGTGAGCTGAAGCGCATCGTCTATAACATCATGCGCGACCACTGGGACTTCGACTTCGCCACCAAGTATGTCGCCGAGCACGGCAACGAAATCGCCAACCCCGCCGACTTCAAGGTGACCGATGAGATCTTCAACGAGTTCAAGCAGTTTATCAACGCCGATAAGTTCGAGTACGACAAGGTGTGTGAGCAGCAGCTCGCCGCCCTGCGCAAGACCGCCACTGCCGAGGGCTACATGAACGACTCCACCGCCGCCCAGTTCGACCGTCTCGAAGCCATGCTCAAGCATGACCTCGACCACGACCTCGACCTGCACCGCCGTGACATTTCTTATCTCCTCGGCCAGGAAATCATGGACCGCCTCTACTACCAGCGCGGCCAGGTCGAGCTCTCCATCAAGGACGACGAGTACCTCGACAAAGCCAAGGAAATGTTCAACAAACCCGGCGAATACAACCGCCTCCTCAACCTCCCCACCAAGAAATCCACTCCCAAATCCAAAAAGAAAAACAAATAGGTTCAACCTAGCATCCGCGCTCGTTCTAAAAGGAAGACAATAAACACAAAAAATACAATGGCATCCGCATTCGGTGCTCACCGTTGTGTTTATTGTATTTGTTGTTTTCCTTTTGGTTGTTGGTGGGGTAGTTTGTTGTTGTGGTTGTTGTGGAGTTTGGGGAATAATGAGTACCTTTGCAATTCAATAATAATTCTTTTCAACAATGAGCGAATTGATTGACATAGACAGCAAAGTAACTTCGCTGTATGAGAAAGTGTCGATGCTGATAGAACAAGCCCGGCGTCATGTGGCAACCACTGTCAATACGACTGAGGTATATACAAAGTTTTATGTGGGGCAATATATCGTAGAGGATGAGCAGCAGGGAAAGCATAGGGCTCAATATGGGCAACAAGTGTTGCAGTCCCTGTCAAATCGGTTAACTGCCCGTTTTGGCAAAGGCTGGTCGGTAGAGAGTCTAAAATTATGTCGCCGTTTCTATATAGTTTATAGCAATTCGGTAACCAGTGGTTACCCAAATTCTAGTGTAAAAGAAAACCAGTGGTTACCAAATTTGAGACAAACAAATGATATTTATCCCAATTTCACGTTATCTTGGTCCCATTACCTTATATTGATGCGTGTTGATAATCCTGATGCTCGCAGTTTTTATGAAATAGAATGTGGCCAACAACAGTGGTCTAAACGCCAATTAAGCCGTCAAGTGGGTAGCAGTCTATATGAGCGTTTGGCATTAAGTCGAGATAAGGAGTCTGTCATGAGATTGGCGCGTGAGGGACAGACGGTAGAGAAGCCTTCGGATATCATTAAGAATCCCATAACTCTTGAGTTCTTGGGTTTGAAACCTGATGTGTCTTATACAGAGTCAAAATTGGAGAATGCCATTATCAACAAAATGCAACAGTTCTTGCTTGAACTGGGCAAAGGATTTCTCTTTGAGGCTAGGCAAAAACGGTTTACCTTTGACGAGCAACATTTCTATGTTGATTTGGTGTTTTATAATCGATTATTGCAATGCTATGTACTTGTTGACCTGAAGACAGATAAGCTTACCCATCAAGATTTGGGGCAGATGCAGATGTATGTCAATTATTATGATCGCTATGTTAGACAAGAATTCGAAAAACCAACCATCGGAATACTTCTGTGTGAAAGTAAAAATGATGCCCTTGTAGAGTTGACTTTGCCAAAGGATGCTAACATCTATGCTTCAGCCTATCAACTTTATCTTCCAGATAAGTTATTGTTACAATCTAAATTGAAGCAATGGATAGATGAATTTCAGGAAATCTCTGAAATAGAATGATAGAAACAAAGGATAGATAATACTGGCAACAAAAAAATAGCGTCTTAGCGACTTAGCGTGAGAATTGTCGGATGCCCGCTGAGGATTAGATACTAAGAAACATGGAGATACAGGCGTTGTGTGACATATTTAATCGCAAGGGGCGGGTGACGGCGTTATCCAAGTTGCTGGATGGCGGTGCCGGCAATGCAGTGATTGACGGGTTGTCGGGGTCCAGCGCAGCGATGCTGTTTGCGCGGTTACCGCAGCGCGGTTGTCCGTACCTGATTGTCGTGAATGACCTGGATGAGGCGGGGTATATGTACAACGACCTGTGCCAAATCGTGGGTGACAAGCAGGTGCTGTTTTTCCCGTCGGGCTACAAGCGCGACATTAAATACGGCCAGGTGGACGCTCCGAACGAGATCCTGCGCACCGAGGTGCTGAACCGCTGGTATGACGACGTGGCAGTGCGCTGGGTGGTGACCTATCCTGAGGCACTTGCGGAGCGTGTGCGGCGCCGCGAGGATGTGGAGGCGAGCACCGTGCAACTCAAGACGGGTGGCACCGCTGACCTGACTGAGGTGGCGGCACGGCTGCGCGAACTGGGCTTCACGGCGACCGACTACGTCTATGAGCCTGGACAGTATAGCGTGCGCGGCTCCATCCTCGACGTCTTTTCCTACAGCAACGAGTTGCCTTACCGCATCGACTTCTGGGGCGATGACATCGACTCGATACGCACGTTTAACGTCGAGACCCAGTTGAGCGAGGAGCACCTGGAGCAGGTGAGCATCCTGAACAACAGCCCGTCGGGCGGTGGCCGTGAGGACAACGTGTCGCTGCTGGACTACATCGGCGACGACACCATTGTGCTGTGCCGCAGCGAGCAGTGGCTGACGACGCGCATCCGCGAGATTGCCCGCGAAGGCATGTCGGCCAGCGCACTCATCGCCGACGAGGGCGATACCCAGGCCACTAACAAGGTGGTGGATGCCGACCTGTTTGTCCAGCGCCTGAACCAGTTGCGGCGCATCGGCTTCGTGGCTGGCGAGGCGGCATCCGAAAAGGGCATCAAACGCTTGACGCTGCACTGCAAGCCCCAAGGCATATACCACAAGAACTTCGACCTCATTGGGCAGTCGTTCGCCGACTTCCTTTCCAAGGGCTACAGGCTCATCATCCTGAGCGACAGCGCCAAGCAGATCGAGAGGTTGCGCAACATCTTTGAGGACCGCGGCGATGACATCACCTTCGAGCCCGTGCTGAGAACGCTGCACGAGGGGTTTGTCGATGACGACCTGAAGCTGTGCGTCTTTACCGACCACCAGATATTTGACCGTTTCCACAAGTACAACCTCAAGAGCGACCGCGCCCGTTCGGGCAAGCTCGCCCTGTCGCTCAAGGAACTGAACCAGATCGAGAAGGGCGACTACATCGTGCATGAGGACCTGGGCGTGGGCAAGTTCGGCGGCCTGATCCGCACCTCGATGAACGGCACGCCGCAGGAGATGATCAAGCTCACCTACCTGAACGGCGACGAGGCCTACGTCTCGATCCACTCACTGCACAAACTCTCGAAATACCGCAGCAAGGAAGGCGAGGCGCCGCGCCTCAACCGCTTAGGCAGCAATGCCTGGGCAAGAATCAAGTCGCGCACCAAGAGCCGCCTGAAGGACATCGCCCGCGAACTCATCCGCCTGTATGCCGCGCGGCGCGAGCAGCAGGGCTTTGCCTACACGCCCGACGGCTACCTGCAGCAGGAGCTGGAGGCCTCGTTCATCTATGAGGACACGCCTGACCAGCTGACGGCGACCCAGGCCGTCAAGGCCGACATGGAGAGCGGGAAACCGATGGACAGACTCATCTGTGGTGACGTGGGCTTCGGCAAGACCGAAATCGCCATCCGCGCCGCCTTTAAGGCCGCCACCGACGGCAAGCAGACCGCCGTGCTCGTGCCGACGACGGTGCTGGCGTTCCAGCATTACCGCACCTTCAGCGATCGCCTGAAAGACTTCCCCGTGCGGGTGGATTACCTGAGCCGCGCCCGCAAGCCTAAAGAAGTGAAACAGATCCTTGCCGACCTCAAGGAGGGCAAGATTGATATCCTGATTGGTACTCACAAACTCATCGGCAAGACCGTGCAGTTCCATGACCTGGGCCTGCTGGTGGTGGACGAGGAGCAGAAGTTTGGTGTCGCCGTCAAGGACAAACTCAAGCAGATGAAGCTCAACGTCGATACGCTGACGATGAGCGCCACGCCCATCCCGCGCACGCTGCAGTTCTCGCTGATGGGCGCCCGTGACCTGAGCACGCTGAGCACACCGCCCGCCAACCGCTATCCCATCCTCACCACGGTGGGCACGCTCAACGACGACATTGTCGCCGAGGCCATCAACTTTGAGTTGTCGCGCAACGGGCAGGTCTTTTTCGTCAACCACCGCATCGAGCAGCTGGAGCAGTTGGAGAACATGATACACCGCGTGGTGCCCGATGCCCGTGTCGCCGTGGGCCACGGCCAGATGCCGCCCGAGCGGCTGGAGCAGACGATCATCGACTTCGGCAACCACGACTACGATGTGCTGCTCTCGACGACCATCATCGAGAACGGCATCGACATGCCCAATGTCAATACCATTATCATCAACAACGCTGACCGCTACGGCTTGAGCGACCTGCATCAGCTGAGGGGCAGGGTAGGGCGCAGCAGCCGCAAGGCCTTCTGCTATCTGCTCGTGCCGGCTGGCAAACCGCTGGCTACCGATGCCCGCCGCCGCTTGCAGGCCATCGAGAGCTTTAGCGACCTGGGGGCAGGCATCCAGATTGCCATGCAAGACCTGGACATCCGTGGCGCGGGCAACCTGCTGGGTGCCGAACAGAGCGGTTTCATCGCCGATTTGGGCTATGAGACCTACCAGCGCGTCCTCAAGGAGGCTGTTACAGAACTGCGCAACGAGGAGTTTGCCGACACCTTCGCCGCTATCAATGTCGAAGGCGACGGAGAGGATGGAGGGACGGAATTTGTCACCGACTGCGTGGTCGATACCGACCTGGAACTGATGTTCCCCGCCAGCTATGTGCCGCAGGAGAACGAGCGCATCACCCTGTACCGCGAACTCGACAACATGGAGACCGACGACCAGGTGGAGGCCTTCGAGCAGCGGATGGAGGACCGCTTCGGCAAGATTCCCGATATGGCCAGCGAACTCATCCGCATCGTGCCGCTCAGGCGCACCGCGCGCCGCCTGGGCATCGAGAAACTCGTCATCCGCCAGACAAGGATGCACCTGTTCATGGTGGGCGAGGAAAATGTCGCCTATTACCAGTCTCCAGCCTTTGGTCGCCTACTCAACTACCTGCAGCAGAACCCCAAACGCTGTGCCCTGAGCCAGAAAAACGGCCGCCGCAGCATTATCATCTCCAACATCACCAGCGTGAGCTCGGCATTGACCGTCCTGAGCATTATTACCCATCTCGACAGCATTTAGGCATTAGGTTTTAGGCTTTAGGCATTAGGCTTTAGGTGGCGTTAATTACCTCAAATATCCAACTTTGCGCAAGTTATAATACTATAATTTGCTTAAATCGTCATTTTTAGCACACTTTACGCAATTTATATCATTAAAAGTTGCTTAAATTATAAAATTTATCTATCTTTGCGCAACTTATAAAAGTCAATAATTATGATAACGGATTCATTAATAGGCAGAAAAGAAGAATTGTTCGCTTTGCGCACTTATATGGCTTCTGAGAAATCTGAATTTATAGCCGTTTATGGTCGTAGGCGTGTGGGTAAGACATTCCTTGTACGTCACGCAGTGAATGATGAGTTCGCTTTTTACGTGACGGGTATGGACAATGTGAAAATGCCAGAGCAATTATTGAATTTCACGCTTGAGTTGCGTAGGGCATCAGGCAAACAGATTGAAGTGCCCAAAAACTGGCTATTGGCTTTTGAAGCCCTGATCTGTTATCTGGAGTCACTTCCTGCTGGTAAAAAAGTTGTTTTCATCGATGAATTACCTTGGATGGACACCAACAAATCCAATTTCACTCCTGCTCTAGAACATTTCTGGAATGCGTGGGCCTCTCGTCGTAATGACATTAAACTCATTGTTTGTGGATCGGCTACATCATGGATGATGGATCATCTGATCAATAATCGAGGGGGATTGCACAATCGTCTTACACAAAAAGTGCCACTCAATCCGTTCACGCTTGCCGAGGTTGAGGAATACCTTATGGATAGGGGGTTCAGCTACGGCCGTCATGAAATAGCAGAATGTTATATGTCTATGGGTGGAATTCCTTATTATTTGTCAAAAATGAATAAGGGGCTAAGCCTAGCCCAAAATATAGATGAATTGTTCTTTGTTGATAATGCCAAGCTTGAAGGGGAACAGATCAATCTATATCAAGCCTTGTTCAAGCATAGCGAGAAGCACATTAAGGTCGTTGCAGCTCTTTCAAAGAAAATGAAGGGCATGACCCGCACCGAAATACTTAATAATACCCATTTGACCAATAATGGAGCCCTATCTAAGGTACTTCGAGAACTGGAAAGTTGCGGTTTTATCAGGCACTATGTACCCTTCGGGAAAAACAAGAATGACGCATTGTATCAGCTCATTGATTTTTACACATTGTTTTATTTCGCATTTATTGAACAAAACAAATACCGTGACGAGCACTTCTGGAGCAATTCCTATGGAAGTGGAGTGCATGCTGCTTGGAGCGGATATGCCTTTGAAATACTTTGTCTAACTCATATCTCCAAAATCAAGCAAGCATTGGGCATTTCTGGTGTGCAGAGTTTAGCTTCTTCATGGATCGGGAAATATGAGAATCAGACAACACAGATCGATTTGCTCATCGATCGTCGAGATCAGACAATCAATGTCTGTGAAATGAAGTTTGCGGCTGATGAATACGAGATTACCAAGAAAGAAGAAGAAACGCTGCGTCGCAGAATTTCTATCTTCAAGAATGCAACAAACACCAAAAAGTCCTTGATGCTCACATTGATCACTACATTTTCTCTCAAGCAGAATCCTCATTCAGGCATTGTGCAGAAAGTCATTACGCTTGATCAGCTCTTCTAAGGGAATTGTTTGATGCGCATATTGTGTAAGTGAATTGTTGTCAAAACGAATTATTCGTTAAGACATTTCTAATGTTTTTCTTGTTTACCGATTTTATTGGGGAGTTGGTTGAAAATATCGGCACCTCGCTTGCATTTATTAATAATGTTGAATAGTTTTGCGACAGTTAATCATGTTTTAATTACTTCAAAACACAACTAAATTTCAACATTTATGACAAAACGATTCCTATTAGCAACACTGATTGCTATGGCAGGTGTTTTGACTCATGCACAGCAGACCATGTGGGTTCACACGGGTCATGTGCACTGGGCCTATAACACTGAATCGGTGGGCACGATGCCGTATAGCTCGGCCAGCCTGCTCACCGTGCTTGAAAAGGGTTTCACCCTTGCCGATGTGGACAGTGTGACCGTCGCCAGCGAGACGTTTGCCGACGACAATGTCCTCGTCAAGTACAACAACAATGTGGCCGACGTGTATGTGGCAGGTAACATTGCCAACCACATCACGGCCCAAGTGACTGGTGCACGCGTTGCCGTCATGCAGGACGCTGACGTTGCCACCGAATACACCTACACCCTGCAGGGCACAAGCAGCAGCGGCTGCTTCTACCATGCGGGTTCCTACAAGATGACGCTTGCGCTCAACGGTGTTAACCTGACCAACCCCGACAGCGCTGCCATCAACATCCAGAACAGCAAGCGCATCGCCGTGCAGCTTGTTGACGGCACGACCAACGTCTTGAAGGACGGCAGCAGCAACACCAAGAAGGCCGCCTTCCTCATCAAGGGCCATGCCGAGTTTGCCAAGGGCGGCTCGTTGACCATCACGGGCAACAAGAAGCATGCGTTGGCCTGCAACGAGTACATGGAGGTGAAGAAGACCGTGGGCACCATCACCATCGTCAGCTCGGTAGCCGACGCTATCAACGTGGCTCAGTACTTCCAGATGAACGGCGGTACCATCAATATCCAGAGCTGCGGTGACGACGGCATCCAGGTCGATGCCGAGGACACTGCCGATCCTGAGCTTGACGGACATGTCCTCATCAAGGGCGGCACGCTGACCATCAACGGCAGCGCCGCCGGCACCAAGTGCATCAAGGCAGAGGGCAACGTGGACATTCAGGGTGGCACGCTGACGCTCAACCACAGCGGTATACCCGTTTGGGACAGCGACAAGAGCAAGATCAAGGAAGCCACCGGCATTGGCAGCGACCGCAACCTCACCATCAATGGCGATGCTGCAGTTGTTAACGTGACCATGACCGGTAATGGCGCCCGCGGCTTGAAGTGCGACAGCACGATGACTGCTACCGCAGGAACTATCACCTTGAACTGCACGGGTGCTGACTGGAACTATAGCACTGTAGACACCAGCAGCGTGCGCTGCGCTAAGGCCGACTATGCCTTCATCCTGAACGGCGCCAGCCTGAAGTGCACGACTACCAAGGACGAAGCCATCGGCGTCTACAGCGAGGGCACCGCGCTCATCAGCGACGGCACCTTGACGCTGAACACCTACGACCACGGCATCAAGAGCCTGAGCAACATGGACATCACCGGCGGCACCATCAACTTCACCGTTACCGGTCCTGCCAGCAAGGCTGTCAAGTGTGAGGGCAACCTGCACATCACGGGCGGTAACATCAGTGGTACCGTGAGTGGTGGCGGTGAGACGGCCAGCGATAACACGACTGCAGCCAGCGCAGGTCTGAAGTGCGACGGCAATATGGTCATCGACGGCGGTACCTTCAACCTGAACGCAACCGGCGCAGGCGACAAGGGCATCAACGTGGATGGTACGCTCATCATCAACGACGGTAACATCACTGTTTCCACCACTGGCGGCCGTTATGGCACGACCAGCAGCAGCGGCGGCGGCGGTCACTGGCCTGGCGGTGGCCAAGACAACAGCGACACGCATTCGTCGCCCAAGGCTATCCGCAGCGAGGGCAATCTGACTATCAATGGCGGCACCATCAAGGTGACCACTACCGGTGGCGTGTCTGGCAGCAGCAGTGGTGGCGGCATGAATCCTGGCGGTCCTGGCGGTCAACAAGAGACTGGTGCCGAGGGCATCGAGTCCAAGTCCATCATAACCATCAACGGCGGTTACATCGAGGCCAACACCTATGATGACGCCATTAACTGCGCATCGCACATGTACTTGAAGGGTGGCTACATCTATGCAGTAGCTACCGGCAATGACGCCATCGACTCCAATGGCAACATGTACATCAGCGGTGGTAAAATCTTCTGCTACGGTAGCGAAGAGGGCTTTGACGCCAACAGTGAAGGTGGTTATACAGTTTATGTACAGAGTGGTGCCTGCTTCATGTGCGTTGGAGGCAATATGGGCGCCATCGAGAGCGGTGCTCAACTCGGCCAGACCTGCAAGCAGGCTACGGTGAGCGGCAACACTTGGTATGCGCTCTATAACGGCAGCAGCGTGGCCTTTGCAGCCCTCATGCCTACCTTCTCCGGTGGTGGTGGCTGGGGGGGCAGCAGCTCAACCAAGACCATGGTTGTCACAGCTCCCTCCACTCCGGCACTATATCAGAGCGTGACTGGAAGCGGCACATCGTTCTGGACTGGCAAGGGTTATAGCAATGCCTCTGGCGGCTCGTCAGTGAATCTCTCGAACTATTCCGGCGGTGGTGGCCAGCCCTTTTAATTCCTCAAGTAGTTATAAACAATGACATCATTATTTAAAAGACTTAAGATTATGAAAAAGACGATTATAACGATGCTGATTGCTCTGGTGGCGATAGTCGCCAGCGCTGAGACCTATAACTACCTGAAGTTCACCAAGACCGACAACTCGACCGTGACCTACTCGGTAGAAGGCCTCAAGCTCACCTACGACAATACCAACGTGACCATTACCAACGTCGAGGGCACGGCAACGCTGCCCCTGGCTCAGGTGAGGGATATGGAATTCACCAACGATCCCAGCACAACTCCTAGTGTGCTCGGTGGTGATGTGAACAACGACGGTGTCATCTCCATTGCCGATGCGACCGCGCTCATCGACTACCTGTTGGGCGGCGATGCCACTGGCATCAATCTGGATGCAGCCGACTTCAATGGTGATGGCGAAGTTACAATTTCGGATGCGACCGCGCTCATCGACTACTTGTTGAGCGGTAGCGAAGGGTAAGGAATTGAAACTGATTTGATTGGATTTGCGCTATCGGGGAATAACCGCCCTGATGGCGCAAATCATTATTATTTTTGAAGGATGGAACGTGAAAAAATGGCTACAGGGGTAAAAGTGTAAAAAAATTAGACACTTTGGTGTAAAAAAATTAGACAAACGACGAATTGCGATTAAAAATCCTTGGTGTGGCACAATAATTGTGTCTATTTTTGTGACAACAAATAATAACGCTTCATTAAAACTTAACATTATGGAACCACAACTTTGTATCGTATCCATCACAATGATTGCAATCGCTATTGTCACCATTATCACCACATTGGTTTTGAAATGACAATCATTGACAAGGAACAGGTGCCGACGTAGGGCGGCACCTTTTTTTTGAAAAAAATTGATATAATGTGTAGTTTTCTTGATACCCACTGCGTCTAACGGGCAAAAACAAAAAACAACAATATTTTATTAACCACAAATAATGGATAACATCATGAACATTAAAAAACTGTTTGTCGCCATGCTGCTGATGGTAGTGGCATTCGGCACCAATGTGATGATGGCCCAGGGTATGGGGATGCAAATTCCCATCGATGAGGCCGTGCGTATCGGTAAGCTGGATAACGGCTTGACCTATTACATCCGCCACAACAATTATCCCGAGCACCGCGCCAACTTCTACATCGCCCAGCGCGTGGGCGCCATGCAGGAGGAGGATAACCAGAATGGTCTGGCCCACTTCCTGGAGCACATGGCCTTCAACGGCAGCGAGAATTTCAATGGCGAGGGTAACGGCATTATGGACTTCATCCAGAGGATTGGTCTGAACTTTGGCTCGGACGTGAACGCCTACACCTTTTTCACCGAGACAGTCTATAACATCGATAATGTGCCCACCACGCGTCAGAGCGCGCTCGACTCGTGCCTGCTCGTGCTCAAAGACTGGAGCCACGGCCTGTTGCTCACCGACGAGGAGATCGACAAGGAGCGCGGCGTGATCCACGAGGAGTGGCGCCTGGGCCGCGATGCCAACGAGCGTATGCGCAACCGGCAGCTGGAAAACCTGTTCCCGGGCTCAAAGTATGCCAAGCGCGATGTCATCGGTTCGATGGACGTTGTGGACTATTTCCCCTATCAGGTGCTGCGTGACTATTACCACAAGTGGTATCGTCCCGACAACCAGGCACTGATCATCGTGGGTGATGTGGACGTTGACCTGACCGAGGCTAAGATCCGCGAGATGTTCAAGGACATTCCCGCTCCTGGCCCCGATGCCGCTAAGGTTGAAACCTATCCCGTGCCCGACAACGCTGAGCCCATCGTTGTAATCGAGAAGGACGTTGAGCAGCAGCTCAGCCTTGTCCAACTGATGTTCAAGCATGACATCGTCGAGAAGGAAGAGAAGAGTGATGTCAGCTACCTCATTTACCTGTATGCACAGTACATGGTGAACTACATGCTCAACCAGCGCTTGCAGGAGCAGGCTCAAGACCCCAACTGCCCCTTCGTTCAGGCTTATGCCTATGACGGAAGCTATCTGGGAGCCAACACTAAGGACGCTTTTGATCTGATTGTAGTTCCCAAGGAAGGTATGACCGAAGCCGCCACCCAGGCTGGCTTAACCGAGGTGCTGCGTGCCGCCAAGCACGGCTTTACCGCCACCGAGTATGCCCGTGCCCAGGAAGTTTACCTGAGCGAGGTAGAACGCACCTATAACGAGCGCGACAAGATCCACAACAAGTATCTCACCCAAAAGTGCTATCGCCACTTCCTGGACAATGAGCCTATCCTCGATCCCGAGTATTATTACCAGACCATGAACATGATCGTGCCCAACATTCCCGTTGAGGCTGTCAACTCGATGCTGCCTGATTACATCAGCACCGATGGCAAGAATCTGGTGGTTGTCAACTTTAACCAGGCGAAGGATGGTGCGGTTTATCCCACCAAGGAAGGTCTGATGGGCGCTGTCACCGCTGCCGAGAAGGCTGAGATCACTCCTTATGTTGACAACGTGAAGCAGGAGCCGCTGATCGCCAATCTTCCCAAGAAGGGTAAAATCGTCAAGGAGAGCTACAACGAGATCTTGGGTTACAAGGATCTGGAGCTGAGCAACGGCATTCACGTGCTGCTCAAGCCCACCGACTTCAAGCAGGACGAAATCTTGATGACTGCCCAGCAGCGCGGTGGTAGCTCACTCTATAGCGAGAAGGATTGGGCCAACTGCGAGATGTTTGACTATGCCATCGAGGCCAGCGGCCTAGGCGGTTTCAGCAACATGGAGCTCCAGAAAGCGCTTGCCGGCAAGCAAGTGGGCATCAGCCAGTCGTTAGGTACCTATACTGACCGTATCACAGGCTCCTCCAACGTTAAGGACCTGGAAACCCTGTTCCAGCTTGCCTATCTCCAGTTTACCGATGTCACTAAGGACGAGAAGAACTATAACTCATTGCTCAACGCCATCGAGATTTCGCTCAAGAACAAGGATCTGGATCCCGACAACGTGTTCAGCGATTCCGTCAGCTACATCCTGGGCAACTATAACTGGCGCAGCAAGCCCTACAAGGTTGAGGACATGCAGCTGTTGAACTATGACCGCATCCTCGAGATTGCCAAGGAGCGCACTGCCAACGCCGCCAACTATACCTTTGAGTTCATTGGCGCGTTTGATGAGGCTGTTATCCGTCCGCTCATCGAGCAGTACATTGCCTCGCTGCCCGTCAAGAAGGGTGTGAAGTCCAACTGGGTTAACGTGGCCAACCATCCCACAGGCCAGACCATCAAGCACTTTGCCCAGAAGATGGAGACTCCCAAGACCACTCTCTATGTTGAATGGAATAACGATCAGATGCCCTATAACTTGGAATCCAGCATCAAGGCCCAGATGCTTGGTAAGGTGCTGAACCGCATCAACAGGGATAAGATCCGTGAGGATGCCGGTGCCGCTTACTCGATTGGCACTTATGGCCGCACCACCATCGAAGGTGACAAGCCTTACACTTCGATCACGGTTTACGCTCCTCTCAAGCCGGAATTCACCGACATGGCAATCCAAATCGTCAACGAGGAAATTGTCAAGGCCTGCGAGAGCATTGATGCTGCCAGCCTTGAAGACTTCAAGAAGGCGATGCTCAAGGATCACGAGACCCAGCTCAAGGAGAACAGCTACTGGAACAGTATTATCGGCGCTTACGCCAACCGTGGATTTGACTTCCACACGGGCTATGAGGATATTGTCAAGGCCCAGACTCCTGAGTCGATTGCCGCCTTTGCCCGCCAGCTGCTGAGCTCAGGCAACAAGGTCGAGATTGTGATGAGCCCTGCCGAGTAAACCCCTGTCTTATCAGATTCGATAAATGAGAGCCAAAGATTCCTGTGAGTCTTTGGCTCTCTAGTGATACTAATGGTAAAAATTTGCTCAACCGCATGATTTGTACTATTTTTGCGCCGCATAACCGGTAATAACCCGAAATTGAGATTATTCTTAATTCAATTAATTATAGTAAAATAACATTATGAACGTGAAGAGACTTTTTGTCGCCATGCTGCTGATGATAGTGGCATTAGGCACCAACGTGATGATGGCACAGGAGATGCCGCCCATTCCCGTGGACGACGCCGTGCGCATCGGTAAACTCGATTGCGGATTGACTTACTACATTCGCCACAACGACTATCCCGAGAACCGTGTGAACTTCTACATCGCTCAGCGTGTGGGTTCCATTCAGGAGGAAGAGAGCCAGCGCGGTCTTGCCCACTTCCTGGAGCACATGGCCTTCAACGGCAGTGAGCACTTCAACGGCGAGGGCAAGGGCATCATCGATTACACCCGCTCACTGGGTGTGAACTTCGGTGGTGACCTCAACGCTTACACCAGCATTGCCGAGACCGTGTATAACATCAACGATGTGCCCAGCACCCGCCAGAGCGCCATTGACTCGTGCCTGCTCATCCTCAAGGACTGGAGCACCGGCCTGTTGCTCACCGACGAGGAAATCGACAAGGAGCGCGGTGTCATCCACGAGGAGTGGCGACTGGGCCAGAGCGCACAGATGCGTATGCTGGAGCGCCAGCTGGAGACCCTGTATCCCGATTCCAAGTTTGGCAAACGTCTGCCCATCGGTCTGATGAGCGTGGTGGACAACTTCCCCTACAAGGAGTTGCGTGACTACTACCATAAGTGGTACCGCCCCGACAACCAGGCCCTGGTCATCGTGGGTGACGTGGATGTTGATCACATCGAGGCCCAGATCAAGGAAATGTACAAGGACTACAAGCTGGATCCCAATGCCGCACAGGTGGTTCGCGAACCCGTGCCCGACAACGATGAGCCCATCATCGTGGTTGATAAGGACAAGGAGCAGCAGTACAGCGAGGTTTCGGTATTCTTCAAGCACGAGGCCGAGACTCCCGAGGAGAAGCAGAATCTGGATTACCTCCTCGTCGATTATATCAAGGACATGGCTACCGACATGCTCAATACCCGCTTGAGGGATCTTGCCCAGGAGCCCGATTGTCCCTTTGATAATGCCTATTGCTATGACGCTGAATACATCCTGGCTAACACGAAGGATGCCTTCACGATAGAAATCATGCCCAAGGAGGGCAAGACCGAGGCCGCAACCCAGGCTGCGATTATCGAGGCCTTGCGTGCTGCACAGCATGGCTTTACCCAAGGCGAGTATAACCGTGCCCGTGACGAGTACATGAGCCGCTTGGAGCGCCGTTACAACGAGCGTGACAAGGTGTCCAACGAGAACTATGGCCGCCAGTACTGCAGCAACTTCCTGGATGGCGAGCCCATCCCCTCGATTGAGCATCTGTACCAGATCATAGGTATGATTGCTCCCAATATCCCCGTTGAGGCTATTAACGAGGTACTGCCCGAGCTCATCAGCACCGATGGCAAGAACCTGGTTATCGCCAACTTCAACCAGGAGAAAGATGGTGCCGTTTATCCCAGCGTTGATGGACTCTTGGCTGCATTCAATAATGCCGCAAGCGCCAACATCGAGCCCTATGTGGACAACGTGAAGAACGAGCCCATCATGACCACGATGCCCAAGAAGGGTAAAATCGTCAAGGAGAAAGAGAACAGCGTGTTCGGCTACAAGGAACTGGAGCTGAGCAACGGCGCACGTGTCATCCTCAAGAAGACCGACTACAAGCAGGACGAAATCCAGATGAGCGCTTTCCAGCGCGGTGGCAAGTCGCTCTACGGCGAGAAGGACTGGGCCAACCTGCAAATGCTTGACATGCTCAACACTGTCACCGGCGTGGGTAACTTCTCCAACTCTGAACTCGAGAAGGCACTTGCCGGTAAGCAGGTTAGAGTTAACCTGAACATCGATGACTTCACCGACGAACTGAGCGGTAACAGCACGGTCAAGGACCTGGAGACCATGTTCCAGCTCATCTACCTCAAGTTCACCGCCCTCAACAAGGACGAGAAGAAGTTCAATCAGTCCATGAGCCTGATGGAGACCCAGCTCAAGAATAAGGACCTGATGCCCGAGACCGCATTTAGTGACACTCTGCAATATGTGATGTTCAACCGCAGCTGGCGTTACAAGCCCTTCAATGTAGAGGATCTGCAGCAGGTTAACCTGGACCGCATCCTGGAGATTGCCAAGGAGCGTACCGCCAACGCTGCCAACTACACCTTCACCTTCGTCGGAAACTTTGACGAGGCTGTGATCCGTCCGTACATCGAGCAGTACATCGCCAGCCTTCCCGCCAAGAAGGGCGTGAAGAGCAACTGGGTGAACGATCTCGACATGCCCCTGGGACAGACTATCAACCATTTCACCCGCAAGATGGAGTCGCCCAAGGAATTCGAGCTCATCGTTTGGCACAACAACCAGATGCCTTATAGCCTGGAGAATGAAATCAAGGCTAACATCCTCGGTGAGGTGCTCAGCCGCGTATATCTGCAGAAGATCCGCGAGGATGCCGGTGCTGCCTACTCTACCCAGGCCATGGGTCAGGCAGGTGTGAGCGGCGGCAAGCCTAAGACACTGGTACTGGCTATCTGCCCTGTAAATCCCGAGTTTGAGGAGACTGCCCTCAAGATCATGAACGAGGAGATGGTCAACGCTTGCACCACCATCGATGAAACAGCCCTCAAGGAGGCTCAGGAGAACATGATCAAGGATCATGCTACTGACCTCAAGGAGAACAGTTACTGGCGCAATACCATCCAGGAATATCTCATCAACGGTATTGACAGCCACACTGGTTTTGAGCAGATCGTCAAGGCTCAGACGCCCGAGTCGATTGCTGCCTTTGCCCGCGAGCTCTATAATGCAGGCAACAAGATCGAGGTTGTGATGGCACCTGAGAAGTAAAACAGGATACTTATCATAACAATTCTAGAGCCAAGGATTCCACGGGAGTCCTTGGCTTTTTGATGGCATAAAGCATTGAATATTTGGCAAACTGCTCTTTATTTATTATTTTTGCGCCACAAATAATATTCGACAAATTAATCATTCTTAATAACAACCCAAACATTTAGCATTATGAACGTGAAGAAACTTTTTGTTGCCTTACTGCTGATGATAGTGGCATTTGGCACCAACGTGACCATGGCGCAGCAGATGCCGCCCATTCCCGTTGACGATCAGGTGCGCATCGGTAAACTCGACTGCGGATTGACCTACTACATCCGCCACAACGACTATCCCGAGCACCGCGTGAATTTCTACATTGCCCAGCGTGTGGGTTCCATCCAGGAGGAGGAGAGCCAGCGCGGTCTGGCCCACTTCCTGGAGCACATGGCCTTCAACGGCAGTGAGCACTTCAACGGTGAGGGCAACAGCATCCTCGATTACACCCGCTCGCTGGGTGTGGAATTTGGCCGCAACCTGAATGCCTACACCAGCATTGCCGAGACCGTCTATAACATCGACGAAGTGCCCAGCACACGTGAGAGCGCGCTCGACTCGTGCCTGCTCATCCTCAAGGACTGGAGCACCGGTTTGTTGCTCACCGACGAGGAGATCGACAAGGAACGCGGTGTCATCCACGAGGAGTGGCGCCTGCGCCGCAGCGCCCAGCAGCGCATGATGGAGCGAAACCTGGAGACCCTGTATCCCGACTCGAAGTACGGCAAGCGCATGCCCATCGGTCTAATGAGCGTGGTGGACAGTTTCCCCTATCAGGAACTGCGTGACTACTACCACAAGTGGTACCGTCCCGACAATCAGGCGCTGGTCATCGTGGGTGACGTGGATGTCGATCACATCGAGGCCAAGATCAAGGAACTGTTCAAGGACTGTGTGCTGGATCCCAACGCCGCCCAGGTGGTTGACGAGCCTGTTCCCGACAATGACGAGCCCATCATCGTCATCGACAAGGACAAAGAGCAGCAGGCCAGCACAGTACAAGTGATGTTCAAGCATGATGCCGTCGATAGGAATGATAAGACCTCGATGGAATACCTGCTTACCAACTACATCAAGAGCATGGCAGCAAGCATGCTCAACTCCCGCATGGGCGAGAAGGCGATGGAGCCCGACTGCCCCTTCTTGATGGGATATGCCTATGATGGTAACTACTTGTACTCCAAGAATAAGGGCGCCTTTAATATGGTCTGCATCCCCAAGGAAGGCCAGGTTGAAGCCGCTACCGAGGCCGTTGTCACCGAGGCCATGCGTGCTGCCAAGTACGGCTTTACCGATACCGAGTTCATCCGTTGCCGCGAAGAGATCTTGAGCAATCTTGAAACCCGTTACAACGAGCGCAACAAGATTTACAATGGCAGCCTTGCAGGGCAATACTACCGCAACTACCTGGACAATGAGCCCATGCCCTCGATCGAGCAGGAATATCAGCTCATTAGCCAGATTCTCCCCATGATACCCGTCGAGGCTGTTAACGAGATGATGAAGGAGTTCATCACCACCGATGGTAAGAACATGGTCATCGTCAATTACAACCAGGAGAAGGACGATGCTGTCTATGCCACTCCCGAGGCCATGATGACGGCTGTCAACAACGGCTTGAACGCTCAGGTTGAGGCCTTTGTGGACAACGTACGCCAGGAGCCCCTCATCGCTAAGATGCCCAAGAAGGGCAAAATCAAAAAGGAGCGCTACAACGGCCAGTTTGACTACAAGGAACTGGAACTGAGCAACGGCGCCCGCGTGATCCTGAAACCCACCGACTTCAAGGATGACGAAATCGAGATGGAAGCCATGCAGCGTGGCGGTTCATCACTCTACGGAGAGAAAGACAGGCTGAACACATCCATGCTGGGCTCGGTGGTTCAAGTGAGCGGTATGGGCGAGTTCTCCAATACCGAATTGGAAAAGGCCCTTGCTGGCAAGCAGGTTTCTGTCAATGTGGGCATGGGCACCTATAATGATTATGTGTCTGGCTCCTCAACGGTAAAAGACCTGGAGACCATGTTCCAGCTCATTTATCTCGGTTTTACCGACATCCGCAAGGATGAAAAGGGCTACAATACCCTGATCAATATGATGGAAACGATGCTCAAGAACAGGGACCTCGTTCCCGAGACTGCATTCAGCGACTCCTTGAGCGTCACCTTGGGTGGTCACAACTGGCGCAACATGCCTGTCACGGCTGAGAGCCTCAAGGAGCTGGATTATGACCGCGTGATGCAGATTGTCAAGGAGCGCACGGCCAACGCCGCTAACTACACCTTCTATTTCATCGGCTCGTTTGATGAGGCTACTATCCGCCCGCTCATCGAGCAGTACATCGCCAGCCTCCCCGCCAAGAAGGGCGTCAAGACCAATTGGGTCAATATTGACAACTATCCTAACGGCGAGGTCATCAACCACTTCACCCGCAAGATGGAAGAGCCAAAGGCCAACAGCGCCATTTACTGGTATAACAAGAATATGCCCTATACATTGGAAAATAGTGTGAAGGCCGACCTGCTGGGCAAGCTCTTGGACAAGATTTATCTGCAGAAGATCCGTGAGGATGCCGGTGCCGCCTACTCGACGAGCGCCAGCGGCTGGAATACCCTGCATGGTGACAACCCCTTAACTATGGTTTCGGCAAGGTGCCCCGTCAAGCCCGAGTTCACCGACCTGGCCCTCAAGATCATGAACGAGGAGATCGTGAATGCCTGCACCACCATCGACGGTGCTGCTCTCGAGGACTTCAAGGAGATGCTGCTTAAGGACTACCAGACCAACATTAAGGAAAACTGGTATTGGTCGTCAGTCATCTCGATGTATGTTGAGCGTGGTATCGATGAGCACACAGCCTACGAGCAGATCGTCAAGGCCCAGACTCCCGAGTCGATTGCCGCCTTTGCCCGCGAGCTCTTGAGCGCCGGCAACAAGGTCGAGGTAGTGATGACTCCCGAGGAGTAACGTAAGATTCTATTATACATACAATTATCGGAGCTAAGATTCTTGCAAGAGTCTTGGCTCTGATTTTTTCCCTGTTTTTATGTAGTTTTTCGGCCCTTGTCTGCGTCTAACGGTCAAAAAAGAGTTAATTTTGCAGCTCTTCTTCGTTGAGTATTTAAACTGTAAACTATAAACGATTTATGGCTTATCTTGATATTAACAACGTGGTGAAACGCTATGAGGGGCATACCGCTCTGGCTGGCGTTTCCATGCAGGTGGAGCAGGGCACCATCTACGGCCTGCTGGGCCCTAACGGCGCCGGCAAGAGCACCCTGATCCGCATCATTAATCGCATTCTTGCCGCCGACGAGGGCACCGTGACCCTCAATGGCAAACAGATGACCGATGACGACATCACCCACATCGGCTACCTGCCCGAGGAACGCGGCCTGTACAAGAAAATGAAGGTGGGTGACCACATCGTCTATTTAGGGCGCCTCAAGGGCATGACCAAGGCCGACGCTGTGGCCTCGATGCACTGGTGGCTCGACCGCTTTGACCTCAAGGAGTGGGAGAACAAGAAAGTGGAGAACTTGTCCAAGGGTATGCAGCAGAAGGTGCAGTTCATCGGCACCGTCATTCACCGTCCGCCGCTGTTGATCTTCGACGAGCCGTTCTCGGGCTTTGACCCCGTGAATGCCGAGCAGTTGAAGGTGGAGATTCTTGCCCTGCGCGACCAGGGCAGCACCATCCTGTTCTCGACCCACAACATGGCGTCGGTCGAGGAAGTCTGCCAGCAGATTACCCTGCTCAACCACGCCCAGGTGGTGCTCACCGGCAGTGTTGACGAGGTGAAGCAGCAGCACAAGAAGAACATCATCGCGGTGCAGACTCCCGACACCATCGAGTCAAATCCCGATCTCTTTACTATTCTGCCTCCTGACCCCGTGAAGAAGCAAGACACCTACATCAAGCTCGCCCAGGGTGTGCAGGTGCGCGACGCCATCAACTGGCTCAACGAGCACTACCGCTTGACGGGCTTCACCGAGGTGCTGCCCAGCATGAATGAGATTTTCATCGAAACCGTCAAATCAAAAAACGCAGAGAACAATGAATAAGCTTGGCCTCATCATCGCCCGTGAATACATGTCGATTGTCGGGCGCAAATCATTCATAGTGATGACACTAGGTATGCCCCTGTTGTTTATCATCATCATGGCCGTTCCCATCGGGTTGGCTTATCTCAACGACAAGGGCAGCGACACCCAGCAGATTGCCGTCATCGACGAGACGGGCCGCTATGCTTCGGCACTGCATAGTGACGACATGTACAACTTCGTCGCCATCAATGGTGACACCGTGGCCAATGCCCGCGAGTTCTATAACAAGGCTAACGGTAGCCTCGACGCCATCGTCATCATCCCCCATAACGTGGATAGCACGGGTGCCGTCAACATCTACAGCGAAGGCACCATCACGCCGGCCCTGGTCATGACCGTGCGCAATGCGCTCACCGACACCATCGAGACCGCCCACCTCGCTGAGTTGGGTATTCCTAACCTGCAGCAGATGGTCGATAAGGCCCACGTCAATGTGGACGTGCGCTCCATCAAGTGGAGTGAGGCGGGCGAACAGGAATCCTCGACCGATGCCGCAATGGGCTTGGGCTTCATGCTGTCGTTTATCACCTACATGTTTGTGCTCATGTATGGCGCGATGATCATGAACAGCGTCATCGAGGAGAAGACCAACCGCATCGTCGAGGTCGTGGTGAGCAGTTGCCGCCCCTTCCAACTGATGCTGGGTAAAATCATCGGCGTTGGACTTGTGGGATTGACCCAGATGGCCATTTGGATTGTCATGCTGGCGGTGGTCGGTATGGTGGCAGGCAGCGCGTTTGGAATCAGCAATGTCTCGCCCGATGTCGTTTCTCCCGAGGCTTTGGCCAGTGCCAAGGACATGGGAGCCATCGAAAGCATCATGCGTCAGACGCTCTCCATCAACTATACGCCCATCATCATCAGCTTCGTGCTCTACTTCATCGGCGGCTACCTGCTCTACAGCTCCCTGTTTGCAGGATTCAGCTCGGCAGTCGATCAGCCCAGTGATGCCTCCCAGTTCACCACGCCCATTATCCTTATCATGGTCATCGCTGTGTATGCTGGTATCGCCTGCATGAACAATCCCACTGGACCGACGGCCGTGTGGTGCTCGATGATTCCTTTCACCTCGCCTGTGGTGATGATGGTGAGGATCCCCTTCGGCGTGCCCACGTGGCAACTTGTGTTAAGCCTTGCCCTGCTGATTGGCACCGCACTGCTCATCACCTGGTTTGCCGCCCGCATCTACCGCCGCGGCATCCTACACTACGGCCAGAAGGCCAGCTTCAAAGACCTCTTCAAATGGATTAAATGATGCATGCGAATAAATTCGCAGTTTAGAGTTTGACAAAGGTTTGTTTCTCGCACACCGCAACTCCGTTGCGACTAATGCTACAAACTTTGTCGAACTAAAGGTTAGAGTTTAGAGAGAATGAGAATTGTGATACAACGGGTGACCGAGGCATCGGTTACCATCGACGGCAAGACTCACAGCACCATCGGCCCTGGGCTGATGGTGCTGGTGGGCGTCCGTGAGGGAGACACCGAGGACGACATGCGCTGGCTGGCGCAGAAGACGGTGAACCTGCGCATCTTTGACGACGAGCAGGGCGTGATGAATCGCAGCATCATCGATGCTGGTGGCGAGGTGCTGGCGGTGAGCCAGTTTACCCTTAACGCCTCGACTAAGAAGGGCAACCGCCCCTCCTATATCCATGCTGCGGGCCACGAATTGGCGGTGCCGCTCTATGAGGCCTACTGCGACGAATTGGCTAGCCTGCTGGGCAAACCGACCCGGAAAGGTGTCTTCGGCGCCGAGATGCATGTGTCGCTCATCAACGACGGCCCTGTGACCATCATCATCGATAGCCGACTCAAGGAGTAGGCTTTTAGGCTTTAGGTTTTAGGTTTTAGGCTTTAGGTGACACAATCTTTCCCTAACACCTAATACCTAAAGCCTAACACCTAAAGCCTAGCAAGCGACTAAAGCCTTTTTTAGACATAATTCACATTCCTTATCGCGGCTATGTGAAAAAATATGGCTACTTTTGCAGTTTGTAGAGATAGCACTACAAACAGACTTTATTTTTAATCATGATCAACCTGAGTGTAAACGTCAACAAGATAGCCACTTTGCGCAATGCGCGTGGTGGCAATATACCTGATGTGCAGCAAGTAGCCATGGATTGTGAACGCTTTGGTGCCGACGGCATTACCGTCCACCCGCGCCCCGACGAGCGTCACATCCGCCGCAGCGATGTGTTCGCATTGCGCCCCCTGGTGCGCACCGAATTCAACATCGAGGGCTATCCCAGCGAGGAGTTCATGGAGCTGGTGCTTGCCGTCAGGCCCACCCAGGCGACCCTCGTGCCCGATGGTCCCAATGTGCTCACCTCGTCGGCGGGCTGGGAAGTAGAGCCCAACATGGAATTCCTCACGGGCATCGTTGACCGCCTGAAGGAGGCTGGCATCCGCACGAGCCTCTTCGTGGGTACCGACCTGGACAATATCCGCGCTGCTGCGCGCACGGGAGCCGACCGTGTGGAGTTATATACGGGCCCCTTTGCCGAGGAGTTTGAGGCCAATCCCGAGCGTGCCGTGGCACCCTATACCGCTGCTGCCCAAACCGCCCATAGCGTAGGCTTGGGGCTGAATGCAGGGCATGACTTGAACCTCAAGAACCTCAAGTTCTTCCAGCAGCACGTGCCCTACCTGAGCGAGGTGTCCATCGGTCATGCCCTCATCGCCGATGCCCTCTACCTGGGACTGGAGGCCACCATCCAGGCATATAAGGACTGCCTGAAATAAAATCGTCCTTTCTGCGTTAATAAAATAGATAGCAATCAACAGAAATAACCAAATAACGAATAGACATGTCAATTCTTAACATGATTCTCGCCCAAACATCGCCTGCCGAAACTATGATACAGCAGGCCGCCGACACCGTGCAGCAGACTATGGATAGTGCCGCACAGGTAATCTCTGACAGCGTAGCAGCCGTGGCTGCCGCCACCGCTCCCGCCGCTGCCGAACCCGTGGTCAAGGAACTCTCGGTATGGGACCTCACCATGGCAGGCGGATGGCTCATGATACCCCTGGCCCTGCTGGCCATCGTGAGCATTTACATTTTCTTTGAACGCTTGTTCGCCATCAACCGCGCCAACCGTCAGGACAGTTCCTTCATGGACCGCATCAAGGAATACATCCACCGCGGTGAGGTGGACCAGGCACTCAAGCTGTGCCAGGACACCAACACGCCTTACTCCCGCATGATCGAGAAGGGTGTTACCCGCATCGGCCGTCCCATGAACGATGTGCTCGTTGCCATCGAGAACGTGGGCAACATGGAGGTAGCCAAGCTCGAGAAGGGCTTCACCTGGCTCGCCACCACCGCTGCCGGCGCTCCCATGATCGGTTTCTTGGGTACCGTTACCGGTATGGTGCAGGCATTCTTCCAACTTGCCAGCGCAGGCAATAACAGCAACGTGACCATCCTGGCCAGCGGTATCTACCAGGCCCTGGTGACCACCGTTGCCGGTCTTATCGTGGGTATTGTGGCCCTGTTTGCCTACAACTTCCTCACCTCGCGTGTGAACAAGGTCATGAACAAGCTCGAAGGCAAGACCATGGAATTTATGGACCTGCTCAACGAGCCTGCCAAGTAAATTAGGCTTTAGGTTTTAGGCTTTAGGCTTTAGGTTTTAGTCTGACGGCTGAAAACTGACAACTGAAAACTGAGAACAAAAAATGGCACTCAAGAGACAACATAACAACATGTCGATGTTCAGCATGGCCTCGATGACCGACGTCATCTTCCTGTTGCTCATCTTCTTCATGGTCACATCGACGTTTGTCTTCCCCTCGGCGCTTGAGGTGAACCTGCCGCAGAGCAGTGAGCAGACGGCCATCAAGCCCTCGACGCGCATCTATGTGGACAAGAACCTCAACATGTATGCCACCCAGACGAGCGATATCGGCGAGAGTGACCTCCTGCCCATCGCTCCCGAGCAGCTCGAAGGCTTCATGCAGGCCCTCAAGGCCGGCAACCCCAACGAGTTTGTCGCCGTCTATGCCGACGAGGAAGTGAACTACGGTAAAATTGTCGAGATCCTGGATAAGGGTTCCAAGCAGGGTGTGAAAATCGTGCTTGCCACCAAGCCTAGCGAGGCCAACTTCGGCCCCGCCACCACCGACGACCAGGTTCCCGTTGAAAACCAGGAGACCGTGGTGCCCTTGGCACCCGTCACCAATCCCTAATGCGTCATCACGATGGAAGAAGATCGCCGCAAAAATAGCCTCTGGGCCCTCTTGCTCACCCTGCTCATCACCGTGGGGACGCTGGCGCTGTTGCTGCGTTTCTCGCTGCGCTACGAGCAGGATCCCAATCTGCCTGACCTCACTCAGCTGGCTCAGGATTCCATCTTGTTTGGCGGTGACTATGTGATGCTGGGTAACACCATGGACAACCTCCAGGACCAGTTCATGGATCAGGAGGCTGCCGACCAGAGCTCGTCGCCCGAGGAAGGGGATGAGCCCGACATCGATGGCGATGACCTGGAAGACGCTGGCGAGGTGAACCAGAAGACCCCGCCGCTGGTGACCCAGAAGACCGAATCACCCCACAAGGTGAAAGAACCACCCAAAGAGGCTGAGCCCAAGAAATCGGGCCCCACCAAGCCCAACGAAAAAGAAGTGGAAAAGCCCAAAGCCAAGGACAAGAAGGCCGAGGCCCAGGAGACCAAATCCAAGACGACTACCGAGCAGAAAACCGCTACCAGCAACGCTACCGACAACAAGGTGAAGAACGCCTTCGGAAACAAGGGTGGCAGCGGTGGCGGACAGCAAGGCTCCGCTGGCGGTAACTCCAACCAGGGCGTGCTGGCCGGCAAACCCGGCATTGGCGGACTCGTGGGATACACCCTCGACTACTGGGCCAAGCCCGTGCCTAACAGCAAGTGGTCGGGGCGCGTGGTGGTGCGTGTGACCGTCAGCCCCCGCGGACAGGTTACCAAGGCCAGCGCCGTGAGCGCCACTGGCGACCTGGCGTCCCACCCCGAGGTACGCCGTGCCTGCGAGGAGGCCGCGTTGAAGTCGCGTTTCTCGGTGCCCAAGAACACCATGACCGAGGGCATCGGCACCGTGACCTACATCTGGCATTGATTGCTTAGTACAATCAGATCATACATCAAGAGCCGTCCCTATTGCTACCACCATAGGGGCGGTTTATTGATACATTCACACTGATGGCTGAATTTTTTTTGTGATGTGAGGAAAAGCCACTACTTTTGTTAGGCAACAATCATGATATTGCTACATGAGCATATTTAACAAACAAACCAAACAGGAGACCGTCATCTACACCATCGTGTGGACTTTATTGTTCTTATCTCCTGTAGTGGAATTCCTAATTAATTACGACTCTCAACATCCCTTTTGGATCAAGCGTGGTCTAATTGACTCATGTGGTACACTGCTGCTGTTCCTAATAGTATTCCTGATACACAACCACATTCTGGCCCCGATGCTCCTGAATCACAAGAAAGTGACGCACTACATCATCGGTTGTGTAGCGGTTGTGGCTATCTTCCAGACCATACAGTGCATCCACAAGCCCAACAATATGCCGCCTAGGCCTATGCCAGATAACGCTGAAATGGCTCCACCTCCCCCTCCAGAGGGGCGTCCGCCCATCGACAAGTATGACATCTCGATGTTCATCATCGTGATTATGATGATTGGCGCCAACCTGGGTGTGAAGTCCTATTTCCAGAACGAGGAAGAGAAAAAGCACTTGGCTAAGCTCAAGGAGCAGAGCCTGATGCAGGAGCTGGACTACCTGCGCTACCAGGTGAACCCCCACTTCATCATGAACACGCTCAACAACATCCATGCCCTCGTCGATATCGATCCCGAGCAGGCCAAGGACAGTATCGTTGACATGTCTAGGATGATGCGCTACCTCCTATATGAGAGCGACAAGCCATTCGTATCGCTCAATGCCGCCATCACATACCTCAAGAGGCATATCAACCTCATGAAGTTGCGCTATTCCGACCAGGTTAAAGTCAATCTTGATGTGCCTGTGGATTGCCCCGAGAGTGTTGTGCTGGCACCACTGGTATTTGTCCCCTTCGTGGAAAATGCTTTCAAGCACGGTGTCGCCTACGACAAGCCATCTACCATCGATATCGACATCGAGAGGAAAGACGGGCGATTGCTGTTCCATTGCCGCAACACCAAGAGCAACGTCAAGCATGAATATGGCGGCGTGGGGCTTAACAATGTGACCAAACGCCTGGAATTGATATATGGTGAAGACTATTCGCTCGACATCACCGATGGCGAGGAGACCTACGATGTGTCGCTCAACCTGCCCGAGCGCCATCCCGACGATTTCAATTCCACCACTGCTAATAAATCCTAACTAGAAACTAGGGACTAGAAACTAGAAACTAAAAGCTCTATGATCAAGTGTATTGCAGTTGACGATGAACCTCTGGCGCTCAAGAAGCTGGAGACCTATATCAAGAAAATTCCCTTTCTTGACCTGGTGGCATCGTGCCATAACGCCTTTGAGGCCCAAAAAGTAGTGGATGAGCAAACGGTTGAAGCCATCTTCCTCGATATCAATATGCCCGACCTCAATGGCATAGACTTTGCCAAATCGGTCGAGCAGGACCACAGCAAGGGTCCCGTCATGGTTTTCACCACGGCCTATAGCGAGTATGCCATCGAGGGTTACAAGGCCAATGCCGTGGGTTACCTGTTGAAGCCTTACAGTTTCGACGAGTTTGAGGCGGCGGCCCAAAAGGTGCGTGACATCTGCGAGATCCGCCAACAGGCAGCATCCGAGATTTCTACCCAGATTGACGATGACGGCGTCATTTATGTCAAGAGCGATTACAAGATCGTGCGTATCAACATTGAGCAGATCCGCTACATCGAGGCCATGAGCGAGTACTTGAGGATTTCGTGTGATGATAAGGAGAGGCCAGTCATCGTGCTGCTGAGCATGAAGAAAATCGAGGAGCACTTGCCTGACACCAAGTTCATGCGCATCCACCGCTCGTTCATCATCAACCTGGACAAGATTATCGAGGTCAAGAAGAACCACGTCGTCCTCGCCGATGACGTCTCACTGCCCATCGGTGACAATTACAAGGACGCCTTTATGGACTACCTGAACAAGAAAATCCTCACCAAGTAGAAGCTAAAAACAATCATTCTCATAAATTTTTATAGGGAGGCCCGCGCGTGATGCGCCAGCCTCCTTTTTTCATAACACTACTATACGTCAGAACCTTCTTTTTCATCATTTTCTTATTGTGTCGTTGTCGATTAGTGATTTTTTCACTACCGTTGGCTTCGCCGAAGTTACTCCGTTTCGGAAAAACAAAGAAAAACAGGTTTTCCTTTGTTCTTCTCTCGACTTTTCGTAACTTTGCACGTTTTTAAGCGATTATAATTTTATTCGAGACTATGAATATTTCCTATAAATGGCTCAAACGCTATATTGACACCGACCTGACACCCGAACAGGTGGCCGAGGCATTGACCTCGCTGGGTCTGGAAGTGGGAGCAGTAGAACAAGTGGAAACCATCAAGGGCGGCCTGCGCGGACTGGTCGTTGGTCAGGTGATAACCTGCATCGACCACCCCAACAGCGACCACCTGCACATCACCACCGTCAACCTGGGCGATGGCAATGACCCGGTGCAGATCGTGTGTGGTGCCCCCAACGTGGCAGCAGGACAGAAGGTCATCGTCGCCACCCTGGGTACCAAGCTCTATGACGGCGACCAGGAATTTACCATCAAGCGCAGCAAGATGCGCGGCGAGGAGTCGCTGGGCATGATCTGTGCCGAGGATGAAATCGGCGTGGGCACCAGCCACGACGGTATCATCGTCCTGCCCGAGGACGCAGTGGTGGGCACCCCTGCCGCCGACTACTATGGCATCGAGGATGATTATCTCATCGAGGTGGACCTGACGCCCAACCGCATCGACGGCGGCTCGCACTATGGTGTGGCCCGTGACCTGTCGGCATGGATGAAGCGTCACGGCATGGTTGTGAACCTGCACCGTCCCAGCGTGGAGGAGTTTGCCGTCGACCGCAAGGATGGCGGTATCCCCGTGACCGTCGAGAATGCCGAGGCTTGCCCCCGCTACGCCGGTTTGACCGTTCGCGGCGTGAAGGTACAGGAAAGTCCCAAGTGGCTCAAGGACCTGCTGCTCGCTGTTGGCCAGCGCCCCATCAACAATATCGTCGATATCACCAACTACATCCTGCTGGGCACGGGACAACCGATGCATTGCTTTGACCTGAGTAAGGTAAAGGGCGACCGCATCGTTGTCAGGACGGCCCCCGCCGGCACCAAGTTCACCACCCTCGATGGTGTGGAGCGCACGTTGACCGACCGCGACCTGATGATCTGCAACGGTGAGGATCCGATGTGCATCGGCGGTGTATTTGGCGGTCTGGACTCGGGTGTGACCGAGACCACCACCGACGTTTTCTTGGAGTCGGCCTATTTCCATCCCACGTGGATCCGCAAGACGGCACGCCGCTTCGGCCTGAACACCGATGCGTCGTTCCGCTTTGAGCGCGGCATTGACCCCAACGAGGTCATCTATAACCTCAAGCTTGCCGCCATGCTCGTCAAGGAACTGGCAGGAGGCGAAATCTGCGGCGACATTGTTGACGTGAAGGCCCACGATTTCCCCGGCTTCCCCGTTGAACTGCACTACGACTACGTGAAGCGTCTCATCGGCAAGGATATTCCCCACGATGAGATCCGCGCCATCGTGAAGAGTCTGGAGATGGAAATCACTGCCGAGGATGATGAGAAGATCAACCTCGTCGTGCCCACCTACCGTGTGGACGTGCGCCGCCCCTGTGACGTGGTGGAGGACATCCTGCGCGTGTATGGTTACAACAATGTCGAGTTTACCGACGCTGTTCATGGTAGCCTGTCAAACAAGACTGATGTGGACTTCCGCGATGACATGCAGGAGACCGTCAGCAACCAGCTCACTAGCGTGGGCTACCACGAGATGATGAACAACTCGTTGACCGTGGGCGCCTACTACGAGGGCCTGACGACCTATCCCGCCGACCTGTGCGTGCGTATCATGAACCCGCTGAGCAGCGACCTGAACGTGATGCGCCAGACGCTGTTGTTCGGTGGACTGGAGAGCATTGCCCGCAACATCAACCACAAGAACGCCAATCTGCGTCTCTACGAGTTTGGTAACGTATATAGCCATGACGGCAGCATCAGCCAGGAGGAGAAAGCCCTCGCACCCTATAGCGAGAGCACCCAGATGGGCATGTGGCTGAGCGGCAACAACCATGACGAATCATGGGCCGACAAGGTGAGGGCACTGAACGTCTATGACCTGAAGGCCGACCTCGAGAACGTGTTCACCAATATGGGCGTGAACCTGCATGACCTGGTCATCGAGCAGTACGAGGACGAAATCCTGAATCCTGCCCTGCGCTATAGCAACCATGGTGGCAAGACTATCGCCGTGATGGGCGTGGTGGACGAGGCATTGGCCAAGAAGTTTGACGTGGACCAGCCCGTCTATTATGCGCAAATCAACTGGAATCTCGCCTGCAAACTGGCGATGAAGAAGGACATCAAGTACACCGACCTGCCCAAGACGCTGCCCTTGCGCCGTGACTTGGCTCTGCTGGTGGACCGTCAGGTGACCTACGACGACATCCGCCGCGTGGTGGAGAGCACCGAGAAAAAGCTGTTGAAGTCGATGACGCTGTTCGACGTCTATGAGAGCAACAAGCTGGAGGCAGGCAAGAAGTCCTACGCCATCAGCATGATCCTGCAAGACAACGAGAAGACGCTCAACGACAAGCAGATCGACGCCATCATGAGCAAGATCATCAAGAACCTGGAGACCCAATTGGGCGCCAAGCTGAGGTAAGGTATTAGGTTTTAGGCGTTAGGCATTAGGTGTTTGCGGATGCCTCCTAAAGCCTAAAACCTAGAGCCTAAAGCCTAAAGAAAAAAACTTAAAACTCACAACTTAAAACTTTATATAACAATGGGAAGAGCTTTTGAATACCGCAAAGCAAGAAAAATGAAACGTTGGGGCAGCATGTCCCGCACCTTTACAAGAATCGGTAAGGAAATCACTATCGCCGTTAAGGCTGGTGGTCCCGACCCTGAGGGTAACTCACGCCTGCGCGCGTTGATCGCCAACGCCAAGACGGCCAATATGCCCAAGGAGAACATCGAACGCGCCATCAAGCGTGCCAGCGAGAAGGATGCCGGTGATTACAAGGAGGTGATCTACGAGGGATTCGGTCCTCACGGCATCGCCGTTCTGGTCGAGACCGCTACCGACAACACCACCCGCACCGTGGCCAACCTGCGCAACTACTTCAACAAGAAGGGTGGCAGTCTGGGCAACTCGGGTAGCGTGGCCTTCATGTTCAGCCACAAGTGCTACTTCCACGTGGCTCCTAAGGATGGCGTTGATCCAGATGAACTGGAGCTGGAACTCATCGACTGCGGCGCCGAGGAATTTGCCATCGACGAGGAGGAAATGCTCGTGTCGGGCGACTTCGCTTCCAATGGTGACATCATGAAGTATCTTGAGGACAACGGCTTTGAGATCAAGAGCAGCGAGTTCGTCTATGAGCCTGCCGACTACAAGGATCTGAACGAGGCCGAGCGTGCCGACGTCGAGGCCCTGATCGAAGTCCTCGAGGAGGATGACGACGTGCAGAACGTCTTCACCACCATGGCTGAGGGCGAAGAGTAAGCCCCCTCTCTAAACACTAAACTTTAATCACTAATCTTCAAGTTCTACAGCGGACTGCCGCTGTAGAACTTGAATAAATAATTATGGAAAATATGCTCGATGCATTGAGTCAATGGATTGTGGACGTCAGCGACGCTGTGTGCGGCTATCCCGAGTTTTTCCTGCTGATTGGCGGCGGGTTGTTTTTGTTCCTGTATTCAGGTGCTGTGTCCATCCGGCGTCTGCCCAATGCCGTGCGTGCGCTGCGCGAGAGGCAGGCAAGTGACCAGGGCAAGCAGTCGGGACAGATCAGTTCGGTGCAGGCCCTGCTGAGCGCCATTGCCGCAACCGTAGGCATGGGTAACATTGCGGGTGTCGCCATCGCCTTGTCGATTGGTGGTCCTGGCACGGTCTTCTGGATGTGGGTGAGCGCCCTGGTGGGTATGAGCACCAAGTTCTTTGAAGGCACGTTGTCGATCATGTACAAGGGTCGCGACAGCGCCGGTGAGGTGCAGGGCGGTCCCATGTATATCATCACCAAAGGTTTGGGCGAGAAGTGGAAACCGCTGGCTGTGGCCTTCTCGATTTTTGGCCTCGTGGGCACGCTGTGCTTCATGCAGGCCAACCAGCTGGTGGAGTCGGTAACCACCGTGTTCACTACGCCGATGGGCATCGAGAACACGCTGACGCTGCGTTTCATCATGGGACTCATCATGGTGGCCATTGTGGGCGCCGTCATTCTGGGAGGCATTAAGCGCATTGCCCTGTTTGCCTCGCGCATTGTGCCTGTGATGGTCATTCTCTATCTGATTATGGTCATTGTCATCATGGCCATGCACTTCAGGGAGATTCCTGGCGTGTTTGTCAAAATCTTTGAGGGCGCATTCGACATGCGGGCAGGCTTTGGCGCCTTTGCCTATGTGGCATTGACGGGTGCACGTCGCGCCGCCTTTGTCAACGAGGCTGGTGTGGGTACCGCCTCGATGATGCACGGTGCGAGCAAGAACACCGTTCCCATCCGCGAGGGCCTTATCGCCATGCTGGGTCCGGCCATCGACTCGGGTCTGGTGTGCACGCTGACCTCAATTCCCATCATCATCGCGGGCAACTACGTGGGTCTGACCGACCCCAAGGGTCTGTATGTAGCCCTAGGAGCTTGGGGACAGCTGCTGCCTGGCATCGGTCACCTGCTGCTGATGGCGATTGTCTTCTTCTTTGCCTTCTCGACGATGTTCTCCTATAGCTACTATGGCCAAAAGTGCACCAACTACCTCTTCGGTGCCCACAACGTCAAGTGGTACAACTACTACTATCTGGCGATGATTGTCGTCGCTGCCATGATTCCGCTCAAGGTCATGGTGAGCATCATGGACCTGGCATTCGCCCTAATGGCGCTGTGTACCATGTTCACGATCATCAAGCTAGCCCCGCGTGTCAAGAAGCTGATGAAGGAATATTTTAAAGCCAAATAATCAAGAGGTTATGTTAGCGAGAACGATTGGAGCCGCTGTTCAGGGAATCGACGCCATCAAGGTGGAGATCGAGGTGACTGTTGACTTTGGTGCAGGGTTTATGATCATTGGTCTGCCCGACACCGCGGTCAAGGAGAGCGCCGAACGTGTGCGCTGCTCGATGCAGCAGGCGGGCTTCAAGTTCCCGGGTAAAAGGGTGATGATCAACATGTCGCCCGCCGATATCAAGAAGGAAGGGTCGGCCTATGACCTGCCGCTGGCGGTGGGTATACTCGCAGGAGACGAGAAAATCGACACCAGCCGTTTAGACCGCTATATGCTCATGGGCGAACTCTCGCTGGACGGCAGCCTGCGCCCCATCAAGGGCGCCCTGCCCATGGCGATCCTGGCCCGTGAGATGCATCTCGACGGCTTTATCTTGCCTCGCGCCAATGCCATGGAAGCCGCTGTGGTCAACAACCTCAACATCTATGGTGTGGATAACCTCATCGAAGTGGTGCAGTTCCTCAATGGCGACATCGAGCTGGAGCCTACGGTGGTCGATACCCGTGCTGAATTTGCCAAGGCACAGGGCGTCTTCCCCTTCGACTTCGCCGATGTGAAGGGTCAGGAGAACGTCAAACGCGCCTTTGAGGTCGCCTGTGCTGGCGGACACAACATCCTGCTGGTGGGTAGCCCTGGCTCGGGCAAGTCAATGATGGCCAAGCGCCTGCCGTCCATCATGCCGCCCCTCACCCTGAGCGAAGCCCTGGAAACCACCAAAATCCACAGCGTGGCGGGCAAACTGCCCCAAGGTACCACGCTGATGACCATGCGACCTTTCCGCAGCCCGCACCACACCATTTCGCCTGTCGCTCTCGTGGGCGGCGGCAGCTACCCCATGCCCGGTGAAATATCACTTGCCCACAATGGCGTCCTCTTCCTGGATGAGCTACCAGAGTTCAATCGCTCCGTTTTAGAGGTAATGCGTCAGCCGTTAGAGGACAGGATTATCTCGATTTCGAGGGCGAAATACAGTACTGAGTATCCTGCGTCGTTTATGCTCGTGGCGTCGATGAATCCGTGCCCGTGCGGGTATTACGGACACCCCAAGAAGAAATGCGTCTGCAACGAGTACCAGCGCACCCACTATATGAGCAAGATTTCGGGCCCGCTGCTCGACCGCATCGACCTGCAGATCGAGGTCCAGCCCGTCGATTTTGATCAGATGTCAAGCAAGGCTCCAGGCGAACCCAGCGCCGCCATCCGCCAACGCGTCATTGCCGCGAGGATGCTCCAAGAGCGCCGCTTCAAGGACGAACCCGGCATCCACTGCAACGCCCAGATGACCCCGTCCCTCTTGCACAAATACGCCGAACCCAACGCTGCCGGATTAGAAAAACTTCGCGACGCCATGGAACGCATGAACATGTCCGCCCGCGCTTATGACCGCATCCTAAAAGTCGCCCGCACCATCGCCGACCTCGAAGGCACCACCGACGTCCTCGACCACCACATCATGGAAGCCATCGCCTACCGCAACCTCGACCGCCCCACCTACCTGGCTTCAGGCTTGTAAATCAAGGTTCAGTAGTATTCAAAGCAATCTTATAATCAGCGAAAACATTGCTGTCCACTAAAAATTGTGGACGGTTAATAAATAAAATTTTCAAATAAAC